>DATKPM010000056.1:0-56315 GCA_035524135.1 Candidatus Acidiferrum sp. | reverse complement strand
GCGACCAACGTGCGCAAGGCGATGCAGGAATCGAGGTTGCCGGAGAAATCCAAATAAAGAATCGCGCCCGCATAGAGGCCACGGCGCGTGGGCTCGAGCTGGTCGATGATCTCCATCGCGCGGACTTTCGGAGCGCCGGAAAGTGTTCCGGCGGGAAAGCAGGCCATGAGCGCGTCGAAGCAATCGACGCCTTCGCGCAGGCGGCTGCGCAATGTGGAGACGAGGTGCATGACGTGGGAATAGCGCTCGACAAACATCAAGCGTTCGACGCGGACGGAGCCGTATTCGGAGACACGCCCGAGGTCGTTGCGGCCAAGATCGACCAGCATGATGTGCTCGGCGCGCTCTTTCGGATCGGCGAGAAGCTTCGCTTCGAATTCGCGGTCCTCGGCTTCGGTGCGTCCCCGAGGAAGAGTGCCGGCAATGGGGCGGTAAGACGCCTCGCGGCCCTGCACCTTGACGAGCATTTCGGGAGAACTGCCGACGATGGAGGCGTCATCGAGCTTCAGAAAATACATGTAAGGCGAAGGATTGATGACGCGCAGCGCGCGATACATTTCGAAAGGGTCAGCCGATGTTTTCGCGGAAAAACGCTGGCTGAAAACAATCTGAAAGGCATCGCCTGCCTGGATGTACTCCTTGGCCCGCTCGACGCCAGAGATGAATTGCGCGCGCGTCATATTGGATTGCACCTTCAGCGGCGCGGAGCGGCGGGAGCGAGCGGCGCGCGGAAGAGGCCCTTCGAGCATGCGGCGAATGCGGCGGATTTCGCGGACGGCAGCGTCGTATTTCGAACGCAAAGAGCCGGGGGCTTCCGTGAAGATGTTTTGAATCACCCAGACGCGGTGCTGGACGCGATCGAACACCACGACACCGCGATAAAACATCATGACGCAATCGTCGAGATGCAAATCGTCGCGGCCCGTGTCGAGAATGCGCTCGAAGAGGCGAACCATGTCGTAGGCGCAATATCCGATGGCTCCGGCGGTGAACGGCGGAAGGCCGGGAATCCGCACCGGGCGATATCGCGCGGTGAGGCGGCGGAGTTCAGCGATTGGGTCCGCCTCAAATTCTGTGCGCTTGCCGGCGGAATCGAGCGTGCAGTTGCGCCCGCGCGCGCGGAAGACCTCGTTGGGATTCGCGCCCGCAAAGGTATAGCGGGCGATATTTTCGCCGCCTTCGACACTTTCGAGAAGGAAGGAATATTTCGCCTTGCGCGCAAGGCGCAGATGCGCGCCGACGGGCGTGAGCAGATCGGCGGTGAAGGTCTCGTAGACCGGGACGAGATTGCCGTCGCGAGCGAGAGCGGAGAACGTCCTGAAATCAGGCTGACTCATGGCGAATTGAAGATTCTCTCACAGAAAAGCGCATGCCCACAGATGTGAGGAAAACACACGCGACCTGTCGTAATCCTCGCGAAACGCCCACTGCCAGATGTCCGCCGTGCCGGCGCCGAGATTCCTCGTCGTCGCAAAGGCGCCAGATTTTCGCGCAGTCCCGAAACCTTGGCGCGAAAATCGGTCCGCTCCTCCTCGGAATGACAATTTGTGGAGCGGCGCAAGAAACGGCACGTCAACGATGCCACACGGGCTAAGCAGAAAAACCAGGCAAAATCAGGAGGAAAGAGCGTCAAGGACGGCGCGACGCATGGCTGCGAGCGGGGCGCGCTCGCCGGTCCATATTTCCCATTGCGCGGCGCCTTGCGCGATGAACATTTCGACACCAGAGACAGTTTCGATGCCGCGGCGGGCGGCGAGGCGCAAGAGTTTCGTCTGGTGCGGGCGGTAAATCGTATCGAAAACGAGGCGGCAATTGAGTTCAGCGGCTTCGAGCGGTGATGCATCATCGCGAGGGTGCATGCCGACGGGAGTGGCGTTGACAATGGCATCGAAAAACTGGCGGCGGATCTTGCGGCGTTCGATCGCTTCGCCTTCTACGGCGCGTGCAAGGGCTTTCGCCCGCGCGGGACGGCGCGAGGTGACACAAACCGACGCACCGGACTCCGCTAGCGCAAACGCGACGGCGCGGGCAGCGCCTCCAGCGCCAAGAATGAGGACGCGGCTGCCACGAAGCGGCATGCGCTGTGAGAGCACGGTGAGCACGCCGACATAATCCGTGTTGTACCCGTAGAGCTTTCCACCGCCGCGCACGACGACGGTGTTGACGGCGCCAATGGCGCGCGCGAGCGCGTCGCAGCCGTCGAGACGGCGAAGAATCGCCTGCTTGTGCGGGATGGTGATGCTGAAGCCAGCGATGCCGAGCGGCTTGATGCATGCAAGAAAATCGCGAAGGTCGTGGACCAGAAATGGCAAGTAAACGGCGTCGATGCGGCGCGCATGGAAAGCGGCATTTTGCATTTGTGGTGAGAGCGAATGCGCGATGGGATTGCCAATAACTCCGTAGACGCTGGTCTTGCGCGTCAAGCGATCGGCGCGATAGAGATCCTGGAGCGCATCGAGAGACACTTGGCCGGGAGCAGTAGCGGTTGCGACCGGAGCGTAGGCAAGCGCGCTGCCCTCGCGGAGCGAGAGTACGCGGGCGGGAAGAGCCTCTTCGCCCATAGGGATGGCGACCATGTCGCGGCGGCCTTTCGCCAGACGCAAAACGCGGAGGCTCTCCGCAAGCGAAGGGCATTGAGCTGCGATTTTGATTGCGGCAGGTTTCAAGCGATCGAGTTCAGCCGCAACGCGCGAGAGGCTTCGCGGCGCGGCGCGAAAGAAATGAGCAGAAGCAAGGACATTCGCTCCTCCCAGAAGAACCTGAACAAGCTCGGGCGGCGCGATACGCGCCGTCTCGATATCGAGATCAACCCAGCAGCAGCCAGCGCGAATCGCCGTCGCAAGGTGAAGCAACTGGCGCGCGGGTGAGCCGCGATAGAAACCTCCGGCGGCGCGGCGGCGGCAAGTGGCAATCAAAGAGGCACGAAGCGGCGATTGAGCGAGGTTCTTGAGAAATTTCGCGATTTCGACGTCGGAGGAAAGATAGTCAAGACGAAGCTCGACGATATGCGTGCGCCTGAGCGCCTTGGCGAGATCCGCAGTCATCTGTCGGGCAGAAGAAGCGGCGACGACGGCGCAAATTTTGTCTGGAAACAACATTTTCGAAGGAGCAATTGTCGCCCAAAGTGCTGGCGCAGCCAAGCCTTAGGGTGCGGGGGAGTCCAAGGCTGTGGCGTAGCGAACGAGGGGCCAACTGTCCTAAAGGACAGGGGTTGGCGCTCGCGGGGATGCCGTGCACAAAATGTAAAGCGGGCCGGACCTATTCCTTGACGCTCCCGGAAGGGGTCTGATACGGTCGGCAGATAGGGGAGCGCCTTCCAGACGGCGCAGGCTTCCAAAGGAGCAAGCATCATGCGAGGGAAAATTGTCCTTGCGGGACTAGTCCTGGCACTGTGCGGGACGGGCGCGATGGCGGCGAGTTCCCAGGTCGCAACAACGACCCAGGGCGACATCTATTGCTCAGGGGTGATTACGACCGCCTCGATACCTCAAGACACCTTTATCATCACGGGCGAAGGCTCGGACTACAAGGTGACTTTCCAAGAAGGAAGCTACGTTTACATCAACAAAGGCGCGAGTCAGGGAGTGAAGGTCGGAGATGTGTATAGCGTGATTCGCGCGGTAAAAGATCCGATCCAAATTGAATGGTCAAAGTGGACCTACTCGATCCTGCGCCAACTGGGCACGAAGTGGGAAGACGAAGGGCGCGTGCGAGTGGTAGTGGTCCACGGAAACACATCCATTGGCCAAATTGAAGACTCCTGCAACTACATGCAGCGCGGGGACATCCTGATTCCGTTTGAAGTACGCGCAACTCCGGAGAGAAAGCCCGCGTCGTCGTTTGACCGGTTTGCACCGCCGAGCGGAAAAGCCATGGCGATGATCGTGGCGGGCAAGGGCATCCAGGTGCAGTTCGGCGCGAACGATATCGTGTACGTGAACCTGGGAAGCGCACAGGGCGTGAAGGTGGGGGATTATTTTCGAATTTTCCGCTACACAGGCACGCAGCACGAGACGGCTTATCAGACGCCGAGATTTGCATTCGATGCGGACGGGTACCTGGGTCCGACGGGATTCGGAGTGGTCCCAAAGAAATATAACTGGACGAATGTGCCTCGTGAAGTGGTAGGCGAAGGGGTCGTGCTCCGCACCGGCACGAATTCCGCAACGGTTCTGGTGACTTTCACCGTCGACGAAGTCTACGTCGGCAACTACGTCGAGATCGAGTAAGGCTTGCCGGAGCCCGCTTTGTTCGCGGGCTCAGCGGATTTCCCGGCTACGAGTTCGGATTCGCTGAATACTTCCGCCGTAAAAGCCTGCGTCCGCGTTCCCGGTTCCTTCCACGCATTCTGGTCCAAGCCCGCCTTGACGCAAGTTTCCTCAAGAAAACGCAGCGCAGGCCAGCGGAACTCCGTAGCGACCTGCGGCAAAAGAACGCCACGATTGGGTCCATGCGAGACAAGCAAGCCGTGAAGTCCCGGAACGATGGCTTCGGGCGAAATATCGAACAAAGGCGAGAGCAGAGAGATTTCGATGTCGATTTGCGGCAGCTCGGGCAGAGAAACCGGCGAGAATCGCGGATCTTCGAGCGCAGCTGCGCGCGCGCTGGAGGCGACAGCCTCGACGTAAGAAACCGGCATAACCACAGACGGAAGCCGCCCGATGCAGCCGCGCAGACGGCGGCGGATTCGCAGCGTCACGAACGCTCCACCGGGAAGCCGCAGGGACGCGTGGTCAGGCAAGTCGGTGAGGACAGAGTTGTTTTCGACGGCAAGAATCAGAGAGCGGCGAGCAACGTCGAGAAACAGGCGCTTTTCGCTGTCAGCGAATGAGGGCATCCTCGGTTTTTTCTTCCGCGTCGACGACGAGCGGCGGCTGGAGCAGCGTGCGCTGTTGCACGCGTGTATTGATCTGGCTCCAGAACATCTGGAAATAGTGCGCGGCTGAAGCGACAGCGCTGATCACCACGAGCCAAAGAAGGGCGATTCCGAGCGAATGGAGCGCCGGATGCTTGGCGGTGAGAATCACGGCGCAGCCCGCCATTACCTGCAGAATCATCTTCGTCTTCCCAAGCGGCGAAGCGGGAATCACAAGCCCTTGCACGCTGGCGATTTCGCGCAGGCCCATCACCACGAACTCACGCCCGACGATGATCACCACCATCCAGGCGGGCACAAGCCCCATCTCGACCAGAGAAATGAACAAAGCGGCGATGAGAAGCTTATCGGCGATTGGATCGAGCAGAATTCCCAACGTGGTGACTTCGCGACGCTTGCGCGCGATATAGCCGTCCATCACATCCGTGGCGGCGGCCATCAGGAGGATCAAGACACCCCAAATCTCGAAATGGATGGGAAGTCCCCAAAAATCGAAGTTTGGCTGGCGGGTGAGGAGAACAACCGAAAGAACAGGAACGAAGAAGATGCGCAGAGTCGTAAGACTGTTTGGCAAATTCATGTCGTTCCCTGCCGCCCTCAAAGAAGCTCTGGAATGATTTGGGCGGAACGAGCAGAGGGCAATGTCACTATAGACCTGCGATAAGGGTGAGTCAACGCCGCTCGAGACCAAAGATGGGAGAGAGGCACGGCAATGCCTTGCTTGTGGGGTAATTGTCCCCGGAAGTAACTGTTGCGGAACCATTTGGGGCCAAACTGTGCAAATCCACGAGGAGCTGTGAACGTGGGTTTGAGAGTGCGAGAAAGTGCGGGGATGGTGGTCGGACTTTTTGGCAACTAATTGAATGGCAATAAGTTACAAGCACAATCAATATCGAAGACGGTCTGGGACAACGCAGACAGTTTGCAAAAAATCGCGCTCGACTGCGCCGTGTTTTCCACAGAAATTTCCACCGATGGCTCTATGCGGACAGAGCCCTAAAAACAAAGAAAAATCAGGCGATTTGGCCTGTTGCGAGGGCGGAAGAGGGGGGCAGTGGAAGAGCAAAATTCTCCAGACGCCGGGCCAGCGATTCCGGCAGGTCGGCGTCGAGCAGCATGTCTCCATCGAGGATTTCTGAATGGAGAATGTGGCCGCAGGCCTGCACGTAGGAAAGATGGCGACCGTCGGAAAGCGGAACCCGGAGATGAACGCGAACGATGGGATCAACGGGCATCGCGGCATCCATGCGTTCGAGGAGCTTATCGAGACCCACACCGGACGCGGCCGAAACAAATACTTTCTCTTCGCGGTTTCCATTGGCGCGCTCGAAGCCGGCGAGTTCATCGGGCGAGAGAAGGTCGCATTTATTAAGAACGTGCAGACGCGGGCGCTCCGCAATTCCCAGGCTATCGAGAACCTTCAGAACTTCCGCGTCGTGCTCGGCATGATTCGGATCCGAAATATCCGTCACATGGACGATGAGCGCCGCTTCCTGTGCTTCTTCGAGTGTGGCACGGAAGGCGGCGATCAGGTCGGGTGGGAGGTCGCGGATGAATCCCACCGTGTCCGAAAGGAGCACGCGGCGGCGAGAAGGCAAACGCACGGCGCGAATCGTGGGATCGAGTGTCGCAAACATATTCGACGAAGTGAGGACGCCTGCGTGCGTGAGCGCATTAAAGAGCGTGGATTTTCCGGCATTGGTGTAGCCGACCAGAGCAATCATGCCGAGCGGGACGGCCTGGCGTGCGCGGCGGCGCGTGGCGCGCTGGCGGCGAACCGTTTCGATGGATTGCTGAATCTTGCGGACGCGGTCGCGGATGCGGCGGCGATCGGTTTCGAGTTTTTGCTCGCCTGGACCGCGCGTGCCGATACCGCCACCGAGGCGGGAGAGATTCTCCGCATGTCCGGCGAGGCGGGGCAGAAGGTAGTTCAACTGAGCCAGCTCCACCTGCAACTGGCCTTCGCGGGTGCGCGCATGAGTGGCAAAAATGTCGAGGATGAGCTGTGTGCGGTCGATGACGCGGCAGCCGACGCCTTTCTCCATGTTGCGAAGCTGGACGGGCGTGAGATTGTGGTCGACGATGACGAGCGGCGTGCGGCGCGCATGAGCCTGCGCGCGAATTTCTTCGAGCTTGCCTTGGCCGACCAAGGTGGCCGGGTCGAGGGCATCGCGCACCTGGAGTAGAGCGCCTTCGACACGCGCACCAGCACTGACGGCCAGTTCTTCAAGTTCGAGCAGCGAATCACGCGCCGAAGCGGAAGCGTCGCCGGGACGAACGCGGGAGCTTTTCCGCAGACTAACACCGACAAGAAGAACCGGCTCGCGGCGATCAACAGTCTGCGCTTTTCTCATGCTTCGAAAGAGAACGCGGGTGGCTTGCTTGGTGGCTGCAGGATTCTCATTTCCTAGGCTGTATTATACGCCTTCGCAGTTGCCTTCGCGCAAGACCGCCGTCTTCCCAAGATATAGGAAGCCTCTCTTGACCCGTTCTTTCCCAGCTATTTGAGGCAAGAGCGATACATCGACAACCAATCAGGGATGGCCCGACCTTGATTATCATTCGTAAATATGTTATAATTGGTAACGGAGATTCATGACGGAGTCACAAAATTTGGCTCTGGCATAGCCCAGACGTGTTGCGGGCCCGCATCATCCCGAAACCCGGCAGGTCAATTTCCCCGAGGAGGAAGCAATGCCGCTGCACACATGCAGTCTTCGATACCAGGATGGCGAAACGAAGCTCACAGGCTTCTTCGCATGCGACGACTCTTTGCCCGCTCCCCCTCCCGGAATACTAGTTATTCACGGAGGCGCTGGATTGGACAAACATGCCCAAGGACGCGCCGAGTGGCTGGCCGGATTGGGTTATGCCGCTTTTGCCTGCGATATGTATGGAGATAGCATCGCAGGCGATCGGCAACGGGTAGTCACCCACATCAATGAACTGCGAGGCGACCGCGAAAAGCTTTGCTGCCGGGCCCGCGCGGGGATGGACGCCATGGCTTCGCTCCTGCGAATAGATCGTCCGGTGACGGCAGTCGGATATTGCTTCGGCGGCATGTGCGCGCTTGAAATGGCGCGTGCCGGAGTGGAATTAGCGGCAGTGGTAAGCGTCCATGGCGGACTCGATACCAGGGAGCGCGCCGAACCAGGACGCGTGATGCCAAAAATTCTCGTCTGCCACGGCGCACTGGACCCGCACATCCCGATGAACCAGGTAAACAGCTTTGCCGAGGAAATGAATCACGCCGGCACAAATTGGCAACTGATCATTTATGGCGGCGCGTTGCACGGCTTCACACACGAAGCGGGTCCATTTTTGCCGGGTGTCGCCTATAGCCCGCAAGCCGACGCACGATCACGCGCCGCCATTCGGGACTTTCTCGCGGAGGTTTACGCCTGAGTCGTGTCTATCCGTCGATGTTGCAGCAAGAATCTTCAGCCGCCGAAGGAATTGGATTTTGCCGATGCGGCGAGAATCATATCGGAAAGAAGCTCGGAGAGTGCCGGTCCGGAGTTGTGAAATTCCGGGTCGCGACTGGCGCGGTCGACCCAGCCAAGATAAGTGAGCAGCGCCAGTTCCGACCATTGCGAGGCAGCCGGCGGCGCGAAGCCGATTTCTCCGAGAATGCCCTCCAGGTAGGACGCACGACGCTTCTCGATGGTGGAGACGCGAAATGCGACGCCCGGTTCCTTGCGCGCCCAGGAGCGGATGCCTGCTTCCAGGCGAAGGTGCTCGGGCGAGGAGCAGTGCCGCACGAAACGCGCCCAGCGCGAGGGCGGGCTATGGATACCGGTGACTGCCGCTTCAATCCAGCCGACCTCTTCGTTTTCCCACTTGCCCAGTAGCTGCGACAGAAGATCGTCACGATCGCGGAAATGCCAGTAGAAGCTGCCCTTGCTGACACCCAAATCGCGCGCCAGCAATTCCACGCGGACCGATTCGACACCGTCGGAGGCGAGACGCAAGGATGCGACACGAAGCCAATCAGCAGGCTGAAGCGGCGAAGTGCGCGCTGGGGCGGAAGATGCCATACGGCCGCGTAGGTTCGGCGCAACACTATTCGAGAAGTGGTGCGAAGTCAATCGCTAAGCAGAGGCGAAGAGATCAGGGCAAAGGCCTGGTCCAGGGTTACTGGGGCGTCACCAAAACCGGAAAGCCAATGGACCCTGGGCTCGCGGCGAAACCAAGTGAGCTGGCGCTTTGCGAAATTACGAGTCGCCAGGCGAATTTTCTGAATGGCTTCTGCAAGCGGCATTGTTCCTTGCAAGTGCGCCCGCAATTCCGAATAGCCGATGAATTGGAAAGGCTTCGCTTCGTGGGGAATCCCTGCATCGATCAGGCGGCGAACTTCTTCCAACCAGCCTTCGGCAAGCATTGAGTCAATACGTGCGTGAATGCGCGCGTAAAGGGCCTCGCGGGGAGGATTCAATCCAAGCTTGAGAATTTCGTAGCCTTCGAGAGGCAGGCGGCCCGCGCCGTGAACTTCTCCGACGGATTTTTTCGCAAGGACTCGTATTTCGATCGCCCGAATCACCTTTTGTGCGTCGCGGGGGGCAATCCGATGCGCAGCCGCAGCGTCCAAACGCGCGAGCAAGCGATGGAGATATTCCGGACCGTGAAGACGGGCGCGACACCGCAAACGTTCGCGCAATTCCTCAGAGCGGACGGGCGCTTCGGACAAGCCTTCGAGCAAAGCGCGCAAGTAGAGACCTGTTCCCGCGGTGAGGACAGGGACTTTGCCGCGGCTGCGGAGATCGCCGAGCGCTTCGAGGGCGCAGCGGCGGAAGTCTCCCGCCGTAAATAATTCAGTTGGCTCGACCAAGTTCACCAGATGGTGCGGAATTCCCTTCTGCGCTCCCGCAGGCACCTTCGCAGTGCCAATATCGAAATACCGGTAAACCTGCGTGGAATCGCAAACCAGGATTTCTCCGCCGATCCTTCGCGCGATTTCGATGCCCAGCGCGGATTTCCCGGAAGCCGTGGGACCGAGAACGACAATCAAACGCGGCAGAGTGTTCATCCCGAGAATTTCCAGTAGCGAAGCAAGAGAAACATCAGAACGAGAGCGGCGAGAAGCAAGACCCCGGCGACTTGGGGGCGGTTGAGCTTCACTGGAGATTAATCTGATCGGGAGGAATGTTGTAAATGAAAATGATGCGGAGGCGGATGTACGGTCCTTTGAATTGCGAAGGAAGTGGTTCAAAGGGACTGGAGGCGCGAATGGCAGACATTGCTGCAGAATCGAGCGGATCGCGCCCGGAGGAACGCTCGAGCGTCGGATCGGGATAGGGTACGCTGCCGTCGCGATTGATTTGGAACGTTGTGAAGACGACCCCCCTATCCCCCATCAGAGCGGATTCGGGCATGACGGCGTACCAATTGCGTTTAAGGATGGCCAGAAGACGCTGGAGATAACTATTGAAATCTACGCCTTCGGTCGGCGTGAGCATCTGCACGCCGCTGGTCATGCCTGGGCCGCCCGCATTGGCACCAGCACCACGCGGGAATCCGCCGCCCGAATAGATACTTCCCCCAGTGGGATGACTTTCGCCTTGCTGGATTCCCTGCTGAATCGTCCGGCTGGGATCGGCGCTGGGGATTCCAAGATTGAGCGGCTTGGAAGGCTGCTGAAACAATGGCCGCACGGGAGGCTGCTCTGGCGGTGGCTGTTCCTGAGCCGTCTGCGGAGGAGGATTGGTCGGCGAGGTATGGGGCGTAGGCGCCTCGGGCAAATCTTCCCTGGGCTGCACACGCGCCTCCGGAGCGGGAGACGGAGGAAGCGCTGGAGCGTGCTCTTCCGGGCGAGGCGGAGCCACCTTTTCCAAGACCTTTGGCGTAATGTGAACTTTTGGTTCGGGTGGAGGCGCCTTCGGAATTTCGCCCGGCGGAATATAGATTTTGCCGAGCAATTGGCTGGCGTCGCGAATCTCCTCCTGCGATGGAGGATGATAAGGAAAGATTTTCGGGATCGAAATCAGAAAGACGATCAGAAAGACGTGGACGCCGACCGAAGCGATCCGAGTGATCAAATCCCACTTGGGATCGCGCTTCTGCTCCGGCTCAACCAGAAGGTTCGCTTCGCCGGTGAGATAAATGTCGGGCTCGACGACCTCGCGGAGCTGCGGCGTCACTTCGGGACGCTTCTCGATTTCCTTGATTTCTTCCGGAGTGACCGGCTCGACATAGGCGGGCACGACAACGCGCGATTTCAAAATTTCAAATGGCGCGTCGTATTCCGAAGGCGGGGCGACGTTCTCGAGAGGCTTCGCGGGCAAGCCGCGGGGGATGATGGTGCGGGCGACGAGAACATCCAGCGGCATGTGCGCGGGAATCGAAGATTTCCCATCGAGCGGAGGCGCATCGGAGGGCCCGGAAGGGATCACGGTCCGCTCGTCGAGCAAGGTGGTGAGGCGGCGGGGCTTGGCGGGAGCCGCGTCGTCTTTGCTGACGGGATTGAGCTTTACCGGGACCAGAGTCCGGGGGATCATCGAGCACCTTGGGGAGAAAAGGCTCCGAGTTGGACGCGCCGCGCGTGTTCCAGGATGCCTGCCATCACCTGGTCTGCCAATTCCAGGGCCGCACGCCCCGCAGATCCGTCCACAACGGGAGAGCGCCGAGTGCGCACGGAGTCGAGAAACGCTCGCAATTCCGCGTGCAGAGGCTCTTCCGAACCGGTCGGGAGCTTCTCGAAGCCTATTTCCGGCTGCTCCGCGGCACGAGGGTTGACGCGAATCCTGAGCACATCCCTACGTCCGAAATCGAGCGAGATATATTCGTGCTCCTGAAAGAAGCGCATTTTGCGAACGCGCTCGGTGGAAACACGGCTGGCCGTGAGGTTCGCCACCGTGCCCGTGGAAAATTCCAAGCGCACGTGGGCAATGTCCACCTTATCTGTGACAACTGGGATGCCGACAGCGCGCAAATCCGTCACGGGAGCGCCGACGAGCGTCAACAGAATGTCGAGGTCGTGAATCATGACGTCGTACACAACGTCGATGTCGAGACTGCGGGGTGTAAAAATGCCCAGTCGATGAACCTCAAAAAACAGCGGCCGCGAAAGGATTTTTTGCGCCGCGACGACGGCGGGATTGAAGCGCTCCACCTGCCCCACCTGGAGAATGCGGCGGCCGGCGCGGGCGGCGGAAATCAACTGGTCCGCCTCGGCAAGAGAGGAAGCAATCGGTTTTTCGACAAGCACGTCGACGCCCCCCTGGAGCAACTGAGAGCCGACCGAGGCATGAGCTTTTGTTGGAACGGCAAGGCTGACGGCCTCGACGCCTTCGGCGAGAAGCGATTGGAGCGAAGGAAACGAGTGCGTGGAAAATTCCGCGGCGATCTGTGCAGCGCGTGAGGGATTCGCATCGAAGACTCCGGCGAGATCCGCTCCTTCTATCTCGCGCCACACACGGACGTGGTTTCGGCCAAATTCGCCGGCTCCCACGACCGCTACGCGGGTGGTTTGGCCCGTCATGATCGCTTGCTCGCTCCCGAATTCGCGTGCTCGAACGGAAACGCCTCGATGGCGATGGAAGCGTCATCTGCCGCGCACAACAAAGCGTCGCGATCGAAAAGCAGAGTGCGGCCGGCATCGATCGCCAACGCCGAGGCATGTGAGCGGCGCATCACTTCAATCGTCTGAAGGCCTATCACGGGAACATCGAAACGCATATCCTGATGCGGTTTGCTGACTTTGACCACAACCAGACGTTGTCCTCCGGCGATGCGCGCGGCGCGTTCGATGGTTTCGTCGGTGCCTTCCATCGCTTCGACGGCGACGCAAGCGCGGTCGCGCACCACTACTGTCTGCCCGAGGTCGAGCCCGGCGATTTGTTGCGCCACCTGGCGGCCGTAGGCGATGTCCGCAGCTTCGGATTCATCCGGGGCGCGGCGCGTGAGAATTCCCATGGCCGGGAGCAGCGGGCCGAGAAATTTTGTCGAATCCACGAGCTGGATGCCTTCCTCTTCAAGCACCCTCGCAACGGCGCCGATGAGCGAATCGGTGTTCTTTGCCGGGAGCGAGAAGAGCAATTTTGCCAGTTTCCAATCAGGACGGATGGAACTAAAAATTTTGTTGTGCTTCACTTGACCAGCCATCACGGCGCGCTCGACGCCTTCCTGGTGGAGCAGCTCGATGGTCCGGCTCAATTCGCCCAGGCTGACCCAATGAAGACGCTTGGCGGCGCGAGCGAGCGCGGGCGAAGCCTCCTCGCGGATGGCAATCACGGCCATTTCAATGCCGCGGCTGCGCGCACCCTCGAGGACGAGAAACGGGAAATCGCCGTTGCCGGCGATCAGGCCCCAGCCTGCGTTTTCAGGCGAATTGGAAGCGTCAGCCGTCAAGATACCCCCTACTTGACCAGGCCGCGCTCGGCCGACTCGATAAACTGGATCAATGTTTGGACGTCTTCGGATTGCGACAGGGTTCCACGCATTTTTTCAAGCGCCTGCGTCGTATTGAGCTTCGAGCGGAGGAGCAGGCGATAGGCCTTCTCTATAGCTTCGATGCGTTCGGGCGAAAAACCGTGACGTTCGAGGCCGATGGTGTTGACGCCGTAGCAACGCGTGTCGCGCGGGGAGACGATTTTCGAAAACGGCGGAACGTCCTGCGTGATGATCGTATGCGCCCCGATGTAGGCGTAACGGCCGATGCGGCAAAACTGCTGCACGGGAGAAAAATTTCCGATGGTGGCATAGTCCTCGACGGTGACGTGCCCCGCGAGTGTTGCGCCGTTGATGAAAATCGTATGGTGGCCCACCTGGCAATCATGCCCGATGTGCGCGTAGGACATGATGAGGTTGTGGCTGCCCAAGCGTGTGGCGCCGCCGCCTTTTACCGTCCCGCGGCTCACCGTGCAGAATTCGTGGAACGTGTTGTGGTCGCCGGCTTCGAGAAACACCCGCTCACCGGCGTACGTCAGGTCTTGCGGGTCGGCACCAACGACAGCAAAGGAGTGGACGTAGTTTTCGCGGCCAAGGCAGGAAGGGCCGCGTACGACGGCGTGATGTTCGAGCACGCAGCCATCGCCTAAAACGACATCGTCGCCAACGACCGCATACGCGCCGATTCGAACTCCCTTTCCCACGTGGGCGGAAGGAGAAATGATGGCGTGCGAATCAATTTCGCTCATCGGGCCTTCTCAACCGGTTCGGCAGCGGGCGCTTGAGCCGCATCAATATCAACCATCATGCACATCATCGTGGCTTCGGCAGCGAGCTGGTCCTTCACGAAAGCCTTTCCTTCGATCTTGCAGAACGTGCCGCGCCAGGCGACCACATTGACCTCGACGCGCAGTTGATCGCCGGGAACGACCGGCCGACGAAAACGAGCATTGTCGATGGCGACAAAATACAGGAGCTTGTTTTCACGGTCGACGACCTCTTGCAGTAACAGTAGGCCTCCGGTTTGCGCCATCGACTCGATGATCAGAACTCCCGGCATGACCGGCTTCGCGGGAAAATGGCCCTGGAAGAACGGCTCGTTGATGGAGACGTTCTTGATTCCCACGATGCGCTTCTTCGGTTCCATTTCTTCGATCGTGTCGATCATCAGAAATGGATAGCGGTGCGGGAGTATCTTCTGGATCTCGTTGGTGTCGAGGAGCATCGGTGACCTCTCGCTTGCACTTCAATTTTGCCGGCTGAAAAACTTCCGGACGCGGCGGATCCGCATCCCATGAATGCAATCGCAGAATTTTATACGAAACCGCGGCACCTGGGAATGACGGGACGTTGTGATGGTTCAAGGGCGCTGATAGGATGGCCGTCCGGTAGAAAGCATGAACGAAGGGGCGCAGATGGGACCATCTATGAAAGGGCTGCTCGCCGCGGCGCGGAAGCAGGAGAAGCAGATGGTGCGCCTGCTCAGAGATTTCGTCCGCTGCGAATCGCCGAGCCACGATAAAGCGGCGGTGGACCGGTTCGCGCGAATGGTGGCAGGGACATGGAAGCGCGCAGGTGCGAAGGTGAAAATCTTGCGCGAGAAGGAAAGGGGAAATCATGTTCGGGCGGAAATGTGGCTTGGCAGCGGGCGCCCCTCCGGGCAGATATTGGTCCTAGGCCACATCGACACGGTATATCCGCTCGGGACGCTCGCGAAGGTTCCTTTTCGCGTGACAGGGGGAAAAGCGTGGGGGCCTGGCACATTCGACATGAAGGGCGGAATCGTGCAGGCACTTGCGGCTGTGGATTCGCTTCGCCGCATGAATGTGAGGATGCAACGGAGGCTCGTGTTCCTGTGGACTTCCGATGAAGAGATTGGAAGCGAGCGAGGGCGGCCTCTGATTGAAAAAGAAGCGCGAAAGAGCAATGCCGTGTTGGTGCTCGAGCCCTCGTTCGGTTCCGACGGCAGGTTGAAAACGCAAAGAAAGGGCGTGGGAAGCGCGGAAATCCTGGTGAAGGGGCGTTCGGCGCACGCGGGAATCGACCCGACAAAAGGAGCGAACGCCGTGCACGAGTTGGCCCTGCAAATTGTGCGACTCATGAAGATGAATGATCCGCGCCGGGGAATTACGGTGCAGGCTACGGTCGCGCACGGAGGCACGGTGACTAACGTCGTGCCCGCAGTAGCGCGCGCGGAGATCGACATTCGTTTTTCGCGCGTCGAAGATGGCCGGCACCTCGATCGCGAGCTTCAACGCTTACGGCCTGCGCTTTCAGGCGCACGACTGGAAGTGCGTGGGGGAGTCAACCGTCCGCCGCTCGAACGGACGGCCGGAGTCGAGAAACTCTTCCGTCTGGCTCAAAGGCTGATGGACGAAGCTGGTTTGCCGCTCGACGAAGCGTCGACCGGCGGCGGCTCGGACGGAAATTTCACGGCCGCGCTGGGGATACCGACGCTCGATGGGCTGGGAGCAGTGGGAGACGGAGCCCACAGCCCAAGGGAACACGTCGTTATCCAAGCGTTGCCTGAACGCGCGGCGCTGCTTGCGGGACTACTCGCCACAATATAGGAGTCGCGAGCTCGACTGTCTCTGGCCATGAAACGGGCACACAATTCTTCCGTGATGGACTGCGCAAAAAAGTTCAGCGTACGTCTTCGTGCTGCAGATAGGCGAGGGTTTGCTGGTCGAGATCGGCATAGCTGTCGTGGAGCGAGTTGCGAAGCGCATCCTCGGTGGACGGGTCGGTTGCGATGTGATCCAGCAGGCGATTGACGTCGGAAATTCCACCTTGATCGACAATCGACTCGATAGCCGCAAGAGACCAGGCATAGGCGATGGAGGCTGAATCGCCATTGAGCCCCATCCAGGAACCTTCGAGTGTTTCAAGGCGTGGCGGAGAGCCCTGTGCGGCGAGGTTCAGCAACGCGCCCGCGCTCGGGCTGCTGCGACGTCCCTCAATATATTGAGCGATTCCCTCCTGCACCCACGTTGGCGCGCGCCCGTGGGTTTTCTGGCCGACGAAACTATGGGTCAGCTCATGGCGCAAAACACGCGCCAGATCCGGAGTCACCTCGGTGAGGCCTTGGACCGGTATGCGGATGCGGCCGTCGTTGATGGCGCCGACCCAACCCGGAGCGCGTGTGATGTCGGCAAATGCCTGATCGGTGTAAAGAATCACCCCGATGGATTCTGGGGGTGTGTAATCGAGCTCCGATTCGATGTCGTTGAAATCATCTTCCAGAGCGCGCAGGACACCCCGCGCTAGGTCGGGAGCAGCAGCGCCACTGTATTTCAACGAGAAGTGCGCGGTTACGCCTTCTCGGTAATTCTCCTCCTCCTGCTTGTCGCGCTCGGCTTTGGCGAGCGCGCTTTCGACGTCTCGTTCGGGGCGCAACTGCTCGGCTCGTTTCCACTCTTCGACGGCTTCATCCAGTTTATTCGCGCCGTAGTAGGCCCAGCCCATCAATTTGGCGACGTCGGGGGAATCGGGCGCGGTGCGGCGCGCGTGTTCGAGAGGATCGAGCGCTTCTGTGAACTGGCTGTTGTGCAGATAAAGCACGGCAAGGTTGAGGAGCAATCCCTGATCATCGGGTGCGAAGACAAGACCCTGACGGTATTGGTCAATGGCGGAGTCCATATCGCCCTTTGAGGTTAAGAATTGCGCCGCTGCATAGTGAGCTGCCGCGCACTTTTGGACGGCGAGCGCGTTGCCGGCGCGGGCATCGGAATCGGCGCGAGAGAGATACGAGTAGTCGATGGAGCCGTCGTGCACGGCAAGTGAGGCGATTTCGTCATATCCCCGAACAGGCTGAACGGCCGGTTCGGCCACCGGCGGATCCTTCGCGGCGGACGCCGCCGAGGTGTACCCAAAATCATTGTGATCGATGCGAGCAACGATGGACTTGGGAATCGACATGGTGCCGGCAGGAGTGTCGTAGCTGACCCGGTCAGCAGTTTCCGTCACGTTCGAGGCAACGATGCGGCGGCCGTTCTTGAGGACGATTGTGTCGCCAAGGGCGCAGGTCGAGACAAACAGACCTGTGGCAACGAGTGCGGCAATGGGCGCTGCGCGACGCACAAGGAAATTCTATCAATGGATGGTAGAGGGCCCTGCTCCGCTTGCTGTCCGGTTGCCCAAGAGGTACATTGCCCGGTATGAGCGGTTCCTCCTGGACAAGGGTGGGTGTGGCGTTTGCCTTTTCCACGATTTTTGTCCCTGCGCTCCCTGCCCCATTGGCTGCTTTTCAATCAGATTCCGCGAAGCCTGCAGCAAACAGTCCATCCAAGGCGGCTGTGAGCCAAGACCCGCACGCGCTCTATTCGGCTTTGAATTCACTCACGCCCGACGGCGATCATGTGTTTGACGTGGACAATCTAGCGATTGACCGGGATGCCATACGGATCCGTCTGGAAGAGGGAAAATTGGCTCTCTTTGAACCAATCGATGGACACGTGACCGGGGCAGTGTTCAGCGGGCAAGGGCATGTGGTGGTGGAGCCGCGGGATGCTGGCGAGCGCCGTTCCCTCTCGCAATTTCTGGGAATCCCCCTGATTGACCAGCCGTTCACCTCCGCCTATTTTCGGTTTACCGACGTGACGGCGGACGACATTCGCAAGCAATTGGACGACTCGGACGCCGACGAATCGATGGACGAAGCGTTCGGCAACGACTGGGCCCGAGTGGCGAAGGACCTCAACCCAGCACACTCGGTGCGCATCTTGGAAGACCTGCTATCAACCGATCCTCTGCCCTATTTCTCGGCGACGCTCGCAGGAGGGCCAAAGGGGCCGGTAGAATTAATCCTGGACTTCCGGCGGGAAGAACAGGTGCTGATCGGACAGCCGCACGAAATGAACGGCGAGAGCACATTCCAGGTGTGGGCGTCGTTCCCAGCCGCAGAGGGACCCACAGGAGACCAGCCGCCATCGCCCCTCACGTTCGGCCCCGTTGATTATCACGTCGAGACAACAATTGCAGACGATTTGTCCCTCAAGGGAACGACGGTTTTGCATTTGAAAGCCTTGCGCGCAGGGGAACGCGTGGTACCGCTGGAACTGTCAAAGCAACTCGCCGTCGAGAGAGCCGAGCAAGCAGGGAAAACACTAGCTTTCTTTCAAAACGAGGATATGTCGGCGCGCGAGATTCACCAGAAGGGCAACAATTTTGTCTACGTCGTCCTGCCGGCGGCGGTGCGCAAAGGGGAGGACTTTCAGCTCGCCTTGTCCTATCACGGAAACGTGATAGTCGATTCAGGAAACGGGGTCTATTTTGTTGGCGAGCGTGGCGCGTGGTATGCGCACTCTCCGAACTTTGGGTTCTTCACACCGTTCGAATTGACGTTTCATTGGCCGAAACGTCTGGCGCTCGTGGCTACAGGAGTCGAAGGGAAGGTGGCGGAGACCGCCGACGTGAGAACGGCGATCTGGCAATCAGAAAAACCATTTGCTGTCGCGGGTTTCAATCTCGGTGAATACAACACCGTAAGCCTCGGCAAGTCTCCTGTGGTGCGCATTTACGCGAACAAAGAACTCGAAAGCAGCATTGCTGCAAGGCTACACGTGACGTTGCCTGCCGCGATTCCAAATCTTCCCACGTTTATCGCACCTTCCTTGCAACAGCGCGACACGGTCTCCGTGGAAACCGAGCCGATGGGAATGCCGGCGGACGTGATCCGCGAGCTCGCGCGCCAGATCGACGGCTCCATTCGCTTCTATGAAAAACTTAACGGACCCTTTCCCTTCGA
Organism: Candidatus Acidiferrum sp.; assembly: GCA_035524135.1. GTDB lineage: Bacteria > Acidobacteriota > Terriglobia > Acidiferrales > UBA7541 > Palsa-295. The sequence continues at coordinate 37,308 of DATKPM010000056.1, read as the reverse complement.
TGAAATGCAGGTGTCGCCAATCCCCGGATCGTTCGGGCAAGGATGGCCCGGACTGGTGTACTTGTCGACTCTTGCTTTTCTTCCCGCGGAAGCGCAGCAGCAGGTGGGGCTTGCGGAGAAATCGCAGGAACAAACCACGGAATTGATGCCGTTCCATGAGGTGGCGCACCAGTGGTGGGGAAACGTGACGACGGCGGAGAGCTACCGTGACGTGTGGATCGAAGAGGCGATGGCGACATATCAATCGCTCCTCTACGCCGACGCACGGAACCCGGATGCGCACAGGATGGAATACTGGCTGGGGCACTTCCGCGACATGCTACTCACGAAGCCCGAGGGGAAAAACGAATCAATCGAGCAAGCAGGCCCGCTGACGCTGGGATATCGCCTGACGACTTCCGCCAGCCCGAGCGCTTACGAGATCATCGTATACGACAAGGGCGCGTGGGTGATGCACATGCTGCGTGAACTGATGCGCGACGAAAAATCGAAGCAGCCGGACGCACGCTTCGATGCATTTCTGCAGTCGGTACTCATCCGATATGCCTACGAGCCGCTGACGACAAGTGAATTCGAAGCCGAAGCGGAAAAGCAGATGACTCCGGCGATGAATCTCGACGGAAGCGGAAACTTGCGCTGGTTTTTCGATCAATGGGTGCAAGGCACGGGGATTCCGCGTTACGGCGTGCACTTTCAGGCGAAACCTGCAGGCAGGGAATTTGCGGTGAGCGGAACACTGTCTCAGGCGAACGTGGACGACTCATTCACCGAGCGCGTGCCACTGTACTATTCGGCAGGACGAGGAAAACTGGCGTATCTCGGAAGCATCGTAACGACAGGCCCACAAACTCATTTTCATTTTCTCGCGCGCGAACGGCCCGATCATTTGGCCATCGATCCGCACATGACTGTCCTGTGCGTTACTGAGTAGAGAAAAATTGACTCAGCTCGATGCAATGGCCTGATGCGATATCGAACAAAAAATTTTGCATTACGTCTTGCGTCTCAGGCTTTCTAGTCTTATTCTAGGCAACTCTTAAACGCGTGCGAAGTGCGGTCGAACATCGTAAAGAAGAGATGAATCAAAGAGGAGGCAGGACGCGGGCAAAGTGGAAGTTCTGAACCCGCGAGGAACATAGCAGTGGAGAGTTGATGTGGAGTCCGTCTTTTCCCCTTTCGGGGCTCGTCATCATAGGATTCATTGACTAATACCGGGGTTGACGCGTGGCTCTTGATCGGCCTGAAAGCACAAATACAACCGAATTCCCTTCGGCCCATGCACTCATCGCGCCTGGTCAGACTTTTGCTACCGTAACCGACAAGATTAGTTCTATCGTGCTGACACGCGGCACGACAAAGGGCTGGATTGCCGGCTTCCTCTTCGCCTTCTCCCTCCTGATGATGCTGAACTACGCGGTTTCCTACCTGTTCATCAAAGGTGTGGGGATTTGGGGCATAAACATCCCCGTTGCCTGGGCCTACGCAATTACGAATTTTGTCTGGTGGATCGGAATCGGACATGCGGGAACACTGATTTCCGCCTTTCTTCTTTTGATGCATCAGAAATGGCGCACTTCCATCAACCGCTTTGCGGAAGCGATGACGATTTTTGCCGTCATGTGCGCCGGCGCTTTTCCCCTGCTGCACATGGGCCGTCCGTGGCTTTTCTTCTATTTGATGCCCTATCCGAATGTGATGTGGCTATGGCCGCAATTCCGCAGCCCGCTGGTGTGGGACGTCTTCGCAGTCTCAACGTATTTCACAGTTTCGCTCTTATTCTGGTTTGTAGGACTGATACCCGACTTGGCCACGCTGAGGGACCGCGCCAAGAACAAGATTGCCAAGATTTTGTACGGCATGTTTGCGATGGGCTGGAGGGGCTCCGCGGTCCATTGGACCCGCTACGAGCTGGCTTCCCTTTTGCTCGCCGGATTGGCAACTCCCCTGGTCGTCTCCGTGCACACGGTTGTGAGCTTCGACTTCGCCATTGCCATTGTTCCCGGCTGGCATAGCACGATCTTCCCGCCATATTTCGTCGCCGGAGCGATTTATTCGGGCTTTGCGATGGTGCTCACGCTTGCCATACCGCTCCGCAAGTTCTACCACCTGGAAGATCTGGTCACCATGAAGCATTTGGACATCATGGGCAAGGTGATGCTGGCGACAGGCGTGATCGTCACCTACAGCTACATCGTCGAAACCTTCATGGCCTTCTACAGTGGAAATACATACGACCGGTTCATGATGATCAACCGCATGGCCGGCCCGTATTGGCCTCTATATGTGGTGCTGATCACGTGCAATCTCGTGATTCCCCAGGCTCTGTGGTCCAAACGGGTGCGTCATAACGAATGGCTTTTGTTCGCGATATCCATTGTGATCAACATCGGAATGTGGCTGGAGCGCTTTGTAATCATCGTGGTCAGCCTGCACCGTGATTACACGCCTTCAATCTGGAATATGTTCTACCCGACGCGGTGGGACTGGGCGATTTTGTTTGGCGTCGTTGGCCTGTTTTTCACCCTTTTCTACATTTTTATCCGTTTCCTGCCCATGATCTCGATGGTCGAAGTGCGGTCGTTGGTGCACGAAACGGGAAAGAAAAATGCGCATTGATAGAAAGAGCAGCTAAGAGTCCTCGATGGCACAGATCTTTCATCGCAGCACGAACCTAATCTCCCGCGTGAGCATATTCGGCGGCCTGTTTTTTGTGGCCGCGCTCGGGGCGGCCCTGTATCTGATCGAGCTTTCCCCTTATTACACGACAGTTGGTGAAGCGCCGGAGCAACCGGTGCCGTTCAGCCATCGCCATCACGTGGGCGAATTGGGAATTGACTGCCGGTATTGCCACACTTCGGTGGAAAAGTCTTCGTTTGCCGGGATCCCTCCGACGCAGACCTGCATGAGCTGCCATTCGCAAATCTGGACTAACGCGTCAATGCTCGAGCCGGTCCGCGCGAGCTATGCCACCGACAAATCGCTTGAATGGACGCGCGTGAACGCGCTGCCCGAATTCGTCTACTTCGATCACAGCATCCACGTGAACAAAGGCATCGGCTGCACCACCTGCCACGGGCCGATAGCCTCGATGGCGCTCACCTATCGCGCTGGAACGCTGTACATGTCCTGGTGCCTCAATTGCCACCGCGACCCGTCGAAATATGTCCGGCCGCGCGACCAGGTTTTCAACCCAACCTACGTGCCTTCGGAACCTCAGGAAATTCTGGGGCCGAAGCTGGTGAAGGAATACAACATCCGGAGTTTGACGTACTGTTCGACGTGCCACCGCTGAACACGGTGCGAAGGAAACGATGAGCGCAGATTCAAGTCCGAAGCAGGCCAACATGATTGATCTCGAAGCAGCGCGGACGTACCTGGCGCGCGGAGGAAGAAAGCGCTTGTGGCAAAGCCTCGAGCAGCTCTCCAACACGCCGGAATACCGCAAATTTCTCGAACACGAATTCCCGCACCAGACTGCCGAGAAACCGGAAGTGGCGGCGGAGCTCGGGCGTCGCGACTGGATGAAGCTTATGGGCGCTTCGGCGGCAATGGCCGGTCTAAGCGCTTGCACAAAATTGCCCGTTGAAAAAATCGTTCCCTACGTAAGACCCCCCGAGGAAATCATTCCTGGCAAGCCGCTTTTCTATGCAACCTCCATGATTTACGGTGGCGAAGCCACCGGGCTGCTCGTGGAAAGCCACATGGGGAGGCCGACGAAGATCGAGGGCAACGCCGAGCATCCGGGAAGTCTAGGCGGCACAAGCGTTCAGCACCAGGCTTCGGTCTTGACGCTGTGGGATCCGGACCGCGCCCAGACTGCGCTCTCGATGGGCCGCATCAGCACCTGGGAAATATTCCTGAGCTCTCTTGAGAACATTCGTTCGGCGCTGCTGCCGAGTGGCGCGGGCCTGCGCATTCTGACCGGCACGGTAAACTCGCCGACGGTCGCGGCGCAGTTGAAGGCCGTGCTCGCACAATTCCCACAGGCGAAGTGGCATCAGTACGAACCCGCTGGCCGCGACAATGCACGCGAGGGCGGAAAACTGGCTTTCGGAAAGTATGTGAATACGGTCTACCACGTGGACCAGGCGGACGTGATCGTTTCTCTCGACGCCGATTTTCTCACAAATGGTCCGGGCCACGTGCGCTACGCACGCGAATTCGCCTCGCGCAGGACGGCGGAGACGCCGCAGGCCAAGCTGAATCGCTTGTACGCAATCGAGTCAATGCCCACCAGCACTGGCGCCGTGGCGGACCACCGCCGGCCTGTTCGTGCGAGTGACGTTGCCGGACTTGCTGTGAGGCTTGCCACTGCTCTTGGGGCGTTGACCGTAGGCAATGGCGGCCAGGCGCCTGGACCTTGGGCCAAAATAGTGGCCAAGGATTTGGAAGCGCATCGTGGCGCTTGCCTGGTGATTGCCGGCGAAGGACAGCCCCCCATCGTCCACGCGCTCGCGCATTTGATCAACGCGCAACTTGGAAATGTCGACAAGACGGTCTATTACACCGACCCGCTGGAAGCGAATCCCACGAACGAGCTCGATTCGCTGCGCGATCTGGTGAACGATCTCAATGCCGGGAAAGTGGACGTTCTGATTATTTCCGGGCCCAATCCGCTCTATGATGCGCCGGCCGACCTTGATTTCAAATCCGCTTTGCTGAAGGCGCGGATGCGGATTTATCACGGGCATTACAGCGACGAAACGGCGGAGCTGTGCCAGTGGTTCGTGCCGGAAGCGCACTACCTGGAAGCGTGGGGAGACGGCCGCGGCTATGACGGCACCGCCGGCATTGTGCAGCCGCTGATTGCGCCTCTATACGACAGCCATTCGCAGATCGAGTTGTTTTCCGCTCTCGCGGGTCAGGGGGGGACTTCGGCCCACGATACGGTTCAGAATTACTGGAAGGGCGCTCATCCCGCAGCGGATTTCGAAGCGTTTTGGGAGCGCACGCTCCACGACGGTGTGATGCCACAGACAGCCTTCAGCGCCGTTTCCGTCGCTCCTCAGACCGCCGACATCGCGAAACAGGCTGCTTCGGTGAAAGTGACTCCTACCAGCGGCCCCCCAGGGGATATCGAGATCGTCTTCCGGCCTGATCCATCGATCGGTGATGGACGCTGGGCCAACAACGCGTGGCTGCAAGAACTCCCGAAACCGATTACGCGGCTCACATGGGACAACGCCGCGATGATGAGCCCGAAGACAGCGCAGAAATTGGGCGTTAAGGTTGGCGATTATGTTTCGCTGCGGCGCAATGGCTATGAGGCCAGGGCCGGAGTATGGATCGTTCCTGGACACGCGGACGATTCCGTCACCCTTCACCTTGGATATGGCCGCTGGCAGGCAGGGCAGATCGGCACCGGCCCGGGCACAAGCGCATATTTGATCCGCTTAACCTCCGGGATGTGGCAAGCCGGCGGGCTCAGCGTGCAGAAAACGGGGGCGACGTATTATTTCGCGACCACTCAGCATCAATATGTGATCCAGGAAGACGGACATGAGCTGGAACAGGAAAGTGTAAGCTCTTTCCGTCGGGACCTTGTGCGAATCGCCACGGTTGAGGAGTTCCGCGGGAACCCGGATTTCGCCAAGATTCCTGAACTGTCGAATACTCTTTCCATCTATCCACGGCCCACCGCGTACAGCGAGGGTTACGGTTGGGGAATGTCCATCGATTTGAACAAGTGTGTCGGATGCAACGCCTGCGTCATCGCTTGCCAGTCGGAAAACAACATCGCGGTGGTCGGAAAAGAGCAGGTGATGCGCGGGCGCGCCATGCACTGGATTCGCATCGACACCTATTTCAAGGGCGATTTGGACGACCCGGAGATTTATTACGAGCCGCTGCCTTGCCAGCAGTGCGAAAACGCACCCTGCGAGTATGTTTGTCCCGTGGGCGCTACCACGCACAGTCCCGAAGGCCTGAACGATATGACGTATAACCGCTGCGTTGGCACGCGCTACTGTTCGAACAACTGCCCGTACAAGGTGCGCCGGTTCAATTTCTTCCTGTTTTCTGACTGGGTGACGCAAAGCCTGTATGGTATGCGCAATCCAAATGTGACGGTGCGCAGCCGCGGCGTCATGGAAAAGTGCACTTATTGCGTGCAGCGTATCAACGCCGCCAAGATCCGCTCGGAAGAACAAAACCGGAAAGTACGCGACGGGGAAATCATGACGGCCTGTCAGCAGGCCTGCCCCGCCGACGCCATCGTCTTTGGCAACATAAACGATCCCGATAGCCGAGTCTCAAAGCTCAAGGCCCAATCCCGCAACTACGGCCTTCTCGAAGATTTGAACACGCGCCCGCGAACGACCTATCTCGCACGCGTGCGGAATCCCAATCCGGAGATGAGCGAGTCGTAGCATGAAACGGAAGCCACTTTACGGTTTGTTGGCGGAATTCGAGACGCCCGAACAGATTCTGGAGGCGACTCGCCGGACCCACGATGCCGGCTACCGGAGTATCGACGCCTTCACTCCTATCCCGGTCGAAGGTCTCTCTGAGGCGGTAGGATTTCGCCGCACGCTTCTTCCCGTTGTGGTTTTGATCGGCGGCATTTTGGGCGGACTGACGGGATTTGGGATGTGCTATTACGCCAACGTGATCAGTCTTCCTTGGATCGTCGGCGGAAAGCCATTCAACAGCTGGCCCATGTGGATCCCCATCACGTTCGAGTTGACCATCTTAGGCGCAGCTCTATCCACGGTGTTCGGCATGCTCGGCCTGAACGGCCTCCCGACGCCTTATCATCCTGTCTTCAACGTCGAGCGATTTGCTCTGGCATCCACGGACAGGTTCTTTCTCTGCATCAGCTCCCGGGACGCTAAATTCGAACTGGTGCAAACGAAGGCTTTTTTGGAAGGTTTGAAACCTCATGGAGTCTTTGAAATTGAGGATTGAAACAGCGGCACAAGAGGGCATCGGCCGCTTGCGGCGAGGCCGCTGGACCGTCCGCTTGCGCGGGGCGGCCTGCGTCGGTCTTGTCGCGCTGGGCTTGTCGGGATGCCGTCTCGACATGCACATACAGCCGAAATATCTGCCTTACGACAAAACGGATTTTTGGGGCGATGACCGCTCGGAGAGGCAGCCGGTTCCCGGTACAGTGGCGCGCGGCCAACTCAGGCTCGACGAACTCTTCTATACGGGTAAAATCAATGGCGTGCTGGCGGATGAATTTCCCTTCCCCATCACATCCGCCGATCTCAATCGCGGCCGCCAGCGCTTCAACATTTACTGCACGCCGTGCCATGGATATACGGGCAACGGCGACGGCATGATTGTCCAGCGTGGATTCCCTCCCCCGCCGTCTTATCACATTGAGCGGCTGCGCACAGCGCCTGTGGGGCATTTCTTCGACGTCATCACCAATGGCTACGGCGCCATGTACAGCTATGCGGCACGGGTAGAGCCCGCGGACCGCTGGCGGATTGCCGCTTACATTCGCGCACTCCAATTGAGCGAAAACGCGACCATTGACGACGTGCCTGAGCCCGAGCGTGACAAGCTGGCTCAGGGAAGCGCCGGCCAGGCTACGGAGACATCGAAATGAACTTGCCGGAACCGCTTCGGCCACAGGTTGACCGTTTGCAAAAGCAGGCTCTGATTGCGGGAATCGCAGGCTTGGTTCTGTGCGCCATTTTTGGCTTCCGCGACTCAAGCCAGTTCTTCAGGTCTTATCTCTTTTCATACATTTTCTGGGTTTCAATACCGCTGGGCTGCATCGGCATCCTGATGCTTCACCATTTGACTGGAGGATGGTGGGGCTATCCGCTCCGGCGCCTCCTCGAGGCGGGCACGCGGACGCTGGTATTCATGGCTCTGCTTTACGTTCCGCTCTGGTTTGGACTGTCGGCTCTCTATCCGTGGATGAAAGCTGGCTGGGTCCCCGACGACTCGCTTCACCATTTTAAGCTCGTGTATCTCAGCCACACCTTTTTTATGGCTCGAACGGTTATTTACTTCGTCCTGCTGCTCCTGATCGTTTATCTGCTGAATCGCTGGTCGGGAGAACAGGACCGTACGGCCGACAATCGGCTCGCGGAGCGGCTCACCAAATTGAGCGGCATCGGAGTCGTCATCTGGGGCCTCGTGGTGAGCGCGGCTGCGTTTGACTGGGTCATGTCGCTTGAGCCAAATTGGTTCTCCACGATTTACGGATTTATCTTCATCGATCTGGAAACTCTCGTCGCTTTGTCATTCATTTTATTCATGTTGCGGCGCCTGTCCGTCTGCCCACCGCTCAAGGAGTGCATTCGCCCGGCGGATTACAATGACCTGGGGAACCTGATGCTGGCCTTTCTCTTGCTCTGGGCCTACCTTTCCTTCAGCCAGTTTCTGCTGATTTGGTCGGGGAACTTGAAGGACGAGATTCCTTATTACATGGTCCGTGCATTCGGGGGATGGGGCGGAGTCGCGGTGCTTCTGATCATCTTTCACTTTTTTGTTCCATTCTTTTGCCTGCTGATGCGGCCCATGAAGCGCAGCTTGAACCGGCTTTCTGGAATTGCGGCATATATGATCGTTCTCACCCTGGTCGATGTCTATTGGCAGGTCGTTCCTGCGTTTATGGTCGCCGGACCGCGAATACATTGGCTCGATATTTTTGCGGTGCTCGGTCTCGGCGGTTTATGGCTTGCCGCCTTCTTGCACCAGCTGGGCAAGCGGCCGCTTTTGCCCCTGCACGACCCGCGATTCGAAGGAGTGCTCGTAAATGAGCATGGAGACTAAAAGCCCCGGCGACCCGCACGGCCACGGCGCTGCCCCTAACGGTGACGGCTACGAGCGTCGCGACGCAGACGTCCGCAGTCTCCTGAAGCTCGGCTTCTGGCTCATCGTGACTGTGGCCGTGGCGATGGTGGCGATGCGCTGGACATTCGAAGCTTATGAGAAGGCTCAGCCGCGCGGCCCGATGGTCTCTCCTCTGGTGCAAAACGAGGAAGTGATTCCTCCGAAGCCGCGGCTTCAGGCCCATCCTCGCCAGGAATTGCAGGCCTTTTGCACCGATCAGGAGCAGAAGCTGGACACCTACGGCTGGGTGGACAAACACGCGGGCGTCGTTCGGCTTCCTATCGACCGCGCAATGCAGTTGACGCTGCAGATCGGCCTGCCAACGCGGCCCGCCGATCAAACGTCCGCTGCAGCGGCGGCCTCGGAATTGCCCCCGGACACCACGGCTGTGCCGCCAACTCCCTATGTGGAGGGCCAGTGCGGTTACGTCGTCAGCCAGATCGAAGCCGTCATTCCCAAGGATGAGGGCGAGAAGTAGCGAGCAGCATTTTTGGCAGGAGGATAGGAACGTGAAAGGTAAGGCTGGACGAATCGGCGTTGTCGCGATCCTGGCGATTCTTAGCCTGGGATTGTGCGCCGGCGCCTCCGCGCAATTCTCCGAACCGACCCAAAGCATCGGCGTCCGCCCGGAACTCTTGAAAGACATCCGCATCGACCAGAAGCTGAACGCACAAGTGCCGCTCGACCTTGCTTTTGTCGATGAAAACGGCAAGCAAGTCCAGCTGAGCCAATATTTCCACCAGGGCAAGCCGGTCGTTCTCTCGCTGGTCTATTACAGTTGCCCGATGCTCTGCACGCAAGTCCTGAATGGCATGCTGAACAGCTTGAAGCAGCAAACTCTGAGTATCGGCAAGGATTTTGATGTTCTCACGGTAAGCATCGACCCGACGGATACTCCGATTCTCGCGAAAGCTAAGCAGGAGATGTACACCGGCATTTACGCGCGTCCCACGGGCGCCTCCGGATGGCATTTCCTCACCGGGAAGGAACCACAGATCCGCGCCTTGGCCGATGCTGTGGGATTTCATTACGCCTATGACCCTGAATCGCACCAGTACGCGCACGCCAGCGGCATCATGATTCTCACGGCGGACGGCAGGGTATCTCGTTATTTTTATGGGATCGAATATCACGAGCGCGACATGCGTCTCGGCCTGGTGGAGGCCTCGGGCGGAAAAATCGGAACGCCCGTCGATGCGCTGCTCTTGCTCTGCTGCCAATACGATCCGCACACCGGACGCTACGACGTGCTGATCTCGCGGATCCTGAAGGCAGGCGGGCTGTTGACGATGCTGATCATCGGAATTGCCATTTTTTTCCTCGCGCGCAGCGAGCACTACGCTCTGCCGGCGAGAAGATAGCAAATCAGGCGCTCCGGCCCGCCGGAGCCGCCTGCGAAGGGACACACGACACCGATCATGACGGGGCTTCTACAAACTGGCGCGACGGCGATGGGAGCTGTTTGGACGGCTTTTCCTGAGTTGCATCCGCCGGCCGCCTCCTCCATCGCCCAGGGCGTGGACAAGCTGTATTTCTTCCTCACGCTGATCACTCTGTTTTTCACCGCTCTGATTTTTGGCACCATTTTTTACTTCATGATCCGCTACCGCCGGCGGAAGGAAGACGAACTGGCCGGCGGTCCGCACGAGCATCTGCCGCTCGAGCTGACGTGGACCATCATTCCTACACTGATTTGCGTGGTGATTTTCATCTGGGCCTCGTTCCTGTACGTGCGCAATTCGCGCCCGCCGAAGGCTTCGATGGACATTTTCGTCATCGGCAAGCAATGGATGTGGCACATCGAACATCCCGAAGGTGTGCGCGAAATCAACGAGCTGCACGTGCCCGTGAATACTCCCGTGCGGATCATCATGACCTCGCAGGACGTGATTCACGATTTCTACATTCCCGCCTTCCGTGTGAAGAAAGACGCGCTGCCCGGCCGCTACACTTCGCTTTGGTTTGAGGCCACGGAAGTCGGCACTTATCACTTCTATTGCGCGCAGTATTGCGGCACCGATCACTCGAAAATGATCGGCTGGGTCTACGTGATGAATCCCACCGATTATGCGGCTTGGCTGGCGGGCGGCTCGAAGACGGAATCGATGGCTGATGCCGGCGAGAAGCTTTTCACCCGCTACGCCTGTGCTACTTGCCACCTCTCCGATGGAAGTGGCCGTGGGCCTTCTCTTGTCGGGCTGTTTGGCAAGCCTGAAAAGCTTCTGACCGGCGAATCCCGCGTCGTCGATGAATCTCTGCTCCGGCAGGCTATCTCCGTGCCCAATTCGGTCCGCCTGTCCAATTTTCCGCCGATCATGCCCAGTTATCAGGGGCAAATTAACGAGGAGCAATTGCTGCAGTTGATCTCCTACATCAAGTCGCTGGGCTCGGAAGAAAGGAAGACGAGTGGCAAATGAGTAGCACAGCCACGGTAGACAATCTGGAAATTCCGGCCGAGTCGCGGCTGAATTATCTGAATGCCAGCTACGGAATCAAGTCTTGGCTGCTGACGACCGACCACAAGCGCATCGCGCTGCTCTACCTTGTTTCCATCACTTTCATGTTTCTGGTGGGCGGCGTGGCTGCCACGCTGATGCGCCTGCATCTGATCGAGCCGCAGGGCGCCCTGGTCGACCCGGAAACCTACAACCGGCTCTTCTCGATTCACGGGATTGTGATGGTTTTCTTCTTCCTCGTTCCGTCAATTCCCGCCACGCTCGGGAACTTCCTGGTCCCCATGATGATCGGCGCGCGCGACGTCGCCTTTCCAAAGCTCAATCTGATGAGCTGGTACATCTACATCACCGGCGCGGCGTTCACTCTCTATGCTGCAGTCACTGGCGGCGTCGATACCGGCTGGACGTTCTACACGCCCTTCAGCAGCAACTATTCTCATTCCGCCGTCATCCCCGTCGCTCTCGGCGTTTTCATCACTGGATTCTCCTCGATTTTGACGGGCTTGAACTTCATCGTCACGATTCACAAGATGCGCGCTCCGGGTATGACTTGGTTCCGCTTGCCGCTTTTCATCTGGGCGATGTACGCCACGAGCATCATTTTCATTCTTGGAACACCCGTCATTGCTATCACGCTTTTCCTGTTGGGCCTGGAGCGCCTGCTGCACATCGGCATCTTCGATCCCGCCGTTGGCGGCGATCCCCTGCTCTTCCAGCACTTGTTCTGGTTCTATTCGCACCCAGCCGTCTACATCATGATTCTTCCCGGCATGGGCGTAATCAGCGAATTGATCACCGCCTTTTCACGCAAGCGTATTTTCGGTTATTCGTTTGTGGCCTTTTCGAGCATGGCCATTGCAGTGATCAGCTTCCTGGTTTGGGGCCACCACATGTTTGTTACCGGCCAGTCCGTCTATGCCGGATTGGTCTTCTCCGTCCTGAGCTTTCTGGTCGCGATTCCTTCCGCCGTGAAGGTTTTCAACTGGACGGCGACTCTCTACAAGGGTTCCATCTCCTATCAAGCACCCATGCTCTATGCGCTCGGATTCATCGGCTTGTTCACCATGGGCGGCCTCACCGGCCTGTTCCTGGCCTCCCTCGCCGTGGACGTCCATTTGAACGGAACTTACTTTGTCGTCGCTCATTTTCACTACATTATGGTCGGCGGCGCTGTAATGGCCTACATGGGCGGCCTGCATTTCTGGTGGCCGAAGATCACCGGGCGGCTCTATCCCGACGCCTGGGCGCGTTTTTCCGCTCTAGTAATCTTTGTCGGATTCAACCTCACGTTCTTTCCTCAGTTTGTGATGGGCTATCTCGGTATGCCGCGGCGCTATGCTGTGTATCCTCCAGAGTTCCAGGTTCTCAACGTGATGTCTTCGGCTGGGGCTTCGGTGCTGGCTGTGGGTTATGTCATCCCGTTGGTTTATTTCATCTGGTCCATGCGTTATGGACCGCCGGCGGGACCGAATCCCTGGGGAGCAAAGGGTCTCGAATGGGAGACCCCTTCGCCGCCGCCAACCGAAAACTTCGAGGAGATCCCGATCGTTACGGAAGAAGCCTACAACTATCCGCAACTGCCGGAGGTGGCCCGTGGCTGATATGACGGTCCACGCCGTGCACGGGGAGCATCCTCCCGGCTTCGCACACCAGTTCGAGGATATGGAGCAGCAGCGCGAGGCGGGTAACCTGGGAATGTGGCTCTTTCTGGCCACTGAAGTCATGTTCTTTGGCGGCCTCTTCATGAGTTACATCGTCTACCGCACGAAGTATCCGGGCGCCTTTGCCGATGGCAGCCGCCTGCTGAACGTAAAGTTCGGTGCCGTGAACACGGCAGTCCTGATCGCCAGCAGCTTGACCATGGCGATGGCTATTCATTCCGCGCAGACAGGGAAGAAGAAACCTCAGGTCTGGTATCTGATTCTCACCATGATTCTCGGCGCTCTCTTCCTCTTCCTGAAGTTCAACTTCGAGTGGCGGGCCGATTACCACGAGCACCTGATTCCTGGATTTGGCTTTTACGTCCGGCCGGAATGGGGCGGCGGTGGCGCCCACGTCCAGATGTTCTTTCTCTTCTATTTCTTCATGACCGGCCTGCACGCCCTGCACATGATCGTTGGCATCGGGATTCTCACCGTCCTGACCGTCATGGCCGCCCGTGGGCGCTTTTATGAGCAATACTATGCGCCCCTTGAGAGCAGCGGTCTCTACTGGCACTTCGTCGACATCATCTGGATTTTCCTGTTCCCGCTTCTCTACCTGGCGGGAGGCCGCTATCCTATTCCTGGAGTAACACACTAATGTCGGGGCACGTCGTTCCGGTAAGAGTCTATCTGGCGGTCTTTGTCTCGTTGCTGATTTTGACGGGCCTCACCACAGCGGTCGCCTTTGTGGATATGGGCCCGTTCAATCTCGTCGTTGCCCTGGTCATCGCCGTCGCCAAGATGCTTCTCGTCGTTCTCTTCTTCATGCATATTAAGTATTCACCGCCCTTGACGCGCCTTGTGCTCATTGCCGCCGTTTTGTGGCTGGGCATCATGGTTACGCTCACCCTATCCGACGAGTTGACGCGTGGCTGGGAAGTGAAAATTCAGGGCTTGAGCGCGATCCTTCCCTACTTCCGCGCCCTCTTGCCCTGAGAGCGTCCGCTGGCTTAGCCTGTTCCATATGCACTGCTATCCTGCCAACGTGAACGTCATGAACGATGCAACGGCGGCTGTCAGCGCCAGACTCGCCAGAAACACATAGTCAGCAACACGTGAAAGTCGAACCCTCCGTACTCTTTCCCCCGAACGCAAGGCCAGATACGAGCACACGGTAGCCACCAGATAACCCAACGCAATGAACGAAAGGGAATTGTCCGCTAGCGTCGTCACTTTCTCGAATCGCGTGTAGATCTTCACCAGGCCAACGACCGTCAGGCAGAGCACCAGCATATTGGGCGAATTCGTGAAGACTTTCTCCGCAAGGTCGACTTCTTCGGCACTCTCTGAATACTTTTCGGCTATAAGGACCCCTTCGTCTCTGGACGCAGGCTTGTTTTGGGATTTTTGCACGGGTTGCGAAAAGATTAGCTGCGCTTGTGTTCGGCCTTATGTGGCGCGAAATGCGATGACGGCGTTCAGCCCGCCGAAGGCAAAAGAGTTCGAAAGGGCCGCGCCCACTTTTTGCGAGCGGGCTTGATTGGGAATGTAGTCTAAGTCGCATTCCGGGTCTGCTTCCGTGAAATTGGCGGTTGGCGGCAGGATCCCGTGGTAAAGCGCCAGGATGGTGGCCACGGCTTCCAGAGCACCGGCAGCGCCCAGAGCGTGCCCATGCATCGATTTTGTCGAGCTTACGGCCAGCTTCTTCGCATGGCCCCCGAATACGGAATGGATGGCAGCCGTCTCCACCGGATCGTTTCCCGGCGTTCCTGTGCCGTGAGCGTTGATATAGCCGATCTCTTCCGGCGCAATTCCAGCTTCGCAGAGCGCACCCTTCATGGCCCGCGCAGGGCCTGCGACGGTCGGCTGCGTCAAATGGTGCGCGTCGGAAGTCATCCCGAAGCCACAAACTTCTCCGTAAATCTTTGCACCGCGGGATTTTGCTGCTTCCATCGGCTCCAGGATCATCATCGCGCCGCCCTCGCCGAGGATCATTCCCTTGCGGTCTTTGCTAAATGGCCGGCACGTGTCGGGAGCTATCACGCGCATCGCCTCCCAAGCCTTGAGCATGCCAATTGTGAAAGGCGCTTCGCTTCCGCCAGTGATGGCGACGTCGGCAATGCCATCGCGAACCAGGCGAAAGGCGTGGCCGATGGCGTGATTGGCGGAGGAACAAGCCGTGGATATCGTGAAAGTGGGGCCGCTGAAGCCTGTCTCCATCGAAATCTGGCTCGCGCCGGCATTGGCCATCGTCTTCGGAATCGTCAACGGATGGACGCGCTGCCGCCCGGAAACGTAGAGGTCTTCGAAGCCAGCTTCAATCGCCGATTGTCCCCCGACAGCCGAGCCGCAAATCACAGCTCCTTTTTCTTGCAGCTCCGGCGTCAGTTGCAATCCGGAATCGTGCAGCGCTTCCCGCGCCGCCACCACGGAAAACTGCGCAAAGCGGTCGAGGTAGTTGTCCTTGCCACCCTCAAAGTGTTTGGTTGCATCGAACCCCGCCACTTGCGCGCCATTTTGGATTTTTATCGGCACACGATGGTAGTCCACGTTCTGAATCGGACGGATTCCGCCGCGCCCCTCCTTCAGGGCCACCCAGTTCTCTTCCAGGTTCAGCCCGAGTGACGAGAGGATTCCCAGACCAGTGACAACAACGCGGCGGGCGGCCATGAATCAGTTCGCCGGAGTGGGGGAGCCCACGGAGGGTGAGGAATCTGGCGGCGCGGCGGCGAGCAGTTTCTTGACGCCTTCGACGATGTCATTGACCGTGCGGATCGACCGCACTTCGTCGTCGGGAATCGAAATTTTGAAGGCGTTTTCCAGCTCAAACAGCAGCGTAAAAACGTCAAGCGAATCGATGCCCATCTCCTGCAGGTTCGTATCGAGGGTAATCTTGTCCGCGGGAATGCGTTTCACCGAAGCCAGCGTGGCAATCACTTTGTCCGCAACCGCATCCGACATTCGTTTTCCCCCTCGCAGTAAAGCCGCTCGCTCTTGCGCTTCAAAGCGATTCGCACCGGCTCTTAGGCAGCGCTCGAACCGTCTTCCCAACTTAGCCCGAGCCGCGCCAGATTGCAAATTTTAGCAAGACTTGAGCCTGTCTGCTGCCAAGTTTTTGCTACAAAGGCCTGCAAAAGCCGTGGCGTGCCGTGACGAGGAGCAGCCGCCCGCTGCGAGGCGCGTCAGTGCGCGGGCGGTGAATGCTCCGGCTGTGCACCGGCGGGGGACGCTGGAGCCGGCGCGAGCGCCTGAAGCGCCGCCGGCGGCAGCTTGTCGATCTTGCTCAAAAACGTCACCGTTTGCCAGATCTGTTGGTCGCTCAGCAGGTTCTTCCACGCAGGCATTCCTGTCCACCGGACGCCATGCTGTATGACGTAATAATTTTCGTTCTCCGGCATGTCGGGGGTGTCCTTGAAGAATTGCGGCGCTGGCGGATAAAACGAATTCCCGACGCTTTGGAAGGTAGGAGATGGTGCACCGTGGCACCCGGCGCAATTCTCGGCGTAGATTTTCGCCCCGGCCACCAGATTGTCGTCCGTCGCGGCGACGGGGTTCTTTGCGTCGGGCGCGTGACGATCCGCCGAAGCATCCATCACCTTCATCGCCAGTTTGCTTTCCAGGAACGACGGTTCCTGGTCCGCCTGCGTGTTCACATAACCTTGCAGCGCGTAATAAGTGGCGCCTCCCAGAAATACAATGATTGCGAAGAGAATTCCCACAGTGAAGCCCTTCATAATCGCGTCCTTTCCCCTCTTTCTACGAAAGATGGCCTTGCTACTTCGCTCCCGCCAGGCGGTTGTATTTTTTCAGGACAGCGCGGAGTCCGTCGTGAGGCAACGCCTCCACCGTCCGGCCGTTCACGCCTGTCATCGTCTTCGCCGCAATCATAGCATTGACCACGGCTTCTTCGGTGGCCTGAACGGTCGCCTCAAAAAGCGGGTCCAGCTGATCGTTGGGCAGCATGTCCACCGGAAACGGCTTTTTCGCTAGTCCCGCACCGGGGTTGGCTGTTGAAAATGCAATGAAGATATCGCCGGATTCATCTCCGGAAATGCTGCCCAGCCTTCCCAGGCCCAGCGTTACGCGTTTCGCGATGGCCGTCAATTGTTGCGGCAGCAGCGGCGCGTCCGTCGCCACCACCACGATGATCGATCCCGTGTCCTGTTTCCATACGGGCTTGCCAGGAATCTCCTCTCCCACCGGGACTCCTGCAATCCTCAGCAAACGGTGCGTCCCGAAGTTGCATTGCACGAGCACGCCAACAGTGTATCCGCCCTCGTCCGCGGACAATGTGCGAGACGCCGTTCCCGTCCCTCCCTTCCACTCAAAGCAAATCATGCCTGTCCCACCGCCGACGTTGCCTTCGGCCACTGGTCCGGACTTCGCGTCTTCCATCGCGTCGATTGCGTCCTGCGGTTTCACATGGAATCCGTTGATATCGTTCAGCCATCCGTCCCACGTCTCTGCCACAACGGGCAGCGACCACCAATCATCCTCGGGAGCGTGCGTGCCATGCTCGATCTCGTATTGGATCACCGTATCTCGCACCACACCTACGCTGTGCGTGTTCGTAATCATCACAGGACCGTAGAGAAAGCCCGACTCCTGCACCCAGTTGGTTCCAGTCATCTCTCCGTTTCCGTTTTCTGTGAACCATCCGGCAAACACCGGATCGACCGCTTTCTTGCCGCGGGGAAAGATCGCCGTCACGCCGGTGCGCACGGGTCCAACGCTCACATGGAGCTTTCCTTCACCCGAAATGATCGTCCGGAAGCCAACCTCTACTCCTTTCACATCCGTAATTGCGTTTAGCGGCCCGGGTGTGCCGTCAAACGGGACCCCCAGGTCCCGCGCCCGCGGAGCAGGCGCCTTTGCTGCAGAACCGGATTGTGCACCGCTCTGCGCGGGGGTAATCTCTCCGGACAGCAAAGTCATCAAAAGCAGCAGGAAAATCTTCCTCATGGCCTTGCTGCTCCTGCGGACGACTCCAGTTGTTCCCGAATCTGCCGCACGAGCGCCGTATTTCGCGCCAGCGCATCCTCAATGAGTTTCGCTTGCGCCGCAGACTGGCTCCAATCTCCCGCTTCGGCCGCGGCTGTGAGCCCCGGCAGTTCCATATGAGCGTAGGTCTCGCGCGTCCCGTACAGCATGTGCTTGAACCACGGCCGGCCAGGAATTCCATTCGGGTTGCACCAGTTCCGCTCCACCTCCATCAGCTCCTCGTTGATTCGCGCCGCATCTGCATCACTCAGTTTCGCCGATGAAAGCGCTAGAGCCGCGCTCGACTTCAATTGTTGGCCCGCGGCCTCGAATTCCAGCGCCCCCGTCTTCAGCGGTCCGATATCGATGTGCTCAGAGATGTGCGTTTCATTGTCGAGAGATTGAACGAAGTTGGAAATGTCCGCGCCGTAAGCTTGAAAATCGTAAGGCAGGATTTCGGCGTTCGCCAAGCGAAGCCCCAGCGTCCCCCAGAGTTGCGTCATCAACGTGTGGTATTTGTATCCGGGATCGCCGAAATGGTTCATCCAATAGAAGTCGTCGTACATCGAGTGATAGACGCCGTAAGATCCGACGAAAGTTAAGCCAGCCACCGGAATGCCCAAGTAGTTCAGAAACACGGTGTGATCCGAGCCGCTCCCAATCCGCGTGTCAGCCAGTTCGGTGTCCGGCACGGGCTGCGCCGATTGCAGATCCTTCCCTCGCGACACTTCCCATTCGTCGTAAAGCGTCTTGCCCGAAGGAGCCGGCAATTCGCGGCTGATGTTCACAATCAGTGGCGCCAGAGAGCCTACCGCGTCCGCCTCAAAATCCTTTCCGGATGTCGCCTCATCCACATTCAGGTATGCCACAGCTTTCTGTTTCAGCTCGTCCGCATACTGTTCGCCCCATTCCGTTGAACCCGTCAGAGCATATTCCTCCCCGTCCCAGCTGCAAAACACCATCGTTCTCTTTGGCCGGATTCCCTGCTTCAGCAGCAGACCCAGATCGCGCGTCATTTCCAGCATCGCCGCCGTTCCGCTCGACGGATCGACCGCGCCAAACACCCATGCGTCCCTATGATTTCCCAGGATCACCCATTCATCCGGAAATTCCGACCCGCGAATGCGTGCTTCCGTCACGAAATACGGCTTGATGCTGTCGTCCATTTGAACGGTCAGATGCACCTGCTCTCGGCCATTTCCCAAGCGGTACTTCAACGGCAATCCCCCCTGCCACGAATCCGGCGCCACCAGACCTCCGATGTTCTGCAACAGCGGTTTGGCGTCCTGCCACGAAAGCGGCAAGCCGATGATTTTCGGAAGCGAAATGGCATCCGCAGGAGAAATTCGCTTCGCCCCAGGGACGGAAGCCCATCCCGGAGTCAACGGATCGCCCGGCTCTAGAAAATCGTATGTAATCGCTCCGCGCTGGATGTGGCTCGCCGGTCCCCAGGGGCCATCCGGAAAGACTGCTCCTTGCTTGTAGCCGTCTTCCGCGGGATCGGAATAGATCAAAATCGCCGCCGCGCCCATTCGCTGGGCCGTCAGCGCCTTGAATCCGCGATAGCTGTAGGGATTCGAGTAGCGCACCAGCACGATCTTTCCGCGCACGTCGATCCCTTTCGATTTCAGGTACGCATAATCCTCCGGATTTCCGCTGTGCGCGTACACCACCGGCGCCGTCACATCTCCCGAAGCCGAATAACCCAAGTATGCACCATCAACATTCGGATTCTTCGTGTCCGGATCCACCTCATAGGCATCCTCGCGCAGGCTCGCGTGGTAATGCTTGGGCTTCACCATGTCGAGCATCACTTCCTTTGGCGACGAATTCAGCACGTCGTACCGGTGGACCGTGACGTCCTCGAGCCCCTGCTCGCGCCACTGTCGCGCCACCCACCGCGCCAATTCGTTGTTCTGCTTCGAGCCTGCCGGATGCGGTTCGGCGGTCAAATAGCGGTGGTATTGAACGATCTGCGCGGTGGAAGCCAGCGAGCGATACTGCGCTTCAAGCGACTTCTCGTTGTCGCTCCCTTGCGCCGAATAGCCGCGCGCTGCGGGGGACGGCATCGCCGCCGCGATCGAGAAGAGCGCTGCAATGATCGAGAAGCAAACCGAACCATACACTCGCGTCCGGGCCTTAAAGAATTGCAGGGGAGCCTCCCGTGCCTGCCTGGTGGGAATGGTCGAGATCGCCCGCTGCATGCTCCAGAGCGCGCAGAATTGTCTCGATCATCGGACTTGTAATCGTATACGGCGGCGCGATCAAGAGGTGGTCGCCGCGCGTCCCGTCCGCACATCCCTGGATCGGATACGTCATCACACCCGCCTCGAATGCATCCATCTGCACGCGTGCCGCAATGTGCGCTTCGGGAGGAAAGGTGTGCTGCGTCGCTTTGTCGCGGACGAATTCCACGCCTTGCAGCAGTCCCATTCCACGCACGTCGCCGACAATCGAGAATCGCCGCAGTTGATCGAGCGCCGCGCGCAGCTCCTTGCCCGCTGTCACCACCCGTGTGAACAGGTCTTCTTTCTCGATGTAATCGAGCACGGCATTCGCCGCGGCCGCCGCCACAGGATGCGCGTTGTATGTGAACCCGTGCAGAAACGTCCCGGAGCCGCGGGCGATTGCATCCACGACTCGCCCGGACGCTACCACAGCTCCGAGCGGTGCGTAGCCGCTCGCGATTCCCTTCCCGATCAACAAAATGTCAGGCGTCACTCCCCAGTGATCCACCGCAAATGGTTTCCCCGTCCGCCCCATCCCGGTCATAATCTCGTCGGCGATCAACAGGATGTCGTGCCGCCGGCAAATTTCCGCGATCTTCTGCACATATCCGTCCGGTGGTGGAACGGCGCCGAGCGTCGCCCCGGAGAGCGGCTCAAAGATGAACGCCGCCACGTCCTCCATTCCGTCGCGATGCAGCAGGCGGTCCAGGTCGTCGGCGCAATCGATGTTGCATTCTGGATAGGTCAGCGAAAGCGGGCAGCGGTAGCAGAAACACGGAACGGTCTTTCCCCAGTCCGCCAGCATCGGAGCAAATGGTTCTCGCCTCCTCACATTTCCGGACACCGAGAGCGCGCCAAGTGTGCTCCCGTGATAGCTCTGCTTGCGCGACAATATCCGGTAGCGCTTCGTCTCTCCGCGTTCGAGCCAATATTGCCGCGCCAGCTTGATTCCCGTCTCGGTGGCTTCCGATCCGCCGGAGGTAAAGTAAACTCGCCCGCCATCGCGCATTCCTGCGGGCGAAAGCTGCAGAATTCGCTGCGCCAGCCTCTCAACAATGGAGGTGTGATACTGCGAGGAGTGAACGTATGCGAGCCGCGAGGTTTGATCGGCCATGGCCCGCGCGACGGATTCCACGCCGTGTCCGATCGTCACAACCGCCGCGCCGCCCGAGGCGTCCAGATACCGCTTCCCGTCTGCTGTAAAAATGAAGCAGCCTTCGCCCCGCACGGCCTGCGGATAAGTTTTTAGAAAATTGCGCGGAAAGACCGAGTCTGGCATTTTGAGCCGCCGCACTTCGCCGGGCTGGGTCCAGACCGGCAGTTCCCTTGTGTGCGGCCCGTATTCTGCATCGCGCTGCGGAAATGCGCAATTGCAACGTTGCGATTGCGGCGACAACGGAGTGGCCCAACACTGCCTTGCGATGCGCCTACTTCCACTTCAAGTCGTGCACATCCACCGAAGGAGGCGGGAATTTCATCTTCATCTCTTCGAGCGCCTCGACGATGACGTGCGACACCGCCAGATTGCGGAACCACTTCTTGTTGGCGGGGATTACATACCAGGGAGCTACATCCGTGCTGCATTTCGCCAGCGCCGCTTCGTACGCTTTCGTATAGTCGTCCCAAAACCTGCGCTCGTTGAAATCGCTCTGCGAAAGCTTCCAGTGCTTGTCGGGGTCGTCGATGCGTTCCATGAACCGCTTCTTCTGTTCATCCTTGCTGATGTGCAGAAAGAATTTCAGGGTCGTGACGTTGTTTGCTGCCAGGTACGCCTCGAATTCGTTGATCTGGTCGTACCGCGCCTCCCACACGTCCTTCGGCGCTAAGCTGTGCACGCGCACTACGAGGACATCTTCGTAATGAGACCGGTTGAAAATCCCGATCTCTCCCCGCCCAGGGACCGCTTTATGAATCCGCCAAAGAAAATCATGATCCGCTTCCTCCGCTGTCGGTACCTTGAACGGCGTCACCCGGCAGCCCTGCGGGTTCACCCCCGACATCACATGCCGGATTGTCCCGTCCTTCCCGCCGCTGTCCAGCGCCTGAAACACAAGCAGCAGCGCATGTTTCTTCTCGGCGTACATCAGATATTGGAGGTCGTCGAGCCGCGCCACTGCCTTCTTCAGCGCTTTTTTCATCGCGCCGTTCTTTTCCCAGCCGCGCGTGTCTTCCGGATCCCATTTCGACAGGTCTACCTTCTGACCGGGCTTCACCCGCAATTCCTTGCTGAAATTTTCCACGTTCCCCGTCTTTCTCCCGCCCAAAGGCGGAGGCTACATCCAATCGCTGCCCTCGCGTAGCTCGCCCTTCACATTAGACCGCCTCGCGCGCCCTTCCTTCAAGCGTATGTTTCTTTTCCATTCCCGGAAGCTGGTGCGTTCCGTGTAACACAATATTCATCCACGCGCTTCCTTTCCGAAGTATGATATGTCTCTTTGGAACGCACACTTTCCATGGCCACACGCGCGCCGGAAGTCACATCTCCAGCGGAAAACTCCAGAGAAGACAGCGGTCTCGCCCGGCGGCCCTATCCCGGGGCCCTCGTCGTCGTCGAAGGCATCGACGGCTCGGGCAAGAGCACGCAGCTATATCTGCTCAAGCGCTGGCTGGAGATCGGCGGCTACCGCCTGCACTTCACGGAATGGAATTCCTCGCCGCTCGTCAAGTCTGCCACCCGCCGCGGCAAGCAGCGCCGTCTGCTCACTCCCACCACTTTTTCGTTGCTCCACGCCGCCGATTTTGCAGACCGCTGCGAGCGCCAGATCATGCCGCTGCTCCACGGCGGCTATCTGGTCCTCGCCGATCGCTATATCTACACGGCCTTCGCTCGCGACGCTGCTCGCGGCTGCTCGCCGCACTGGCTCCGCAATCTCTATAGCTTCGCGCCGACTCCCGACATCACATTCTATTTTCGGGCGCCGCTGGATGTGGCCGTGAACCGCATCGTCGCCGGCCGCCCCAAGCTCAAGTATTACGAAGCTGGCATGGATCTGGGCCTTTCGCTTGACCGCACGGAGAGCTTTCGCATTTTTCAGGAGCGCATTCTCAACAATTACGACCAGATGATCGAAACGGACCATTTCGTATTGATGGACGGCACCGTGCAGGTGAACAAACTCCAAAAACTCATGCGCCAAATCGTGGGAGAACGCGTCGACCTCGCTCAGTTCGCCCCGAAGAAAAAATGAAGAAATCGAAGGCCAATTCGCAGGCTAAGAACGGTTCCGGCAGCCAATCGCCGGCCGCGGAGCCGCGCCCTCCGAGGTCTGAGGAATCCTCCCGCTTCTACGGCACTCCCTTGCCGGGAGTGAAGATCGAGGAGTTGAGCGGCAAGCTCGTCGTGATCGAAGGTACCGACGGCTCGGGTCGTTCGACGCAAATCACTTTGCTCACCGAATGGCTCGAATCGGAAGGCTTTGCCGTACAGACCATGGGCCTGCGCCGCTCTTCTCTTGTCGGCGAAGACATCGACGCCCTGCTCGCCGAAAATGCCGTCACGCGGCTCACATTGGCCCTCATGTACAGCACCGACTTCTTCGATCAGCTCGAACGCCGCATCCTCCCCGCTTTGCGCTCAGGTCTCATCGTGCTTGCCGACCGCTACATCTTCACGCTCATCGCCCGCGCCGCCGTCCGCGGAATTTCACGCGATTATCTCCACGGCATTTACGAAACGGCGCTCAAGCCCGATCTCACCTTCTGGCTCAATGTGCGGCCCGAAGTCGCCTTCGATCGCGAGTTCAAGAAATCCCACACCATCAGCTATTGGGAATCGGGCCGCGACATGTCCCTTTCGAACGATCTGTTCCAATCCTTCATCCGCTACCAGTCGATGATCAAGCACGAGTTCGAATATCTCTCCCGCCGCCACTCTTTCATCGAGCTCGACGGCGAAGCGAGCGTATCCGAGGTGAACAAACACTTGCGTCGGCAGATTGCAGAGCAGCTTGGAATTCGCAGCACGCAGTACCATCCTTCGCAAGCTCTCGCACATCTCTGGCGCTGAGACGATGGCCGCTCCCGTCCAACTCGCCGCGATCGATGCTGGATCGAACGCCATCCGTCTCGTCATCGCCCGCGCCACCTCCGCCGACCACATCCAAATCCTCGAAAGCGAGCGCGCCGCCGTTCGCCTGGGCCACAACGCCTTCACCCGCCGCATGATCACTCATGAAACCATCGCCCGCGCCGTCCGCACCTTTCGCGGCTTTCGCGACCGCATGGACCATCATCACGTCTCGGCGTACCGCGCCGTGGCCACTGCAGCTGCCCGCGAGGCCAGAAACTATCGCGAGTTGATGGCGCGCATCCGCCGCAAAGCGGGCATCGAGCTCGAAGTGATCAGCAGCGAAGAGGAAGCCCGATTGGTCTGCTCGGCCGTCCTCTGGGTGCTTGGCGAGCGCACGCAGCCGCGCGTCATCTTCGACCTTGGCGGCGGCAGCCTCGAATTCAATTTCCTGCACAACGGCATTCTCGAACGGCGTGTCGCTCTCCCGCTCGGTACCATTCGTCTGATGGAGACCTTTTCCATCACCGGCGCGGTTCACGAAGAAGAAGCGGGCAAGCTTCGCCACCACATCATTTCCCTTCTTCGCAGCGCTCTCCCCTCGCCCCCGAAGATTGGCCGCGGCCTTGCTGTCGGCTGCGGCGGAAACGCCGAAGCATTAGTCCGCATCGCTCCCGGGCCCGCGTTTGGACGTATTCCTTCCATGAACATGCGCCTGCTGCGCGACCAGATGTGGCGCATTCTCTCGCTCGACGTTCCCGGCCGCATGAGGGTCTTTCGCGTCCGCCAGGACCGCGCCGAAGTGATGGGCATCGCTTCGCTCATCATCTCGACCGTCGCAAGCTGGCTCGACATTCGCTCGCTTCTCGTTCCCGGCGTGGGCGTTCGCGAAGGAATCCTCCTCGACCTCGTGCGCGAGCAATACTCCGTGCAGCTTTCCACCGAGGAAGAAAAAGGCCGCGCCGCCGAGCTCGTCGCCAACGTCCGCTGGTTTGCCCGCCGCATGGACTACGACGCGCAGCACGCCGACCAGGTCTCTCGTCTTGCTCTCTCACTCTTCGATCAACTGCGGCCGCTGCACGGCATGGGCCCGGACTTGCGCCTCGTCCTTGAGATGGCTTCCATCCTCCACGACATCGGCCACTTCATCACTCGCAAATCGCATCATCGTCACGGCGAATATCTCATCCGCAACGGCGAAATCCCCGGCCTTCGCGGCTGGCGCCGGGAAATGACTGCCGCTCTCGTCCGCTACCATAATTGCAAATCCGAGCCGCAACTCGACCATACTGCTTATGCCTCTCTCGACGGACCGCGCCGCCGTCAGGCGCGCTTGCTCACGTCTCTCCTTCGCATCGCCGAAAAGCTCGAATCGGAACACTCGCAGAAAATTTCTGGAATCGACGTGCAGGTCGACGACGGTCGTGCCGTCTTTCTTGTCCGCGCCGCCGACGGAACGCGGCTCGACATCTCCGGCCTGGAACGGAAGTCCGATCTCTTCGAGAAGGAATTTCACCTCAAGCCGGAATTCCGGCGGGCGCAACGAAAGGAGCAGGTGGCTTAAGCGATGCTTCTCTATCTGGTGCGCCACGGAATTGCGATCGAGCGCGACAATCCCAAGTGCCCCCCGGAACCCGAACGGTTTCTCACCGCCGAAGGCGTAAAGAAATCCCGTTCCGCCGCCCTGGGACTGAAGACGATCGGCGTAAAACCGGACGTCTTCCTCACCAGTCCCTATGTCCGCGCCGCGCAGACGGCGGAGATTTTTGCCGAGGCCCTCGGATTTTCCGCCGAAAAAATCCGCGCTAGCGACGCTTTCAAGCCCGGCGGCAACCCCGTTATGGCCGTCCAGGAAATCTCCCGAATCCGCGCGAAGGAGATGTTCTGCTTCGGTCACGCGCCGCATCTCGACCAGTTGATTGCCCAGTTGGTGGGAGCCCGAGGGGTGTCTACCGAGCTGAAAAAGGCGGGAGTCGCTTGCTTGGACCACGCTTCGGCCCAGGGCCGCTGGACCCTGCGCTGGCTGCTTACGCCGAAGATGCTGCGTCAGCTTGCGAAATAGACGGCGCGCTGTGTAGTGGGCGGTTCCAACCAAATCCTGCGCGCCACTCCAGCCACAGCGAATCCCGTCCGGAAAATCGTGCGTTGACTTCCGCCAGGCGCACCGTGCGTCCTTCTTCAATCCTCGCAAGCCACGCTCTCTTGCTTTCCTCCGCCAGTGGCGGCCGCAGCCGCAGGATTTCCGCACGCAGCACGTCCAGATCGTGCACTTCTCCCAGAAGATCCTGCACGCGTTTCAAATCCTGGATCCACGCCTCTGCTCTTTGCGGCAAAAAATTCTCGACGGTGTAGCGGAAATGCTTCAGCCCGATCCGCAGCCGGTGCCAGGCGACGCGGCTGCGCCCCTTGCGCGCGCTATGGTACAGGCTCATCGCGTCATTCAATTGCGCCAGCGCCAGCCTCTGATAGACGATGCTCTCGAGCGGAAAAAATCGCGCTTTATCCGGCAATTTTCTTTGCCACTTCTTCCATTCTTTGCGGTCGAATTTCCTGAGCGCCGACCGCGCCAAAACCTTCTGTTGCGCTTCGCGCCGCATTAAATGCCGCAGCAGAGCTTTCCTCGCCGCATCGCCTCCCGGACCCAGCTTCTTCACCCATTCGCGTTCCACTTGCGTGTCGCGCAGCAGCCCGAGCTGGTGAAACACCTCGCGGCTCGTCTTTTTCACCTTCCGCCATCCGGGGCTCGGATTCACCTGGCTCAGCGCGTCCGCCATCGTGCGGCACCTGCGGATGGCCACGCGCAGGTCGTGCACGGAGCTTATGTCCCAGGAATCTTCCACCTTCTCGCTGAGTTCCACCACGCGCGCCATCCACACGTCCAGTCCAATGTTCCGGCTTGAAACGGGTGCGCGCAAAGCAAACGACACGGCCATCGATCTCTTCTTCCCTAAATTCTTTTAGGAGGTCTTTCGGGCGGCAGAGGTCTCCACCAGCGGGATTATACACCTCCCTTTCGCCCGCAACGGCAGCTACTGTGGAAAACCATGGCATTCATCCGTATGCTTCAAACTTGTCCTGCCCAATTTGCAATTGGTTTGAGTGTCCGATTTGACGAGTGCAGCCAATCTATGCCTAGAAGTACTGGAACGATCCGCCGCAAGTCTTTTCGTGCCCTTCCCAGATTTCACTCTCCACTCATCACGCAATAACAGACGCTGTTTACCTTCAAACCGCATTCGGCCTGCAATCTTCCCGACAATCGTTCGCAGTGAGCAGCGAAACACACAAGGCGCCGCACTGAGATTCTCCGAAGTGCACCTCACCAGTCACGCCCCCTGGCTCGGGCCGTACCCCCGCCGGCCCGAGCCAGACCCATTCTCTGCTCTACGTGCTTCTCATCCGGCCGCGGATGTATCCTTTCCAGTGAGCCTTCGCGCATGATTCGGGCGTTGAGGCCCCGGGGAGAACCGTGAACTTAATCGCGAAAAGCGTCAATCTGACGCGCGTCACGGAATGGAACGCGGGTCGCGCAACCGTTAAAGACGATTTTCTGGCCGCCGAGGAGCCGCTCGAAATCCGCATCGGCGAGGAGCCGCTCAGCGTGACCATGCGCACTCCCGGCCACGATCGCGAACTCGCCGCGGGATTTCTGCTCACGGAGAGCTTTGTGAGCGAACGCGCGCAAATCGCATCGATCGATGCGGTCGCGTCCGGCCCGGAAGGTCAGCGCGGCAACATCATTCGCGTTCAACTCTCTTCCGATGTTCCATTCGACCCGCAATCCATACGCCGGAATTTCTTCGCTGCATCCAGTTGCGGCATCTGTGGCAAGGCTTCAATCGACTCCGTACGCGCCCGCGCGCTGCAAGCACCGAATCCACACCTTCGTCTCGATTCCTCCACGCTTCTCCGCCTTCCCGAGTCGCTCCGCTCTTCGCAGGACGTCTTCGAACGCACGGGAGGGCTTCACGCCGCAGCGCTCTTTGATCCCGCCGGACAGCTTCTTTGCCTGCGGGAAGACATCGGCCGCCACAACGCCGTGGACAAGGTGATCGGCTGGGCGCTTCTCGACGGGCGCGTCCCTCTGCGGGACGCGGTCTTGCTCGTCAGCGGCCGTGGCGGCTTTGAAATCGTGCAGAAGGCGATCGTCGCGGGGCTTCCAATTGTCGCGTGTGTTTCGGCGCCTTCGAGCCTCGCCGTGCAGTTGGCGAGGGAGATGCGGCTCACTCTGGTTGGATTTTTGCGCGCCAGCCGGTTCGTGATTTATAGCGGCCCTGAAAGAATCGTGGGAGCTTCCGAGGAATAAAAAGCGGCCGGAAAATTCTGCTCTATCTGCGACAGCATTGCTGTCCTTAATTTACACCTTTCACAGCCATTTTCTGCCCCGCCCGCACCATGGAGCGGAACTCGTCAAACAACGAGCGGTCCCACCATCCCAGCCCAGCCTCCTGCTCCATGATGTCCAGCGCCTGCTCGGACGTTCCCGCCTTGCGGTAGACGCGGTCCGTTGTCAGCGCGTCGTAGACGTCGGCAAGTTGCAGGATTCGAGCCGTCAGCGGAATCTCGTCGCCGCGAAGCCTGTCCGGATAACCCGAGCCGTCGAATTTCTCATGATGGTGCCGGATGATGGGGAGCACGAGGCGAAACGTCTTGAGCGGCGCGCAGATTTTTTCGCCGGCCTCGGGATGCTTCCGGATGATCATCACTTCCTCCGGCGTCAGCGGTCCCGGCTTCAGCAGAATCGCATCCGGCACCACCACCTTGCCGATATCGTGAACGATTCCTCCTTGCCTGAGAGCTTTCAGTTCGTCCGTCGGAAGCCGCAGGCGCGTCCCGAGGCCGACCGCCATTTTCGCCAGCCGGTCGCAATGGCCGCGCGTGTAGGGGTCGCGTGCTTCGATGCTCAGCGCCAGGCTTTCAAGCACCACTTCCGCGTTTTCCAGTTCGTCCGTGAACTGCTTGATTCGCAGCAGCGACCGCGTGCGCGCCAGCAGCTCGTTCATGTCGATCGGCTTCGAAAGAAAATCGTCCGCGCCAGCGTCAATTCCCTCGATGCGGTCGTGTGTGTCCGAAAGCCCGGTGATGAGCACGACGGGCGTGAGGCGCGTTTCCGGCGTCGCCTTGATTCGGCGGCACACCTCAAACCCATTCAATCCCGGCATGAGAATGTCGAGGAGAATCAGATCGGGGCGGAACGACGCACATTCCTCGAGCGCCTTCTCTCCGCTCGAAGCGTCGCGCACCTCGAATCCTTCTCGGCGCAATAGCGTCTCCAGCGCCCAGCGCGCCGCGGATTCGTCATCTACAATCAAGATTTTCCCGGTCACCCGATGCCCCCGATGCAGTTTTTTCTGGGCAGCAACAAATGTATCCTTTCAGGTCCGCGCGGGCAACGAAGGAATCCGGCGCAGAAAACGAGGAAAGCCATGAAGAGGACATTGGCGCCCGAGTCGCTGCACGAAATCGATGCAAGGCTGGAGCAAGCGCATAAGGTGTTCGCCAGGCGCTATCCCGGAGCGACCGGAGCCCGCCAGCCCGTTCATACGGTCTACGGGGGCGCGCACCTGTTTCACGCGGACACCGCTCGTCGCCTGGGCGAGCTGGCGCAGCGCTCGCTCGATGAATATGCGCCGGACTTTGCGGTCTTTGCGAAAGCCGTTTCGCTTCCAGGCGCAAGCCATCTGCCGGAGACCCCGGAGGCGGCCGAGCGCCTCGCCAAAGCCATCGAAGACGACCCCGCCGCCGCGCGCAAAGACAACTGGCCCGCCTGGTTTGCGCACACCATCTATCGCCGCGTGCGGGAAAAATTGCGCCGCGAAGCCGTCGAAGATTTCCGCATTGATTTTGAAGACGGTTACGGCAATCGCCCGGACACGGAAGAAGACGGACATGCCGCTGCGGCCGCCGCTCAGGTGGCCTCGGGCGCAAATTCCGGCGAGCTGCCGCCATTTATCGGCATCCGCCTGAAGCCATTCAACGAAGAGCTGCGCCGCCGCAGCATCCGTACTCTGGATATTTTTCTCAGCGAGCTTGCGGAAAAGACGCGCGGGCGAATCCCAAAGAATTTCTTCATTACGCTTCCGAAGGTCGTTCTTCCCGACGAAGTCGCGGCTCTCGCCGATGTCTGCTCGCGCCTCGAACCGCTGCTCGATCTTGAGCCCGGCGCGCTGCGCATCGAACTGATGATTGAAACCACGCAATCGATCTTCAACGAGCGCGGAGAGGTGCACCTCCTGCCTCTCGTTTCCGCCGCTCGCGGCCGCTGCATTGCCGCTCATTTTGGCACGTACGACTACACCGCCGGGCGGAACATCACCGCCGCCTATCAGACCATGGCGCATCCCGCCTGCGATTTTGCACGTGAAGTGATGCAAGTGGCTCTCGCCGGGACGGGCGTCTGGCTTTCGGATGGCGCGACAAACATCATGCCCGTTCCCGTTCATCGGGCGGGCAGCGATGGCGCGATTTCAGCGCGCCAGAAAGAAGAAAACCGTGTAGCCGTGCACCACGCCTGGAAATTGCATTTCGATCACATCCGCCATTCGCTCGAAAACGGATATTTCCAGGGGTGGGACTTGCACCCGGCCCAGCTCCCGACGCGCTACGCGGCTATCTACTCGTTTTTCCTCGAAAGCCTCGACGCGGCTTCCAAGCGCCTCCGGAATTTCATTGAGAAGGCGGCGCAGGCAACGCTCGTCGGCGAAGTATTCGACGATGCCGCCACGGGCCAGGGCTTGCTGAATTACTTTTTACGGGCGATTAATTGCGGCGCCGTCAGCGCCGAAGAAGCCGAGGAGCTCTCCGGCCTCTCGCTCACCGAGATTCGCACCGGCTCGTTTCTGAAGATTTTAGAGGGAAGACGGACGTCTTAGTTGCAGGACCAAATGGCCCGAGGAACGGAAGACGATTCGGCAGGGTAGGAATCACCCGACGAATTCAACTTTTGAACGCGAAAACAAAAAAGGCGGCCGGTGAAGGCCGCCTTTTTCCTTTTAAAGAAGATTGGGGGTTGTCAGCGGGAACCGCCGTAGCCGCCGGGTCCGCCAAAGTTGAAGAAATCGAACAGATCGCTGATGGCGGGAGTGTTGCGCGGCACGTAAGGATTTCCCGGAGCAGTGATTGGATTCGGGAAGTTGTCGCGGCTGCGCCGTGAAACCGGAGGCAGTTTCCAGTTGCGCTCGATGAACTTGAGAATGGACACGTGGTCCGCATAGGCGTGTGAGATGTAGCCGGGCTTGAGGTACGGAGCCACCACCAAGAAGATGATGCGCGTGCCGTCGCCGAAGAAATCGAGTGGCTGGACGTAACCGGAGTCGTAGTAGCCGCCGCCTTCGTCCATGGTGATAAAGATGGCCGTGTCGTTGGCATACCGCGACGCCTGGATCAGGTCAACGATCTTCTTGCTGAAGCCCTCAAACAGGTCGAGCTTCGAAGAGGCCGGATGGCCGTCCACGAGGCCACTGGGTTTGACGATGGAAACGGCCGGGAGCGTGCCGCCGGTAATGTCGTTGTATAAGTTTGCGGTGTCCTGAATGTGGGCCTCGCGAATGGCGCTGTTGGCCATGATTGAAGTGTCGTACTGGAACGGGTTGCAAATGGTGCAGTACTCGTCGGATTGACCCGGCTGAATCGTCGCGCCGAGCGGATTGACGGAGCCCACAGGACCGAAATCGATTTCGTACGGATCACCCGGAAGTCCATTGGGATTCAACGCGGTCTTGGGCTGCGGTGCGTAGGAGGGCGCTCCCGAATAGGCGTCCCAATCGTCTCCGTAATATTTCCAGGAGACGTTGTGAGCCAGCAAGTCGTCGCCGATGCTGGGCACGGAGGACGGCGGAACCGTAAAGACCGTGTTTGCCGGGCTGGGATCGGTGAAGGCATTGGCGCCGTTGCCGAAGTAGCCGGGGTTGTAATTGTTGAGCAGGTAGTAGTGGCCGGGTTCGCAGTTGGGGTTGATATGGAGCTGATGCAGGTAGGCGACAAGCGGTCCGACACCCGGCTGAGTGGAATCGGAGCAATCGCTATAGGAGCCGCCGCCGGAAGAGGCTTTGTCCTTCGAACCGGCGCCATAGCCGTCTTCTGCGTACCAGTTGTTAGTCCCGGGAGCCGGATTGGGATTCTCGATTTCGCTGACGACTCCGGCATTGGGAGTGCCTGCGGCAACTTCAACGCCATTCGGTGGCGCCACCGCGTGGCCATTGCCGTCGCTGAAGTAGATCATGTCGCCGTGGCCAAACATGATGTGGTTCGCGCCCGTACCGCCGTCGACGGATTGGTGGAAGTTGTCGCTCATCGCATAGTTGTCAGCGAGGCTCTTGAAGTATGGCGCGTCGCCCTGCTGCACGTTGTAGAAGCCGAGAGCGGTCGAGCCCTCGCCAGTCACTGTGGCGCCGGGAACTTCGGGAAGATAATTCGTGGCGAAGCAGGGAAGCGCGCCGCCGTCTACCAAGCACAGAGGAGGCTGCGTCGCCCCATTGGTGCCGGCGCCAACGGTTACTTCAACCCACGAGAACAACTTCGCATTGCAGCCCGAGGGGTTCTCCCAACTGGCGTGTTTTAAGCTGCAATTCTCCTGCTGCCACATCTGGTAGAAACGATGCACGGGGCTGGCTGCGTAGTCGGTGTAGACGAATGAGCTGCCATTCGTCAGTTGGAACGGGCCAGGCGGAAGGTTGTTCACATCCGTGATGCGCGTGTCCGGAGTCTTTCCAGGGAGTCCGGCGCCACCGATAAGCAGAGAGGGATAGTATTCGGTCGGCAAACCGTTTTCCGACTGCATGGCCAGCGTAAGGCTTGCTCCGCATTGCAATTCCGGCTCGCCTGCACATTCGTTAGGCACGTAAGCAGCGCCCGAAGGACCGCCGACGAGCGGCGAAGGAAGAATATCATTCGGGAAGCGGGATTTGGGCGGGCTCAACAGGAATGGGTCGCCGCCGTTAGCTGCGCCGAGGTCGGACGCGGCAAGCTGCTCGGCCTTGCGGAAATTGGGACCCGGAATGGCGTTCAAGTGGGGGTCCAGCTTGATGATGCCTTCTGAGAGGAGGTTGTTGACGCTCTGCCCGCGCTTCGGGACGTAGGTGGCGAAGACATGATCGAAGCTGCGGTTTTCGCCGATGATCACGATCACGTGTTTGATGGGTGATACGGTATCGCCATCGTGCGGGCCGTCAGCCTGTGCTGCCGGCAGGCCAAATGCAAACTGTGCAACCGCCAGAAAAACGATGCTGACACGCACGCCGTGTAAGGTTTTCCACGCCAATCGCTTCAAGCTCATGCGATCTCCCTCCTCTGGGAATCTTGGGTCTGGTGGGCCGGTAGTGATCAACCTATACAGGCGTGGTTACAGAGGAATTTTTTTGCGGTAAAAGCAGAGTCAATTATTTGTTTATAGAAGGTTGCGCGTCAAATCGATGTCGCTAAAACCTGGGGGACTGATTGACAAGGGTCCGAAGAGGAGAGGATGTGTTGCACGGATGCATGCAGGTCCTTCGGACAGCGGCAAAGGCCAACGACTGCTGCCCAAACCATGGGATTCATCCAGTCGCTGGCTTATTGTAGTAAGTGAATTGGACTGTCACTTTGTTCAGGTTTCTGCGAACCGGTTGCCGTGTGCGGGACATCCAAGAAAAGGAGTTGTAAATCTACGGTGACTCATGCGAACGGTCGTTTGGCCGCTATTTCTACTCGTGATTGCCGCGCCAGCCATGGCGCAAACCGTCAAGGCTCCTGACTTCAGCCACGACGCGGTGTGGATTGACGCCGGTTCCGCTGGCGCGAAAGTTCCGCATTCGATCAAAGGCTATCGCGGCCACGTGCTTCTCGTCGATTTCTGGGAGTACACCTGCATCAACTGCATCCGCGACTTCTCAGTGCTCAAGCGCTGGTATGCGAAATACCATCCCTACGGCTTCGACATCGTCGGTGTTCACTACGGCGAATTCAACATCGGCTTCAGCGTCAATAACGTCCGCGAGGCAGCGAAGCGTTTCCGCCTTCCCTGGCCTGTCGTAGCTGACATTCATGGCTCCATCTGGAACGCCTATCAATCCGACGCCTGGCCGAACCGGTATTTGATCGACCAGAACGGCGATATCGTCCTGCATATCGAGGGCGAAACTGGCGATCGCACCATGGAAGAAAAGATTCGCGAGCTCCTGGCAGTTTCTCATCCCGAAGTCGACAAAATCCCGCTCGATCCTCCCGAAGACACGTTTGCGCCAAAGTGCGGCATCACCACGGATGAGACCTACGTAGGCGACTGGTTTGGGCGCGGAGCCCTGGAAAATTCGCAAGGATATCGCGATGGAGCCGTCATCGACTTCCACCCGACGCGAGCCCCGGACGACGGCGGCGTAATGTTATCCGGCAAATGGCGCACGGACCACGACGGCGTCACTTCGGACGCACCTTCGGGAAAAGCGGAACTTCGCTACCACGCGCGGTCGGTCTATTCCGTCCTGAGCCTTGCCGATGCAAAGAAACCGGTTCGCGTGTATTTGCTGCAAGACGGCAAACCCATTCCGAAAAGCGATGCCGGAGTGGACGTGCAGTTCGACGCCAAAGGGTCGTATTTGGAAGTCAGCGAGCCACGCATGTACTACCTCATCAAAAACACTGCGTTTGGTTCGCACCTGCTTACGCTCCAGCCGCAAGCTCCCGGCTTGACCCTTCATTCTTTTACTTACGGAAACGACTGCCAGCAGGATTTCCAGCAATTGTGACGCCCGAAAGCGGGCCTAATCGCGGACGATCGTCGCTTCGATCAGCCCGTGCGGCTCTTCGGTGGGAATAAAAACTTCGGCGGGATTTTCAAGCGCGAACGGCTTCAAATCCGCCAGATTGAAATGCTTGTTCGGCAGCGACAACCGGATCTCGCGAATGCGGTCGAACGTCTCAAGCACCGCCTCGCCCATCGCGTAGAGCGTCTGTTGCAACGACTGGCTGTCGTGCTCCGCGAACGTTTCTAGCATCGATTGCCGCACGCCCTGCCACACGCTGTTAAATTCAATATCGTCGCCTTCGTACAGCCACGAGGCCCGCACCGCCGTCGCCAGGATGCGGTTGCGGTCTTCCTTCAGCGTGGTGTAAGGGTCGCGCATGAATCCTTCGAATGCCGATTTGGTCGTCTTCAGCACCACCAAATCCGCCAGCCCCGACCGAATCAACACTCCCTCGCGCGTCCCATTCAACTCGGCCGTTCGCTTCTCCTGCCCCGACCGCTGGAAGGCAGTCGCGTGCGGCTTCCCGCCGTAGAGAATTCGCGACCACAGCTCCTCGGAAATGCTCACCGATACCGAAGCCGTCTGCGGATTGTAGGTGAGGAAATGCTCGATCAGGTGCATCCCGAATTCTTCCGGCGATTCCAGCGGATACTGCCGCGCCAGAGCGTAGACGGTATTTTTCATCGTGTCGGTGGGAAGAATCTTGCGGTTTTCACCTTTCGTGTGCGCCGTTTCAAAATCGCCCTCGAAGAGAATCTGTATCGTCAGCTCGCGAATTTCGTGGTGGTCGCTCTGCCGCGACACGCGCAGCAGCCGCACGCGGGATTTCCCATAATCGTTTTGCCCCAGCCGGATTGCCATCTCTCAGCTCCCGCGATATGTGGAATAGCCATACGGACTCAGCAGCAGCGGCACGTGATAGTGCGCACCCGCGTCGTGAATTTCAAACACGATGCTCACGAACGGATAAAAACTTTTTGCTTTCCGCCCCTCGAAATAAGTCTTCGTGTCGAACGTCAGGCGATAAACTCCCGCCACCAGCGCGCCCGGAGCCAGCAGATGACGCAGCCGCCCGTCCGCATCCGTCGCGCCCCGGCTGATTTCCGCCCACTTGCCGCCGGGCTTGCCGATTTCGAGCGTCACTCCCACGCCCGCCGCGGGCTGCCCGAGCGAGGTATCCAGTACGTGCGTGGTGATCTGGCTCATGGCGCGAGCAGTTTCTCCAGCCGCAGGCGCATAATCTTGCTCTGCTCGCCGGCGGCGATTTTCAATTCCGTCTCCACATCGTTCGAAATCCGCTGCTGCAGGCTTCTCAGAATTTCCTCCGTGGTTTTTCCCGTCGCGCAGATCAAAAACACGTAACCGAATGCCGCATGATACGCCTGATTCGCCGCCGCAAGAACGCGAAGCAAATCCTCCGGCGCCTTCTGCGCCGCCGACTGCTCGCCTTCCGACCACTTCCTCGCCTTTGCCGTTTGCCCGCGCGCGGACTTCTTCCCGCCGATCGCCGGATGACGCCGGAACGCCGCCAGCCAGTCCTCTCGCCCGAGCGACGCCCAGATGCGTTCCGCCGCCTCCATCAATTCCACGGCTGACGCAAATGGCCGCTTCGCCGCCATCTGCTCCGCCCATCGTTTCGAGCCGCAGCAATCGAGAAATGCCGCCACTGCCCCCGAGCGCGAAAGCTGGTTCAGCAAGTCGAGCCCGCGCAGCCGGTCCTCAGGTTTCTCCGGCCGCCCAAACAGGCGCAAGCGGCTCACGCCTCCATCGGGAAAAATGTTGAACCGCACATGCGTCGCCGCAGCCGGCGTAATCGCCTGGCCGCTGAACAAGTGCCGTGCGTTGGCCTTGAGAGTCGTCCGGGCAAGCAGCGGCCGCCACGCGCCGGATTTCGCGAGCGCGCCCTCATCCGCTCCCGAATCCGCGTAGATAGTCTCAAGCGAGCAGCTTTCCGGGAAATTTCCCTTGAAGTGCGCCGTGTCCACTTCGATCTTCTCGATCACCCCCGGCACTCCCAGCCGCACAATCACCCAATCGTGCCCCGGCCCGCGACGCCGCCGAGTCTCCCAGCCATCGTGCATGCCGGCACCGCGGCCGGGCATCAGCAGATTCAGCGGCTCGCTGAAAAATTGATCGCTCGAGATCACAATCCGTCCGCCGTGTTCGACGGCCGCCAGATCGAGCCGCGCGCGACGGATTTTCGCCGTCGCGGGAACCACCTCGCCGTAGGCGCGAAACCTCGCCACGCCGCCGTCAGGATAAATTTTCAGGCGCAGATGCGTGAACCGCTCGGAATGCGGAATCGAAAATTCGTTCACCGCATCGCCGTGCAAAGGCGATTTCGGCAACAGTTCCACCCAGCGCAGGCGCGGTGATTTCCATTTCGCTGCTTCATTCTTGTAGGGAGGCCCGTCGCCCAACTCGCACGCCTCCAGTGAAAAATGCGTCGGGAAATTCCCGCGAAAAAAGCTCGTATCCATC
>DATKPM010000055.1:0-7165 GCA_035524135.1 Candidatus Acidiferrum sp. | reverse complement strand
TCCCATTTCTGCTGCGAATTCAGAGCCGCGCCGAGATTGTTGAACGCGTCGGTATATTTCGGCGAGAGAGAGATGGCCTTGCGATAGGCGGCAATCGCGTCGTCCGCGCGGCCTTCGGCAAAGAGCGCCGCGCCCAGGCCGTTATAGGCCTGCGGGAGATTCGGATGAAGCGCGATGGCCTTCTGGTAGGCCTCGATCGCCTCGGCGTATTTTTTCTCGTGATAGAGCGCGAGGCCGAGATTGCTTTCGGTGACGCCGTCGGTGGGCTTGAGCTTCAGCGCCGCATCGAAATCCGCGATGGCGTCGTTGTCGCGCCCCTTTGCGTCGAGCGCCACGCCGAGATTGCTGAGCGCCTCTTCAAGCGCGGGATTGATGGCCAGCGCCTGGCGGTAGAGCGCAATCGCCTGATCGACTTTGCCCTTGTTGTAGAGCGCCATTCCCTGATTGTTCAGTTCGATGGCGCGGTTCGCCTGCTCGCTCGAAACCTGCGGCGGAGCCGCGCACACCCCTGCGGCCATTGCTACGGCGATGGCCGAAGAGAAAATCATTCTCTTGATGTTGCTTCCTGCAACCTTCATGGCGTCGCAATCATACACGATGCCAAGCGCCCCGTATCTCTGGCGTCACGTTGCGATTTGGGTTAGTCTTTCCCGCTCGGGGGCACCTTCTCTCTCACGCCATGCTTTTCAAGACCTTCAGCGCCGCGGTCTTCGGCATTGACGCCTACCTGGTGGAAGTGGAAGTGGACGTAGGGCCCGGCGAGCAGGGAATTTTCAATGTTGTCGGCCTTCCTGACGTCGCCGTGAAGGAAAGCCGCGAGCGCGTGAAATCGGCGCTGCGGAATTGCGGTTTCGATTATCCCTACGGCAACACGATCACCATCAACCTCGCGCCCGCGGACATTCGCAAGGAAGGCTCGGCGTTCGACCTGCCCATGGCGCTCGGTCTGCTCGGCTGCCAGGGATCTTTTTTCGGGAAAACTCTCGACTCGCATGTTTTCCTGGGCGAGCTCTCGCTCGACGGCAGCGTGCGCTCGGTGCGCGGCGCTTTGTCGGCGGCGCTGGCGGCGCGCGAGCGCGGCATTCAGAACGTCGTGGTCCCCGAAGCGAATGCGCGCGAAGCGGCGGTCGTCGAGGGCGTCCGCGTGTTTGCAGTGAAAAATCTTCCGCAGGCCGTGGACCTGCTCAATGCACCGGAATCCTTCAGCCCGGTCCACGTGGATACGCAGCAAATGCTGGACGACGCGAGCCAATATGCCGTGGATTTGCGCGACGTGCGCGGGCAGATGGCGGCGAAGCGCGCTCTCGAAGTGGCCTGCGCCGGCAGCCACAACATTTTGTTTCTTGGGCCGCCCGGAGCGGGCAAGACGATGCTCGCAAAGCGCGTTCCCACCATTTTGCCGTCGATGTCGCTCGAAGAAGCAATCGAGACGACGCGCATTCATAGCGTCGCGGGCCTGCTGGAGGATTCGCGCGGCCTCGTCGGTACGCGCCCGTTCCGCTCGCCGCATCACACGATCAGCGATGCAGGGTTGATCGGCGGCGGAGCGATTCCGCGTCCCGGCGAAGTGTCGCTCGGGCACAATGGCGTGCTGTTTCTGGACGAGCTGCCGGAATTTCAGCGCAACGTGCTGGAAGTGATGCGCCAGCCGCTGGAAGACGGCTGCGTGACGATCGCGCGGGCGGCGCTATCCGTGAGCTTTCCTTCGCGGTTCATGCTGGCCGCGGCGATGAATCCGTGCCCGTGCGGATTTTTCGGCGATCCCACGCGCGAGTGCCACTGCTCGCCGGCGCTGATTCAACGCTACGTCTCGAAAATTTCTGGGCCGCTGCTCGACCGCATCGACATTCACGTGGAAGTGCCGGCGGTGAAATATAAGGAGCTTCGTGGCGATGCGGAGATCGAGCCATCGGAAAAAATCCGCCAGCGCGTCGTGCGCGCCCGGCAGGTGCAGCTCGAACGCTTTCGCGGCGAAAAGGGAGTGTTTGCGAATTCGCAGATGCCGCCGCGCCTGTTGCGAAAATACTGCGCGATTTCGGCGGGCGGCGAAAAGCTGCTCGAGACCGCCATCCAGCGCATGGGACTTTCTGCGCGCGCGCATGACCGCATCCTGAAAGTTTCGCGGACGATTGCTGACCTGAGCGGGGCGGTCTCGATTGAAGCGAATCATTTGAGCGAGGCGATTCAATACCGCACACTCGACAGGTCGTATTGGTCGTAGAAGCGCCGATTTGAGGGACTCTCTCTGGATTGGAGAGCCACCGATGTGCCGGTGTAGACTTTTGTCCCATCGAACGCATCATAGACAGGAAGGCGCGGACGGAGGAAACGTGAGAGTTTTCAGAGACTGGTGCTCTGCGACAGTGCCTTCTCTGGCGCTTGCTGTAGCCTTGGCGGGCGGCATATATGCCGGCACGGCTTCGGCGCGGCCGTTGCCGCAAAATGGCGGACCGGGCGCGTCCGGACAAGCGCAGCAGCAAAACGGTCCCAACAACGACCCGCAAACACAGGGACGTCCGCAGCACGGGCGACCTCAGCCAGGGCAGCCACAGCAGCCCGGGCAACCACCGCGGCACCCAATTTCTCAGCCCGGACGGCCGCAACCGGGCCAGCCGACGATTCAGCCTGTGCCGGGACCGCGGCCAACTCCGGGTCCTGGATACCGCCCTGGGCCGCCTCCGCCGAGACCTCTTCCGCCTCCTGGTGTGCGGCCGCTTCCGCCTTATTATTTCCGGCCAGGAGATCGCGCGCGGATGCAGCACTACTATCACAGGAACTTCGGCTACATCAATCGAGGCCGGCGGCCGGTATTCTTCATCGGGGGCTACATTCCCATCACTGATCGCCGGTATTTCACACCCGTGCCGCCGCACATGGTGATGTAACTGCCTCCTCCTCCTCCGGGCTATGTGGTGGGATATTTTGACGGATATTGCGTGGTCTACAACCCGTCGACGTATCAGGTTTTGAGCTTCGTGGATTTGCTCGACTGAACGGAGGCGACCGGGCGGAGGGGTCGCTGGAAACGGCGCGCCACTCAACGGCGCATTGACTTGCGTTTCCGCGCTATGATACCCATACTTTCTCTCAAGGGTGCCTTGCGACCACGAATGGCGGCGACAACGCAAAAGGTTCACGTGGTACTGGACACGCTGCTCGACAGCGTGGACCTGGCGGAAAACATTGTCATGCGCGTGGCGGAGGCGGCGCATTTCCCAGAAGACGAAATGCACAAAATCGGCATGGCGGTGCGGGAAGGCGTCATCAACGCGTATAATTACGGCAACCAGCAGGACCGCAACAAGAAGATCCGCATGACAGTTGAGCTGACTCCCGATCAATTGGTTGTGCGGGTTACGGACGAGGGCAAAGGCTTCGAGCTGTCGGAAGTTCCCGACCCGCTGGCCGAAGAGAATTTGTTGCGCACTTCAGGACGCGGGCTCTTCCTGATGCGCGCATTTATGGATGGGCTCGATGTGCTGCACGCCCCGGGCGGCGGCGCCGAGCTGGTCCTGATGAAAAACCTTCCCTCCGCGTCTTCGGGCAACGGCAAAGAGCCGCGCTCCTAAGAAGCACGAAAGAGGCAGACCGTGTCGCTCCAGGGGACAATCCGGCAAGTGGACGACGTTGTGGTGATCGACTTCAGCGGGAAGATCACGCTCGGCGAGGGCAGCTCGACGCTGCGCAAGGCGGTTCGCGATGCGCTTGATGCGGGGAGCCGGAAAATCCTGCTGAATCTTTCCGACGTGGATTACATCGACAGCTCAGGGATCGGCGAAATGGTGAGCGCCTACACCACCGTGCGCGGCCTGAGCGGCGAATTGAAGCTGGTGCATCTCACCAAGCGCGTCCACGACATCATCCAGATTACGCGCCTCTTCACCGTATTCGACGTGCAGACCGACGAACACACCGCGCTGCGCAGCTTCAAGTAGACAGGCGGGTATTCCCTTTTCATATGATGTAGACACTCGAAAAAGTTTGTGCAAGAATCCGCCCGCTGAGGCGGTCCTGTATGCCTGGAGGGAAGGAGCAGCCCTGTGGCGCGGGGTCTTTCCTGTCACCGACTGGTGTTACAACCGACTTTCGGGATACCTACAAACAGGAGTGTGTACGTTGGCTCGAGAACAGGGTGTGGTGAAGTGGTTCAACGCATCGAAGGGGTACGGTTTCATTCAACGCCAGTCGGGGGAAGACGTCTTCGTTCACTTCTCCGCCATCCAAATGGATGGATACAAATCGCTCAACGAAGGCCAGCTTGTGGAGTTTGAAGTGAAGCAGGGTCCCAAAGGCTTCCAGGCTGAGAACGTAACCAAAGTCTGACTGCAACTGATTCGGGCCCCGCTTCGCGCCCTCGGAGCGGGGCTTTCTTTTTTTACCGCTCTTCTTCTGCGAAGCAATTATTGGACGGACGTAATCCTGGGCTGGATCGAGAGCAATTCCACATCGAAAATCAGCGTTTGATTCGGACCGATGGGACCTTTGCCGCGGTCGCCGTAGGCAAGATCGGGCGGAACGTAGAGCTCCCACTTCGAGCCCACGGGCATCAACTGCAGCGCCTCGGTCCATCCTTTAATTACGCCGCCGACTTTGATCGTAATCGGCTGTCCGCGCTTGTAGGAGCTGTCGAACTCCGTTCCGTCCAGCAGCTTCGCCGAGTAGTTGCACACCACAGTATCCTCGGCGCTCGGCTTCGGGCCGGTGCCGGGAGTCAGGATCTTGTATTGCAAACCGCTGGCGGTGGTGACGATGCCGTCTTTCGCTTTGTTGGCCGTCAGGAACGCATCGCCTTCCTTGAGGTTTGAGGCGGCGAGCGCTTGAATCTGCTCTTCTTCCTTCTGGCGCATCTGCGCTTGCAGGGTGGTGATGGTCTCTTCCTCTTCCTGATCGGTCATCAGAGTTTTCCCGCCGCCCAATTGGTCGCGCAATCCGCGCGCCACCAGGTCAGGATCGATCTCTACCGGCTGCCTCTGCAGGCTCCTTGCGATGCTCATTCCGATTGCGTAGCTTTGCTTTTCCTTGTCCGTGGCCAAAGGACCGGTTGCCGCGGGCTTCGCCGCGGATTTTGCGGGCTCGGCGGTTTTCGCCAGAGGCTTCGCTGGCGCGGCTGCCTGAGACGAACTTGCCGCCGAGGATTGCTGCGCTTGTGCGCCGCCGCAGACTCCCGCGATCGCGAGAAGGATTACAGAAGAAAATGCCATGTGTTTTTGCATCCCTGCATTTTCCCATCGGCGAGGCTTGCGGGCAATCTCTCGTTTTCTAAGGACTCTTGAGGCGACCTCATTCGGTCCTCGCATGTCGCGGGGGGAGGCCATCCTCTCCTCCAGCTCCCGTGCAATGTGGGTTTCCGGTTCCGCCGCCATGCCAGGATTTGCGACGGTTTGTGATAATATTTCGTTGTAAACACTCCGCAAGGTGCGAATTTGCCCGAACATATCACTCGCAAGGAACTGAAGAAGGACGAATTTCGCGACACTCTGGCGCATGGCGCCGAGGCGATTCTCTCCCACAAGAACGCTTCCATCTATGCTCTGGTTGTTCTGATTGTGGCGGCTCTGGCCGTTTTTGGCTGGAAGACCTACTCCGAGCGGCAGACCGTGAAGGCCACGGCTGTCTTTGATGCGGCCATGAAGACGTTCAACGCGCCGGTGCGCACCCTTGGGCAGCCCATCGACCCCGCCCAGGTCAGCTTTGCGGATGATGCGTCGAAGTACTCTGAAGCAGCCCAGAAGTTTGCCGCTGCCGCCGCAAAATTTCCGCGCACGCGCCAGGGCCAGTTGGCCGGGTACTACGCCGCGCTGAGCTACGAAAAGCTGAATAAGGATAGCGACGCACGAAA
This sequence comes from Candidatus Acidiferrum sp., assembly GCA_035524135.1. GTDB lineage: Bacteria > Acidobacteriota > Terriglobia > Acidiferrales > UBA7541 > Palsa-295. The sequence continues at coordinate 1,326 of DATKPM010000055.1, read as the reverse complement.
ATATCTCCAGCCGCTGGCAAATGGAGATTCCGACTTTGCGGCCATGGCGCGTTTCGAACTGGCGCAACTCGACGACCGGAATGGGCAGGCTGATGCCGCCGCGAAGCTTTACCAGCAGCTTCTCGACAAACCGTCTGTGCTCGTGCCCAAGCCGCTCGTGCTCCTGGCATTCGCGCAGCACTACGCCGCGAAAAATCCCGCCGAAGCGACGCGGCTCTACAACCAGATCAAATCGGAATATCCCGATACGCCGGTGGCCGAGCAAGCCGATCAGGAACTAGCGCTTCTTCCGGGCAAATCCTGAGCGCGCTGGTCTTCGTTATACGCCCTCAAAAATCACCGTGTGTGTATCGCTTGCGAGATCCTCGTCGCGACGGCGTTCTCTTTGCTGGCGGCGATGTTTGCCGGTAGCTTTCCTCGATGAGTTCGCGAATCTCCACCCAATTTAGCGGTGCGGCATGGAGGCGAAGCATCACCCAGCCGTACCTCCCCACGTAAGGCGCGCGGAGAAATCTTGGATCGTTGAGAAAGACGCCTTGCATCAGCTTTCCGACTTTCAGCGAAAGTCCCCACTCGCCTTTATACTCGGTGAACGATAGAAAAATCTTTCCACGCACGCGGAAGTGCGGGTGTCCCCAAGTGTAGGTCTCTTTCGCATCCGGCAGCTTGCTGCAGATCTTCCTCAGCTTTGCGAGAATCGCTTTCTGCGAATTTTTCACCTGCCAACTCCCGCGCGAACTGTCCTGCAAAAAAAGAGGGCGTCCCGCGTGTAGGAAGCGAGGGACGCCCGATTGTAGCCGCTCCGAGGCGAAACTGGTTGCTCCGGAGGCGTTCGCTATTTCCAGGTGGCGTTGGTGCGAAGAAGCTGGTCGCGATGCGCGGAGTAATCCTCCATCGAACCGAAAGCCTGGCCGCCGAGCGGATCGGGCTTGATCGCCGCTTCCACCGCTGCGTTCACCTTATCGAGACCTTCGGCATTCGGCGAAACGTAGACGATGAGGAAATAACCCGGCGTGGAAGTGTGAACCGCTGCCGTGTCGATTTCATATTCCACAATCGTCCCGTCGGCTAGAAGCTTCTCGAGAAGAGGCGCAACGAGGTTCTTGCTCAACATGCTTACGGCGTCGTCCGGGGCGTCGGCTTTCAATTTGTAGGCCCCGACGTGGGTGTAGGCGCCCTAGTACGTTCCTGGCTTCCAGTTGAAATAGCGAGCCTCGAGGACTTCGTCCCAGTGTTTCGTGGCGCTTTCCAAAACCGGCGTGCTAACGTCGCCTCCGCTATAGAACTGGTCCAGAGTCTTCAGCAGACCGGCGATGGACATCGCCG
>DATKPM010000054.1:0-10762 GCA_035524135.1 Candidatus Acidiferrum sp. | reverse complement strand
AGCGAACACTGAAAAATACGTCGCAAACGACGCCATGTGGGACCTCGCCGAGCGTGTGCTCCGCGAAGCGATGGATTCGCTGCACCTGCCTTACACCGAAGCCCCCGGCGAAGCCGCGTTCTACGGGCCGAAGCTCGATATTCAGCTCGCCGACGTCATGGGTCACCAGGAAACCTATTCCACGATTCAAATCGATTTTCATCTGCCAAACCAATTTGATTTGAGCTACGTCGGAGCGGACAGCCAGGAACATCGCCCTGTCATGATCCACCGCGCCATCATCAGCACCATGGAGCGAATGGTTTCCTATCTCATCGAGCTGTACGCGGGCGCGTTCCCGGCATGGCTCGCGCCTGTGCAGGCTTCCGTCCTGCCCGTGAGCGGAAAGTTCGAGGAGTATGCCAAGCAGGTGACGCAGCAACTGAAGGACGCCGACTTTCGCGTCCATCTCGACGACCGCAACGAAAAACTGCAAGCAAAAATCCGCGACGCCCAGCTTGAAAAAATTCCCTACATGCTGATCCTCGGAGGCAAGGAAGCCGAAGCGGGCACGGTTTCCGTCCGCCATCGCTCCAAGGGCGACCTGGGCCCACGCCCGCTCGCGCAATTCATTGCCGACCTGCGCGCCGAAATCGATTCCCGCCAGATCCTTTGAAAGTTCGCAATCCGTCACTGCGATAAGCCGGGTGGAAATGCCGCTAACGCGCGGGGAAATCGACGGAGTGCGGCATCATGACGTCCCTGGCGCGAGACGGAAGATCCGGATATAGCCAACGAAACAGAAGCGTTGCAGCGATGCCGCCGGCAAATTGCGCCACGATAAAGAGCGGTGCATCGGCTGGACGAATGCCGGCGAATGTGTCGCTCAGAGAGCGCGCAATCGTCACCGCGGGGTTGGCGAAAGACGTGGATGACGTGAACCAGTAGGCGGCCGTGATATAGCTCGCAACCGCCACCGGCACCATGCCCGCACGTGAACGCGAGCAGCCCCAAATTACGCACAGCAAGCCGAACGTCGCAATGCACTCGCTCAAGAACTGCGCGCCACCGCTGCGGACGTGACGCGAAAGCGAAACGATGGGAAGCCCAAACATCGCGTTCGCCGCAAGCGTTCCCGCAACCCCGCCGGAAATCTGCGCCGCGGTGTAGCGAATGGCCTCCGGAACCGAGAGCCCTCCCTCCATCGCGTCGGCGAAAGAAACCACGGGATTCAAATGCGCCCCGGAAATGGGTCCAAACGTGAGGATCAGCGCCAGAAGGGCTGCGCCAGTGGCAATCGTATTGGCCAGCAGCGCGATGGCTGCGTTTCCGCCAGCCAGGCGTTCGCCCATGATGCCGGACCCGACCACGGCCGCGACTAGGAATGCGGTTCCGAAAAATTCGGACGCAAGGCGCGTGGAAAGTCGCGGCTTCATTGGATGCCGATGCGATTGATTTCTTTCTGAATGGCGAGCTTATCGAGCGCCGCGAGCGGAAGTGCCAGGAACAGGCTGATGCGCCGGTCGAGCATCACAAAAGCTTCGCGATAGGCACGGCCGACCTCTTCGGGTGTACCGCTGGCGGCCGCAGGATCGGGAACGCCCCAATGCGCGGTCATCGGCTGGCCCGGCCACACCGGGCAGACTTCTTTCGCGGCGTTGTCGCAGACCGTGAAAACAAAATCCATTCTTGGGGCACCGGGACTTGCGAATTCATCCCAGCTCTTGCTGCGAAATTCGCCGGTCGGAATATTCGCCTGCGCGAGCTGGCGAAGCGCTTCGGGACGGACCGTGCCCGACGGATGGCTGCCAGCGCTATAGGCCGCGAATGTCGGACGGCCCTTCCGATTGAGAATCGCTTCGGCCATGATCGAGCGCGCCGAATTTCCAGTGCAGAGGAACAGCACGTTGTAGTGTGCAGGCATCGTTGTCTTCTTTTCCATCCGAAACAATGTGGATCATTTGCAGCAGGTCGGACCGCAGCAACTCTGAGCCGGCTTTGCGGCCGCCGGTTTGACGGCGCGGACGAAGGCGCTGAAAAACCTCCCGTTCACTTGCGGTGCGAGAACGTCGACGTCGATGCCGGAAGCGGTGAGAAATTCGCGCGCATCCTCCGCACGATAGACGCGTGTCGGCTCCATATCGATCTGCTCGAAGCCCGCCCCTGCGAGCTTGCTGCGGTATTCTTCCTCATCGAGCGCGCCTGCGACGCATCCCACCCACAACAGAACGCTTTCCCGGATCTGAGGATCAATCTCTCCGCGCGTGGCGACGTCGGAAACGGCCAATCGTCCGCCGGGCTTCAGCACGCGAAACGCTTCCCGCAGAACACGATCTTTGTCCGCCGAAAGATTGATCACGCAATTGGAAATGATGACGTCGACGGAGCAGTCCGGCAGTGGAATATTTTCGATTTCGCCTTTGAGAAATTCCACGTTCTCCACGCCCACCTTGCGCTTGTTTTCATTCGCCAGCGCCAGCATTTCATCGGTCATGTCGAGGCCGTAGGCTTTCCCGGCCGGTCCCACGCGCCGCGCAGACAGCAGAACGTCGATTCCACCGCCCGAGCCGAGATCCAAAACAGTTTCTCCCGGATGGAGTTGCGCGAGCGCGGTGGGATTGCCGCAGCCCAGCGAAGCTTTCAGCGCTTCTTCGGGAATTTGGTCCGCTTGCGCGGCGTCGTAGAGATTCGAGGTGATTGGGTCGCAGCACGATTCGCCGATGGGAGCGGCCCCGCAGCAAGAGCTGCCTCCCGATTGCACGCGGAGAGCGGCTTCGCCATATTTCTGCTTCACGGTTTCCTTGATCGACTGGCCTTCCATGGAAATCTCCTATTTGCAGAGTTGCACGATGTCGCGTGGGCGCAGCGCCCGGTTGCGCGTGCAGCATTCGGCATAGAGAAATTGCAGCAGCTCCTGCAGAGCTTCGGTGTTCGCCGTGTAGCGCAGAAACGTGCTTTCGCGCTGGACGAGAACCAAGTCTTCGTTTTTCAGCTTGTCCAGATGATGCGAGAGCGTGGAATTCGGAATTTCGAGCTCGTTCTGGATCTCTCCGACGACCAGCCCTTCGGGATGCGCCGAGAGCAGCAACTGCATGATGCGCAGGCGCGGCTCGGCGCCCATGGCGGAAAACCGGTCCGCAAGTTTGGCGACCTGGCCGGAAGTCTTAGAAGAAGTTGGTGAAGCAGGAGGAGCGGCTATCATATTTCGATAATTGCAGAAATATAGATTCTTGTCAATCGAAAAAGAGGCGGCCCCATTAGGAGCCGCCTATTGGAATGCTTCCGTTGTTTACGATTGAGTTGTCGCGCAATCTACCGGCCGTGATCGCTGCCGTCGCGCACGACAATAGCAATAGGAGTGTGCCGGCGTGGCTTGAAAAATTGCAGGAGCCGGAGTTTTCGTTCTGACTCCGGCTTCCTCACGCTTCGAGTCTCTCTAAGTTGGCGTTACACTGCGTTCCTACCGTGTGGCTATCGCCCGTCCTCGGCGTGCGAATAATCGCCCCACGGCGTCGGCGCGAACGCCACACCGCGCAACACCTCGCCGTAGCGCGCTGCTTTGATGGTCACAAACTGCTCGAGTCGCCCGCCCCACAGATCGAAGCCGCGGCCGTTGCTCGAAGGCAACGTCGTCGCCTTCAGCACGTCCGTAATCCTCAGCAGTTTGTTCGGATCGGCGCCCTGATCGCCGCTGGCGCTTACCGTTGACGTCACCACATAAATCGTCGCGGTGCCGTCTAGGTTGACGCGCCCGGTTAGATTGCGGCAGCCATCGGTTGCCGGGTTGAGCGCGTTCGGATAGTTGGGCACGCTGTACGGTACGCCGATATTCAACCCGTTCTGCAGGACGTAATCCAACTGCCAGACGCCGTTCACGTTGGTCCACTTCTGCAACCCGCCATCCTGCAGCGCTTCCGGCCCAGCCACGTTTCCGTTCACCGGAGTTTCCAGAATGCCGTCGCCTTCGTCGCAAACGTAAAGAGTATTTGCGTTCGCGAACCACATTCCGAAGGGAAACAGCACACCTGTGGAACTGCTCGCCAGTGTGGTCGAGAACCCCGAAGGAATCGTGATCGGCACATTCAGCAAACTACCGCCTGGCGCGTTTGCAGGCGTCGGAAGCACGCCGGCCTGTCCGACTTGGTAAATCGTGTCGATCCCGTTGCTGCCGCTGCCTTTGCTGACGTAGAGCGTGTTGTTAAAAATCGTGACGCCGCGGAAGTTATTGTCTTTGCCGGCCTTGTCCACTTGCCCGGCGTACTGCGGCAACTGTCCGATCTCGAAATCGCCGATCTTCTGGATGTTCGGAGGCACGGGCGGCGCCTGTCCGGGCACCAGCAGCTCCGCGCCCGTAGAATTCACCAAGTTCACGCCCACCTGCGTGTTCGTCAGTTCCGTTTTCGAAAGGTTACCGTTGTTGTCGTTCCCGACCATGTAGTAGTAGCCGTCGCCCTTGATCACCGCGCGTCCATTGTCGCCGCTGTAGGCGTTGCCGTCGGTAATCTGGATATGCCCAAACGAGTCCACTTCCGCGACCGCTCGGTAATATTGGCCTACATCCGGGTTCGACGGATCAATCACTCCCGGCGTGTTCGAGTTGGAAACGTCCAGTTGGTTCGGCCCGGTCACATACCCAGGTCCGCCCACGTAGCCCAAAAACGTGATCGACTTTCCATCCGTCGAAAGATTCAGCGCCAGCTCCGATTTCGATTCGAAGCTGGTTACGATCTGATCGCTCGGCACCGGCAGCGTCTGCAGCCAGTGGCCGTCCGTGGTGATATCGTCCAGAAAAATCGGCGCGCTTACGGCAAAGCTGCCGTCCGACGAGTCGTTCTCGAACACCGTCGGATACGTGCCGTCCACAATGGCGTCGCCGCAGGTTACCGAAATCGATTTTGAGTTCCCGCCGTCGATTTGCGGGAGTGTGAATGTCTCCGGAACGCAAGCCGGGGGCAGCAATTCGCCCACTGTGACCGTGCTCGCGGTGCCCTCATACACGCTCCGGGTGACCACCAGGGTGCCTGGAACGAAACGAAAATGGCCATATCCACCAAATCCGAAGCCCTCGGCCTTCGCTCTACTCGCCAGCGACCCGACCGTTAATACCGCGCCCAAAGCAACGGCCAATCCAGCAGACAACAGTACCTTTTTCATGAATATGTCCTCCGTACGCGGTCAGGTCCGCGCCACCTTCTATCGGCAATCGAACTCGGGGATCGGACAGTTCTGCACGACCCAGCACCCACACGGATATCATCAATTATTGCGGGTGCCCGCACGGGAAAGACGCTCGCACATCGCCGAACCAGCCTTGGTTACATGCCTATAAAAAATTCAATAATTCGACGGTAAGATTCCACAGGGAGACATCTGCGGAAACATCCGAGCCTCCGCGGACCTTGCGGGGCAAGGGCAAAGAAGCGGGACTGGACCGGCCGAACGGCGCCGCTCCGTTGGAATGGTGGCAAATCATCTTGGGACGAATCTGCTCAAAATTCTTGGGCGGAACGAGCTACAACAATTCCCCAGAGAAGTGAACGGTCTGAATCCGCTATGTTTTGGGCCATGCCGGGCGGCGGTTCGGCGAAGCTCCGCAGAACAATAACAGCATCTTCTGTTGCCGCGCTGCGTACGGCGCGGCAGAGGCGCGCGCGATAGCCGTCGCTGACTCCATCGAGAATATTCGACAGCGCAAAGGCGTCGAACGAACGCCGCGGGCACGTCTCGAGAAACGAAGCCGCATCGTCCAGCACCAGGCGCACGTGGGCGGCGCGCAGCCGAGCCTCGCCGTCTTTTTCCCCGAGCAAGAGCATCCGCGCATAAGGGTTCGCCGAATTTGGATGCCGCGAAAACCCCTGCGCCAGGCGGCTGCGCATGATAGCGCCGAACCTCGAGGGCAAAATGGAAAGAAGCCGCGGCGAATAAATCGAGCGCAGGACCGGCCGCGAGAGCAGCGCGTCGAACCCGGCACGGAAGCGCTGCGTGTCGAGACGTTTCTGCCAGAAGGATGTTTGCTCCTCGACGTCGGACAGCGAAAGAAACTCCTGAAGCGTCTTTCTGCGCCAGCCCACCAGCGGCATGAAATGCCGGGCAAAGTTCATCGCCCTCTCTGCGTCGCCCATCTCGATCTCGCTGCCGCGAAGACGGCCCTCGGCGTAGGCGAGTTGAGCGGGATTGATGTCGCAGGCAACCACGTCGTGCTCCTGCGACAGACGGAAGGCAGTGTCGCCGGCCGAGGCAATGCAGAAAACGTATTGCTTTCCGCGGAAAGCCGCGCATTCGATTTCCGCGTCTTCATACATCCGCCCGAACAAGAGCCGGTGCGGCCCGGCCGCTTCGTCCAGCCGGCCCGCGCACCATGGCGTTCCTTGATTCACGGCCATGGGCCAGCTCCAGGGATCGCGCCGCACACCCACACGAGCAGAAGAAAGGCAAAATTCTTGACGATCATCCCCGCGGGTTCGTGGATGATGTGGCGCGCCCAAATCAGCCCGTTGGTATTCAGCGCGATCAGCAGGACCGTCTGCGCGATCGCGCAGACAGCGGGGGCAAATCCCGTGAGGACCCAAGCCGCCAAGAGAATTTCGACGACACCGAGCGCCTTGAGAAACCAGACGGCTAAGAAAGGACCGAAGCGGGGGACGGCGGTGACGACCCGGACTTGCGAAGGAGCGCCGCCGAGAAGTTTGCACCACAAACCCTCATAGATCCACACGGCAGCAATGCTTGCACGGATCAGGATTAGCGGGGGAAATGGGAATGCAAATCCGTGCACGCCATCGCTCCCGCGGCGGCGCCTTCAGCCGCCGCTCGATTCGTCGAGGAAAGCTCACTCTGGACACTTGGCTCCGGAGTAGCGCACATGCCGCTGAGAACGTGGCGGTGCAACTGTCCAGCCACCAATTTCTCAATCGGGCGCCAGAAAAAACGGGGGCGCAAATAGGAAAGATAATTTGTGGTCAGGATAATTTCGGAACCGCCGGAGTTCTGCTGGATTTCGTAGGATCCGCCGAGCGCGCGGACCGTTCGTTCAATTCCAAGGCTTTGATCAAGCACATCGAACTCGATTCGCCGCGGTGGCTCAACAATAGTGATCTGCTTTACGAGAGAACCCCGCTCATAAGTGCACTGGACGGAGGCGCCGAGCCTGACCTTTGCTCCTTCGCTCCGGACAGGGCAAGGAAGAAGGTGACGAAGAAAAAACGGCGGCCGTCCGGGCACTTCCTCGTAGAAAACGACGCGGCGCCAGGCATCGTGAGGCGTTGCTCGCAAATACAAGCGGGTGGAAGCCGATTCCTTCATGGGGCGGCGGGAAAGAAACGGCTTGAGAACGGCGTGTGCACGGGGCGTGCGCGGGCCGTGGGGGTGAGTCTTTTCGCTGTGTTCCTGTTGCCAAAGCGCCGTCTCGAGCCCTAGGGTCATAGCATGCTCCCGGAAGCCGACGGCGAGTGTGCTCCGGCGACGAGCCGGAGACAGTGACGCAGGTCACGCATCGAGGGGAGTTATCGGAATCGCTCTTGCCGTGATTCACGAGGAACATGCTATAATTTTTGGCCCATCCCCTTTTGAACGGAATCTGTCTGCGGGTGGGTGGAAATTCGGGCCGGGAGAACGGTGTCCCGGAACCCGGGAGGTGGGTTTATCGCTGAACGTGGTGGTGGTCTGAGGGTAAACGAGCGCATCCGCGCCCGTGAAGTTCGCTTGATTGACGAAGACGGGAATCAGTTGGGCGTCGTTTCACTGTTCGACGCGATGAAGAAGGCACGTGACGCCGGACTGGACGTTGTGGAAATCTCGCCGAATGCCGTTCCGCCCGTTTGCAAGCTCGTCGATTACGGAAAATTTCTCTACGAGCAGAACAAGAAGGCTCACGAGAGCCGGAAGAACCAGAAAAGCTCGCAGATCAAGGAAGTGAAGTTCCGGCCTTCGACCGCCGAGCACGATTATCAGGTGCGGAAGAACCAGATCATCAAGTTTCTGGGCGAAGGCCACAAAGTGAAGGCGATGATCTTCCATCGCGGCCGCGAAATGGCGCACCAGGACGTGGGTCGAGGCAAAATGGAGCGTCTGCTGAAAGACATCGGGGACCAGGCGCAAGTGGAATTCGGGCCGCGCATGGAAGCAAACATTCTGCTGGCGCTGCTCGCGCCGAAAAAGGGAACGGCACAGCCGCCGCCATCGCGCCCGGCGCAGCCCGCGGCGACGCAGGCCTAGTGAATTTGAAGGAACGAGGAAATCGTGAAGAAGAACAAGAAAATGAAGCTGAAGACGCACCGGGGAGCCGCCAAGCGGTTCAAGATTACGTCTACGGGTAAAGTGATGCGCGGGCATTCCGGGAAGCGTCACTTGATGGGCACGAAATCGCCGAGCCGCATGCGCAAGCTGCGCAAGTCGACGCGGGTGAATCCGGCGGACGTGCATAACGTGCGCCTTGCGTTGCCCTACGGCAATTAGCCGCTGATTTTTTCGCGCCAGGCAGAGCGAAATCCCGCCGCGGCGGGCCTGCCGGCCGAACCAGCCCAGTTTTTAGAGGCTGGCATTTGCTCCTCGGCTCCGGAAAATCCGGAGAATGAGTGAGCCACTGAAACACGCCGCGGAGATTTTCGCGTTGGCGCGAATTTGCCCTTTTTCGGGGGCAAACGCGCGGTCGCGAGTTCTCTCCGCGTGTGAATTTGTCGCTATTCCAATTTTGGTTTTTCACACAGGAGAGAAAGAGCCATGCCTCGCGTTAAACGATCGACCAAGCGGCGCGCGCGCCGCAAGAAACTGTTGAAGCACGCTAAGGGATTTTTCCTCACTAAAAGCAAGCTCTATCGTTCAGCCAAAGAAGCGGTGAATCGTTCGCTGCGCTACAGCTATCGCGACCGCCGGGCGCGCAAGCGTGATTTTCGCGCGCTGTGGATTCAGCGCATCGGCGCGGCCGCGCGCAATAACGGCCTCAGCTACAGCCAACTGGTTCACGGACTGAAGCTCGGCGGCATCGAACTGGACCGCAAAATTCTGGCGGACATGGCCGTGGCGGATGCGGAAGGATTCGCCGCGCTCGCGGGGCAAGCCAAGCAGCACCTGGCGAATGCGCCGAAGCCCAAACCGGCCGCTTAATTCCGGCGACCGGTATATTTTTAACGGCGGCTTTCGCTGGCGCGCCTAGAGCTATTCGCTCTGAAAAGTTCGGGACGAAAGCGAATATCCCGCCGCTTCTTCGTACGCGCGGGCCGGGGACCCGCACTTATAACACGAACCTCACATCTCGACGATGAGCGATTCGACCAAAGGGACACTCACGCAACTCGGCGCTGATACGCCCGAAAAAGTGGCGGCGCTTTTCGCGGAACTGCGACTGAGATTTGCTAAAGAAGATTCTGATCTATCCATCGTCGGCGCCGGCAATGCACGGGACCGTTGGCAGTCGCTACATCTGAGTTGGCTTGGGCGCAAGTCTGGCGTCTTCACCGAAATTACTGAAAACTGGCTGAAATCTGCTTCCCCGGAGCTTAAAAAAGTCGTCGGCCAGGAATTTCAGAAGCTGAAAGCGCATGTCGAAGCGGCGCTTGAAGAAAAGCGCAAGGAAATCGAAGCGCAAGCCGCGCAATCCGCCGCCGCGCGCAATGCCATCGATCTTTCTCTCCCCGGCGTCGAGCGAGAGCTCGGCACGCGCCATCTGATCCGCCAGACATTCGAAGAATTGCAGCGGATTTTTCTCTCGATCGGCTTCAGTGTGGTCGAAGGCCCTGAGATCGAGACGCCCTACTACAATTTCGAAGCGCTCAATATCCCCGAGCACCACCCCGCGCGCGACAACATGGATACTTTTTATATCGAAGGGGCGCGCGGCGGGCATTTGCTGCGCACGCATACTTCTCCCATGCAGATCCGGACAATGGAAAAGCAGCCGCCACCGGTGCGCATCGTGGTGCCGGGGCGCGTCTACCGGCGTGACAATCCCGACGCCACGCACGGCTACATGTTCCACCAGATCGAAGGACTCGCCGTCGATACGGACATCACGTTCTGCGATTTCAAAGGGACCGTGGATTATTTCGCGCGCGAATTTCTGGGACCGAAGACAAAGACGCGCTTGCGGCCGAGCTACTTTCCGTTCACCGAGCCTTCGGCGGAAGTGGACGCGACCTGCCACGTTTGCGGAGGCGCGGGCTGCCGCGTGTGCAAGCAATCGGGATGGATCGAGCTGTTCGGCGCAGGCATGGTTGATCCGGCGGTCTACGGCTTCGTGAAATACGACGCGGAGAAGCTCTCGGGGTTTGCGTTCGGCATGGGAGTCGACCGGCTGGCGATGCTGAAATACGGAGTGACGGAATTGCCTGTGCTGTTCCAGAACGATGTGCGATTTTTGCGGCAGTTCCCATGAGTTAGGGAAGCAATCGGGCACGGCATGCCGTGCCCCTACGGTCCGCGCCAACAGGTGCGATTGAGAAATGAAGGTTCTCTACAACTGGCTGAAGGAATTTGTAGAGCTGACGGCGACGCCGGAGGATCTGCGCGCGAGGCTCTCGCTTTCGGGCACAGCGATCGATTCGCTGGAGGATTCCGTCGCCGGGCCGCTGCTCGACGCGGAAGTGACGGCGAACCGCCCGGACTGCCTCGGCCATTACGGCATTGCGCGCGAAGCGGCGGCCATTTACCGAACCGACCTCAAAACGCTTCATCCGAAACTCACCGAATCCAAAGAAAGAGTTGAAAACGCAATCCGGGTCGACATCGAAGCACCGGAGATGTGCGGCCGCTTCACCGCGCGCGTGATTCGCAATGTGAAAGTGCAGCC
>DATKPM010000053.1:0-41573 GCA_035524135.1 Candidatus Acidiferrum sp. | reverse complement strand
CGCTCCGCAGGGGTGAGCCATTCGCGCCTATAACCTTGCGCTCGTCGGCTTTGGCAATGTCGGCAAGGAGTTCGTCCGGCTGCTCCTTGCGAAGCGCGAGCTTCTCCGGCGCGACTATTCCGTCGAATGGCGGATCACGGGCGTCGCTTCGCGGCGCATCGGCTGGATTGCCGATCCCGCCGGCCTCGATCCCCCCGCGCTCCTCGACGACAAATTTCCCGAAATGCCCGCCTGGAAACGCCCGCAGAATTGCCGCCAATGGATCGAGCTCGCCGACCCGCAAGTCTTCTTCGAGGCCTCTTCGCTGAATCATCGCGACGGCCAGCCCGCCATCGACCACATCCGCGCCGCGCTCGAATACGGCGCCGACGCCGTCAGTGCCAACAAGGGCCCCATCGTCCACGCCTATCGCGAGCTTCGCGATCTCGCCCGCGCGAAAAACAGAAAATTCCTTTTCGAATCCACGGTCATGGACGGCATGCCCATTTTTGCGATGTTTCCTCACGCGCTGCCCGCAGTTGAAATTCGCGGCTTTCGCGGCGTCCTCAACGCCACCACCAACGTCGTCCTCACCGAAATGGAAAATGGTCTTTCGCTCGAAGATGGAGTTCGTGCTGCCCAGCGCATGGGCATCGCCGAGACGGACCCCTCCGCCGATCTCGACGGTTGGGACGCCGCCGTGAAAGTCGCCGCGCTCGTCATCGTCCTCATGGATTTCCCTCTGCGCCTCGATCAAGTCGAGCGCACCGGCATCCGCGCGCTCAAGTCCGAGCAGGTTCGCGCCGTGCGCCAGGCGAATCTGCGCTACAAACTCGTCTGCCGCGCCGATCGCACGCCGGAAGGCGGCGTCCGCGCCAGCGTCCGCCCCGAACAGTTGCCGCTCTCCGATCCGCTCGCGCATCTCGAAGCAAATTCCTCCGGCCTGCGCTTCGATCTCGACGTCTTCGGCCTCTCGCTCATCGAGCACGAATATGATCGCGGCGCGCTCGCACCAGCCTACGGTCTGCTTGCGGATTTTTTGCGCATCGCTTCATCTTCCTAAGCTCGACGCTGCGGTCTGCGTCCGCATGCAGGCCGGAGCCTGCATGCTCAGCTAAAAGATTCGAAAGTTCCAGAAAAGCACAGCCGAGCCTGCAGGCCCCCGCCTGCAGGCGTTTCTCATCTCGGAGGCGCCAAATCCATTTAGACTGTGCGATACTTTTCTGCTCCTCTACGTAAAATGATCACGGACCCTGTACTGCTTCACGATTGGCATCCCGTCGCCCACTCGATTCACCTGCGCTCGGGAAAACCCCATGCCGCGCGCCTGCTCGATCACGATATTGTTCTGTGGCGCGACGCGAGCGGCAGCGCGCACGTCTGGCAGGACCTTTGCGTCCATCGCGGCGCGCGCCTCTCGCTCGGCCGCATCGAAAATTCCTGCGTCATCTGCCCCTATCACGGCTGGCAATACGACGCCTCGGGCCGCTGCGTCCACATTCCCGCGCATCCCGAGCAGCCGCCGCCGGCGCGGGCACGCGCCAACACGTATCGAGCCGAGGAAAAATACGGCCTCGTCTGGGCCACGCTCGGCGAGCCGCAGCACGGCGTTCCCGCCTTCGACGAATCCGGCGATCCGAGCTTTCGCGTGGTCCACGCAGGGCCGTATCATTTCCACGCTCATGCGCCGCGCGTGATCGAGAATTTTCTCGATGTCGGGCATTTTCCGTTCGTGCACGCAGGATTTCTCGGCGATCCCGAGCGCACCGAAATTGAAGACTACGAAGTCGAGACCACTTCGGAAGGAATTGTTGCGAAGGACATCCGCGTCTGGCAGCCCGATCCCGACGGCACCGGGCAATCCGCGCAGGTGAGCTACACGTACAAAGTGCTGCGCCCCTTCACCGCCTACTTCGTCAAGATACAAGGCAAGGACCGGTTTTCGATTTTGTGCTCGGTCACGCCCGTCGGCGAGCGCGAGAGCCTCGCCTGGTTCGTGATGGCCCTCAATTATTCGCCGACTGTTCCCGATATTCAGTTGCGCGGGTATCAGGACGTGGTCGCCAAGCAGGACATCCCCATCGTGGAATCACAGCGCCCCGAATTGCTGCCGCTCGATTTGCAGGCCGAACTCCATCTCCGCTCCGACCGCACCGCCATCGCCTACCGCCAGTGGCTCAAGCGCCTCGGCCTCCGCTTCGGCACCGCTTAATCCGGGCGCTTCACGAATTGCGCGCCGCCACCCGCGAAAGTAGAATATCCGCGCCATGCGCACACAAGCTGAAAAGGGCGCGGCCTTCCGCGCGCTGCATCACCGCGAGCGCGCGTTCCTCATCCCCAACCCCTGGGATATCGGCACGGCGCGCATCCTGGAAATTCTCGGCTTCGAAGCGCTGGCCACCACCAGCGCCGGATACGCGTTCTCGATTGCCAAACCCGACGGCGCCGTGGGCCGCGACGCCATGCTCGCTCACGCCGCCGCGATTGCCGCGTCGACCGATCTTCCCGTCAGCGCCGACCTGGAAAATTGTTACGCCGACGATCCGAAAGGCGCCGCGGAAACCGTTCGCCTTGCCGCAGCCGCGGGCCTCGCCGGCTGCTCGATTGAAGACATGCCGCAAATTCCGGGCGCCGCGCCCTACGCCATCGCTCATGCCGCCGAGCGCGTTCGCGCCACCGCCGAAGCCGCGCATTCGCTGTCATTCCCCTTCACGCTGACGGCGCGCGCCGAAAATTTCATCGTCGGCCGCCCGGACCTGGCCGACACGATTGCGCGCCTCGGAAAATTTCAGGAAGCCGGCGCGGATGTGCTCTATGCGCCCGGCCTGCGCACGAAAGAAGAGGTTTCGGCGGTGGTGCGCGCCGTCGACCGGCCGGTGAACGTGCTCGGCGGGCTGCAGGGTGTGGCGCTGACGCTGGCCGATTATTCCGCGCTGGGCGTGAAACGCGTGAGCATCGGCAGCGGGCTATCGCGGGCCGCCATGGGCGCGTTCCTGCTCGCCGCGCGCGAGATGAAGGAACGTGGCACGTTCACTTTCTCCGAGGATGCCGTGAAGTTCGCCGACCTCAACGCCCTCTTCCGCTGAAAGGTTTGCTGGGAGAGGGCATCGCGGGCCCGCCGATTTACGAAGGTTTGAACAGCTTCAATGTCTTTCGCGCTGGGGCAAGAAGCGATTTCCAGCGTGCAAAGTCCGCAACGTTTTCTGTCACGAGTGTCGCCCCGGCGCCGCTCGCCTGCATCGCAATCAATAGGTCGCGAAAACGTGCGGCGAAATTCATCTGCCCAAACGCGCGCCGCGCATGGCGCAATAGGATGCCCGCATCGGTCCATTCGGCCGCGACCGGCGACGTGAAATGCCCAAGGGCGTGGTGCGCGCGGCAGAGCTCGTCGAGAGCTCTTTTTTCCTGAGAATTGCGCGTGCCGGCGTACAGTTCGGCGGCCACGACCGCAGTTAAGATGGTCCGCTGGAACACCCGCGCATCGTAACCCAGCCAATCATATTTCTCTCCCCGGCTGAACCGGATGTAGATCCCCGTATCGAAGAGAAGCGGGCCGGAGGGCAGCGCACTCATCTCTTCTTGGCGCGAGCGCGGCCGAAGACATCGTCGGGACCGCCGAGTTTCCGAAGGCTTCGCAGCGCTTCCAGGCCGGTTTCCACCGCCAGGCGCTCGTCGATAGCTCGCCGCACCGCCTCGGAATTGCTGCGCGAACGGAGCACCTTCCGAAGCTGGCGGATTTTCCCTGTATCGAGCAACAAATTGGTGCGCGTCATGGCCGTTTTGCTCACGCCTTCCTCCAGTGTGTAGCTTTACTAACAATTATACACACTTCACTGTCTTTCCAAAAATGGCAGCATCGAAAATTCTTTCCATCAAGCAACGTAGATTCACTTCACTTCCCTCCCGCCGTGCCCACCGGCGCGACGACGTAGACGTATTCGAGCGGCGCCGTTCCCGTGTTTTTCACGTTGTGCCGCGTCTCGGGCGGGATGTAAGCGATTTTCCCCTCGCCAAGCGGCATCCCCGAGCGGCCCTCGACTTCGGCTTCACCCTTGCCGCGCAGAATCACCAGCTCTTCCTCGTGCGCGCCCGTCGTGTGCCAGCCGACGGTTTCTCCCGGCGCGAGGCGCACGAATCCGCTGCGCATTCCGGCCGTCTGGGCTTCGCCTGCTTCCGCGTGCGCACCGCCAAGAAGAGTGCAATCTTTTCCGCCACACGCGAGCGGCATCGTCCTCGGCGTGAGCGCCGATTGCTGCGCCGCTTCCTGCGAAATTGCCGCCGCTCCTGCAAATAGAATTGCCGCCGCAACCGCCGCCAGCCGGATTTTTCTCATCCTCGCTCCCTTTTCGCGCGCGAAGCTCATCGGTCGTTCTTTTCTTCCGCGCCCGGAGAAAAAAGTCCACACATTTCGCATTCTCATTTGCACGTCATGCTAGCCTATTTGCATGAATATCGCGGCCAAAACAAGAATTACGCAGAAGGCGACGGAAATTCCTTCGTTGGATGCGCCTCCGGTTCGGTACACGGTGATTAACCGGATTCTCCGCAACTCATTGAAAACACACAACAGCGCCTCATTTGAATCGCAACACTTTCCGGACCCCTCGCCTTCGCATTTTTCCGGAGGCTCCCGATGAGCAAGCGCCCCAAACCGATCGTCCTCACCGTTCTCGACGGCTGGGGTTTCGCGCCGCCGTCGAAGGGCAACGCCATCGCTCTGGCGCGCAAGCCGAATTACGACCGCCTGCTCAAGGAATTTCCCAATACGCTGATTCACACGTCGGGCCCTTACGTGGGCTTGCCCGAAGGACAGATGGGCAACAGCGAAGTGGGACATTTAAATATCGGCGCGGGACGCATCGTGCAGATGGACATCACGCGCGTCGACCAACTCATCGCCTCCGGAGAATTTTTCCGCCAGCCGCTCCTGCTCGAAGCCATGGAGCGCGGCCGCGGCCATCAGCTTCATCTCATCGGCCTGCTGAGCGACGGCGGCGTGCACTCGCACATCGAGCATCTCTTCGCTCTTTTGCGCATGGCGCGTGAAAACAAGGTCGAGAAGGTCTTCGTCCACTGCTTCATGGACGGCCGCGATACGCCGCCCGAGAGCGGCATCGGCTTCATCCGCCAGCTCGAACAGAAGCTGCGCGAATACGGCGCGGGGCAGATCGCTTCCGTCAGCGGCCGTTACTATGCGATGGACCGCGACAATCGCTGGGAGCGCATCGAGAAGGCCTATCGCGCGATGACGCATGGCGACGCCGAAGGGAAATTCACGGACGCCGCTTCGGCAGTGCGCGCGAGCTACGAAAAGGGAGTGACGGACGAATTCGTCCTGCCCGTGGTCATCACCACAGAAGCACAGCCCGGCAAACCCGCCGCGCCGCGCGGCTTGATCCGCGACGATGATGCCGTGATTTTCTACAATTTCCGCGCCGACCGCGCTCGGCAGATCACGCGGGCGCTCGTCGAGCCGGGCTTCAAGGAATTTGCCGATCCTGCGCGGCCGAAAAATCTCGCCTTCGTCGGCATGACGCAGTATGAGAAGACCTGGCCGTGGCTGCGCTACCTGCTTGCGCCGGAAAAACTCGAACACATCCTCGCTAACGTTTTTGCGGAGCAGGAGTACAAAAATTTGCGCGTTGCCGAGACGGAAAAATACGCGCACGTCACCTATTTCTTCAACGGCGGCGTCGAAAAACCGTTTCCCGGCGAGGAGCGCATCCTGGTGCCTTCGCCGAAGGTGCCGACCTACGACTTGAAGCCGGAAATGTCCGCTTCGGGAATTGCCGACACCGTGATCCACGCAATCGAGAAGGGCGATTTCGACGCCATCATCATGAACTTCGCGAATGCCGACATGGTGGGCCATTCCGGCAAGCTGGAAGCGACGGTGAAGGCGGTGGAAACGGTGGATGAGTGCCTGGGGCGAATTTTTCAGGCGCTGCGGCCGCGCGGGGGGGCGTGGATCATCACCGCCGATCACGGCAACGCCGAAACGATGATCGATCCGGCGACGGGAGGGCCACACACGTATCACACCACAAATCCTGTGCCGCTGATCGTGCTTGATGAAGACGGCGGGACGCAGCTTCGGCCCAACGGCTCGCTGCGCGACATTGCGCCGACGCTGCTCGGAGTTCTCGGCGTTGGCGAACCAAAGGAAATGACCGGCGCAGACCTTCGGGTTACGAAATGAAAAGAGCGGCCGGGTCCGGCGCGAAATGCGCGGATGGTTCACGATGCGCCGGAGCAGGTTCAGTTGCCGGAAGAGGGCTTCGGCGACATGTAACCTTGCCGCGCGTAGATCGTCAGCTTCTTCATGCGTCCTTTTTTATCGGGCATCAGCAATTCGTTGCCCTGGTCGTCCACCACTTGCACAGTGAGCTTGTGGAATTTTCCGTCGGGGCTGGAAGTGGGAGAAAAGCCGATCGTGTATTGGTTGCGCAGCAGCGCCGTGACGGAATTGAAGATGTCGGTCATCTCGCCTTCGAAGCGGGGAAACCAAGCATAGCCTCCGGTCATCTCACCGAACTCCTTCATTTCGTTTTCCGTCTGCATGAAGGCGACGCCGTCGGACGACCAACCGCGCACCGACGTGTATTCGCCCATGTCGAGAGCATAAATCGGCACGTCGGTTTCCTTGAGGCGCCGGTACGTCTGGTCGAGCGTATGTTTGCTGAACGTGTCGCGGCCCGACGCGATCAGCAAAATGGCCTTCTTGCCAGGAACGTCGCGCAGTTGATCGAGCGTGTCGATTACCGCGTCGAAAAGGTTCGCTTCGTGAAAGTCCGGAAAGTAGAGCGAAGTAATGGCCTGAGCCACTTCGTTTCTGTCGTGCGTGAAATCCACCTGCACAGTGCTGCGCATGGAAAACGTCTTGAGCGCCACCCAGTCTTTGTCATTCAGATGGTTCAGAAAGCCGTAGGCGAATTCTTTCCCCAGGTAGCCGTAAGTTCCGTAGAGGAGATTGCTGAATTCGAGAAGAATCACGACGGTGATGGGGGCCTGGCTAGGGGAGAAAATCGCTATCTGCTGCGGCTGGCCGTTGTCGAGGATGCGGAAGTTCTGCTTCTTCAGGTCGGTGAGCACGTTGCCTTTTTCATCGGTCACGACGACGTTCATATTCACCAGGTTCGACTGGGCTGTGATCGTAGCTTGCGGCGCGGGATTCGCCGCCGGCTGCGGACCTCCGCCCTGCTGCGTGGGCATAGGGGGAGGCGCGGGTTGCTGCGACGACGGAGGCCGCTCCGGCCCTTCCTGCTGCGCGAACGCCGCGACCGCACCCAAAGGAATGCACAGGGACGCAATCAATGCGCCCAGCCCAACCGCTCGAATCCAAAGTCTCACAGAGATATCCCCCTCCGAATTTTCGATGCTGACACGCGGCCGAGGGATGGTCAATGGCAATCCGGAAACTGCGGGCCCGCCGGCCGAGGGCGGCCGGAGCAGCGTGCTAGTATGAATGGTTCGATTTTCTTTCGAATGCTCACTCTTGGAGGCTGCGTGGTGCATCTTCCTGTTCGATCTGCCGCAGCTGTGCTCTTCACCGCTGTCTTTCTGTTCTCCGGCCCTGCGATGGCGCAAGCGCCGTCGGCTCCGGCACCTTCCGTTCCGCCGGGCTTTTCCGCCGTCGAAACCGAGGCGCTCGGCTGGCTGCAGGACTTGATCCGCATCAATACCACAAACCCGCCCGGCAACGAACTTACGGCTGCGAAATACATCGCCGGAGTCCTGCAAAAGGAAGGAATTTCTTCGGAGACGTTTGAAAGCGCTCCGGGACGCGGATTTCTGGTGGCACGGCTCGATGCCGGCCCGCTGCCCGATCCGGCGCACGCGCTGATGCTGATGGCTCATCTCGACGTGGTGGGTGTGGACAAAACAAAATGGACGGTCGATCCATTCGGAGGCGTGATTCAAGGCGGATACATCTATGGGCGCGGAGCCATCGACGACAAAGGAATGCTTGCAGCCAACCTCGCGGCATTCGTCTGGCTGAAGCGCTCCGGCGCGCACCTGCGTCGCGATGTGATTTTCCTCGCCGAGGGCGACGAAGAAGCCTACGGCGGAATGGGGATGAAATTCGCGGTAGATCAACACTGGGACAAAATCGCCTGCGGATATGCGTTGAACGAAGGCGGCATGGCGGAAGTGCAGGACGGCAAAGTGCTGTACGTGGGCATCCAGGCAAGCGAAAAAGTCCCGGTGAACGTTGATGTGATCGCCACGGGGACCTCCGGCCACGGCTCGATGCCGAGGAAGGACAATCCCGTCGTACATCTCTCCGCCGCAATCGCCAAGATCGGCACATATGAACCGCCGGTGGAGCTGAATTCCATCACCAGTGCGTATTTTGAGGGGCTGGCCGCCGTGGAAGACGAAGACACGGGGAAATGGATGCGGGCGCTCGAGACGCCAGACCGTGGCGACCATGCAGCGCGATGGCTTTCGAACGCAAATCCGATGTGGAATGCAATGCTGCGCAATACCGTCTCACCCACGATGCTTTCCGCCGGGATTCGTCCCAATGTGATTCCGCCAACGGCGAAAGCCGTGATGAACGTGCGACTGCTGCCGGGCGATTTGGCGCAACCGTTTCTCGCGAATCTCCAGCAACTGGTGAACGATCCGCAAATTCAAATTGAGGCGGAGCCGGACAGCGTCGAAGCCGCGCCCTCTTCTCCCGTGGATGGCGACCTCTACAACACGATTGCAGGCGTGGCAAAGCAGGAGTTCCCCGGCGCAGCGGTCGTTCCCTTCATGTCGCCCGGTTTCACGGATTCTTCTTACTTACGAATGCGCAACGTCGCCGCGTATGGGCTCTCGCCATTTCCGCTTGAGCGGAGTGACAGGATGCGCATGCATGCCGACGATGAGCGGCTGCCGGTTGACGCCTTCCATAAAGGAGTGGAATTTTTGAACGCCATCGTTACGGATTTTGCGGTGAGCCAATGAACCCTGTTGTGAACCGAAGGGCCAAGATCGTCTGCACACTGGGACCCTCCACCGCCTCGGCGGAAATGATCGACCGAATGGTGCGCGCCGGAATGGACGTGGCGCGGCTGAATTTTTCGCACGGGACGCATGAAGCACACCAGAAATCCATCGAACGTGTGCGGCTGGCCTCGGGCAAGCACAAGAAACCGATCGCGATTCTCGCCGATTTGCAGGGACCAAAAATCCGCACGGGGCGGCTCGAGAACGGGCGGCCGGTGCGGCTGAGGTTCGGCCAGCATTTCACGATCACCACACGGCCGTTGCTCGGAAATGCCGACGGCGTTTCGACTTCGTTCCGGCCGCTGCCTGCGTCGGTGCGGCGCGGCGATCGCATTCTGCTCTGCGACGGCGATATCGCGCTGCGAGTGCTTTCCGCGCGCGGCGCGGACGTGGTGACGCAGGTGGAAAACGGCGGAGATCTTGGGGAAAACAAGGGCATCAACCTGCCCGGCATCCGGCTGAAAATTCCCGCTCTCACGGCCAAGGACCGCGAAGACCTGCTGTTTGCCCTCAAGGCGGGGGTGAACTGCGTGGCGCTCAGCTTCGTGCGCTCCGCTTCCGACGTGGAGGCAGCGAGAAGGATCATCGCGCGGGCGGGAAAAGACACACCGGTGATCGCAAAACTCGAAAAACCAGAAGCGATTGAGAACCTGGACGAGATTTTGCGGGTGGCGGACGGCGTGATGGTGGCGCGCGGCGACCTTGGTGTCGAGATGAGCCCGGAAAAAGTGCCCGTGATGCAGAAGAAAATCATCACCAAGGCGCGCAACGCGCTGGTACCCGTGATCACGGCAACGCAGATGCTGGATTCGATGGAAAAAAATCCACGGCCAACGCGAGCAGAAGCTTCCGATGTGGCCAACGCGATTTTCGACGGCAGCGACGCATTGATGCTCTCCGGCGAAACGGCAGCCGGACAATATCCGATTGAATCGGTGGCTATGATGGATCGCATCATCCGCGAAGCGGAAGCAAGCGTCGATGATTTGCCGCGGCCGGCGCGAATGACGGAATTGCAAATTCACGAAGCGGTGGCCGAGGCCATCTGCCACGCGGCCGAAGAGCTTCACTTGCGCGCGATCGCCGTCTTTACGGAGACGGGCGCTTCGGCGAGGCTCGTCTCGAAATACCGCCCGCGCGCGCCGATCATCGCGCTCTCACCGAACCAGGAAGCGCGCCGACGGATGAGCCTGCTGTGGGGCGTGCATCCGCGAAGTATCGACAAAATTCTAGACATCGACAAGCTGGCGAGCGCGGCGGAAAGACGGCTGGTGGAAGAACGGTTTGCAAAGCGCGGAGACATCATCGGCATGATCGCCGGAACGCCGCTCGGCACGCGCGGCACGACGAACATGGTGCGGCTGATTCGCGTCGGCGGACGCCCCGTCCGGCCGTATTGAGGCGAAGAGAGCGGAACTAATTCACCCAGTTATCGGGACGCGAAGGCGGCTTGTCCTGATGATCGCGGACGTACACGTCGAATTTCTTCCGCAGGCGGCGGCGCTTCCAGTCGGAAAAATAGTTGCGGAAATTGTAGAGAAACGACCCGCGGCGCAGGTACAGATAGCCAACCAGCATTCCTCCGAGATGGCAGACGTGGCTGACGCTATCTCCTGATTCGCCGAAGGTGCTGAAAAATTCGATCGCGCCCATGGCAATCACAAAAATTCGCATGGGTACCGTCACCACGAAGAAGACGAGCACGCGCGCGTAAGGCATGACGATCGCCGCGGCGAGCAGGATGCCGTAAATCGCGCCGGACGCGCCGATGGTGGGAATCGCGGCGCTGCCAACTCCGCGCGGGTCGATGATCGTTTTGACGATTACGTTTACAAGCCCCGCGCCGATGCCGCAGATGAAGAAATAATTCAAGAACCGGCGCGTGCCCCAGGCGTGCTCAACACCCGCGCCAAACATTGCCAGGAAAAGCAGGTTGATCAGGATGTGCCAGATGCTGGCGTGCAGGAAAATATAGGTGACCGGCTGCCAGATGCGGAACC
Source organism: Candidatus Acidiferrum sp. (assembly GCA_035524135.1). Classification (GTDB taxonomy): domain Bacteria; phylum Acidobacteriota; class Terriglobia; order Acidiferrales; family UBA7541; genus Palsa-295. The sequence goes on along the minus strand of DATKPM010000053.1, from coordinate 30,597 downwards.
CGCGCGTGACGGCAAGAGGGACAAGGCCAAACCAGGCGTTGAACGACGCCCAGGCTTGCAAACCACCGAAAATCTTAATGCACTGCTGCAGGATGAAGACGGCGCCGCAGGCAATGCAAAGCGCTTTGATGCCGGGAGGAAAATAGCTGCCGATATCAAACTGGTAGCCGCCGTAGCCGCGGGAATAGCGGGCCATAGGGAAGAAGTTTAATGGGTGGCCGAGGCGGAGTCAAAGAGCTTCGGGTTGCGCGAAAAGAAAAAGGGCGGGGCTAAGCCCGCCCTCTCTCCTCTGCTCGGCACATCAGTTCGACTGAACTTGGACGGCTTCGTTGCTGCCAGCGAATTCAACTTCCGTGACCTGATTCTTAGTGAGATCCACTTCGGTATCGTGGGATTTCTTGGGCAGTTGAATCCAGTGGACAGGAACCTGAGCGATGAGCTTTCCGTCTTGCGTGATGCGGAGATTCTTCGCGTTGTCTTCCACTTTGAGTTCGTAATCACCCTGCTTCAGTTGAGTTTCGCCAATCGTGGCGGTGCCATCGGAATGAAATGCAACAGAATCGGTGTGTGCCAAGACAGGCATTGCCAACGCCAAAATGCCGAGTAGACCGACAAACGAAATTGTTTTTGGACGCATGGACGCAATCGTCTCCTATGAAAGGGTTAAGTTCCCTGAAGAAACCGCGCAGGCCTGACGACTTCCCGTGGGTGAGCGCGCCGCGCGGCGCTTTCCGGAGAAAACGCCAACACGACAACTCATAGAATGAGATGCCACCTTGTAGCAGGAGGTTTCACGAAGTTTGGCGTTCAGAAGAGCTGGCTTTGCGGCGGCGCTGCTATTTCGAAAATCCTTCATTCGGCTGAAGTAGATCCCATTTGTTGCCGCAGAGGTCCTCGAAGACGGCGACCGTACCGTAAGGTTCGCGGCGGGGCAATTCGAGGAATTTCACACCACGAGATTTCATCGCCGTGTAGTCGCGAGCGAAATCGTCGGTGAAGAGAAACAGAAAAACGCGGCCGCCGGATTGGCGCCCGATGGCCGCTTCCTGCCGTGGACCATCCGCTTTTGCAAGGAGCAGAGTGGTTCCGCGCGAATCGGGTGGCGCAACGAGGACCCATCGCTTCCCCGCTCCTTGCGGAATATCTTCGAGCAAGCGAAAACCGAGCGACTGTGTGAAAAAGGCGATCGCCTCATCGTAATCGCGGACGACAAGCGCAACGTGGGCGATGAATTGGGCCATGGAGAATCTTCGCAGCGCTCCTGATTACAGTTGCTTGAGCTTGCTGCGCGCGGAAATGAAAAGAGAGATTGCGAGCAGAGCGAACAAGAGAACACCGAAAGCGGGACTCTGGCTGAGATGCGGCATGACGCGCTCGCCGAAGGCGAACGTGTTTTCGGGCCACGGAACATGGAGAAATTTCACCATCCAAGCGGGGACGTGGCGGCTGAGTTCGGGATCCTCAAGGAGATTGAGCGCAATCGCGAGGAGGCCGAACACCCCACCGGCGGCGATGAGGCCGCTGGCGTAGAGAGAGCCGGGACTAACTTCGCTCTCGGCATCGCTCTTTTTTTCCTGCCCGAGTTCAGCGAGCCAGCGCACCATTCCGCCCGCAAAAATGGCGGCTGTGGTGGCGATGGAAAGGTATGAACCGACGGCAAAGGCGAGCGAGCGCACGCCGAGCATTTCGATGGCAACCACGAGCGCAACACCCATCAAGACGAGCCGCCAGGGAAGACGGCGCGTGAGGATGCCGCTGATGACCGTGGCCATCAGGCGGGCTTGCGGAGCGGCGGCCTGCGCGCTGCCGATGCCTTCGACCCACTGGATTTCGATTTTTTTTGTGGAAGCACTGTAAAGGTACTCGCCGTCGGGGATGGTGCTGGAGCCGAGAGCGTTGATGAGAACATAGTTTTTTCCACCGTAAGAAAAGGACGGCTTTTCAATTTTCACGCCAATGGGAAGAGATTGAATGTTGGCGGGAATGTCGACGGGGACGAATTTTTCGAGCCCGCGATTCATCAGCGCGAGAGTGCCGCCGACGGCGACGGTTGAAACCGTGACTCCGATGAGCAATCCAACCTGCTGCCAATACGGAGTGGCGCCGACGAGATAGCCGGTCTTCAAATCCTGCGACGTGGCGCCACCGATGGCGGACGCAATGCAGACGACGCCGCCGATGGTGAGAGCGAGGACGGCGTAGTTGGGAGCCGTCCAGCCGGAAACGAGAAAGACGGCGCAGGTGGCCATGAGAGTGGCGATAGTCATGCCGCTGATCGGATTGGAAGAATTGCCGAGAAGGCCGCTGATGCGAGAGGCAACGGTGACAAAGAGGAATCCGAACACGACAACGAAAACGCCGGCGAATACATTTTGATACCAGTGGGTCTGCGCGCCGGGAATGGGACGGAACGTGAGCAGGACCCACATCATGACAATGATCACCGCGGAACCGAGAATGACCAGGCTGATGGGCATGTCGCGTTCGGTGCGTCCGGAAAGAGGAGCGCCGGCGCGCTGGGCACGAAGATCTTTCAGGCCGGACCGCAAGGCGGAAACGATGGTTGGCGTGGTGCGAAGCAGAGTGATCAATCCGGCGGCGGCGACCGCGCCGGCACCCATCGGACGGATATAGCTGCGCCAGAGATCGTCGGGCGTCATTTGAGGAATGGGAATCGTCGAGGGATAAATCGGAGTGTTGCCCGCGAGCTGGCCGAAGAATTTGATGGCGGGCATGATGAGAATCCAGGAGACGATGCCTCCAGCGAAAAGAATGCCAGCCACTTTGGGGCCGATGATATAGCCGACACCGAGATATTCGGAAGTGATCGCGGCGCGGAAAGAAGCGCCGGGCAGCCAGGACGGCTGGTAATCCGGCTGGCTCGGCCACATGCCGAGAGTGTTCATCGCAAAGGTATAGATGCCGCCAAGACCAAGGCCCCAGAAGACGCGTCCCGCAAACGAGCCGCCGCGCTCGCCAGCGACAAGAACGTCCGAGCAGGCAGTGCCTTCTGGAAAGGCCAGATTGCCGTGCTCTTTGACGATGAGCTGCGGGCGGAGGGGAATCATGAAGAGGACGCCGAGCCAACCGCCGAGAAGAGCGAGCGGAAAAATGCGCCAGTAGGTGAATTGCGAACCGAAGCCGAGAAAAATCAGGGCGGGCAAAGTGAAAATGACGCCAGCGGCAAGAGATTCGCCAGCCGAGCCGGTGGTCTGGACGATATTGTTTTCGAGGATTGTGGAACGGCCGAAGGCGCGCAGGATGCTGATGGAAAGCACGGCGATGGGAATCGAAGCGGAGACGGTGAGTCCGGCGCGAAGGCCGACGTAGACGGAAACAGCTCCGAAGAGAATGCCAAACAAAGCGCCGAGGACGACGGCGCGAAGAGAAAATTCGGCGACGCTTTCCTGCAGAGTGATGAACGGCTCGAATTCACCGGGCGGAGCGGTGGAACTCCAGGATTGATTGGGCACGCTGCCAAGCCTCCGTTGTCGCGCGATGGGGGAGCGAAAAGCTGCGCCCCGCTCGTTCGCCTGCCGCGCAAGCCCGGCAAGGTAACATCAGACGAGAGCGCAGGCAAGGAACAAAGGGGCCGAATCAGGAAGAGCGGTCAGGACTTGCCGCTGAGGCGGTCGCGAACGCGGTCGCTGAGCAGTTTGCCATCGACCGTCTTTCCTTCGAGCTTGGCGCGCGCGGCCTTCACGACAGCGCCCATCTGCTTGAGCGAATCGGCGCCGCTTTCGGTGATAGCGGTTTCGATGGCGCGGTGCATTTCGTCATCGGAGGGAGCGGCGGGGAGATATTCCTCGATGATCCCGATTTCTCTTTGCTCTTTTTCGGCGAGATCCTTGCGGCCGCCTTTGAGGAACTGCTCGACGGATTCACGACGCTGTTTGACGAGAGTCTGCAGGACCTGCAGAGATTCCATGTCGTCGAGCGGACGAATCTTTTCAACTTCTTTCAATTTGAGAGCGGACTTCACCATGCGAAGGACGCTCAGGCGAAGCTCATCCTTCTCTTTCATGGCTTTCGTAATATCGCTCTGAATGCGATCGAGGTAGGGCATTCGCACGCTTCTCCTTTTTTTCTAGGATAGCACACGCGGAAAAAGGAAACGTGCATTTGACACGGCACGGGTCGCTGGCTAACATTTTAGAATGAAAATTATCGTTGCAGACAAAATCAGCGAACGTGGGCTTGCACTCTTACGGGAAACCGCCTGGAACGTCGTAACTCCCCCTCCTGCTTCGCTCCTCACAGAACTTGCCGACGCAGACGCGCTGGTGGTGCGCAGCGCCACAAAAGTGACCGCAGACCTGCTGGAAAAGGCGCCGAAACTGCGCGTGATTGGGCGCGCGGGCGTGGGTGTGGACAACGTGGACCTGGAAGCAGCGACGCGGCGCGGCGTGTTGGTGATGAACACGCCCGGAGGAAACTCGGTGAGCGTCGCCGAACACACACTGGCGCTGATGCTGGCCCTGGCGCGGTCGGTGCCTCAATCGAATACGTCCATTCACTCAGGCAAATGGGAGAAGTCGTCGGCTTCGGGAACGGAGCTGCGGGGAAAAACGCTCGGTCTGGTGGGATTCGGCCGAGTGGGAATGGAAGTGGCGCGGCGGGCGCACGCGCTGGAAATGACCGTGCTGGCGCACGATCCCTACGTGACGGCGGACGCGGCGCGCGAACTCCAAGTGGAACTGGTGCCCCTGGACGATTTGCTGCAACGGTCGGACATCGTGTCGCTGCACACATCGCTGAGCGCGTCGACCGAAAAGATGATCGACGCGGCGACGATTGCCAAGATGAAAAAAGGAGCACGGTTGATCAATTGCGCCCGCGGCGAACTGATTGATGAAGCGGCACTGGCAGAGGCGCTGAAGTCGGGCCAACTGAAAGGGGCGGCGGTGGACACATTTGCCGTCGAGCCGCCGAAGAGCTCGCCGCTGATCGGATTGCCGAACCTGATCGCGACGCCGCACATCGCAGGTTCGACGGCCGAGGCGCAGGAGGAAGTAGGCACGGCGATTGCGGTGCAGGTGCGCGATTACTTGACCGACGGCGTGATCCGCAATTCCGTGAATTTGCCGGCACTGACGGCAGAACAATACCGCCGGATCCAGCCGTACCTGGAATTGGGCGAAAGGCTGGGCGCCTTCCTGGCGCAGGCGTCGGCGTCGCAAAGTTTCCGCCGCGTGCGGATCGAATATGCGGGCGAACCATCGGAGCTTGGCACACACGCCGTGCGTGGTTCCGTGCTGATTGGATTGCTCAACTCCGGGCTGACCGACAAGGTGAATTTGGTGAACGCATCCGCGGCGGCAGCGGCTCTCGGCCTGGTGATTGAGGAGACGACTCGGAGACGGGAGCGCGGCTATCCAAATACGGTGGAAGTGTCGGTGAGCGACGGGACTCGCGAATTGACGGCTGAGGGAACCGTGTTTCAGGACGGATCGCCGAGAATTTTGTCGCTGGACGGAATTCCGCTGGAAGCGACGCTTGAAGGAACAGTGCTGCTGACGCGGAACCGCGACGTGCCGGGCGTGATTGGGCAGATCGGCACGGCGCTGGGGAGTCTTGGCGTGAACATTGCGACGTTTGCGCTCGGACGACGCGAGCCTATGCAGGGATCGGAAGCGGTGGCTCTGGTGCAGGTGGATGGAGATGTGGAAGCCGGGGCGCTAAAGAAAATTCGCGAGATTCCGTCGATTACGGAAGCGAAGGTGGTGAGACTCCCCGCTTCGGCAAAGGCGGCGATGCACGCGAGGTAATCGTAGCGAAAGAGTGATTTCCGAAATGGGGACGGCTGCACGAGCCGTCCCCGCCGCGGGACATTGGAAGTTCAAGCGGCTGCGTTATATTCTCTCCCTGTGCAGCGCACGATTGGACGCTCTCCCACCGCAGGACTGATCCTTGGGCTGATCATCACGCTGGCAGCCGTGGTGGCATACTCCACCTACATCACGCGGCAGATCGCCATGCTGCGGCACCTGCAAAACAATCTGATTGACCGGAACCGGAAGGATTCGCTGCAACTGCTCCGGATTCAAAACGACCTGAATTCGCTCGGGCTTTCGATGCGCGACATGCTGGACAACGATGAGCCCTATCCACTGACGGCGTGGAAAGCGCAATTCGACCGCATCCACGCAGACCTCGACGACGCGCTGCGAATCGAAGACGAACTGGCCGTCGCGCACCGCACGCCGGAGCAGCGGGCATATCTGGCGAGTTCGTTCGCGCAATTCTGGGACGCCGCGGCGCGCACGTTTGCGCTGGCAGACGGCGGCAAAGACAAGGAAGCGCGCGAACAAATTCGGCTGACACTGCAAGCTCGGCAGGCGTCGCTGAGCACGGCCGTGGCGAGATTCCTGGTGGAAAACAACGAGAGCGAGGAACAGGCAGCGCGGCAGGTGCGAGAAATTTACGACCGCGTACAACGGCAGGTGTATCTGTTTTTGACGGCGATTCTGACGGCGATTCTGGCGACCAGCATTTTCCTGATCCTTTCGAACCGCCATCTGTTCGCGGAGTTGGGACGGCTTTCCGAGCAGCGCAGCGACCTGGCGCAGAAATTGATCGCGACGCAGGAATCGGTGCTGCGGCACATCTCGCGCGAACTGCACGACGAGTTCGGGCAAATTCTGACGGCAGTCGGCTCGCTGCTGGGACGCGCGGAAAAACACGCGCCGGAGGATTCAGGGCTGCGCGAGGAATTGCGCGAAGTGCGAGACATCGCGCAAAACACGCTGGAAAACGTGCGGACACTCTCGCAGGCTCTGCACCCGGTGATGCTGGACGAATCGGGGCTCGAGAGCACAGTGGATTGGTTTGTGCCGACGTTTGAGAAGCAAACGGGAATCGACGTCTCGTTTGAGAAGTCCGGTTCGGCATACCCGGTGACAGGCGGAGCGGCGATTCACATTTACCGAATCCTCCAGGAAGCTCTGAACAATCTGGCGCGGCATTCCGGCGAACGGAAAGCGTGGGTGCGATTGCGGTATCGCGACGATGGGCTGGAGCTGGAAGTGGAGGACCGCGGGCGAGGAATCGGCGCTGCATCGACGAACCACGGCATCGGGATGGTGGCAATGCGGGAGCGGACGGAGTTGCTGGGAGGCACGATCGAATTTCGCGAACCCGCGGACGGTGGTACGCTGGTGCGATTGAAGGTCCCAAGGCAAAGGCTCGGAACCCATGCCGGATAAAATCACGGTTCTATTGGTGGACGATCACGCGCTGGTTCGGCGCGGATTCCGGCGCATTCTGGAGGACGAGGCGGATATTTCCGTGGCCGGAGAGGCAGGAGACGGGACGGAAGCGGTGCGGTTGGCGCTCGAATTGAAGCCGGACGTGGTGGTGATGGATTGCGCGCTGCCGGAATCGTCGGGAATCGTGGCGGCGCGGCGCATCCTGGAGATGAATCCGCTGCAGAAAATCGTGATGCTGAGCATGCATTCCGAGGAAACGCTGGTGCGGCAGGCGCTTGAAGCGGGCGCGCGGGGGTTCATGCTGAAGAGCGCGGTCGATTTGGAACTGGCGGCAGCGGTGAGGAAAGTCGCCGCAGGAGAAATGGTGCTGGCGCCAGAGCTGGAGCGTGCGGCGACGCTGCGCGGAGAACGGAATGCGGGGCTGACACCGAGAGAGCTGGAAATTCTGCAGCTAATCGTCGAAGGAAAATCCAACAAAGAGATTGCCGACCAACTGAAGCTGAGCGCGAACACCGTGGCCGTGCACCGCGCGAACATCATGGACGCGCTGGGAATTCACAAGACGGCCGAACTGGTGGTCTATGCGATCCGCAACGGCCTGGTGAACATTTCGTGAACCGGCGCACGTTTCTGACGGCCATCGCCTCGGCCGCAGCAAGTCCCACACTTCATCGATGGAACACGACAGGCTTCGAAGGTGCTGCACAGGCAGGCGCGGGCCTGGGATTTCAGCTGGCGGATGCGACGCGGCGGGCGGGAATCCAATTCGAACACAACAGCGGCGCGTTCGGCGGGAAGCTGCTGCCGGAAACTCTGGGATCCGGTTGCGCATTTCTGGATTACGACGGCGACGGCTGGCAGGACGTTCTTTTGGTGAACGGAATGGACTGGCCAGGCCACAAGAAAAAACGCACCACGATGCAGCTTTACCACAACAACCGCAATGGGACGTTTACGGACGTGACGCAAAGGGCCGGGCTCGACATCGAGATGTACGGAATGGGCGTGGCGGTGGGCGACTACAACAACAACGGGTTTCCGGACATTCTGGTCACGTGCGTGGGGCAGAACCGCCTGTTTCGCAACACCGGACACGGCACCTTTGTGGATGTGACGCGGCAGAGCGGGCTGGACGGGAGAACGGCGTTCAGCACATCGGCGCTGTGGTTTGACTACGACCGCGACGGTCTGCTGGATTTGTTCGTGTGCAACTACGTGAGATGGTCGATCGATCACGATATTTTTTGCAGCCTGGATGGGAAGCACAAGTCGTATTGCACGCCCGAGGCCTACCGCGGAGAAACGTGCTGGCTGTTTCACAATCGTGGTGACGGAACATTTGAGGATGTGACGGCTTCCAGCGGCATTTTCGACACGTCGTGCAAATCGCTAGGCGTGGCGATGCTGGATTACGATGGCGATCACTGGCCGGACCTGCTGGTGGCGAACGACACGCAGCCGAACAAACTCTATAAGAACCTGGGCAACGGAAAATTCCGTGACGTGGCGGTCGAGGCGGGAATTGCGTTCAGCTCCGAGGGAAAAGCGCGGGCAGGAATGGGTGTGGACGCGGCGGATTTTGACAATTCCGGCACGACGGGAATCGCCATCACGAATTTCGACAACGAAATGATCGGTCTCTATCGCGCGGATTCGAAAGGCGTGTTTCGCGATGTGGCTCTGCAGGCGGGAGTGGGAGCCGCGTCGTTAAATACCCTGGGTTTCGGGTGCCTCTTCGGAGACATCAACCTGGATGGGCTCGAAGACCTGGTGGTGGCGAACGGTCACATCGACGACACGGTGCGAAACATTCGGGGAAACGTGGGATACGCGCAGCCGCCGCAGCTCTTTCTGAATCGCGGTGCGGATGCGTTTCAGAATGTGGCCTTGCAAGCAGGAAGCGATTTTGCGAAACCGAAGGTAGGGCGGGGGCTGGCTTTCGCGGACTTCGACAAGGACGGCGACCTTGATGTGCTGTTGACGACGAACAACGGGCCGGCGTTCCTCTATCGAAACGACGTGGCGAATGGAAATCACAGCATCCGTTTCCGGCTGATTGGCACCCAATCGAACCGGGACGCGATTGGTGCAACCGTGCGCGTGGAGCACGCGCATGGAATCCAGAGCCGGATGGTGAAGAGCGGATCGAGCTATCTCTCACAGTCAGAGTTGCCGGTGACCTTTGGGCTCGGAAAAGTGGACCGAGTGGAAAGGGTCACAATCGAATGGCCCAGTGGAAAAACGGAGGAGTTCACGGGATTGGCGGCGGGAAGTGAGTACGAATACACTGAAACGAAAGGGCTTACGGAAACATCAGCGTTCCGGAGTTGAAGCCTCGACCCGGGATGAAATTTTTAGTGACTAGTATTTTTACCGTATTGTGTGAGTTGATCGCCGGCGGTAGAGTGACCTTGAAAACAGCGCCTCCCACCGGGCGCAAGGGTCGATTCAAAGCACCTCCACCCCGCAATTGAGTTTGGATTGCTTCCCGGCTGGCTACCCCATGGCCAGCCGGGAGGGTGCTTTCCCTGCCCTTGCTTCCTCTTCTTTATCTTAAGGAAATTCCTTCCAGTAAAAGGCAGAAACCATAAGAAATCGTGACGGCCTTTGTGAAGAGACTTCGTCAACAGCGGAGCGACAACGACGACGGCGAAAACGTTCGGATGGGGGCGAGAAAGGTTTGCTTGGCAGGAGGCCGTGTGCTAACGGTAGAAATAGGCGAGGCAAATCATGCCAAAGAGATCGAAGAAGGCACCGAAAGACAGAACCGCTCGGGGCAAGGGGCTAAAGGCTGACAAAGGTCCAGCGGATGTGAACGCGCTGCGGCCAAGCGATGTGGTGGAAGAAGCGTCGATGGAATCGTTTCCGGCAAGCGACGCACCTGGCTGGATCGGGGGCACAACCAAAGCGAAAGCAAAAAAGGCCGGGGCGAAATAGGCTTGGGGCAAACCGCGGAAGACATCGCCGAAGGTCGACGCCACCGGGAGCAATAGAAAATAAGCACGTGAGGTTTCTTCAGCAAGTTGCCCTGAAGCTTGAAGGATTCCTCACCGAAATTGGGAGTCTAGACACGCAACTGCTGCGAGAGATTGACTTCGCCTCCGTTGCGGAAAATAATCAGTTTCTTATGGGCGTTGGAGTTCGCCCTTAACTACGCCCCCCGATGGGCAGATGACTCCTACGAGGGCTTCGGCCCGCGGGGAGTTGATCGTCCTGAATTCCCTCCCCTTGGTATAGCCGACCCTCAACAAAAAACGAACTTCGGAAGCACGGGAGAAGCGCGAACGTAACGGGTCGAGACGTGGAAAAGGCGAAGCATAGAAAATAAAAAAGAGGAAGCAGGACGATTCCCATGACCAAATATTTGATCGTCGGACTCGGAGGAGCGGTGGGCTCAGTATTACGCTTCTGGGCGGGAGGCTACATAAGCACGCGGATGGGCACGCGATTTCCGTATGGGACGTTTGTAATCAACATCACAGCGTCGTTCCTAATCGGGTTCATCATGGAGTTGCTCGCCGAGCGTGGACACTGGAACCCAAATTGGAGATACCTGATACCCATCGGTTTTCTGGGCGGTTACAGCACGTTTTCATCGTTCGAGTATGAGACGTTCCGCGTTTTCCAAGATGGCGAATTGCTGATCGCGATGCTCAATGTGGTTTCGAGCGTAGTCGTCGGATTTTTTGCGGTGTGGCTGGGCGTGATTACGGGGAAGACCATCGCGTAAGGACTGCGCAAAGAAAGAAGGAATCTCGGGAGGAACGAATGCTACAGGCCGGAACCGCCAAGAAGGTGACCATCTACGTCGGAGAAGATCACCAGTATCACGGACAGTCCCTTTACTCGGCGATCTTGAATTTTCTTTTCTACCGGCGCGTCTCGGGCGCGACGGTGACGCGGGGGTTGGCAGGCTTTGGAGCGGACCATCATCTTCACACCACCCGGATCGAAGCGCTGACCGGCGATCTTCCGATGAAGATCGAGTTCATCGAGACGGCGGAAAAAGTGGACGAATTGCTGCCGAAGCTGCGCGAGCTGGCCGGAACGGGGCTGATCGAGGTACAAGACACGATGGTGATAAAGCCCGCGGAGACGTCGAAGAAAAAGGCGGGGCCGGCGGCGCAGCCCACGCTGAAGCGCGAGGGGAAGGCGAAGATGATGCGCATCTTTATTGGGGAAAACGACAAGTGGGGAGGGCAACCGCTGTATAAAGCGCTGATCGAAAGCATGAGAGCCAACGATATTGCGGGCGCGACGGTTTACCAGGGGATCCTGGGATATGGAGCGAACCGGCGAATCCACAAGGATTCAGCGCTGCACCTTTCTCACGACCGGCCGATGATGCTTTCCGTGGTAGACACGGAAGAAAAGCTGCGGGCGTACTTTCCGGTGCTCGACGGGATGGTGCAGCAGGGACTGGTGGTGCTGTCGGACGTGGACGTCATCAAGTACACACACAATTTTGCATCGACGGAGCGCAGGAAGGAGGCGCGCGGATGAAACTGCCGGGTACAGCCAAGATGCTGCGGATCTATTTTGGCGAAGATGACAAATGGAACGGCAAGCCGCTCTATCGCGCGATTGTGGAGAAGTGCCGCGAGCTCGACATTGCGGGCGCAACTGTGTTTCGGGGAATTGAGGGCTATGGCGCGAGCACCCTGATCCGGCGAACGCATCATTTGTCGTTTTCGCACGACGCGCCGCTGATGGTGAGCGTGATCGATACGGAGGAGAAAATCCAGAAACTTTTGCCGCTGCTGGACCAAATGGTCGGAGAAGGCCTGATCGCCGTATCGGATGTAGAAGTGATCAAGTACGTGCACCAGGAAGGAATTCGCTCATAGCAACGAGTCCGGGGATCGCGCATCCTTGCCCAACTGGGCGGAGAGAAGATATCTCGCGGACATTGCCCTGGGAAACGTCCGGGGACACCGATTCATCGAGGAAAACACCCAAAGACCCCTGGAGCATCTGAGGGAGATGAACAGCGAACGAGTGCAATCGGACCTGGTGAACCGCGTGCAGGAGAGTCGCGCACAATTTGGATCGGAGATGCGGAAAACTCTTCTCGAAATGGTGCGGGTCGCCGAGCAGGCATTGGAGCGTGCGCGAGCCGCAAAGACGGCAGGAAGCGAAGCTGCATTGGCAGAGATTGACCGGCTCGAGAAGATCGAGCGCGAGTTGCAGGCCTGGATCGATTCAAGAAACGCGAACAATGCAGGCCAAGCATTCCGCGAATAGATTGAAAGTCGGCGGTAGTTCTGCTTGAAAAACACCCTCATGTAAATCCTGCCCTGAGGATTGCTCGGATGGCGCGCACAACCGGGGCATTGAAAGCGCGAAAACAACGAGTTCCTTTTCTTCAGACGACGAAAAGGTCGACGTATTCCTGGACGGGTGTGCTTTCCAAGCGGCCCTGATCCATGGATGCGTCGAGAATCCTTGCCTGCTGTTCCGGCGAGAAACGCCGGGCCAGGTTCTTCTTGAACTTCGCTTCGAGCAACGGAATGCCCTCTTTGCGGCGGCGTTTGTGGCCGATCGGGTATTCCACCGTTTCTTCCCAGACCGTGCCATCGGAAAGTTCCATGCGCAGGGAATTTGCAATCGAGCGCTTCTCTGGGTCGTGGTAGTCCTTGGTGAACTGCAAGACTTCCTCGGTCTCCATTTTTTCGCGAAGAGCATCGATACGAGTGTCCGCCGCAACTTGATCCTCGTAATCGGAAGCCGCCAACCGTCCGAAGAGCAGTGGAATCGCAATCATGTACTGAATGCAGTGATCCCGGTCCGCGGGGTTATTGAGCGGCCCGCGCTTGTCGATGATGCGAATCGCGGCTTCGTGCGTGCGGATCGTAATTTTTCGGATGTCCGCGGCGGATTTTCCGGCGTTCTGCAATTTTCCGTGCAGAGTCATCGCCGCTTCGACAGCCGTTTGCGCGTGAAATTCGGCGGGGAAACTGATCTTGAAAAGAACATTTTCCATCACGTAAGAACCATAAGGACGCTGAAAGCGGAATTCCTGCCCCTTGAAAGAAACGTCGTAAAAGCCCCAGGTTTTCGCAGTCAGCACGGAGGGATAGCCCATTTCGCCGGTCTTGGAAATGAGCGCCAGGCGAACGGCGCGGCTCGTGGCGTCGCCGGCGGCCCAGCTTTTTCGCGAGCCGGTATTCGGCGCATGGCGGTAGGTGCGTAGGCTCTGACCGTCGACCCAGGCTTGCGAAAGGGCGGCAATCGTTTGCTCGCGCGGCAGACCAAGCAATCGCGAAACGACGGCCGTTGACGCAACTTTCACCAGCACGACGTGATCGAGCCCTGCCCTGTTGAATGAATTTTCAAGCGCGATGCAGCCCTGGATTTCGTGGGCCTTGATCATCGCGGTGAGAACCTGCTTCATAATGAGCGGCTTCTTGCCCGCAGCGACGGACGTGCGGGACAGCCAGTCGGCGACGGCGAGGATCGCGCCGAGATTGTCGGAGGGGTGCCCCCATTCAGCGGCAAGCCATGTATCGTTGAAATCAAGCCAGCGAATCATCGCGCCGATGTTGAAGGCTGCTTGCACCGGATCGAGCTGAAACTGCGTGCCGGGAACGCGCGCGCCGTTGGGGACAACGGTCCCTGGAACGATCGGGCCAAGCAGCTTCGTGCAAGCAGGATATTCGAGCGCTTCCAGGCCGCACCCGAGCGTATCGATGAGGCAATTTCGTGCCGTCTCGTAGGCGAGGTCACTGCGAATCTCGTAAGAAGCAACGTAGTCGGCGATGTCGACGAGAACTTTGTCGGGCTGCGGGCGCTCGTTGCTGATGGGTGCGGACACAGTACCTCTCCTCAAATTTCAAGATACAGGCAGAACCAGCCGTCTAGGGGCGTTCTTGAATGGGAACAAACTTCAAATCCTCGGGACCAATGTAATTGGCCGAGGGCCGAATGATCTTGCCATCGTTGCGCTGCTCGATGATGTGCGCGCTCCAGCCGGACGTGCGGGCGATGACGAAGAGCGGCGTGAACATCGCCGTCGGAACATCCATCATGTGATAGCTGACGGCGCTGAACCAATCGAGATTCGGAAACATTTTTTTCGTATTCCACATCACGGCTTCCAGTCGGTCGGCAATATCGAACATCTTCCCGCTTCCCGCGCTCTCCGACAGTTGCCGCGCGACTTCCTTGATGATTTTATTCCGCGGGTCCGAGATGGTGTAAACAGGATGCCCGAAACCGATGATGACTTCCTTGGCCGCAACGCGGCGGCGGATGTCCTGCTCCGCCTCGTCGGGATTGTCGTAGCGTTCCTGAATTTCGAACGCAACTTCGTTGGCGCCGCCGTGTTTTGGCCCCCGCAAAGCGCCGATGGCTCCTGTGATGCAGGAAAACATATCTGAGCCTGTGCCGGCAATCACGCGGGCCGTAAACGTGGAAGCATTGAATTCATGCTCGGCATAGAGCACCAGGCTGGTGTGCATGGCGTGCACCCAGAGCGCCGATGGCGGCTTTCCGTGAAGGAGGTGGAGAAAATGGCCGCCAATCGAATCGTCGTCTGTCTCGACTTCGATCCTTTTTCCGCTTTCGGCAAAATGAAACCAGTACAGGAGCATGGAGCCAAAAGAGGCCATCAAGCGGTCCGCGATATCGCGCGCACCGGATTCGCTATGATCGCTCTTTTCCGGCAGCAGGCAGCCAAGCGCGGACGCACCCGTGCGAAGAACGTCCATCGGATGCGTTGAAGGAGGCAACTGCTCGAGCACGATTTTCAGCGCCGAGGGAAGACCTCTCAACTCTTTTAGCTTCGCCTTGTAGGCTTTCAGCTCGGCGACGTTCGGAAGCTTTCCGTGGACCAGCAGATAGGCTATTTCCTCGAACTCGCACTTCGCCGCGATGTCCAATATGTCGTAGCCGCGATAATGAAGATCGTTGCCGCTGCGGCCGACCGTGCACAGCGCCGTATTGCCGGCGACGGTACCCGACAACGCGACGGATTTTTTCGGTTTGAACGCAGGCGTCTGAACCGCCGGAGTTTCACTCATTGCCCCATCTCCCTGGTCTTGTATCAACCGCCACCGCCATGCTGCTCCATGAAACGCCTACGTCGGCTTTGTCTTCGCAAACAGCCGGTCGAGGGTCTTTTCGTATTCGAGGTAGCCGAGAAATTCATAGAGTTCCGCGCGCGTCTGCATGATCGGAACGACAGTCTTTTGCGTCCCTTCCGCGCGAATTGTCTTATACACCTTGAGTGCTGCGGCATTCATCGCGCGGTAGGCGGAGCAGCAATAGAGAACCATATCGACGCCGACTGAAGCGAGTTCGTCCCTCGTATAGAGCGGCGTTTGGCCGAACTCGGTGATGTTTGCGAGAATCGGCACGCGCAGCGCTTCCTTAAACTTCGCATACATCGAAAGCTCGGTCACGGCTTCGGCAAAAATCATGTCGGCGCCTGCCTCCACATACGCGGCGCAGCGCTCGATGGCGGAGCTGAGGCCTTCCTTGGCCAGCGCGTCGGTGCGAGCCATCAAGACGAATTGGGGATCCGTGCGCGCGTCGACGGCAGCCTTGATGCGGTCGACCATCTCCTCTGCGGGGACGATTTCCTTGCCCGGCCGGTGGCCGCACCGTTTCGCGCCAACTTGATCTTCAATGTGAACAGCCGCCACGCCGGCGTGAATCATCGAACGAATCGTGCGGGCGATATTAAAAGCGCCACCCCATCCCGTGTCTATATCCACAAGAAGCGGCAAAGACGTGGCGTCGACGATTCTTCTTGCGTCGGTCAGCACATCTTCCATCGTGCTGATGCCGAGATCGGGAATGCCGAGCGAATTCGCAGCGACTCCTCCGCCCGAAAGATACAGTGCGCGGAAGCCTGTGACCTCTGCCATGCGCGCAGCAAATGCCGTAATCGCTCCTACAATCTGAAGAGGCTTCTCGGCAGCCAAAGCCTCGCGAAATTTTGCGCTCGCGGATACAGTTTTCTGTTTTGTAGTCATGGCAAGTGGAAGGCTGCGGTTGTCTCCCCAAACACTTTAGCTCGCACCCGCCAGCAAGAAAACATATGTTTGATATTTCATCGGAATTTGCATGGCGAGGTCGCGCCACACCAACTCTCCAGCCATTCCCTAGAACTCCAGTCGCGCTTGAAACGCAATCATTCGCGGACTGCTGTCGCCTCCGAGCCCTACTCCCAGCAAACCTGTCGGCGGAGCTGTCGTGTAGGTCAGCGCGCCAAAGCCGGTCTGCGTCGAGGGCTCGCCCGGGATACCTGCTAACGTATTGCTCGGCAGCCCGAAGTTGGGATGATTGAAGACATTAAAGAACTGCGCGTCAAGTCTCAGCTTCAACCGTTCCGTAAGCGGGAACCATTTCGTGATGTAGAAATCGCTCCAGAAAAAATCCGGGCCGCGCAAAGCATTCCTGGCAAGGTCTCCGAATTGACAGTTCTGCGCAGAATCACCTCCGTTGCAAGCTCCTGTGGACGGGTCCACAGCAGAAACGAAGGCATTCGGATTGAGCCATTGGATGGTGCCAGGTTGCGTGACGCCGGCGATGTTGCAATGGCGGCAGTAGGGATCGGCTCCGGGCACGATGCTTGCAAATTGCGGGCCGCTTCCCTGCACGATTCCGTTTCCGTCCGCGGAATACGGAGTGCTCAAGACGGAAAACGGAATTCCGCTGTGCCAAAACACCGTTCCGGACACTTGCCAGCCGTTCAGGGCGTAGCCCAGCAAGTGATTGGAGACCTTGATCGGCAGCTCGTAGGTGTACTGTCCGGTGAAATTATGGCGAATGTCGTAGTCGCAATTGCCGTAGTCCCGCGCAAGCTCTCCGGGCAAGGGCGACAGAATTCCGCCGGCGGAAAATTGCAGGAATCCTCCGTTCGAGACCGTGTCGAGGCAATGGCTGAACGTGTAATTCACTTGCCCCTGCAGGCCGTGCCCCAGCCGCTTCATCGCGGTCAGCTGCAATCCGTGATAGCTGCTGTTCGCGCCCGTTGAAAACTGCGTTACGGCAGCAAAGCGGGGATCCGTCGGCGTCATGTAAGGAAACGGAGCAAAACATCCCTCGCACACCGTCTGGTAGCCATTGACCTGCGTCAGATAAGGCTGGTTCACAGCGCGCGTCCCGACATACTGCGCCTGCACGTTCCCCGTATTGCCAAACTGCCGTTCAATACCCAGACTCCACTCCATAAAATACGGTGCGTGGAGCTTGCCGTTCGGAATGGCCGTGATTGCCACCGGAGGAAGGCAGTTTGCTGAATTCGACAGGGGCGACGCGCAGGACAGCCCTCCTTGCGCGAATCCGGATGTGAACAACTGATTCGCCGCGACTGCCGCGTCGACGGCGCTATTCGCGAATCCCGGCGCGATTCCCGTGCAGCCGAGCGCCGCGTCGCAACCGGCGGTTCCTGACTTGCCAACTGTCCCCAAAAGGCCGCCCTGAAAGGTCTTCACGTAAGGCGGATTCATGCCGATCAGATCAGCAACACTTCCGGGCAGGATGTCGCTGAAGATTCCGAAGCCCGTGCGGAGTACGATTTTTGACTGAAATTGCCAGGCGATTGCAGTTCGCGGCTGAAGAATCGCGAACGGAGTCGAAGCAAAGAGGTTGCCGAGGCTTAAATGAATCGCTTGATTCAGCGGCTGGTTGACATCATGCGAAATCGAGGCAAATGACCCGGCAAGCCGCGCGACCTGATCGTGCGGATTCAGCGGGTTGGAATTGAATGTATCGCGCAGTCCGATAGTCCACGTGATGCTGGGCGTGATTTTCCATGTGTCCTGAGCATAGAAATCCAGGTTCAGAAAATTGAACGGCTCGTTCAGCGACATGGGGAACGTCTGCGTCGCGGTCGAGGCGACTCCATAAATGAACTGCGGCAGCGTTGCGTAGGTTACGAGAGGGACTGTGCCCTCGCCAAAATCGAAATCGTTGAGGCGGAAAATTCGCATGTTCGTGCCGAAGCGAAATTCATGCGCGCCGCGGCTCCATGCCAGATTGTCGTTGATAAAAAAGCGGGAAGCCCGACGGCCCTGGACCCATGTGTTGTCCAGCCCTCCGATCGTTGTAAATGGGGCGTTCGCGCCGCTTCCCTGCAAGACGATAGGAAAGGCAACGAGCGTTTGGCTGAAATCCTTTGGGCCAAACAAGCTGGCGTACCAAGAAAAAGCAGGATTGAAGTAGTTGACCAGATTCTGTGAGAACACGTGCGTGTACCCAGTGGCAAATGAATAAAGCGGCTGCGGAGAAATGGAGTTGAAAATGGGATTGATGGGGTCCGTATAGGCTGCTTGCAGTCCGTTATCGGTTTGAAACCGGAACCAAGCCGTGTCTTTCGCGCCGATGTTCCAATCAATGCGCGCAGTCTGCACCTGCTCGTGATCGTCGCTCGAATGCGACACTCCTCTGCGGTTCGCACAGCCATCGCCGTTTGGCGGCGAGCCGGATGCCCGGCTCCCGTCCGCGTTGAAGGGACATCCAAGGATTGCGAGCGGCGTCCCGCTGGTATTGCCATAGAGCGAGAACATCTTTTGGTAAAAGGGGACAAGCTGGGGAGCCGCGGGATAGTACGTCCCAGTCACCGAATCGGTCCCGCCGAGCGGAAGCTGCTGCAATACGAATTGCTGAAACGCGCCGCTTGGAACCGTCACCGTGTCAAAAATCGGCAGCGCGATTCGCACCCACTCGCTGTCAAAAAAGAAGAACAGCTTGTCGTGAACGATCGGACCGCCCAAGCTTCCGCCAAAATGATTCACGGTCGAACGCGGCTTGTGAGTCTCCGAGGTCGAATTCGCAAAATAGTCAGGCGCGTTGAGCAAAGAGCCGTTCCAAAGCTCATACAGGTTGCCGTGAAATTGGTTGCTGCCGGACTTGGTCACATAGTTGACCTGAGAGGCCCCGTAGCGGCCCTGGTCCACCGAATAGGAAAGCGTGTTGACGGTGACTTCGGCGATCGAATTCAGACCCAGCACGAGGTTCGTCGATAGGCCGCTGTTCAGATTCGTCAACGGATCGTTCGTCTCGAGCCCATCGACGATGTAACCGTTCGAGAGCGCGGGAAGGCCGTTGAACTCCACGTTGCCGTAGCCGTTCGTGCCGCCCACAAAGTCGTTTCCGCTGCCCGCCGTATTGATGAGCGCTCCCGGAGCGAATTGCAATGGATACGTCTCGTCGCCGCCCGGGTTGGGAAGATTCTCGAGCGCGGGCGCATTGAGCGTCGTCGAAGTGTTGGCGTTGGCCGTGTTGAGGATTGGAGCTTCTCCGTTCACATGAATCGTCTGCCTTGCCTCAGCGACGTGGAGCGTCAGGTCAACCGTCTGTTTTTGTCCCAGGCCGGCAAATACGTTATCAGTCTCTTGCGACTCAAAGCCCTGGGCAGTTGCACGAACAACGTAGCTGCCCGGCAACAACTGAGGGAAATCGAAGCGCCCTTGCCCGTCGGTCCGGGCGCTGCGGGTCAAGCCTGTGTCCTTGTTCGTCGCGACGACGGTTGCGCCGGGCAAGGCCGCGCCGCTCGAGTCCGTCACTTGACCAAGGATCGCCGCTGTCGTTTCACCTTGGGCGAAAGAAGAACCCGGCAAAGAGAGAAATACAATCGAGATGAAAAGGATGCCGAGAAAGAGCTGGACATGACGAGTGCTGGAGGTCGCGTTCACGGTCCGCCTCAGATCGAGATCCCAGAGGGTCCTGCGACGCCTCCAGTGCGAACACTATGGTACGCCGATTAGTCTTAAATATGATAAATATTCTAGAACATACTATGCTTTAGAGACCCACACTTTTACCGCTGCAGGACCTCCCAAACGGATGGCATGCTTGTCGACCCAGAGCGACACCGTCCCGTCGTAGTTCCGCGCCTCGATCGCGACGCGCGCGCCGGGACGAATTCCCTCCTGATTGAAAAATTCCAGAAGCTTGCGATCGCGCTCGTAGACGCTCGCGACTGCATATTTTGTGTGCGGCTCGGCTTCGCTCAGCAGGCACAGCCCTTTCTTGCGCCGCTCCGCGGGACCGCGCACCGACAGCCCGTTCCCGTGCGGGCAGGTGTCCTTGTGTCCGAGCTTCTCCGCCAGCCTTTTCTCGAACGCGGGGGAAACGGCGTGCTCCAAGCGTTCCGCTTCGTCGTGAACCTCGTACCACGGCATGCCAAAAACCTCGAACAGCATCCGCTCGATCAGGTGATGGCGCAGAATCGTGCGTTCGGCGATTTCGCGGCCTTCTGAAGTGAGACGGATGTGCCCTTCTTTGTTTAGCGAGACGAGGCCATCCTTCTTCAGCCGTTTTAAGGCAAAGGTGACCGCCGGGGGCGTAACGCAAAGCCAGTGCGCCAGACGGGCGGGTATCACGGTTTGCCCCTCGGCCTCTACTTCGGAAATCGCTTTCAGGTAATCTTCTTTGGAAATGGTGATCATGGTTCCTCGCTCAACCGGCATCTGTCATGCCCCTGGAAACAGCCTTCCACGCTCTATTACTTCTCCCGAAATATATTGTCTATCTGGACCTCGTCGCAACAAAACTATAGTTAATGCCAGTTAGTCCCTGCTAGTATATCAGTGTTAAATCGTAGCGTACTCATCTATGGAAACTAGAGTTTCACAACCGGGCCACCTTTCCCTGGAGGGGATGCACAGCTCCGTTGACGTCCCCGCACACCATGAAGGCTGGTGGAAGCACTGGCGAGCCTTCGTCGGGCCCGCCATCCTCGTAAGCGTTGGCTACATGGACCCGGGAAACTGGGGGACCGATCTGCAGGGTGGCGCGCAATTCAAATATGGATTGCTATGGGTTGTGGCCCTCGCGAGCCTCATGGCAATTTTTATGCAGGTCATCGCTGCCCGGCTTGGGGTAGTGACGGGAAAGGATCTCGCGCAGTGTTGCCGCGACTGGTATCCGCGCTGGACCCGTTGGCCGAACTGGCTGGCGAGCGAGATAGCCATAGGCGCCTGCGACTTGGCAGAAGTACTAGGCAGCGCGGTCGCTTTGAATCTCCTGTTTCACATCCCGCTTCTCTGGGCGGTCATCATCACCGGCCTCGACGTTCTTCTGCTCCTGGCCTTGCAACGATTCGGCATGCGAACGATTGAAGCTATCGTTGTACTGCTGGTTGCCACGATTGCTGTCTGCTACTTCATTGAGCTTTTCGTCCTTCCCGAAACCCGCCCGAGTTTTCTGGAAATGGGTCAGGCGCTGATCAGCCCCCACTTGCGTGAGGCGGGAATGGTATACGTCGCGATCGGCATCATCGGGGCCACGGTGATGCCCCACAACCTCTACCTGCATTCCGCGCTGGTGCAGAGCCGGAAGCTGCAAAAAGACGCCCCTTCGATGCGGCGCGCACTGCATTTCAATTCCGTTGATTCGGTCGTGGCTTTGAGTGTGGCGTTCTTCGTAAACGCCGCGATTCTCGTCCTGGCTGCCATCGTTTTCTACGGCAAGCAGAGCGTGACGTTTGCCGGCGGGCACATAGTCCACTTCTCCGCCGACAGCGATTGGATTCGCCTCGCTTTTCTCACCCTTGCTCCGCTTCTGGGCGCGGGCATCGCGAGCACTTTATTCGCTGTCGCGTTGCTGGCGAGCGGCCAAAGCAGCACGATCACCGGCACGCTCGCCGGACAAGTGGTCATGGAAGGTTTCATGCATTGGCGGATTCAGCCTTGGGTGCGGCGGCTGATTACTCGCACACTGGCGATTCTGCCCGCCGTTTTTATCATCGGACTGCGCGGAGATAGCAGCGTCACCGATCTCCTCACTCTCAGCCAGGTGGTGCTGGCCCTGCAGCTTCCCTTCGCCATGTTTCCGCTTTTGCATTTCACCAGTTCGACGAGACGTATGGGAGAATGGAAAAACGGTCGTTTTCTTCTCCTGGCCGGATGGGCCAGCGCCATCCTGATCACGGTGATGGACATTTACGGGCTCCCGGACTCGCTCCGGGCGGCGTGGCAGGTTATCGTTGGGGGGTAGGACCGCAGCTTCTGAAGAGCGTTCCATGTACCATACGATCCTCGTCACGCTTGACGGCACACCGACGGACCGCGCGATCATCGATCACGTCAAGCAGCTTGCCAAACTCGCCCATAGCCGCGTGGTGCTGCTTCACGTGGCCGATGGCTGGGCCGCCCGCACCTACGGCCCCGACGCAGTCAGCCAGGAAATTACCGACGACAAGGCCTATCTGGAAAAAGTCCGGGCGGAAATGGAAGCCTCTGGCATTCCGGCCGATGCGGAACTCGCCTACGGAGACCCCACGAAGGAAATTATCAGATGGGTCCGCGAAAAGTCGTGCGATCTCGTAGCCATGAGCACGCACGGACATCGCTTTCTCGCGGACCTTTTCCTCGGCACCACCGCCAGCCGCGTGCAGCACAGCATCCGCATTCCCGTCCTTCTTCTCCGCGCGAAGTAGTTCCCCGAAGGCGACACACGATCATGCAGGAACGGCAGATGCCCCGGCCGTGGAATTGACCAACCGTGACTTAGATGGAGCATCTGCGGTTTTCTTGCGAGTGGCAGATAGTGGGCACAAGTTCTTACCATGTCCTCCCCGTTCCTGCGGCGTTTTGAACCAATGCCCGAAGGCTTTATACTACGGCGCATCGTGAAGAAGCGGATTCGAGCAATCATGCTGCTGAGCGCTCTCCTTTGCCCTGTGGGAAGCACATTGGCCGCTGGTTTTTCTTCGAGCTTATGCTGCTGTTGCGATGGCGGAATGTGCCCGATGCATCACAAGCAAAGCAATCGGTATGAAAATGGCGGCTGCCAAGGGCATGATCCATCGTCGAAAACCTGCATGTGCAGGAAGAGTCAGCCGCCCCAGTCGTTTCTCCTCCATTTCGTTCCGGAAGCGATCTTGAAAGCGAATCCATCTGCATTGCGTCCCCGAGTGACGTCCAGGCTTGTGACAAGGAGTACTTACGATCTGCTAACCCGGGCAACTTCGCCCCCGGCCAGCCTCCTCGCCAGTAATCGCCGTATTCAAATTGGAAAACAAGGAAATCCATCTGACGAGGAGGCTTCGTGCCTGCACGTGTCTTAGGTGAGAGGCATAGTTGGTCTCGGATGTCGTTTCAAACAGGTCTGCTTTGCATCATCCTCTGTTTTTTAAGCGTTGCCGCTCCAGGACAAGAGGCAAGCAGGACCACAAGCATCAGGGGGCAGGTTGTCGACCAGCAAGGCGGCGTAATTCAGGGCGCAACCGTGATCCTGTTGAATAACGCCGCAGTTCGCGTGCAAGAGACGAAGACAGATGATGACGGCGGTTTTGTTTTCCCCGAAGTTAGACCCGGTGACTACGTGGTGGAGGTTGAAAGGTCCGGGTTCACAGCGGCCAACAAAAATGTGACTGTCACAGTCGGGCAGACGGAAGCTCGGATCTCCGTCCAGATGAAAGTGGCGGGGCCAGGACAGCAGGTCACAGTGACAGCAGAAGCCGGATCTTTTCGCACGGATGAATCATCGGTCGCAACGAAAACGAACATTCCATTGAACGAAATACCACAAGGCGTGGGTATCGCGAATCAAGCTCTAATCCAAAGTCAGCAGACTATCCGGTTCGCTGACGCGGCGCAGAATATCAGCGGCGTAAACCGGGACGTGCTTGCGGCTGGCGATGTCGGGAATGCGTTGACGATTCGCGGGCTGCCATTGGGGATATTCAGCAATTATTATCGCAACGGGTTCGTATTCGATGGCATGGTTCCCTCGGATACGACTGACGTTGAACAAGTGGAGATCCTTAAGGGACCGTCGTCCGTTTTGTACGGGCGCGCGACCGCGGGCGGGATCGTCGACCTGATTACGAAGGAGCCGCTGCCGGAAACCCACGCTGTTCTTTCGTTCCAGGGGGATCGTTATGGCAGTGTGCGACCGACCTTTGACGTTACGGGCCCGATTGGGACCAGTGGGAAAGTCTTCTATCGTCTGAACGGAGAGTTTGCAAATTCATACAACTTTCGAGACTACTTCCATGACCGGCGGTACTTTCTTGCTCCGGCCGTGACATGGAAGCCGGGCGATTCGACGACCATTCGCTTTCTCGTCGAGTACCTGCACGGCAGGACCACCACCGATTACGGAATTCCGGCGCTGGCGGATCGTCCGGCCCCTGTGCCGATCAGCAACTACTACGGAGAACCGTGGCAGTATTCGCTTCTTCAAAACCGGCGTGCGAGCGCGGATGTTTCCCAGAGCCTAGGACGAGATTGGGCGATTCGCAGCCGCTTCCAAGCGACGCTCACCAATTGGGATTATCTCGACACCAGCACAGGTTACCTGGAGCCAGATAACCGCACGCTGACGCGTTATTCCGAGGATGCTGCCTACCCGCTTCGCTTTTATGACTGGCAAACCGATTTGACGGGCATCTTCAGAACCGGAAAGATCGAACATAACTTCCTGATCGGCTTTGAATATGGCACGCAATCCGTTGTGCAGGACGCGGTCTTCAGTGACGCGCCGCCGATCGATCTCTACGATCCCGTTCCGTTCAGCAAAACTCTCCCGGACCCGATGACACTGGAAACCCATTTCTTCAACCCTGCCGATCCCGATTATTTTCCAATCGATGGAACGACGAGACTGGCAACGCACGGAGGGTACATTCAGGACCAAATCTCAATAACCTCCAAGCTGAAAATTCTCGCCGGAGTACGTTTGGAGGGCTTCACACAACGATACGACGAAACAGTTTACGGCACGCATAATCGCCAAAGTGACTTCTCCGCTCTCCCGCGAGTCGGCGCAACCTATCAGCTCACACAGTCTGTCTCGTTGTATGCAAGCTATAGCCGCGGCTTCAGCCCAACACTCGCAGCGCAGTTCGGGCCCAACGGACTTCCCTTCAAACCGGAATCGAGTCACCAGTACGAATTCGGTGTCCGCACTTCTGAGCTTCACGGAAGGCTTTCCTCCTCACTGGCGTTCTATCGCATTCGCGCGTCCAACCTTCTGATTACCAACCCCGGAAATCCACTGGCTTCGATTCAAATTGGCGAGGCAGGATCAAAGGGGATTGAAGTAGATACGTCGGGGCGCATATTGCCAGGGTGGGATTTGAACTTTGCATACGCCTACAACGAAGCGCGGATTGCCTCGGACCCTGTATATCCGGTGGGCAATATATTTCAAAACGCTCCACGAAATAGCGGGAGCATTTGGACAATCTACGAGCTTCAGCACGGGCTCCTGGCCGGGCTTAGTTTCGGGGGCGGAGTGCAAGCGCTCAGTTACCGCTACGTGGACCCGTCCGACGACGTATTGCTGCCTGGCTATGCTCGCGTGGATGCGGGGGCAAGTTATGAGTTCGGCCCAACGCACAAGGACGAAAAGCTATTCAAGATAAGCGTGAACATCCGCAATTTGACGGACCGTCGATATTTTGAATCGGCCAACACGCCCAGCGTGATTTTTCCCGGTTCCCCGATCAACGTTTGGTCGCAATTGCAGGTGCGCTTCTGATAAGGGAGAAAGGAAACGTGCATGCCATGAAACATGACTCGCTGAACTTGACTTTAGGACTGCTCTTGGCATTTGCAGCCATGCTCGCAGGTGGTTGCAACCGAGCGAACAAGACGGTGGACGAGACATTTGAAGCTCAGCCACGGCCGGTGCTTGAAAGCATCGGTATCTCGGCATCTTGGGATCCCAGGCTCGCGGTCGACACTGCCGGCGGTTTGCATCTGTTTGCTGTTTACAATCAGGATTTCAAGTCGCGTCTGGGCTTGGTGATTTCGGAAAATGGCGGGGATACACTGACGCCTCCGATTGTGCCAATCAGCGAGGCTGGAGTTTCCATCGGCTCCCACGGCGAACAGAGCCCGGGTGCGGCGATGACTCGCTCAGGCATTTACGCGCTGTGGCAAGAACAAGGGACAGATGGCCTCCTGAAGATCATGTCGGCTCGGTCGCTTACTTGGGGGGAGAGTTTCGATAAGCCGGTGCAGGTTTCAGACAAGGGTGCGCATGCATACAGAGGTTTTCCTTCGATCGGTGTGGCGCCGAATGGCGATATTTATGCTGTGTGGCTCGACGAAAGAGATGTGACCAATCCCGGTCAGGATACCTCGTCCGTGTACCTGGCGAGATCGACGGATCAAGGTGCTACCTTCGGCCAGAATGTCCGCGTGGGCGAGCAGACCTGCCCGTGCTGTCGCCCCACCTTGGCATTCGGCGCAAATGGCGAGGTATTTGTGGCCTGGCGTCGAGTCTTCGCGGGCGAGATTCGAAATATGGTCGTTTCCACATCCCGAGACGGTGGCAGCACATTCGCGGAGCCGGTCACAGTTCACGACGACGGCTGGAAGATCAATGGCTGCCCGGATTCCGGCCCCTCACTCGCCGAGTCCAACGGCAGCTTGTGGATCGCCTGGACGACGGCAGGCAAAGATGATCGAGCTCGAATTTACGTGTCTAACTCCGAGGACAGCGCGCATTCATTCAAGAACCCAGTCAAGATTTCCGGGGGCGTGCTCGACCCCAATCATCCTGCGATAAAGGCGGGCAGCGACGGAACGCTGTGGGTTGTTTTTCAGGGTCGCGCTCCGAGTGCGGATGGAAATTGGAGCAAGACGCAGGCCTACATCGTTCATATAGACAAGAACGGAGACCCTTCGCAGCCAGCGCCTATACCGGGCAGCAACAACTCAATATCTTACCCGCGCATTGCGCTTGGAAACGGAGGGCAAATCTTTGTCGCTTGGACCCAGCCGCAGGGCGATCATTTCATCGTGATGCTCACCCGCGGAAGGGAGAAGGGATGAGTGGTCAGACAGCTATAGGCAATGTCATTTTCTGATCAGCCCGTGCGAAGCGCGATGCAAGGGAAGATGTGGCATGGCGCAAGAGGTGGGTTAAGAAGGCAACTTTGTGCTTCAATCCAATAAGCCTTCAACTGTAAATGGGCGACCTTTCGGCCTTAAGGGCTCAGCTTGCGAAGTTGTTTGCAGAAATGGAAATTGGATTGGTCGGGGCGAGTGGATTTGAACCACCGACCTCCTAGTCCCGAACCACAGCAGTAAAAAATCTAAGCTGTTGAATTGGCTTGGGCTCCCTTGTTCTCCCCTCTCGCTAATTGCGCTACGATTTGCGATACGACGCCGCCCGAGAGAAAAACGCATGCGCCCTTGCGGAATTCCCAAGAGCGCGGCACCCCAAGGAGTAAGCCGAGGAGTAAGTGAGTTTCGGGCGTGGAGCGAACACGACCGCCTTCGGGGGCGGCCGCAAAGGTATGGCCTCCGGAGCGAAGCATGAGCCGCCCGCCGTGTCCGCATTCCTTCTGTCGGTGGCAATTCCGGCGCACGGATCTCCAAGCCTATTGCGGAGTGATCCCCATGGCCTGGAGCAGTTCGTCTTCCGCCTGCACGTAACCGAGCTGCGATTGGAGAAGCGACGTTTTGGCGTCGAATTCCTGAGCGACGGCTGCGTCGGATTGCGACGGAAGAGCTTCGCCTTTGAGCAGCTCTTGCGCCGTGACGCGGCTGGATTCCTCGCGAAGCGCCAGCACCTGCTGCGAGACGTCCACCATTTCCTTCGTGCGGTTGAGGCGATTCAAAGCGGTCTCGACGCCAAGTTGCACCTGGTCTGTGACACGCGCGAGATTTTCCTTCGCTTGCGCGAGCTCGGATTCGCTCTCGCCCACGGCCGCGCGCCTGCGTCCGCCGTCGAAAAGGTCGAAAGTGAGCTGCGCTCCGAACGATCCGAAATTTCGCGCAAGGAAGGGGACGCCGCTGGCGTAGCTGTAGCGGGCGAAAGCGGAGATATCCGGAATGTAGTCCGCCTTCGCCAGCTTTACGCCGGCCGAAGCCTTTTCCACCTCGGCGCGCGCGGCAACGATCTCCGGGTGCGAGGCCAGCGCCGTCTTGACGCACTCATCAGGGTCACACGAGCTCGCGACGGGAGGGACAGTGGTATCGAGAACGAGCTGCATCGTGACGGGCATTCCCATCAAGTCGTCGAGCTGCATGGTCAGGTCGGAAATGGATAAGTCGGTGGTGAGCAGATCTTGCTTGGCTTCAAGAGACTGGGCTTTGCTCTCGATCAACTGCTCTTCGAGCGCGCTTCCAAATTTCACCTGCTGGACGCGTTCGCTTTCGAGGGCCTGATCGGCTCGGATTCTGGCCTGCGTGGCGTCGCGATGGAGTTGCGCAATCAGGATTTGATAGTAGATTTCGTGAACCTTCAGCGCGACTTCGTTCTCAGTTTCCTTCGCGTTCGCGCGGGAGGCGTTCCAATCGGCGCGCGCGGCGTCATTGGCTGGCCTGACTCTGGTAAACAGCTGCGTGAGCGGCTGCACGAGGCCGGTTCCGCTGGTGGCGACGGTATGAGAGCCCTGATTGAGCGTGACGGATTGCGCTGGAATCGAGGTGCCCGCCACAGTCCCCAGCGAGCCTGCACCAATTTGGATGAATTGGGTATCGGTCAATTGAACGATGGTGCTTTCGTTGGTGACGTGCGGAAAATAACCGCTCCTCGCAACATCTTTCGCGTGCTGCATTTGATCGATCTGATAGCCGGCAATTCGGACCATGTGGTTGTGCTTTAGCGCCAACTGAACGGCTTCCTCAAGCGTGATATGGAGCGGAGACGTGGCTTCGTCTGTCCCCTGGGCCGAAGCGAGGGAGGCGCAGACGGCTGTCGCCATCAAAAGCAAGAGAGCCTTACGGTACATACTTACGACTCCTTCCCGGGAGCCGGCACCTGCTGGATGGTGCTCAGATCTCCGTAATCCAGCGGCGATCTGCGCAAGAGCGCGATCAAAATGAGCGCCAATGCGCAGCTCCAGGCAATCAATAAAAATCCGTCGTTAATGCTCAAGGCGTAGGCTTGCAGGCGCAATCGGGCTCCGACAAGATCAACCGCGCGTGCCCCCGCAGCGGCGATGCCCGAAGATTTGGCGTAGAGCCCCGCCGCCATGCCGCGAATGTTCAGATCGGTGATCCAATTGCCGGCGCTGACGTGGAGGCCTAATAGGTTTGAGTGCAGCTTTTCGCGGTCTGCAAGAAAGTGGCCCATATAAATGGCGCCGGCGGTTCCCCCGAACAAACGGATGGTGTGAAAGAAGGCCGAAAAAGTCAGGATCCACTCCGGTTTGGCCAGGCCACCGCTAAAGATGGCTTGCAGAACGATGCAGCCGACAAGTCCGATAAATGCAAATGCTTGTCCGACGCCAACGAGCAACTCGGTACGGTAAAAATTCTGGGCCGACCAAACGGTGGTGTACTGGGAACTCAACCAGGCAGCGAAGGCGGTACAGGTGAGGCCGATGGCGAAGAGCAAGCGTGGATCGAATTTGCGCACCAACAGAAACCCAGCGGCGAATGCAACAGGCAGGAGAGGAAGGGCGCTCCAAATAATCGCCGGACCGATCTGGTCTGCCTCGAAACCGCGGATTGCCAGAGACCCCGGAATCAAGATAATGGTTGTGCAGAGAGTGAAACGGAACCAGAAGAGCAGGCAACCCAAAAGTACGGTGTTCCATTTCAACAAATAAGGCAGCGCCACCAGAGGATTGGGACCGCATAGCCTCCGCACCAGCGAGCACAATAGGAAGAAAGATCCGGACCAAAACAAGCCGTTAAACAACCCGGAGCGCCACCAATCGAGCCGCTGACCTTGCTGAAGAGCGACAAAAATCAGAGCCACGCCGAGACTCAGGTATAGAAATCCTGCGAAGCTGGGCGCATGAGCGCCTTTCTTGCGCGGCGGCATGGCCGGAATGCCAAGATAGATACAGAGGAACATTACCGGCGCAATCACGGCGGAATTCCAAAACATCCAGTGCCAGGATAGATGATCTCTATACCATCCATAGAGCGAGGGCGCGATATTCACCGCCCCATCCACAAAAGTGGCATATAACGCGATGGTATATGGAAGATACCGGATTGGAATGTTTCGAAGCGCGAAGGTTAACGTTAGGGGATAGAAGGTCCCTGAGGTAAGGCCGGCGATAATAAGAGCGAATACCAGCAAGCCATATCCGTGGATGAATGGAAGGAAGAGGCAAGCTAGGGTGAAAATGCCGGCGGAATAAAGCAGTGTGCGCCGCGCCCCAAGCAGCCCGCCCACGAAGACGCTGAATGGCCCAATGAACATGAGCGAGCCGTTGTAGGCGCTGTCGAGCCAAGCGCCGGCGTCGTAACTGATGCCGACGTGGCCTCTGAGATCGGCAAGACCGAGGCTTAGCATTCGGGCGGTCAGAGTAACGAGTCCGGCCCCTATCACGACTCCCAGAATCCCGACCAGCGGGCGCTGCGAGACCCGTGCCGGCATAGCTGAGGCGGCAGCACGGGCGATGTCTAGGTCAGACAGGCGACCTGCGATGTTCGAAGCGCTCATATGGTTTCGGCTACCGTCTCGTTCGGACGGTGGCAGTGACTGAAAGACCGGGGCGCAAGCTTTCGGCAAA
>DATKPM010000052.1:0-56524 GCA_035524135.1 Candidatus Acidiferrum sp. | reverse complement strand
TCGCCTTGAAGCGCCGCCTTTAATTGCTCAGCAAGCTTCTGTGGCTTTGAGGAATTTCCTGTGGGAAAGCCGCGCACGAAGCGCGCAAGGCTTGCCTGCGTAACCTTCGGGGAAAAATGGATGCTGGAAATTCCGGAAACGGAAAGCATGCGCGCAAAACTTTTTTCCGCAGCTGCGGAATCGAGAGGCGTACCGTCGAGCAAAAGCTGATCGCCGGTGACGGCGATCAAAAGTCCCGCGTCGTTATCGGACCCAATCGCCGTCCGAAGCTCGGTCCATGCTGTTTCGTACTGCCGGGCGGTGCGCGGATGACCAAAATCGTACATGCGAGCAAACTTCAGCAGAATATTGAGGCTGCGAACGAAGGCGCGGGCCGCGAAGGCCCTCGGGTTGGAGGAGTCCATAGGGAACGCGTGTAGGGGCAGTCGCCCCGCCTCTGCATGAAATGATGCGACTTAGAAGAGGTTCGGACAATGGTACGCGTGTCCTTTCGGGTACTACCGAAAGGTCCTGGCCGCCCATTGGCTCAATGGTCCTAGAACTCATTCCCGCCTCCCTCGGACGCGTAACCACACCTCTAACTCCTTGATATGGCCGAGTATATCCAAGGCCCTGAGGTCCTTCAGGCGGGTACTGCGCTGGCGGAATTCGTCGCTGCGTGGCGGCAGGATGCCGACGAAGGGGACGTTGGCCGATTGCGCGGCAAGCGCATCGTCGACATTGTCGCCGAGATAGAGCGCCGAGGCGGGATCGCGACCGTCAAGGATCTTGTAAAGGCCCTCGGGAGAAGGCTTCCCTTCGGTCACTTTCTCGACGGTGATAACGGGATCGAAATAAGGGCGGACGCGGAAGCGGTCGAAGGTGTAATCCAACTCATCCAAGACGCGCCCAGTGAAGACGGCGAGCTGCGCGCGCTGCGAGAGACGCCGAAGCGCGGGCTTGGGCAACAACCATTCCTCGAAGCGGACGTTGCCTTGATGGTTCTTGCCCCAATAGAGCTCGAGGAACTTGGCGCGGACGTCCTCGAAAGATACGTTGGCGCCAAGAGAGTTCACCCAGGCGTGAGAGAGTTTCCAGTCGTCGTTGTAGCCCGGGCGATTCTTCCATTCGTGGAGTTCGCGCATGGTGACGCGCTTGCCGGTGAAATGCTTCACCACCTGGAGAACGGTGAGCAGATAGGTTTTCTTCGTGCCGACGAGCACACCATCGATATCGAAAATGATGACGGATGGAAAATTCTCGCTTTGGCGCGGGCTGGATTTTTTCATGGGATTTTTCCGGGAGGGATTTCGACTCAGGATGGATTTTTCCCGGCCTCATCCGCCGAGGCTGGAGTTTCCGGCTCCCCTTCTCCATCCGGGGAGGGTTCGTCGAGCGCGTCGGAAGACCAAGTTTCTCCGATGGCGATGGCGGGAGCATGCGATTCCGATTCGACATTGCGGTCGTCCCGCGAATCGGATGCCGATTTTTCTTCCCCGTGCGAGTCCCCGCGGGCAACGGCGGCCGTGGCAGGTTCGCCGCCGGCTGCCGCTGCGCTGGCCTGCAAAGATTCGGCGCGCACGGCAAACGCGCGAACGAGAATGTCGATGATCGTGTTCGCGCCGGAAGCATCATGATCCTTCAGCGGATTGTAAGCGGTGACTTCGACAGCCACGAGATTTTTTTGCGTGATGAAGACTTCGAGGATTTCCTGCACCTGCAGGAGCGAGAGCCCGCGCTCGCCGGGATAGTTGGTGGCGGGAAAATCGGAAATCACGTCGACGTCAAAATGCAGGACAAATTCGCCGCGCGCGCCGTGCAGACGTTCGACCGCTTCCTTCGCCGCCGCTGCCGCGCCTTTGCGCAAAATGTCGGAGGCAAGATAGCGACGAAGAGGCGAGCGAACGAGAAATTCCTCTTCGGGGGGATCCAGGCGGTCGACGCCGAACAGCACGAGATCGGGCTCGCGGACAAGCGGGGGCTCTCCCCAGAAGCGGACCAGTTCAGCGGCGCCGCGGCCAATGAGATGAGAGACGACCATGCCATCGACACAGCCCGATGGTGTGGTGGCGGGCGTGTTCAGGTCGGCGTCGCGATCCATGTAGATCATTCCGGGGCTGCGATAATAGCGGCGGAGCCCGGCAACGACGGCGAGGGCAATCGAACAATCACCGCCTAGAATCAGGGGAAGCGCACCGGACTTGACGGCAGATTCAACGCGAGGCTTGAAAGCTTCGAGAAGCTTTAGAACAGCGGAGATATTCCGGGCGCGAGGGCCGTCGTTGTCGGGGGCGGAAAGCTGGACGGGATCGTCGCCATGATCGAAGACTTCGTAGCCGATGGAGCGGAGGCGGTCGACCAATCCAGCGTCGCGGAGGGCGCGAGGCGCCTGTTCATGGCCCGGCAAGAGAGCCGCCGCGCTGGTGGGCGCCCCCAAGAGAGCAATTTGATTGGGCCGGCGGACAATCTTGACCGCCACGTTTTCACTCCTCCCATCCGGCGGCGCGCGGCTCGTTTCAGCGCGCTCCCTGCCGGGCCGCCAATTCGGCGGGCAAAGTAAAGCGCACATCCTCGCGGATCAAATCGAGGTCGCGCTGATTCGTGAATCCCAGATTCGAAAGCCGCTGGCTGACCTGCTCGACGAGCACTTCCGGCGCGGAAGCGCCGGCAGTGAGGCCGAGCGAATCGACGCCATCCACCCAGCCATCCTCGATATCGTTCGCGTCTTCGATCAGGCGAGCCGGAACGCCGGCGCGCTTGGCGACCTCGACGAGGCGATTGGAATTGGAGCTATTGGCGGAGCCAACGACGAAAATCAACTGCACTTCGCGCGTGAGCGCTTCGACCGCTTCCTGGCGGTTCTGTGTGGCATAGCAGATGTCGTCCGACGCGGGACCAACGATTGCGGGAAAACGCTCACGAAGGCGGGCGACAATTTCCTGCGTGTCGTAGAGAGACAGCGTGGTCTGGGTGAGGAAAGCGAGGCGGTTGGGATCGGGCACTTCGAGTTGATCCACTTCCTCGACGCTGCCGACAACGACGGTCTGATCCGGTGCCTCGCCGGAAGTGCCGACGATTTCCTGGTGGTCGCGATGGCCGATGAGAATGAGCGTGCGACCTTCGCGCGCGAATTTCAGGGCCTCGAGATGCACTTTGGTGACGAGAGGGCAAGTGGCGTCGATAATTTTCAGATTGCGCTCTTTGGCTTCGCCGCGAACGCGCGGCGGCACGCCGTGGGCGCTGAAAACGAGCGTTGCGCCTTCGGGAACCTCGGCGATAGATTCGACGAAAATCGCGCCGCGGCGGCGAAGCTGATCGACAACGTAGCGATTGTGAACAATCTCGTGATGCACGTAGACCGGCTGGCCATAGGCCTGAAGCGCCAGATCGACGATATCGACGGCGCGAACCACGCCGGCGCAAAATCCGCGGGGACGCACGCGGACCAGAGTCTTGGCTCCGTGATTGGTTCCGTGGATCTGTGTGAGCGTCAAATTCCTCTCCCTAAATGATTTATTTTACACGAGAGGCCGCAATTCGCGCCAACAGGTTTCGGCGGATGTGCATTGAGATGCCGGGACGCCGTAGCGGCGCGCGGAGGAAATTCGTGGCGGATTGATTCGAGCGCGAAAGCATTCAAAAGCGGCACGGGCGCGTCGATTTGAAGGCAGAGATCGAAAGACGAAGAGCAATGCAAGGTGAGCCGAAAGGCGGGGTTTGACTTGCGATTAGAAATTGCTCCGGTCGAGTGTTTTGAAGAAGTTACGGCGATTTCTAATCGCCCTAACTTGCGATTAGAAAATGGCGATTTTGATGGGAGAGTCGATCCGGAAAGAAAGGCGGGGCGATGCGAATTAGAAGCGGGCGCCCAAAAGCGCCGCGCGGCTGTGAAGACCTTCGACATGTGCGACATGAGAATTCATATGCCTAATTCACATTATAACATTGGCGTCAAATGAGGGTTTGTGGACAGCGTGGACGGATTTTTGGCAAGCGCACTCATTTTCGCGTGAGGGTGACGCGGGCGAAGGGAGAAAGCTTGCCGTTTTCCTCGCCGTCCATGATCCACTTCCACGTGCCGGACGATTTGTCGTAGGCGAAGGTGGTGTGGAAGTCGCCCTGGCGGCTCTTGAAGAGAAAAGCGATTCGATCGCCCGAGAATTGTCCCCGGCCGATGACGGGCGAGTTGAGTCCGGCGCCGGAAGTCGTGTCGAGCCAGAGCAAGGTGTATTCGCGCGCATCGGCGTCCCAGCCGATGAAGACGATGGCTTCGTAGGCGGGGGAACCGCTGGGAGACTTTTCGCGCGAGACTTCGTGAAGGCGGATGTACTCACGATTGAGAACCCAATCGGCGTCCACGTCGTGCGTGGTCTGGCGTCCGGCGATCTGGCCTGTGAGAACCCAGTGCCCGGTCATTTGATTGAGAAAGGCATCCTGGCGTTCGGCGTTTTGGGCCGCGATAGGATGCAAGAAGGCGAAGAAAAGTGCGAGCGTCGAGAGAGCGAGTCTCATGGAGTGATCTCCTGGTGCAATCGAGCATACAGGCGACTACGGAGTGGGATGGATGATATAGCAACAAGAGACGGAGGGGGAAGAAGAAGTCGAGCAGAAGCTCTGATACCATACTCAATACTGGTATCCGATATGGTATAATGACGTCATGGCTACAGCGCGAAAGATCACCGTAGAGATCCCGGCTGAACTGCTGGAAAAGGCTCAGGAAGCCAGCGGCGCGGGGATTACGGAGACGGTGCGGAGCGGATTGCGGCTGGTGGCGGCGTCGCGAACATACGCCCGATTACGCCGCTTTCGCGGCAAGGTTCGCTTCACGCGCGCGCTCGACGAACTGAAATCCGACCGATGATTGCCGCCGACACGAGCACCTGGGTCGCCTTTCTTGAAGGCGGCGACGGGGAGGATGTGCGGCGGCTCGACCAGGCGCTCGAAGACCGGCAAGTGGTTATGGCACCGGTCGTCTTGAGCGAACTCCTGAGCGAACCGAAACTCCCGCCGGAAGTGATGAAAACTCTCCTGGAAGTGCCACTGCTCGAAATCCAACCTGGATATTGGGAAAGGGCAGGAAAGCTGCGCGCGAAGGTGCTGGGACGCGGGCGAAAAGCGCGGCTGGGAGATGCGCTGATTGCGCAGAGCTGCGTGGATGCGGGAGTGGCGCTGCTGACGCGGGACAGGGATTTCCGGGCGTTTGCGGAGGCGGCGGGGCTCGATATTTTTATTAGGAGAGATAAGGGCTAAGCGCGCGAAAGCGACTCCAAGCGTGTGCGCCGGCGGGAAGATTGGACATGAGGCGCTGC
Organism: Candidatus Acidiferrum sp.; assembly: GCA_035524135.1. GTDB lineage: Bacteria > Acidobacteriota > Terriglobia > Acidiferrales > UBA7541 > Palsa-295. The sequence goes on along the minus strand of DATKPM010000052.1, from coordinate 51,233 downwards.
ATAGATGGGAAACGTGATGCGTTCGCCTGGAAGGCCGCCGCTTCGCTGCGCGGGATGGCGGGTTTTTTGAGTGATGCGGCGATTTGCAAATCTTAAATCTCACATGGCTCTGTTGAGATCCTCGCGAAACACCTGCTGCTAGATGCCCGCCGTTCCTGCCTGCCTACGGCAGGCAAGCTCGGAATGACAATGTTAATAGTCGTGAAAGATGCGGGATGTCAACGGAGCCATTTCACATTTCCAATGAGAGCTGATTGAAAACGCTCTCACCTGTCCCGACTAAACGAGTGGACGAAGCTATTGGCTGTGGCCAGCGGAAGCCAGATCCGGGAGGTTTCTTGCAGATATAGATCTTGGGAGCGGAATGAAACGGGGGTAGATTTGAGGGCAATTCTTCGGGCAAGACCCCAAATTCAGGAGGACAAGATGGCGAGACGCGCATTTTTGGCGCAACTGGCGGCCCTGCCGTTTATTCCGTTCGGCAAAATGGCGACGGAATCCAAGAAGCCGCTTAGGATCATGATGAAGAGTGCGTGGGGGCCGGACGATCCGACGAGAGCGGCCTTCCCTTTCGCGCACGGGCTGATCCTTGCGGAGGCGGGGCATGAAGTTCAGATATTCCTTTTGGCGGAGGCGACATCGCTGCTGCGAAAGTCGATGGTGAATTCAATTTTCCCCGTCGGCTGGCCGCCGCTGAGCGAGACGCTGGACAAGGTGGTGGCGAAGCAGATTCCGATTTTTGCTTGAGGGGCGTGTTCCCGGGCCCGTGGGGTCACGGAAACAGATCTTAGCCAATGGGGAGCCAAATTCGGCAATCCGTCGACTTTTGTGGGATTAGTGGAGTGGGCGGACCGGATCATTGTCGAGTAAAAAATCGAACAGCGCGAAAGAGAAGCGTGACAAAGAGGGAGGGCGGAAAGCGAGCACTCGCAATATGGGGTGGCGCGAGAGAGCAAGCGAAACGGACGAATGCGCGGTTTATCGGAAGAAAAAAGGAAAGAGCCTGCCCTTCCTTTGAAGGGCAGGCTCTTTAAGTGAGCCGGTTGCCACGGTTGAATCCGTAGCGGAACGTGAATTAGCGACCGCGGCCGGAGCCGCTGTGATCGTGCGGCTCCTGCCCGTGAGTATCGTGAGCGGCGCGCTCCGGCGGGGGTTGGTTGTGGCCGCGCACGTTGTTGTGCGGTTCGCCGTGAGGCTCGCCGCCGCTGTTGGCGTGATGATTTGTGTCGTAGGAATTCGACGGGCGCGAGGACGGATTCTGGCCTCCATGCGGCGGATTGAACGAGCGGGTTTCCTCCGGACGAGAGTTGTTGCCGTGGTTCGGAGGATTGAAGGAATGCCACTGGCTGTTGTTCGGATGGCCGGGCTGCGTGTGCTCTGCGGGCGGACGAAACGACGAGTTTTCCGGACGAGCGCCGACAACGCCATGACCCGTAAATTCGCCGGGACGAGAGGTGGCGGCAATCTCCGGACGCCCATGATTGTAAGAGTCGCGAAGTTGCGGATTGTTGCGCGCCGCGAGTTCATGTTGCGACTGCGCGTCGGTCATCCCATAGCGGCGCTCGCGTTCGGCAGCTAACTGCCCAGGAGTCGGACGGGCATCAATGCCGCCCGGGCCGCCGTTGTAGCTGACGCGGTTGACGTGGACATTGTTGATGACGGTGCGGTTGATGTAGTAATTGTGAACGACGGTCGTATTCACGTTGAGAACAGCGGCGTTGTAAGCGAAGACGCGGCCACGCCACTCACCGCCAACGAAACCGGCGCCATAATATCCAAAGCCGTAGTTAATCCCGCCGTAGAAGCCAACGTGGGGGCCCCAATATCCCGCGTGCCAAGCGTAGACGCCGCCTCCATAACCCCAATAGCCGGGGGTCCAGAGCAGGCCAGGAGCGGGCGCGACCACCCAAGTGCCGGGAACCCAGTAATATCCAGCCGGTCCATAAGCCCAGAAGCCGGGCGTCCAGAGATAACCTGGTCCCGGGCATACGGGTTGCGGATAAACGGGTATAGCGGGCGGGCCAATGCGAACGGAAATACCAACGGAGACCTGCGCGGAAGCGCCAGCAGGAAGCACGAATAGTACAGCCGCGAGCAGAATGAAAACGGCCAAGCAGATCTTGCGCACTTTAAGTCCCCCTTAGAAAGACAGTCGAGCTGGGTCGCCTTCAATTATGAAACACAGTGAGGGGCAAAAAGTTGCCAAGTGCGGGCGGGGAAACTGTACGCGGGGACAGGAGGGCTTCGACGGGAAAGCAACCGAAACAGAAACGCCTGCTGCTTGCTTTCCGCCGTTCCGGCGCCGAGATTTCTCGTCGTCGCAAAGGCGCCCGATTCTCGCGCAAACCTAGAATGCAGGCGCGAAAATCGTGCTGCTCCTCCTCGAAATGACAACTCTTTGAGCTACAGAATAAGGGGAATGTCGACAGAGGCAGGCGGCTTCCAGGCAAATCGGGACGACAATCCTGTGGGAACGTCGAGAGCGGCCCGCCAGGAACCGCTCTCCAAGGAGAGACAATCGAGACCGCGAAAAACTAGTGCGCCGATTCGGAGCTGATGTGGCGCACTGATTTGCGGCCGTATTCTTCGATCGCGGCAATGCCGCGGCGCGTGGGGCCGGAAGCAGCCTTGACGCCGGCTTCGATGAGATCGAAGCTGCGCTCGCCGAGCGTGCCAACGACGTAGAAGATTCCCGCGAGCGCAAGACAAACGACGAAGGCGAGAACGAAAAGCAACTCAGCGGCGATCAGTTCGCGAACGAAGTAGATCTGGAGGATCAGGAAAACAGCCGTCGCGATCAGACCGCGTTTGCGAACTTTTGGATTTTCAACGGTATTCGACAACCACGATTTTAACTGCTCGATGATATTTCGCATTCCCCTTCCCCTCTTACAACTTCCACTACATTTGGATGCATGGGGAGTGCCAAAGGCATCAACTGCAACTGCTTGAAAATCGACCAGATGCAAAAATCGTGTTTCACGAGGCTCCGTGAAAAAAGGAAATTTCGTTCTTTTCCGTGGGAAAGCAGAGGAATGAAGCGGGGCAGAGGAAGAAATGACAGAAATGGGCAACGGAATTTGTCGGTGCGGTGAATTTTTCACAGAGCGTGCGGACGGAAAGCAAAGGCGAAACGGGTGGGCAGGATCGAGGCCTGGCGAAGAGCGCAGCAGGAAGATCGATCGTTGCAAACGGGCACGGCGTGCCATGCCCCCACGGCGAAAGGACAAGCGAGGCAAGCGCGAAGTCGCTCGCGAGGGGAGCGAGCCTCAGCGGCCTTCGAAGGGGTAGCGATCCTGCGCGAGCACGACAGCGGCGAGACGGCGGCGAATGGCGGCCGTGTCGAGCGGCGCGTGTTTGGAGAAGCGGCGCAGGACAGCGAGCTGCGTGAGAAGAGTATCGCCCTCTTCGGTGGCGATGAGCGCAGTGCGGGCCTGCTTTTCGATGCGGTCCATGGCGTCGTAAAGGAATGCGCTGGCGGCTTCAGCCTGGAGCGGAGCCGTGGAATCGTTGCCTGCGGCGGCGCATTTCTGCGCACGGCGGAGAGTGGACTCGATGGCATAGATGTCCATAACGATGTTCGAGAGCGCGGCGACGATTTCCTGCTGCTCGCCGAGCTTCTCGCGGAATTTCTGGACGGCTGTGCCAGCGGCAAGAAGAAAAATCTTCTTGGCTTGTTCGAGAGCACGCTCCTCTTCGGCGAATGCACCGGAGGGGGGCTCTTCGAAAGAGGGTCCGGAGAGGACTTCTTCGCCGAGCTTCATGGCAGCGGGGATGAGCGGCAGGACACCGCGCATGGCGCGCTTCATGAGCATGTCGATGATGAGCAGGCGATTGATTTCGTTGGTGCCTTCGAAGATGCGGTTGACGCGGCTATCGCGATAGGCGCGAGCAACGGGATAGTCTTCGTGAAAGCCGTAGCCGCCGAAGATCTGCACGGCTTCGTCGACGCAGAAGTCGACCGTTTCGCTGCCGGCAACTTTGCTGATGGAGCTTTCGATGGCGTACTCCTCGAGAACGGCCATGGCCTGCTGCGTTTTGTCGCGTCCGTCGGCGGGAGCGGATACGGCCGATTCGATCATCCCGGCAGTGCGATAGATCATGGACTCGATCGCAAAGATGCGGAGGACCATTTCGCCGAGCTTGGATTGGATGAGGCCGAAGTCCGCGAGATGCTTGCCGAAAGCGGCGCGTTCTTTCGCGTACTTCGAGGAGGCTTCGAGAACTTTTTTGGAACCGCCGAGGCAATAGGCGCCGAGAGAGAAGCGGCCGGCGTTGAGAGTGTTGAAAGCCACGATGTGGCCGCGGCCGATTTCGTGGAGGAGGTTATCCTTGGGAACCGGGGAATTTTCGAAGAAGAGCGCAACGGTGGAGCTGCCCTTGATGCCCATCTTCTTTTCTTCGGCGCCGGCAGAAAAACCGGGCGTGCCGCGCTCGACGATGAAGCAGGAGAATTTTTCGCCGTCGACTTTGGCGAAGACGATGTAGACATCGGCGAAACCGCCGTTGGTGATCCACATCTTCTGGCCGTTCAGGATCCAATTTTTGCCGTCGGGAGAAAGCACGGCGCGCGTTTTGGAAGCGAGCGAATCAGAGCCGGCCTGCGGCTCGGAGAGGCAGTAGCAGGAGATGAGCTCGCCGGTGGCGATTTTCGGGAGATATTTTTTCTTCTGCTCTTCGGTGCCGAAATACACGATGGGCACAGTGCCGATACCGGAATGGCCGCCGTGCGTGACGGCGAAGGAAGCGTAGGCGGAAAGCTTTTCCGCGAGAATCGTGGCCGAAACTTTGTCGAGGCCCGCGCCGCCATAGGCTTCTGGAATTCCGCCGCCGAGAAGGCCGATTTCACCGGCCTTCTTGACAACCTGCGCCATCAGGCCTTCCTTGTGGGCTTCGAGTTCGGGGATCAGCGGGACGACTTCATTGGCGACGAATTCTTCGGCGGTGTTGCCGACGAGGCGCTGATCGTCGGTGAGATCCGCGGGAGTGAAGATATCCTGCGGCACGGGAGAAGAAATGAGAAAGGAACCGCCGCGGAGAAGATCTTGCGCTGCCGGAGTGGTGGCCATGGTCGCCTCGCAGAAGAGAGATAGTCCGAAGGGACATTCTCGCGCGGGAGAGCGGAAAGCACAATGGGACGGGAGTACGGGCTCGCTCTCAGGAGGCTTGCGAAGGAGAAGGGGTGGATTCGCAGGAGAGAGATGGAGTATCGTCTTCGGCAATCGGCGGGCCAAAGAAGGATTTCCAGAAAACTTGCGAGGCAGCTTCGTGCGCCGGGGAGCGTAAGAGATGATGAAGAATATCGCCGTGAATACGATTGTGGGCGCGGTGGTGGTGTTTATTCTGAGCTCGATCTGGCATGTGGCGACGCCGCTCGGAGAAGTGGGCGTGCAGAACCTGCCGCACGAGATCGTCTTGTCGCTGGCGATGAAGGCGGCGATTCCGGAGGCGGGATTCTATTTTTTCCCGGGCATGAACCACGCGCCCGGGATGACGAAGGAACAACAACAGGCGGAGATGAAGCGGTATTCGGATGCGTATGAAGCGGGACCGACGGGAATCCTGATTTACTCGCCGGGCGGCGAAGCGTTGAATTACGGGAAGCTGCTGAGCGTGCAATTCTTGATCGGATTGATCTGCGCGTTTTTCATCGCGTGGATTTTGGCAACGACGGCGGCCGCGACAACGTTTGGGCAGAGAGTGATCATCGCTGTGTTTGTTTCGGCGTTCGGCGGATTGCTGGTTCCGCTGGAGTATTGGAACTGGTACAAATTTCCCGCGAGTTACACGTTTACGTACGCAGCAGGAATCGTGGTGACGTGGGGACTGACGGGAGTGGTGATGGCGTGGATCGCGGGAAGAGGCGCGAAGGAGGGGGCAAAGAGCGCGGCGTGAGTAACGGTTTGGGCGCCAACGACGAGAGAGAGAAGAAGCTGCAAACCTCTCGGAACGACAGAGCTAAGCCTTGAGCTTAAGAAGAGTGGCGAACCGCTAAGCGACGCGCTCGAAGATGCCGGCGGCGCCCATGCCGCCACCGACACACATCGTAACCATGCCGTAGCGGGCATTGCGGCGCTCGAGTTCTCGAATAATTGTGGCTGTGAGCTTCGCGCCGGTGCAGCCGAGCGGATGGCCGAGCGCGATGGCTCCGCCGTTGACGTTGACGCGCGACGGATCGAGCCCGGCGAGCTTGATGACGCTGAGCGACTGGGCGGCGAAGGCTTCGTTCAACTCAATCACATCAATTTGATCGAGAGTCAGCCCAGCGATTTTGAGCGCCTTGGGAATCGCAAACACCGGCCCCACGCCCATCTCTTCGGGCGGGCAACCCGCCGTAGCGAATGACAAAAAGCGGACGAGAGGCTTGAGGCCGAGAGAGCGGGCGCGCTCAGCGCTCATGACGACTGCGGCAGCGGCGCCATCGCTGGTCTGCGAGCTGTTACCTGCGGTGACCGTGCCTTGCGCATGGAACGCGGGCTTCAATTTTGCGAGCGCTTCCATGGAAGTGTCGGCACGGGGGCCTTCGTCCACTTCGAATTTCATTTTGACGGTTTTTGGTTTCGAGGAAGGTGCGGCACCCGCGGAGGCTTCAAGAACGTTGTAAACAACTTCGACGGGAACGACTTCGTCCTTGAATTTTCCCCCGGCAATGGCGGCGAGGGCTTTCTTGTGGCTTGAGAGAGAAAATTCGTCGGCCTGCTCGCGCGTGACGCCATATTTCTTGGCGAGATTTTCGGCGGTCAAACCCATGCTGAGATACGCATCGGGATAGTTATCGACGAGCCAGGGGTTGGGAGCGATTTTGTTGCCGCCCATGGGAACCATGCTCATGGATTCGACGCCGCCGGCAACCGCGACATCGCCCTGTCCGGACATGATGCGCTCGGCGGCCATGGCGATCGACTGCAAGCCGGAAGAGCAAAAGCGGTTGATGGTTATCGCGGAAGCTTCGACCGCCAATCCGGCGCGCAACGAGGCGATGCGCGCGACGTTCATTCCCTGCTCGGCCTCGGGCATGGCGCAGCCGAGGATCACATCTTCAATTTCCTTGGGGTCGAGACCAGGAGCGCGAGAGATGGCTCCGTGAATCGCTGTGGCGGCAAGATCGTCCGGGCGGGTATTGCGGAGAGAGCCTTTGGGGGCTTTCCCGACCGCGGTGCGAACGGAACTGACGAGAACGGCTTCGCGCATGGCTCACCTCGAAGGACGCGGCACGCGCCGCTGCTTCCATGATACCCATTGGATGCGCCGGGAGGAAGGAAGCTTCGCGACCGGCGATTACTGATGCTGGAAGTGGAGAGTGACGACGATGTTGGCGTCGATGGGCTGGCCATCGAGCGTCGACGGCGCATATTTCCAACGGCGGAACGCGTCGAGCGCCGCTTGCCGCAGGAGAGCCGGGCCGGAAACCACGCGTGCCTGGGAGATCGCGCCCTGCTTATCGACCGTCGCTTGAATCACGACGTCGCCCTGGACATTCATCAACACAGCCGGCTGCGGATACACAGGAGAGCGCGAAGAAATCAATCGCGGCGCAGTCACCTTGCCACCGACCTTCACCGGGCCATCGGGCTCGAGGCGAGGCGTCGGAATCGAGATGCTGGAAGGTGCCGAAATCGCACCGGGAAGGGCGGCGGATGAGTCTCCGCTGGTGCTGGACGTCACTGAAGGAGCTTCCGCGTCGACGGCGGCCGAGTGGCTCGGAGCTACCGGATGCGCGTTGAGAGTTTCCGTGACCATTTCCGTGGTGACCGCCGGCTTTGCAGGAGGCGGAGCGGCTGCCGGCGCGGAGATCGCGGAGGAAGCAACTGAGGACGATACGGGGACTCTTCCGGAGGCATGCGCCGTGGTTGAAACAGCGGCGGGCTGCGGCGAAGAGGGCGACGCCAAATCAAGAGAGGACACTGCCTCGCGCGTGACAGGAATGCCGGTGACGGAGGAATCGGAAGGAGCGGAAAGAGGCGAACCGGCCGCAGGACGCGGAGCGGCAGCTACGGTCTGCACCGAATGAGGCGCGCTGTGCGAATGCAGGTAGAAGAATCCACCCGCCGCGGCGACAAAGGCCGCGACGACGCACGCTGCAAAAAGCAACCAATTCCGGGTAGAAGGCGCGGCGGCAGATGCAAACAGCTCTTCGGTTGCGAGCGATTCAGAGGCTTGGCCTGGAGAGGCGGCGAAATTCCCTTCCGGAGCGGAGAGCAAAGAGGACGCGTCCGCATTCGGGGTTGACGCCGGAGAGGCATGGCTCATCGCCGCGGTCGCAAGAGACGAAGCGACGGAATCGGATTTCGCGGATGCGATGGCGTCTCCGATCAAATCTTCCAGAGAAATGGAGCTTGCAGCGTTTTTTGAGTCCGGCTGAGGCAGCACCCCAATCGCAGCCGTAAGCTTCGCTTCGTCAAGTGGCGGCTCAGGCGCGAGCGGAGGAGGAGGCGCGGCGACAGGCGAAGGAGCGATGGGCACCGGCGGCCGGGAAATAGCCGAAGCCGAGGGCTGAATTTTTTCCTGGGAGCCGATCGGCGCGAACGCCGAGGGATTCGCAGCGGGCTTGACCGGAGAAACCGGGGGCACGGGAACCGGCGCTGAGTTCAGAGCCGGTGCAGCGGACGGAGGGATGGGAGCAGCGGCGGACGGCTGGGCGGCGGATGCCGGTCGGGAGGAAGAAGAAACGGGGTCGCCGGGAAAATTCACGCCCCAGTAGCCAGGCTGGCGCGCTGTGAACTCAATCTCCACATAGGACTGGAGCGCGCCATTGGAACGAACCTTGACGACGCGGCAAATCGCGTCTTTCCCCGATTTCAAATTCGTGACCACGAGCATCTGCCCGGCAGCAACCGGAGCGACAAGGCGCAGGACACCGCCCTGCGGGAAGACAATCATCGTGGAGGACTGCTCTTCGAAAGGTTCGGTGCGCGGCGGGAGGCCGCGGCCGACTTCGGTGACTTTCGAGCCGTGGACTTTCACGCGAACTTCGAGCGAAAGAGCATCCGCGCGCAGCGGAGCTGAAGGAGCCTTTTCGCGAACCGGTTGTGCAGGTTCGCTTGCAGAAGGTGTGGTTTCGAGAGTGTCTTTAATTAGCGGCGCCATGAAATAAGTGCGGAGTAGACCGCCCCCTTATGGAATCGTATGGCTCGCTTTGAATTTTCAAGGGGCCTGAGGTAGGGGGGCAATAGTACGAAGGTACTGCGATGGAACAGGAATGGCTCTGTTGAATTGCTGTTGTCTCCACAATGTGCCGCACCTGCGGCGCTCAGAGCTATGGGAGCAAAAAAAATCACTGCCCTGTGGGAAGAAATCGAGGGTGTCAACAAACCAATAACTGCCAGAAGCTGTGCAACGACTTCGGAGTTATCTTTGCGGAAAAAACGCGAGGAGAAACGGAAGCTCCCCGGAAACCGGATGCGAATGTTTCCGGGGAGCTGAAATTGTCAGGTGAAGCGATCAGAACTGATCGGCGATCACTCCGTTGGCGATGCGGTTTGTGTCGAGATCGACCAAGAGATAGGTGTCCGGATCGATGTAGTAGTAGACAAGATTGTAGGTGGCGTTCGGTGAGAGGTTGACGACGAGCTTCGCCGTGCCACGGCCGAGGGTGGATGGAGCAGCAAGGGTGCTCTGGCTGGGAACCAGCGGCCCTCCCTGAACGCTTCCGAAGTTGTTCACGAACAGCGTTCCCGAAGTGGCGGACGTGCCTGCGAGAGCAAGAATGCCGACGCCATCCTGCTGGAACGTGCCTGGCGTATTTTTGAAAGCGCCCTGGCCGGTGATATTGAATGCAAAGCTTCCGCTGGCACCTACGGGAGTTCCGTTCTGCGCGTAAGAGATGCCGCTGGTGACGAAATTATTGTCTAACTCAACCATGACGGCGGAAGGCTCGGACGGACTCGCCTGGCTGAGAGCCGTGGGATACACGGCAAACTCATCCACCGTCGTCGAGGGCGTCGTGCAGCCGTTTCCGCTCTTGAGAGAAAGCAGAACATCGACGCGGCCCGTGGCTGAATCGACCGTGTAGGCGCACTGGTTAATCGCCAGCCCCGAGTTGATCTGCTGGCCGCCGGAATTATTGTCGAAGATGCCGCCGGTGACGTTGCCGTTGCCATCGGAGGTGTATATGCCACCGGCGACGTAGGCACCGTTGGAGGAGGCACCACCCACAGCGAAGGGGTAGTTGCCCTTGGGGAGGATAGTGACTCCAAACCCACCGTTTCCGCTGGCTCCCTGATAGATATCGCCATTGGTGAAGGCGTTGTTGTCGATCTCGATCAGGTGAATGTGCGTATGGTCAACGACGTAAAAAGCAAAGGTGACCTGCGTGGTGCCGGAAAAAGTGAAGGTGGAGAAGTAAGAAGCGTTGAGGGTCATCGTGCCACGACCATAGGCCAGGTTGTTTTGATCCAGTTGGTATGAGCCGCTCAACGTAGTGTCGGGGAGTCCCGGAACAACGTTGCAATTCAAGTTGGGGCAGTTGTTGTTTACATCCCCGCTGTCATTCACGTCGACAATGGCGTTGGTGTTCGGAATGTTTCCGGACGAAGCGGTGAATTTCCCGGCAACGCCGAGCGGACCCGGCCCGATGCCATCGGCGCCGCTGAAGGTAAAGACAAACGGGCCGCTGATGGTGAAGTCAGCAGGATTTTGGAGATCGATCGTGCCGCTGCCGGTGGCGGTGTTGTCGTATTCAATCACGAGGCCGTGCTGATTGTTCATCAGCGACGCCTGAAGTGTGAGCGTAGTCCCATTGATGGTGAGGTTGATGACGGTGGCGCCGTTAGCGCTGACTGTGTAGCTCCCCCCGGTAATAGGGACACCTGCAGCAAACTGGCCCAGATCCGCCGAATCGGCTACACCCCCTGTGATTGTGCCCGTACCGCTTGCGGCAAAGCTGCCGGCGACACTGAAATACCCGGATCCGTCGTCGCCGGTGTAGGCGAATGCATAGGTGCCGTTCAGGGATTTTTGCCCATAGGTGACGGTGACTGCTGCCGTGCCGCTCTTCGTGTTGTCAGTGTTGTCGACAGCCTTGACGACGACTTGTTGACCCGGAGGCGGAAAAAATGGCGCCGTATAGACTCCGGTGGAGGCACCAATCGTGCCAACGTCGCCGCCTTTTGCCGAACTCACCGACCAAGTGACGTTGGTGTCGGGGGAGCCGTTCATTGCGGCCGTGAAGGTGGCCGTCAATCCAGCGGCGACGTTCGTGCTGCCGGGATTGATTGTGAGGCCTTGTGCGGCCGTGATGGAGACAGAAGCAGAGTTCGAGACGATGCCCTTGTTGGAGGACAGAACCGCAGTGACCGTGACGGGATTGCTGCTGGGAACCGCGGCGGGAGCGGTGTAATCGCCCTGGTTGGCAATGCTTCCGTCCGACTGAATTGTGCCAACGGTCGAATTGCCGCCGGCGACGCCATTTACCTCCCAAATCACGGCGCTGCTGGAGTTGGTAACGATGGCTTGGAAATCCGCGGTGACGCCCACGGCGACGCTGGTTTGCATCGGAGTGATGCTGATGGAGGGAGTGAGGTTGTTATTGCCCCCACCACCGCCGCAAGCGGAAAGACCCAGAAAGCAGATTGCTGCGAGAGTCGCAGGAAGAACGGAGAGCGTGATGCTACGGCGCAGTTTGCGGAGGGACATCAGAGTCCTCCTCTGAACAGCGGCGAACCGGAGGAGCCGTGCCGGACGAGAGAACGCACGGGGAAGCCGCGCTCGTTGCGGAGAATCACCACGCGGGACGGCGTAGTGAGGATGCGGGCGAGAAATACGGTGCCGCTCGAGGTGGACTCGTTCATGCCGGTCAGCGTGAGCGACTCGCCGACGGAAAGATTCAGCGCGCCGAGGCTGGCCTTATTGAGCGGGCCGAGGTGGGCGTCGACAACGCCGCTGGAGGTCTGAAGCAGGACGTGAGTGCCGATGGGCACGCGGTCGTTAGACGTGTCGATCTGCTGGATCGTGCCCTGAATCTTGATTTCCTTGGAAAGATCGTAAGGGGTTGGGAACTGAGCCGCGGAGGGCGCGGTTGCGCTCGCAGCCTGCGGCTGCGCCGGGGCGGCCGGCGAGAGCAAAAAGACGCCAGAAAGGGCGAGCACCGCCGCCAGCGTGGAAGCGATGCGAGAGGAAACGTTCACGGTAGTCATTCTCCTTTAGTGAGGCGACGGCACGCAGCCCGGGATTAGCCGCGGCGGCGCCATTGTGGTGCGACTGCAACCGGCCCGACGTATCCCGAAGCCGGATGATGCCATTAGATGCTGCTCATAGGAATTTACACGGTAGAGCATGAAAAGTTCCTGCCGGAAATGTAAAAAAATGCCCCCTCCGGGAGGCGGATCAATACTGGTTCGTCAAGATGCCGATGCTTACGCGGTGGGCATCCTGATCGAGAAGCAAAGCCGAATTTGCCGAAACGAAATAGAGGCTCAGGGTGTAAGTGGAGACCGGGTTGGTCAACTTGATGACGCCAGTGGCGCGCCCGTTGGAGGTCGGACTTGTGAGGCTTGAATTCGTGGTATCGACTGGATCGTTTTGAAAGAGAGCAGAAAAAGCGCTGATATCGAAATTGCCGGTGGTGATCGAGGTCCCGCCCATCTCCATCTGCCCGGACGTGGACGGCTGGAAGGAAGAGGGCGTGTTATTGAAGGCGCCCTGCCCCTCCAGACCCATCGCAAAATTTCCGGCAAAGCTGGCCACCGAGCCAGACTGCGGGTAGAGCACACCGGTGGAAATGGCTGCGGAATCGAGTTCGAGCAGGAGCCAAGGACCACTGGCAGAAGCGTAGAGCGAAAATTCGAAGACGCCCTGCGAGCCGGACGTGCACGAGCCGCTGGCGGTGGAGACGATCAGGTCGATGCGGCCGGTGGAGGGATCAACGGTGTAGGAGCACGAAGAAACCGATGCAGCCAGAGTCGCCGTGCCGTTGTTGTTGATATCCACGGCGCCGTTGCTGACGCCACCCGTGCCGTTGGACGCGAAGACACCTCCAACGGCGTAGGGACCCTGCGAAGAGTTGCCGCCGGCGATAAACGAATAGGGATTGGACGCGAGCAAGGATGTGGTGAACGAGCTGCCGGAAGCACCTTGATAGACGTCGCCTCCGAGATAGGCAGCCTTGTCGATTTCGACGAGGTGGAGATGGGTTTGGTCGACGATGTAGAAAGCGAATTGGAGCGTGCCGATGGATGTGCTGGTGAGAGTAAGAGTGCCGCGGCCGGAAGTGGCGTAGATGGGATCAATCGTGAGCGAGCCTCCGAGAGAGGTGTCGGAGGCATGGACGGTGCCGTTGTTATTGTCGTCGAGAATCGAGCCTGGATTCGAGATTCCGCCTGAGCCGCTGGCGATGAAGCGTCCGGCAATCGAGCGCGGAAGGAACGCGGCGCTCTCGCCAGAAAACGAAAAAACATACGGGCCAATGATTTTCGACAGAACCGAGGCGTTCAGATCGTCGGCATTTTGCTGGTCGAGCGTGCCGCTGCCAGTGGCGGAATTGTTGAATGCGGTGAGGAAGGCGTGCTGGTTGGTGGTGAGCGCGAAGCGAAACGAACTCCCCGTGGTGTTGGCGCTGGTCGTGAGAAGCGCCTGACCGCGGCCGTCGGCGCCGACCACGTAGTTTCCTCCTGTGATGGGAAGTTGCGTGCTCACCTGGCCGCCGCTGCCGACGCGCGTCATGTCTTGGACGCCGTTGGTGATGGTGCCTTGGCCGTTAGTGACAAAACTGCCCGCCACCGAATAGAAGCCGCCCGAGTCGTTGCCCGAATAGGAGAAAGCGTAAGGACCCTGGAGCGTTGCGTCGGAATAGATGACGATGGCCGTGGCGGAAGCCGTGGTCGTCATGCCGTTGCCGACTTGTGCCGTGGCTACAATCGTTACAACTCCGTTGGGAGGAGGAAATGGAGGAGCAGTGTAAATGCCGCTGAGAGAGTCGATGGAGCCGGCGTTGGCGCCGGTAATTGGCGTGACCGACCAGGTGACGTTGTTGTCGGCAATACCGTTGAGCGTGGCAGTGAACTGCTTCTGCGAGCCGGCGGATACCGTGGAGCCCGTTGGCGATACCACCAAACCGACCCCGGCCGTGACTTGCACGTAGGCGGTGTTGGAGGTAACGACGGTCGTGTCGCTGGTGTCCGCGGGATTCTTGGGAGTGGTCGCCGTGATTTGGACCACTCCGTTGTTGGTGATTGGGACAGTGGTTGGCCCTGTGTAAATCCCGACTTCGTTATTCGTGCCTGAAGAAACGACCGTGCCGGTCTCGCTGCTGCCGCCCGCGACGCCATTGACGAGCCACGTGACAGTGGTGGTTGTAATATCGTTCGGATTGGCAAGGGTGACCGTCGCGGTGAAGTCCGATTGCGAATTGATGGCCACCAGATTGGGCGCAGAGGCGGTGCCCGCCGGAGCGATGGTGATCGAATTGACAGTCGAGCTGCCGCCGCTGCCGCCACCACCACAGGCGGAAAGAGTGAGAAGACTCGCCAGCGCGAAGCAGGAAAAAATTGAACGGGCCGACACCCGCATCAAAACCCTCCGCAAGAGAAAATCAATTTGAACGGGCAAGCGGCCCGGCAAGGAAATTGCGTGATCACAGAAAGGAAATTCTCCCCGGCGTACGACACGGTCCCGTGAGCTTTCGCCTCACCACTCCAGCGCTTCACGGCCTGAGCCTATTCCACCCCTGCCTCGCTATTATTTCCAGAAGCAGCGCCTTTGGTTCCCGCGCGATGCCGAAATGGCGTCCAGCGCGCAAAACAATCGTACAAGTATCTCAGATTCAGCCGCTTTTGAGACGCTCTTGTCTGGAAAAAGGTTGCGCCGTGCCAGCGGATGGAAGCCCTCACTGGCGGCCGCTCAATTGCGCAGCGGTTTGCCGGTCTTCAATGTATAGGCAATTCGCTCCTGGGTCTTGCGCTGGCCGCAGAGGCTGACGAACGCCTCACGTTCGAGGTCGAGAACGTATTGCTCGGAAACCGTCTGCGCCGCCGTGACGTTTCCGCCCGCGAGGATCCAGGCCAGCTTTCCGGCGACGACTGCGTCATGAGGCGTCGCGTATTCGCCGCGAACCATCATGTGCACGGTCAGTTTCGCGGCGGCCAGAAACTCTTCGCCGAGGACGCGAATTTCAGGAGGAGCAGGCGGATGATAGCCGGCGCGGACCATTGCGAGGGCCGTCTGCTTAGCATCGGCCACTTGCCGGTCGCGGTTCAAGGAAATCAAATCGGCCGGGCGAAGGTAGCCCAGCGTGCGCGCCTCTTCGCCGCTGGTCGACACCTTGGCCATAGCGATATTTTCAAACACGGGCTTCAGCGCGTGGAACAAATCCAGATCCTCGCCAGCGCTGGCGGCGTGCTCGTTGGCGCGAATCAGCATCTCCTTCGTTCCGCCGCCTCCGGGGATCAAGCCCACGCCCGCTTCGACGAGGCCGATATAGGATTCGCCCGTGGCGTGGATGCGCGCGCCGTGGAGGCTGATTTCACAGCCGCCGCCAAGCGCCATTCCCTGCGGCGCGACCACCACCGGGCGCGGGGCATACTTAATCGCCATGTTGATGCGCTGAAACTGGCGGACGGCGAGGTGAATATCGTCCCATTCGCCCTCCTGCGCGCTGATCAGCAGGAGCATCAGATTCGCGCCAACGGAAAAATTGGGCGCCTGATTGGCGATGACCATCGCCTCGAATTCGCCGTTCAGTCGATGGATGCCCGCGTGAATCATCGCCACGAGATCGGCGCCGATGGAATTCATCTTCGAATGAAATTCACAGCAGAGGACTCCGTCGCCGAGATCGATCAGGCTCGCGCCGGCATTTTGCTGGACCACCGGCGTGCGGTCTTTCAGCGATTTCAGGACGATAATCCCGGCCGGGTCTTCGACGGGCTTATGAACGCCGCTTGGGAGATCGAAATAACGGCTCGCGCCCTTTTCATATTCGTAGAAGGTCTTCTTCGGCGAAACCAGGACCTTTTCAACGATCGGCGGAAGCGGCGTTCCCTGCTTCTCGATCGCCCGCGCCATGCGTTCGACGCCAATCGCATCCCAGATTTCAAACGGCCCGAGTTCCCACGCAAAACCCCAGCGCATTGCGCGGTCCACATCGACAATCGAATCGGCGATTTCAGGAACGCGCCGCGCGGCGTACAGGCAGGAACCGCTGAGGCAGCCCCAGAGAAATTGATTGGCTTTGTCGCTGCCTTTGCCATCAAGGACCGGCGCGACCAAAGCACGCAAGCGCGAGCGCGTGTCGTCAATCTGCTTGCCGGCATCAATCGAGGCGAATTTTCCCTTTTGCCGCGGGCGGTAGTCCATCGCTCGCAGATCGAGCGTCAGAATTTCGGTCTCGCCGCCTTTTTTCACGCGCTTATAGAAACCCTGCCCGGATTTTTCGCCGAGCCATCCTCGCTTCAGCAATTCCTCGACGAACGAAGGCAGGCGGTACATCTCACGCGATTCGTCGTCGGGAACATTTTCGTAGATGTTGCGCACCACGTGCCCCAGGACGTCGATGCCGACGATATCCGCTGTGCGAAACGTGGCCGATTTGGGCTGGCCAATCGCGGGCCCCGTGCAGGCGTCGACTTCCTCAATCGTCATTTCAAGAGCCTGCATCTGGCGCAGGACGTTGAGCATCGCGAAGGTGCCGACACGGTTGGCGATGAAATTCGGCGTGTCTTTGGCGCGCACCACGCCCTTGCCGAGCCGGAAGTCGCAAATTTCTTCGAGCGAAGCGAGCACTTCCGACTTGGTCTTGGGCCCGGCGATCAGCTCGACCAATTTCATGTAGCGCGGTGGATTGAAGAAGTGCGTTCCCGCCCAATGCTGCTGGAAGTCCTCCGACCGCCCTTCGGCAATCAGGTGAATCGGCAGTCCGGAGGTATTCGAAGTGACAATCGTGCCGGGCTTGCGAACCGTCTCGATGCGTGTGAACAAATTGCGCTTGATCTCGAGACTCTCGGCGACCGCTTCGATGATCCAATCCACCTGGCCGCACCAGGCGAGATTGTCGTCGAGATTGCCGGGCGTGACGAGGCGAGCTCCCTCCGGCGTGAAAAAAGCCGCCGGCCGCGATTTGCGCGCCGCATCGAGTCCAGCGAGGACGATGCGGTTGTGAACGGCGGGCGAATCGAGCGTCAAATTCTTCCGCTTCTCTTCCTCGGTGAGCGACGGAGGAACGATGTCGAGCAAATAACACGGAATGCCGGCGTTGGCCAGATGCGCGGCAATGCGCGCGCCCATGGTTCCAGCGCCGATGACCGCTACTCTTTCGATTCGCTTGTTCATGATCTTCCGTTCAGACGAATCTCTGAGGTTACAAAAGCGGTATCGCAGGGTCAACCGGAAACCCGGACGCCGCCGCTTTGCGCTACAGTAAAACTGTCGAGGAAAGTAGCGGATGGACACAACCGTCAAGTGGCTGGGGAAGGCGCTGCAAGGGCTCCGGTCGTTTGCCTACGAGCAGAACGGCGAGAGGCCGAAGGTCGGGCTGGCGCTCGGCGGCGGCTTCGCGCGGGGCATCGCGCACATCGGCGTTCTGCAGGCGCTGGAAGAATATGAAGTACCGGTCGATTTCATCGCCGGGACAAGCGTGGGCGCGCTGATTGCCTCGGCGTATGCCAGCGGATGCTCTCTCAGCTTCATGGCCGAACAGGGCAGCAAAACGCGCTTCAGCGACTTCGGCCGCTGGCGGCTTTCGCGCAAGGGTATGGCATCCAACGAGCGCTTGGAAGATTTTCTGCACCGTTTCACCTCGCTGAAGTTTTTCGAAGAGATGAAAACTCCCCTGTGTATTGTGGCGGTGGACATTTTGACGGGAGAATCGGTCCATTTCCGGCACGGGGAAATCAGCCCAGCGCTGCGCGCTTCCTGCGCCTATCCGGGATTGTTCATCCCTATTGAACACGAAGGCCGCTGCCTGGTGGATGGCTTTTTGACAGAAACGGTGCCCGCTCCGGCTGTGCGCGAGATGGGCGGAGAAATCGTGATATCAGTGCACCTCGAGCCCGGCCTGCTGAAAACATGGCCGCGAAATTCGATCGAAGTGATCAGCCGGTCGTTTTCCATTATCCAAACGCGCGCCAGCCAAACCTGGCGGGACGAAACGGATGTGCTCATCGAACCGAATGTGCATCACGTGATGTGGGATGAATTTGTGAAAACGCCGGAGCTGATCCAGGCGGGCCGCGAGGCCACGCTGGAGGCCATGCCGAGGATCAAGTCGCTGCTCCTGGGAAAGCAACGACGTTACCGCGGAGTACGCCGCTGAATCCTTCCCAGCGCTCGCATCCTGCTTTGTAGCCAAATGTGAAATCCTGCTGCCAGCTACGGAATGCCCTGAAGGGTAGGGCGATGGAGTTGGAACGCGCTTGCTAACGAAGGTTTTCAGAGTGCGTCGAAACCTATGTGAGGAGTCAGTCTTTCCGCAAGCGACCGCTGCAACGCCCCAGTCATTTGCGGGGAGATGGCTCCTCTTTTCGTTTCACTTTGCTGTTTCCCTTCTCCGCGATTTCGGATCTAGACAATTCCAATTGCGGGATACACCGCTTCAACGCCTTAGTTTTTCACTTCTAAAACGACCGTCACCGGCTGACCGTTTCCCTTCCCTCGCTTCGTCAGCCATTCGCTCATTGCCGCAGAAAGCCGCGCTGGATCGACGCGCAGCCCCGCTTCGAGCGACCCTTCACCGACCGGAAGCGTATCGTCAAATTCCGCCGAGCCTGTGAAATTCCTCATGCAGAAGCTGTCGAGCCATTCGAGCGGCACCGGACGTCGCTCGCTTCCTATCACGATGTCCGCTTTCAGCCTGCGAGCAAACATAGCCGAAAAATATAGCATGGGCGTGGCGCCCCCTAACGAGGCGTCCGATAGGCGCCCACAATGGCGGAGCTGCCCTCCTGAACGTCGCGCACTGGTCGCAAGCCGCGGTGTCTAAATACTTAGATCATGACTAAAGCCGGACGCGGCAAGAACACCGCGCCCGACCTTCGATCAACGTCAGGCGAACATGCATCTATTGAGGCAGAAGAAGTTGCTTGCTCTCGTTGGCCTTGCAATTGGCTTCCTCCTCGGATTCCTCGTTGCCTCCAGGTTCTTTCTCAATTCTGCTACTCCACCGAGGGCCTTCGTGCTGCGCGAGTGCCTTACCGTGTCTCCAGGACGAACCCGCATGGGCACGGATTTCGGACTCCAGTTCGACGCTTCTGATGAAGACTTCGCCATCCGTTCGGGAACGCCGGATATGCCTCCTCCTGGAAGAACATACGTGGCCCGGTTAAAGGGTTCGGATGCAAGCCTTGTTATTTCTTGGGCCGATGAGGCGGACGAAGGGGCAGGGGTCTTTGGGAACCTTGTCTTTGCGTACCCCGTCTTTTCAAGGCGCGTGGCGCAGAGAGATATCCTCAACGAAAAAGGAGGCGTGGTGGGCATCGACAAATGGGGTGAGCTGAATTCCCGCGAGCGGTGGCGCTATGTGCGTTTTCTTAACGGCGACGCGGCCGGATATGAGCCGATAAACACGAGAGAAGCGGCGCGGCTTGACGAAGTAATAAGCTCAGCGTGCTACCTGCCCAGGCTTCCGCGATAGCCTGAACTCTAGGAAGGCTTGTTCCCCACACAGCTGCGTGGATTCACCGTAAGCATTCTAGCCAGCCAAATTGTCTCTGCGAGGCGGCCTAGCCGGATTTCGCACCCGCCCGCTTGCCTTGCATTTCACGTATCCGAAGCCTAGACTTCCGTTACCCGCACGATTGGGGTCTGCAACGCTCGCCACAGCTTCACAAGGCGGGGCAAGACCCACCTGCACCGGGAAACCGGAGGAATCCTTGCCGTCGGCTCTCGAAAAATGGGTGGATGAATCGGCGCGCCTCACCAAGCCAGCAAAAGTCGTCTATTGCGATGGATCCGAGCAGGAATACCGGCGGCTCGTGGCGGAAATGCTTGTCACGGGACAACTGATTGAGCTGAACCAGCGGAAGCGCCCGCGCAGCTACCTGCACCGCAGCCATCCGAGCGATGTGGCGCGGACGGAGGGACTTACTTTTATCTGTACGCAACAGCGGGAAGATGCCGGGCCGACCAACAACTGGATGTCCCCGGAAGCGGCGAAGGAAAAGGTTCGCCCGCTTTTCGATGGCGCGATGCGAAATCGTACGATGTATGTGGTTCCCTACATCATGGGTCCCGCCGATTCTCCCTATAGCAAAATCGGAGTCGAAATCACCGATTCTCCCTACGTCGTCGCCAGCATGGGCAAAATGTCGCGCATGGGCGCGGCCGCCGTCGAAAGACTGGGGAATTCAGACGACTTTGTTCCCGGCCTGCATTCGATTGGCGATCTGAGCCCCGAACGCCGCTTCATCCTGCACTTTCCCGAAGAAAAACTGATCTGGAGCGTCGGCTCCGGCTACGGCGGGAATGCGCTGCTGGGCAAGAAATGCTTTGCTCTGCGAATCGCGAGCTGGATGGCGCGCGACGAAGGCTGGATGGCGGAGCACATGCTGATCCTTGGCCTCGAAGATCCTTCCGGCAAAGTCACCTATATGGCCGCCGCCTTTCCGAGCGCTTGCGGGAAGACAAACCTGGCGATGATGGTCTCCGCGCTTGAAACGGAGGGCTATCGCGTCTGGACGGTGGGCGACGATATCGCCTGGATGCACGTCGCCGAAGACGGAACGCTGCGCGCCATCAATCCTGAAGCCGGATTCTTTGGCGTGGCACCGCACACGAATCTGAAAACGAATCCCAACGTGATGGCGGCGCTTTCGCACGACGCCATCTTCACAAACACGGCTCTCACGCCGGACAGCGATATCTGGTGGGAAGGAATTGGCAGCGAGCCTGCGGCCGGACTGGTGAACTGGCGCGGAGAGGCGTGGTTGCGGGAGAGCGGTCCGGCGGCGCATCCGAATTCTCGATACACGGTGGCGGCTTCGCAGGCCCCTTCCATCTCCACACACTGGCAAGATCCTGAGGGAGTGCCAATTTCCGCGCTGATTTTCGGCGGCAGGCGCGCGCGCGTGGCTCCGCTGGTCTATGAAGCGCGCTCGTGGCAGCACGGCGTGTACATGGGCGCGACGATGGCATCGGAAACGACCGCCGCAGCGACGGGCAAAGTGGGGGTCACGCGGCGCGACCCTATGGCCATGCTTCCCTTCTGCGGCTACAACATGGCCGATTATTTCCAGCATTGGCTGGATATGGAGCCGCGACTCCGCCGCGCTCCGAAGATTTTCTATGTGAACTGGTTTCGCCGCGACACGAATGGAAAATTCCTCTGGCCCGGCTATGGTGACAACGTCCGCGTGCTCGAATGGATGCTCGGGCGCATCGAGGGGCGCGCGAACGCCGTCGAAACACCGATTGGATTCGTGCCTGCTCGCGAGGCGCTCGACCTGCGGGGTCTTTCTATTTCATCGAGCGCTGTGGACGAATTGCTGCGAGTCGACGGGGCGGAGTGGGGGGAAGAGAACGAACAGTCGGGAAAATTCTTCGAGCAGTTCGGCTCCCGCTTACCCCGGGAGATCCTTGCCGAGCAAAAGGCCCTTGCCGAGCGCCTGACCGTGGGCGTGAAGTAGCCCGCATCTCGCCCAGTTGCGAAAATCTACAGAAGCGGCTGAATCCCTGCGTCGATCGTGAGGTGCGTCTGCGGATAGCCGTTGATGGCGTAGGCTTCGCCGGATGAATTGGTGAAATGAAGGAAGCGGCTGATTTGATAATCGTCATCGATGGCGCTGAAGATGCGCTCGGCATCCGAGGGCGGAAGGTCGAAAGACGCGAGTGCGACCGAGCGGCCATAGCCGCCGCCAAGCGCCAGATATTTTTCTACCACTTCGCGCAAGCGCATCGTCAGATCCAGAGGAAAGCGCCCGATTCACCGTAAGGAAGGTTCATATAGTACACGCTCGCTTCTTTCATTTCACCGAATGTCTGCCACAACCGCCGCACGCCGTGCGCGGCGCAATAGGCCCTTCCCGCAGATTCACGAATCTTCTCCACATCGTCAAGGCTCGGTACATCCCGACGCGAAAACCAAATCCAGCTCGCAGGCGCGCGGCAATCTTCGCAGACGCGCCCGTCGGATTCGAGCTTCGCTCGGACCGCTTCGGCCAATTCCGGCGTCACACCCGCCATCTCGAAATCCTCCGGCGCGAGGAAAAAAAATTGTGAGAACGATTGCGCGTCAGGCTCGAAGGCGACGACGCGGCCCGGATACGCGCCGATTTCCCTTTGCGCCGCTTCTGCAAGGCAATCGAGGCAAAGCATCACTTCCGGACGCGCGGGGATGCGCCGGTCGAGGCGCTTGCCGCGCAGGAACAGAGTGTCTGGAAGCAGAGTTGCAATCCAGTGATGGCCATCGCGAAGATGAACGCACTCGGGTGGAGTTCCCTTCAGCCTCGCCCACCAATTGCGGCTGTTGGAAAGAAAATCAATGCGGGGGTAGGCTTCTTCGAGCGGTGTTCGCGGCAAGTCTTCGTGGCTCCTGTGCGAGGCCGTAAAATGGTAGCAGATTGCCGGCGGCAGTGCGTTCGTCGCACGCGAAGCCACGTAGTTTGTACCGCTCCGCCGCATCGGATATGATGGACTCCGCTGCACAATGCGTCCGCAATCCTAACGTCCGATCGCGAGGAGGACCTGGAAATGGGAGTCACCGTAGGAGCGCCCGCTCCTGAGTTTGCGCTGAAAGATCAGAGCCAAGCCGAAGTAAAGCTCTCCGATTTCAAGGGCAAGAAGAACGTGGTAATCGTCTTTTACCCGCTCGACTGGAGTCCTGTCTGCACCAACGAGCACGTGTGCTTCGTCAACGAGATGAAGAGATTCGAGGGCCTCGACGCGCAAATCCTCGGGCTGAGCGTCGATAGCGTGTGGTCGCACAAAGCGTACGCGGAAAAAATGGGCATCCACTATCCGCTGCTCGCCGATTTCCATCCGCGCGGCGCCGTTGCAGAAAAATTCGGAGTCTATTTGGCCGACAAAGGCATCACGGGCAGGGCCATCGCCGTCGTCGACCGCAAGGGGAATCTCGCGTGGTTCAAGAATTACGATATTCCCACCGTGCCGGATCTCCAGGAAGTCGCCGCCGCTCTGGCCAAGCTGAACTAGGGTGTCAACTCGCCGCAGAGAAGTTTGCGGCTATTTAGGCAGAGGCGAAGCAAGCGTGCGGATGTAATTCACCAGCTCCCAGCGCTCCTGCTCGGTCAGTTTTTTCGCAAAACTGGGCATCGGCCGGCGCCCCGCCCCGATTCTCCAGAAAAGCTCTCCGTCCGTTGCCTTCTTCATCGCCAGCGCGTCGGTAAAGTCGGTGGGTTGCACGCTCAGCTTGCCGGCCTCAGAGCCGTCGCCGGCTCCCGTCTGGCCGTGGCAATGCGCGCAATGCGACATGTAAAGCGATTTTGCCGCTGCGAGCGATTCCGGCGTGGCGGCCACCGGATTGGCCTCTGTCTTGATCTGCGGCGGCGGATTCCATGGCGCGGAGGGGCCAAAGATGGCCCAGCCAATCGCCGCGATGCCCACCAAGAACACGGCGATCAGCGCCCACAGCGCTCCGTTTCCCGATTTTTTTATTGCAGCTTGCTGGCCAGGACTCAAAAGAGCAGCAGCACCTGTATGAATTTTTCCGCCCAAGAATTATGGCGCAAACCACCTTGAATTTCCCACGAAGATTCGCGCCGACCGGTACACCTGCGCGAGGCACGCACGATTCCTCACTAAATTCGCGGGGGGATGAGAATTCCGCCGTTCTGTTATAGTGGGCATCCGATCCGCTTGCGAGGAGACGCTATATGGCTGAATTGCAGAAGCAACAGGTGCAAATCAAAGCCGACGAAAAGGAGTTGCTGGGGCAATATTCCAATCTGGCCGTGGTGCATCACAACGGGGAAGAGTTTACCCTCAACTTCATCTACATGTTTCCGACTTTGCCGCAAGGAAAACTCGTGTCCAGCCTGATCCTGAGCCCGGCGCACGCCAAACGGCTGGCGCTGGCCCTGCAGGAAAACGTCGCACGGTATGAAGCGCAATTCGGAAAGATTCCAGAGGGAGCCGGCCCCACGCCCGTTCCCGATCTCGGGTTCATTCAGTAAGGGGGAATTCCGATGCGGCACGCTCCGGTGGACGCGGGCGTGCGCGCTTCAGTTCGCCGCTCCGCCGCGAATCACCCAATCGCCGCTCGGCTCAAGAAACTCCAGCCCCACGGCAAATCCGGCCTCGGGAACCATCTCACAGTAGGCAACGCGCGCGAGAGAGCGGAACGATCCCGTCATCGTCATCAGCATCAGGTGGTCGTTTATGTTCCATCGGCGGCTGCTCAGTACGCGCGCGCCACGCGAGCTGACATTCTCCGTAAAGGTGGTTTCCCTGCCCGGCGTGGACCCGTTGCCAAAAATCTGCACGCCGACCTCCATCGGCACGCGCCGTTCGCTGCGGGATATCATGTAAGGCTTCGGGACCCCCATCCCAAATCGCATTGATGATGCTCCCCTCGGTCTAGAGACATGCGGCTACGTGCCCGAGTCTTATTTTTTTTTGTCCGTGCCCTTTCATCCGGTAGAGTTCGCGGTCGGCCGCAGCAAACAACTTGTCTATCGCGGTGCCGTCCTTCGGATATACGGCCGCACCCACACTCACCGTAACTCTTGGCTGTTCCCCATCGTTCGCCAACTGATCGCAAATTCGCCCGCTCACCTGGTAGGCATCTTCGGCATCCGATTCCGGCAGGACGAGCGCGAATTCGTCGCCGCCGTAACGGGCCGGAGTATCGATGGCGCGGCTGTTTTCGCGAAGCGCCAGCCCCAAGCGCCGGATGGCGCGGCTGCCGGTCAAATGTCCGTATTTGTCGTTGATCTTCTTCAACCCGTCCAGATCGAAAAGCAGAAGAGCAAAGCTTCTTCCCGTTCTCCGTGAGCGCTGCAATTCGCTTTCGAGCACCTCGATAAGGCGCCGGTGATTCGAAAGGCCCGTGAGCGGATCGGAGGCCGCCATGTGGCTCACCTGATCGAACAATTGCGCGTTGTCGAGCAACGTACCACCCAGCACAACGGCAAAGCTGCTGACCAGCAGGACGTGAGCGAGCGTGAACGGCGCATCCAAAATGTGTTGCGACTGGCTCATCGACAAGTGGCACATCGCGTCCATCACCGCCGCTGCCACGAGCGCACGGTCCAGCCATCCTTCGACGCGCCGCAGGCGGAAGGAATACCCGAACGCCGCAATCGTGAAAATCGCTGCGGGCAGCAGGTCCCAGGGACGCGGAAAGAGTGCGCCGGGATGAATTTTGGGCGGAGTGGGCAGCAGGAAATAAAAGACGCTCGTCAGATAGGCAAGCCCACCAACGATCAGCGTCGCACCGGCAATCTCTTTTCCCGGGTCGCGCGCGAAGGGAACGCGCCGCTCGACGGTCAACGCCGCCAGCACCAGGACCGAGAGAAGAGTCTGCCCCGCGAGCCAACTGAGAGAGACATGGTCAACAAGGTCCGAGGACATCAGCGCGCCACGGACCAGCATCACGCTCGTCCCCGCCTCAATCAATCCTGCCAGTGCGAATCCGAATGCGAGTATCAGCGAAGCGCGATCACGCGTTCCGCGGAATCTCACCAATGCGTTCGCGGCAAAAGTGAACGCGATCAGGCAGCCCGCCATCTGCATGTAGGTGTCGAGAAACGGATTGGCGCGGAATGGAGATTCGCGCAGCGCCATCAAGACAGCGCTGTACCCCATCAAACCGATCAGACAGACCAGCGCAAGACGAAAGCGGTCGAGGAGCCCCCAAAAATCGCCATGACGTAGCACAAAACCCCCAGCCGACTACACCTACCCACAAAACGGTGTGCAAACGGCATGCCTTTCGTACTAATAGTTTTAGTACTATCTAACCATTTTCTTTTAAATGAATTGCGAGAATGGAAAGAAGTCAGGAGTTATTCCCGGCTGCCTTTACACCGCCAGGCAGTGTAAAAAGGTTACCTCGGGGCGAGGGTCTTACCCACTAGCCCAGCTCAAGCCTTGGGCTTTTGAGGAGGAAGTTCCCGGGCTTCGACGACACTTTGAAAGCCGTTCGTTTTGTGGCTGCCGTCGCAAAACGGCTTGTTCTGCGAGTGCCCACAACGGCAGAGCGCTATGTTTGCGCGTCCAGCGAGGCCAAAGGCTCGTCCTTCAGCGTCGAGGAGTTCGAATTCGCCCGAAACGAGCAAAGGTCCGTTATTTGCCACTGTAATCTTTGCCGCCATTGCCCCTCCTCAGTGTTCCGCTTTTCACACATCTTCCCGCGCGGGAAAGCGAAGTAAAACCGCCGCGCTCAATATTTCGGCACGGACGGATCCACCTCGTCTGACCAGGCAAGAATACCACCCTTCAAGTTCCACAATTTGCGGAAGCCTGCCTTGCGCAGAAACTCGACGGCTTCCGCAGACCGCTTGCCGCTGCGGCAGTGCGCGACAATCTCCTGCGATGAATCAAGCTCCGCCGCGCGCAGCGGCAGTTCGCCGAGCGGAATCAGATGCCCACCGATGTTGCAGATCTGATACTCGTGCGGCTCGCGCACGTCGAGCACGTAAATATCGTCTCCGCGGTCCAGCCGCGCTTTCAGTTCTTTCGGCGTCATTTCAGGGACGGACGTCACCGGCGCCTCCGCTTCCTCACCACGAATGCCGCAAAATTCCGCGTAATCGATCAGGTGCGTGATGGTGCGGTGCTCGCCGCACGCGGGACATTCCGGATTTTTGCGGAGCTTCAACTCGCGGAATTTCATCGCCAGAGCGTCGAAGAGCAGCAGCCTGCCGACGAGCGGCTGCCCTTTTCCGATGATCAGCTTCAGCGTTTCCATCGCCTGAATCGTGCCAACGATGCCGGGAAGCACGCCGAGCACTCCGCCCTCGGCGCATGAAGGCACAAGGCCCGGCGGAGGCGGTTCAGGATATAGGCAGCGGTAGCAGGGCCCATCCGGCTCCGCAAATACGGTTATCTGTCCTTCAAACCTGAAAATCGAACCGTATACATACGGTTTTCCGAGCAATACACACGCGTCGTTCACCAAGTAGCGCGTGGGGAAATTGTCCGTGCCATCGACGATCAGGTCGTAGTCTTTCAAAATGCCGAGCGCGTTCTCCCTTGTCAAACGCGTTTCCAACGTGTCGATTCGAATATCCGGATTCAAATCGCGCAGCCGCGACGCCGCCGCTTCGATTTTCGGTTTTCCCACATCGCCACTGCCAAACAGAACCTGTCTTTGCAGATTTGTGAAATCCACGACGTCGAAATCGATCAGCCCGATCCGTCCCACGCCGGCCGCGGCAAGATACAGCCCCAGCGGCGCGCCCAGGCCTCCCGTGCCGATGCACAGCACCTTGGCCTGTTTCAGCTTTAGCTGCCCCTCCATGCCGACTTCCGGCATGATCAGGTGGCGGCTGTAGCGAAGAATCTCCTCGTTTGAAAGCGTTGCAGACGTTGCAGCTGCCACCGTTTTCGTGGGAACTTCTATCTTCGATGCCATCGCAAAACTCCCTTGTCTTAATGTCTTGAAGCGCTCATGCGCCGCCGGCAATCGAGGGGATGATGCTGATCGTGTCGCCCTCGCGCAGGCCGGTCTGGTCCTTTTGCAGGAAGCGGATGTCCTCGTCGTTCACGTACACGTTTACGAAGCTGCGAAGACGGCCATCTTCCGTGTAAAGGTGCTTCTTCAGGTCTCCAAACTTCGCCGTCAGCGCGGTCAATGCTTCGCCGACCGTCGCGCCCTGCACCTCGACGCTTTCCTGCTTTCCCACGTACGCCCGTAGCGGCGTCGGGATGATCACTTTCACGCCCATTCGCGCTCCTCCCCTTAGATGCGCAGAGCACTTCGAAATATTCCGCGCCGGTTCTAGACTGAAATTTCAATCGCTTCCGGATCGTAGCCTGTCCGGTCGTCTTGCAAGCGCCACGAAGTCATGTCGCGCGGTTCGCCCTTCTGCACGCTCACGATGATGTAGCTATACCATGGCCATGCGTGATCGCGGTCGTATTCGCTTGGCCGCGCCGGAGCATCCGGATGCGAATGATACCAGCCGAGCAGCTCGATCCCCTTGTCCCGCGCCGCTTTTTCCGCTAGGCGGACATCATCCGGCGTCAGTTCGAAACGGTTACGCGGCGAATCGTCGCGCCGGTTTGCCAGCGGCAACAAATCGCTCACCAAACGCGGAGCGCCGGCTTCGCCGTCGCGTCCCAGGAGCGCGCCGCAGCATTCGTGCGGATACGTCTCGACGCCGTGCGCGCGAATCCGCGCCGCAAGCGATTCGCTCAATTTCAGGTTCGTAGCGCTCAATCGTCCTCGCTCCAAAACCGGTCCGAAAGATATTTTTCGCCGGAGTCGGGAAAAACAGTGACGATCACAGCCCCCTCACCCGGCGCCAATCTCTTCGCGACTCGAAAACAGGCGACCAAGGCGGCCCCGGCGCTCACGCCCGTAAGAATTCCCTCCTCGCGCGCCAGTCGCTTCACCATCCGATGCGCCGCTTCGGTCTCGATCGCCAAGTCCCCGTCCGCAAGCCCCGCATCATAAATTTTCGGCACAATCGCCGTGGCCAAATGCTTTAGCCCTTCGAGTCCGTGGAAGCCTGAATCAGGCTGAAAGCTGATGCAGCGGATCGCCGAATTCAACTCTTTCAATCGCCGTGTCGTCCCGCAGAAAGTCCCGGTTGTGCCGAGCCCCCCGACGAAGTGCGTGATTCGCCCTTCAGTCTGCGACCAGATTTCCGGCGCGGTCGTCGCATAGTGCGCCGCAGGGTTTGCCGGATTGCTGTATTGGTCGGGATAAAAATACGCGTCCGGGTCGGACGCGAAAATTTCTTTCACCCGGCGGATTGCCCCGTCGGTTCCTTCATCTCCCGGCGTGTAGACGATATCGACGCCATATGCCTGCAAAATATGTTTTCTTTCGGGCGATGCGCTCGAAGGCAAGCAAAGCTTCACGCGGTATCCCAGGGCGGCGCCGATCATCGCATAGGCGATCCCCGTGTTTCCGCTCGTGGCATCCAGGATTATCTTGCCCGGCCGCAGTGCGCCGCTTCGCTCGCCGTCGCGGATCATCGAAAGCGCCGCGCGATCTTTCACCGAGCCGCCGGGATTGAACCATTCCGCCTTCGCCAGAAATTCGACGTTCGGAAATTCCGCGCCCACGCGCCCAAGCCGCAGCAGCGGCGTATTGCCGATACGGTCCAACAAGTGCTGCCCCAGCGGCTTTATGGTATGCGCCCCTGTCCCAGCGGAAGAAATTGTCGTCTTATTCAAAGCGCTCATGCAATCCCTGTTCGTAAAAAATAGCTGCAAGAATCTCGTCTCGGTGCAGAAAACCGCAAAATCAGGCCCGCTGCCAACCTTGCGTAGAGTGTCGAATCCGGTCAGTTTAACAAATCGAACGGCGGGCGCGGGGGAAATGGGACGCGCAACATCGGGCGGCCTTGGCCGCAGGCGTAACGAGGACGGATGGGGTGAAGGAAACCATATCTCTGTTTATTTTGGATGTTTTTTGCCAAAATTGCGATGCCGATTTTTGCCTTTGACAGCCGGAAGATGAATCAATACTCTGGATGGGCGATGTGGTACGTCGACAAGCTCTTCACGCAAGCCCAGATCGAGTCGCTCTCCGCGAAGGGTTTCCTTGTCCGGAATTCCGGCGGCGTGGTGCGCATCGAAAAATATTCCTGCGGCGCCGAACTCCGCAAGAACAACAAGGGCGAATTCCAGATGACCGAAATCCCCTGCATCATGATGCAGGGACAATTCGCGCGCCTCTGGGATGCCGGCTACCAGAAATTTCTGCTGACCCATAACGGCAAGAAGTTCCCGGCTCACCGCCAGCAACTCGCCGATCTCCGGCAGTTCAATGAAGAGCTGCGCACCGCTCTCGGCGTTCCTACGTATTACAACGAAGCTCTCGGCTCGACGTGCCAGATCACCGCTTACGACCGCGTGAAGGGGCGCCCGGGACCTGTTTTAGACGAAGTTGTCGGCGTCACAGAAGACGAAAGCGCCGGCCACTGATCGCCTGCTTCCTCTCCCGCAATCCAAAATTCTTTATGGCTTGACCGTATAGAACTGCTGAAACGGTCCCGCGTTCGGATAGAAAACTTTCGCGCGGAACAGCTCTGCAATCTGCCGGATATGGCCGAGGTCATGAAACGCCCATTCGTTCATCAAATGCCCGACGGTGATTGTCCCCAGCTTTTCGTGCTGTCCCGTGCGCGCGAGCGCCTCGGGCGAAAGATATCGCAGCATCGAAAGGCTCCTGTCTCGCTCGTGGCAGAAGACTTTCAGGTTCTCGCGTCCGCTTCCCTTCGAATATTCTCCGCGCGCGTAGGCTTCGTTTTGGTCATGCGATGCGAGCGGTGGATTTTTTTCTTTCACCATTTTTTCGACGCGCCCGCGAAACACGTGCTGTTCCGTGTCCGCCAGATGGGCCAGCACCTCGCAAATCGACCAACGGTCCGCCGCCGGCTTCCAGAGAGACTCTTCCTCCCCGGCGCTCAGCAGAATTTTCTCCAGAATAATCGGCGTCTGCTCCAGCACGGCGATTCCCGGCAGCGATTGTGGCGCGGCTTTGGCGTTCATAGCGGTCCCTCCGGTTCCGTCCTTTTGCCCACCTATCATCGCACTTCCTGCGAATTCTGGCCGCATCAGGCAATGGGCCGCAAGTCTCCGCGCGCTCCCGGATGCACGACATTTTTTCCGCGCGGCGCTTGTCTCTCCGCCGCTCACGTGCTACACGTGAGATAGGAAAGGCGCGAAAAAATGGCGGATGCTCTCGCTCTCGTTGACGATCTTTTCTTTCAGGCCAAAATGCTCGAGACGGCCAAACAACTCAACGTCCGGTTGCGCACGTTTCCATCTGCGGCGCCGCTTCTCGCTGAAATCGTCAAAAATTCTCCTCACATCGTGATTGTCGATCTCAACGCCAAGTGTCAGCCCGTCGAGGCGATTGTGGGCCTCCATTCAAAATTTCCCGATCTCCCCATCGTTGCGTTTCTTTCCCACGTGCAGACCGATCTCGCCGAACGTGCCCGCTCCGCAGGCTGCGCGCGCGTTTTGCCGCGTTCGCAATTCACGCGCGAGCTGGCAACCATCCTCCTTCAGGCCAAATCACAACCACAATGACGTCGCGCGCCATCCGGTTTTTTCTTCCCGCTCTTGTTCTGCTGCTGGCTGCATCCTTCCTTGCCTACGCAGCTCCGCTTCGCGCCCAGGCGGCCTCGACGGACGGCGTCGATGGCAAGGAAGCCGACCCATCTTCCGCTCTCATTGCCGCTCTCACCTACGCTTGCCGCTGGCAGGATTCTCACTTCTCCACCTATCTCACGTTTAACAACGCCAGCGCCTTTCGCGCGCTTCCCGCCGAAGAGCGCACTCTCTTTATGCGCCACATCTCCCTGACCGACAATGCCGGGCACCCGCTGCTTTCTTCCGACGCGAAAAATCATCCCATTCTCCGCTGCGAAGCCTCCGACGGTACCTCCGAATTCCGCCTCGGCGACCCGCGCATCCACGAAAACCTGGCCTTCATTCCCGTCACGGTCACCAAGGGACAAACGACGCAATTCGGTCTCGTTCGCGAGGGCGGAGGCTGGCGCATCCTCTCGCTGGGGCTCGTTCTCTTTGACATTCCCGAACTCTCGCAGCAGTGGGCCGCCGCGGACCTCGCGGCGAAGGAAACAGAAGTCATGAATTCACTCCGCGAACTTGCTCTCACCATTCGCAGATATTCGGACGCTTTCGGCCGGCTGCCGGAATCACTAGCCGAGCTCGGTCCCGCGCCGCAAGGCCAGATATCTCCCGAGCAGGCAAACCTTGTCGACGCATCGCTCGCGGCGGGCGAGGAAAACGGCTACCTCTACCGCTACCGCATCGTTCCCGATCCCGGCGGCATCGCTCAAAAATTCGAGCTGGCCGCGTCTCCCGCCGAATACGGCCGTAGCGGCAAGCGCTCCTTCTTTCTCGACAGCGACGGGAATATGCACGCCGCGGATAAACACGGCGCCGTTGCGACGCTCGACGACCCTGTTATTTCCCAGGAAAAGCAGGAATGACGTTGCCGTCTCGGGTATAATGCCCGCGGAAGTTGGCGCTTCCCCGCCGCAGCAATCTTTTTGAGGAGACGTATGCAGCAGACAAAGGTTCTGGCCGATCGCAGTTTCCCCCGCGAAAATTTCACCTCCGACGTTCTTCGCATTTTGGCCGCCAACGTCCTGATGATTCTTTGCGCCCAGATTGCAATTCCTCTGCCCTGGACGCCCGTGCCGATCACAGGCCAAACGTTTGGCGTTCTGCTCGTCGCCGTACTTCTCGGCTCTCGCCGCGGCGCTCTGGCCCTCGGCCTCTATCTTCTGGAAGGAGCCGCAGGCTTTCCAGTCTTCCAGCCCTTCGGAATGCCCGGCCCCGCCCGCTTTTTCGGCCCCACAGCCGGTTATTTGCTTTCGTATCCGGTTGCAGCGTATTTCACCGGATGGCTCATTGAGCGTGGCGCAGCAAAGAATTTCTTCCGCCTTTGCGGCGCTCTCGTCGCCGGAGACGCTTTGATTTTCATAGGCGGATGCTCTTGGCTGGCTGCCTCCCTTCACCTCGGCGGAGCCGCTGTCCTGTCACAGGGTGCCGTTCCCTTCCTGCCAGGGGAAGTGCTCAAGATCGCGCTGATTCTGGCAGCCATCCGCGGCGTCCAGTTGGCGAAAACAAAAAGAGTGGCAGCGGGCGCCTGATCCAGCCAGGAAATTCGCCCCGCCGCTTTGGGAATTCGCTCGTACCCTTCATTCGCGCCCAACCCGCGCCGCGGAAAACCCATCTCACTCAGAAATGAAATATAAACTGTCGAGCTTCACGAAATCCTATCTTCTTCGCCGCGCTGTGCGCCCATGGTCGTTCCGCGCAATTGCGGCAATAGCCGGGCTGCTCCTGTTCGCTTCCCTGTGTAGCGCCCAGTCTGCCGCCGCTCCCGCCGAACCGGCCCCTCAATCACCACTTCAGGCGACTCCCCTCATCGACACCGCTAAAGAAATCGTCAACGACATGGTCGCCGGACAATTCGCCAAGGTCGAAGCGCGCTACAACGCGCAAATGGCGGCCGCGCTGCCCCCGGGCAAGGTTGCCGCTGCCTGGAACAATTTGATCGAGCATGTGGGCGCGTTTCTCTCAATTGACCAGACGCGCGTCGACCAGGCCGGTGCACAGCAGATCGTCACCGTCGTCTGCAAGTTCGAACGCGCCGATCTGGACGCTCGCGTGGCCTTCGACCCCGACGGCAAGCTTGCCGGACTTTTTTTTCGTCCGCACGAACAGCCGTTCGCTCCCTGGATCGCTCCCGCCTACGCTCATCCCTCTTCGTTCACCGAATATCCTCTTCCGCTCGTGAACGGTAAATACGGCCTGCCGGGAACTCTGACAATCCCCCATGGGGACGGCCCTTTCCCGGTGATTGTCCTTGTTCACGGTTCCGGCCCGCATGACCAGGACGAAACCATCGGCCCGAATAAGCCGTTCAAGGACCTCGCGTGGGGGATCGCCTCGCATGGCATCGCCGTCTATCGCTACACGAAGCGCACCGCGAAATACGGCACGCAGATCAGCGACGATCCTGCTTCTCTCACCGTTGACGACGAAGTCATCCGCGACGCGCAGGCTGCCGTCGCTCTGGTCGCGAAACAGCCCAAAATCGACTCCTCGCGCGTATTTCTCCTTGGTCACAGCCTCGGCGGCTATCTCGCGCCGCGCATCGCCAGTCACGACGCGCAAATTCGCGGACTCATTCTTCTTGCCGCCCCTACCGAGCCGATTGAAAAGCTCGCCGTGGATCAGTTGAAGTACATCGCGTCGCTCAGCGGCATCCCGAGTGCGCAGGCGGAAAAGGAAATTCAAATGGCGGAGGACTCCGCGAAGCAGATCGAGAGCCCCCTTCTTCGCCAGGGCGATTCGGTGAATTTTCTTGGCACGAATTCGCCCGCTTCCTACTGGCTCGACCTGCGCGGCTACCACCCCGAAACCATCGCCGCAACCTTAGCGATCCCCATTCTTGTCCTGCAGGGCGACCGGGACTATCAAGTTCCCGCTGCCGACTTCAACGCCTGGAAATCCGCTCTCGCGAACAAAAAGGACGCCACGATTCAGTCCTTTCCCGGCCTCAATCACATGCTCGTCTCCGGCACCGCCCCATCTTCGCCGGAGGAGTACCACAAGCCGGGCCACGTCGATGAAGCTGTCATCACCGCCATCGTCCGCTGGATCCCCACTATCCCCGGAAAGCCTTCTTCCCCTTCCACAAGTCAATCCAAATAGCCTGCTCGGCCGGCTGACTTCCCAAAAGCATCTGCCCGACTGCCTATTGGTTGGCCTTCGACTCCCGTAGTCCCTGTCTGCCTATCCGGGGGGCCGGGGGTGTGGTATCCTTCCTACGTCTCAATCACGGCACTCACGCCGGAAGACATCCACCCTTGGCACGATCTTTCCGCACCGGGCTCCAGGAGGTCGCACCACCCTCTTTTGCCCGAGAGTGCCAGATTGCTCTTCTGCGTGAGATATAGGACGGCTTACGGAAATGTCGACCCCAGCTCCCACGACAAAACCAGCGGAAATCCGCCTCGCGCATTCGCCCGATAGCGACGACGCCTTCATGTTCTACGCCCTGGCGACTGGCAAGGTCCGCCTCCCCGGGGTGAAGTTTGTCCACACCCTCTGCGACATCCAGACCCTCAATAAAGAGGCGCACAACGAGATCTACGACGTCACCGCGCTCAGCTTCTTCGGCTACGCATTCGTCGCTCACAAGTACGTTCTGCTCGATTGCGGCGCGAGCTTTGGCGAGGGCTACGGCCCCATTGTCGTCTCCACCAAACCCATCAAGAAGACCGAGCTTGCCGGCCGGAAAATCGCCATCGCCGGGGAACTGACCACTTCCTATCTCGCCCTCAAGCTCTTCGAGCCCAAAGTCGAAACCATCTCGATGCCCTTCGACAAAATTCTCGACGCCGTGCACAACAAGGAAGTAGAAGCGGGACTGCTGATTCACGAAGGCCAGCTCCTCTATTCGCAAATCGGCCTGCAAAAGGTAGTCGATCTCGGCCAGTGGTGGCAGGAGACGACCGGCCTGCCGCTTCCTCTTGGCGGCAACGCCATCCGCCGCTCGCTCGGCCCTGAGCTTGGCCGCCAGGTCGCTCGCATCATCCGCGACAGCGTCACCTACTCGCTCGAGCATCGCGAAGCCGCGCTCGACTATGCCATGCAGTTCGCGCGCGATATGGACCCGGATCTCGCCGACAAGTTCGTCGGGATGTACGTGAACCACTGGACCGTAGACTATGGAGAGGAAGGCCGCCGCGCCGTTCGCGAGCTTTTCTCACGGGGCCAGAAGGCTGGTTTGG
Organism: Candidatus Acidiferrum sp.; assembly: GCA_035524135.1. GTDB lineage: Bacteria > Acidobacteriota > Terriglobia > Acidiferrales > UBA7541 > Palsa-295. Next base: position 15,891 of record DATKPM010000052.1, on the reverse strand, counting down.
TCCCGGCCAGTGTGCAGCCCGAATTTCTAAGCAGTAATGGCGAGTGAACCGACTTCAACATTCGCAGCCAATTCCGCAGTGTCCGTGCCAATCCGAAGAATCCCGCTTCGGCGCCGTTTTCACGCTCATCTAATTTTGAGCGCTCCATTTCGCTTGCCCAAGGAGCGCGCCTGACATGAGAAACCTCATCCAGCAGGGTCTCGCCCTCCGCGAACTCCTTCGTCAGCGCATCCTCGTCCTCGACGGTGCCATGGGCACCATGCTTCAGCAGTCTCACCTCACGGCGGACGATTTCGGCGGCCCACATCTCGAAGGCTGCAACGAGAACCTTGTCCTCACGCGCCCGGACGTGATTCTCGGCATCCACCGCAAATATCTCGAAGCCGGCTCGGACATTATCGAGACGAACACTTTCGGTTCCACGCCTCTCGTGCTCGCCGAATACGGCCTGGCAGATCGCGGCCGCGAAATCAGCCGCCGCGCCGCCGAGCTGGCCCGCCAGGCCGCGGACGAATTTTCTACCTCCGCGAAGCCTCGCTTCGTTGCCGGCTCGATGGGGCCCACGACGAAAGCCATCAGCGTCACCGGTGGAGTCACGTTTTCGCAGCTGCGCGATTCCTATCACGTGCAGGCCGCAGGCCTCGTCGAAGGCGGGGCCGATATCCTGCTGCTCGAAACTTGCCAGGACACGCGCAATATCAAGGCGGGCGCGCTCGCAATCCAAGACCTGAGCCACGAAATCGGCCAGCCCATTCCGCTGATGATCTCCGTCACCATCGAGCCGATGGGCACCATGCTCGCCGGACAGACGGTCGAGGCCCTCTGGGCTTCGCTCGATCATCTCGACCTCGTTTCGCTCGGCCTCAACTGCGCCACCGGTCCCGAGTTCATGACCGATCACATTCGCTCGCTGCAATCGCTCACAAATCGCGCCGTTTCCTGCTACCCGAACGCCGGATTGCCGAACGAAGAAGGGAAATACGGCGAGACGCCCACCTCGCTCGCCGAGCAGCTTGAGCGCTTCATCGACCGAGGATGGTTAAACATCGTCGGCGGCTGTTGCGGCACTACAGAGCAGCACATCCGCGCCATCGCTCAAATGGCTGGCGGTAAATCGCCGCGCCGCCCGCAGGCCCCGAGCCATCGCGCCGTTTATTCTGGCATCGACGTCATCGAGGCCGAAGATTCCACACGTCCGCTCATCGTCGGCGAACGCACCAACGTCATCGGCTCGCGCGAATTCAAAAAGCTCGTCGCCGCCGAGCAATGGGAAGAAGCCACGGAGATTGCCCGCCGCCAGGTGAAAAGCGGCGCGCACATCGTTGACGTCTGCCTGCAAAGCACCGAGCGCGACGAATTGAAAGACATTCCGCCGTTCTACGAGAAGCTCATCCGCAAAATCAAGGCGCCGGTCATGATTGACACCACCGACCCGCGCTCCATCGAGCTATCGCTCACCTATTGCCAGGGCAAGAGCATCATTAATTCGATCAACCTCGAAGACGGCGAGGAGAAATTCGAGCGCGTCTGCCCGCTCGCCCGCACTTACGGGGCGGCGCTTATCGTCGGCTGCATCGACGAAAATCCCACGCAGGCGCAAGCCTTCACTCGCGAGCGCAAGCTCGAAATCGCCGAGCGTTCCTATGGCCTGCTCACCGAGAAATTCGGCATCCATCCGGAGAGCATCATCTTCGACCCGCTCGTCTTTCCCTGCGCCACAGGGGACGAGAACTATATTGGCGGAGCCGTCGAGACGATTGAAGGCGTCCGCCTGATTCGCCAGAAAATTCCGCACATTCGCACGGTGCTCGGCATCTCCAATGTCTCCTTCGGCCTTCCCGCCGGCGCGCGCGAAGTGGTCAATTCCGTCTTTCTTTATCACTGCACCAAAGCCGGCCTGGACCTCGCCATCGTGAATGCCGAGCGCATCGAGCGCTACCCCTCGATTCCCGAGCAGGAGCGCAAGCTCGCCGAAGACTTGCTCTTCAATCGCCCGCCAACGAATGTTCCCGACGATCATCCGCAGGCCGAGCATCTTCGCGCGGCCCCCGCTGATTGGCGCGAACAATCGCGCGAGCAGAAAATCGCGGTCAACCAGTTCCACATCGCCGCGATTTCCGCGCATTTCCGAGCCACCGGCGCGCGCAAGAAATCCGCCGCGGCGGATCTTCCGCTCGACCAGCGCCTCGCCAACTACATCATCGAAGGCTCGAAGGACGGCCTCGTCGACGATCTCGAACGCAAGCGGGCCGAAGGCTCGGCCCCGCTCGATATCATCAATGGCCCTCTCATGGCCGGCATGAACGAAGTCGGCCGCCTCTTCAACAACAACGAACTCATCGTCGCCGAAGTCCTGCAATCGGCCGAGGCGATGAAGACCGCCGTCGCGCATCTCGAGCAGTTCATGGAAAAATCCGACACGGAAAAGCGCGCCCGCGTGATCCTTGCCACGGTCAAGGGCGACGTCCACGACATCGGCAAGAATCTCGTCGAGATCATTTTGAAAAACAACGGATACGACGTCGTGAACCTGGGCATCAAAGTCCCGCCCGAGGAATTGATTCGCGCCCACCGCGAGCATCGTCCCGACGCCATCGGACTCTCGGGCCTCCTCGTCAAGAGCGCGCAGCAGATGGTATCGACCGCCATCGATCTTCGCGAAGCGGGCATCGACGTGCCTCTTCTCGTCGGCGGTGCGGCGCTTTCCGAAAAATTCACGCGCACAAAAATTGCGCCGCACTACAGCAATGCCGTCTGCTATGCGAAAGACGCAATGACCGGCCTGCGCCTGATGAACGAGCTTTCCGATCCCGATCGCCGCTCGTCCGTCCTCGAAAGCAATCGGTATCAAGGCGCGGCCGTTGCCGTCGAGGAAGCTCCGCGTCCCGCCGAGCCCGCCGGTGAAGAACGCTCGCCGCGCGTACGCACCAGCATTTCCATTCCCCACGCCGCTTATCTCGACCGCAAGGTCCGCGCCGTTCCCGACGTGCAGGAAATTTGGAGCTACGTCAATCCCTACATGGTGTTCGGCCGCCATCTCGGCTTCCGGGGAAATTTTGAAAAGGCTCTCACCGAGCGCGATCCGCAAGCCGTTGATCTTTTTCAGAACATGGAAGAAGTGAAGCGCCAGGCTCTCTCCTTCATGAAAATCGGCGCCGTCTGGCAATTTTTCGAAGCCGAGCGCCACGCGAATTCCATCGCTCTGTTCGCTCCCGGCGCTTCCTCGCCTCTCCACACGTTTCATTTTCAGCGCCAGCGCGCGGGAGACAAACTCTGCCTCAGCGACTACATTCTTCCCGCCTCTGCTGGCGCGCGCGACCATCTCGCGCTATTCGTCGTCACATCCGGTGCCGGCATCCGCAGCCGCGCTGAAAAGGCCAAATCCGATGGCGAATATTTTTACTCGCACGCGCTTCAGGCGCTCGCGCTCGAATCCGCCGAAGCCTGCGCCGAATGGCTGCATCGCCGCATCCGCGAAGATTGGGGCTTCCCCGATCCCCCCGCGATGACCATGCAGGAGCGCTTCACTTCGCGCTATCGCGGCAAACGCTACAGCTTCGGCTATCCCGCCTGCCCCAATCTCGACGATCAGGCCGGCCTCTGGCTCCTTCTTCGCCCCGAAGAAATCGGCGTCCATCTCACCGAAGGCATGATGATGGATCCGGAAGCCAGCGTCAGCGCGCTCGTCTTCCATCATCCCGAGTGCACCTATTTCTCCGTCGGCGATCAGCCAGACTCCGCCCCGGCACAATGAGGCTGCTCTTTTTTACAACCTACCTGGCGAAGGTGTAACGAGTCGCACTACTCAGTGCGTATTTTTTTCTGAAAAATTCCGCCTTACACTCTCCATCCGAGCCTTGAGGCCCCTGCCTCAAGGTCGGGGTGGTCAGTCGACAAAACGCTCCCTGGCCAATCCAACGACGGACTCCATTCGTCCCATACTCCTTCTTGACGCCTCCTCTTCTTTCGACTACCGTCTGCGTACCGCTTCCCGGGGTCCTGCATGAAACGCGCGCCATCCCACCTCATTCTTTCAAGCGCCGGCAGCTATCCGCGCATCGGCGCCGCTCCCGAAATGCTCCATCTCGACGAGACGTGGAAGGCCTTTCAATCCGGCTCCCGCACCACGGCCGATCTCGTCGACGCCCAAAACGCCATGGCCCGCCGCGCTATCGCCGAACAGGTCGAGGCCGGCCTTGAAATCGTCACCGATGGCCAGGTCCGCTGGCTCGATCCCATCGCCCATTTCATGCGGGAAATGGACAACGTGCACCTCGACGGCACGCACACCTTTCCCGGCTCATCCCAGCGCTATCGACAGCCCGTTCTCACCGGACGCCCTCTGCGCCGCGGCTCCTTCATCACTCACGAATACGTCTTCGCGCGCAACGCTCTCGGCAATCTCTCCACCCCGCGCGGCAAAGCCGGAAAGCTTTCCATCAAACCGGTCCTCACCGGCCCCTACACGCTCGCCAAATTTTCTTCTGCCGATTCTTCCGCCAGCGGCGCCTCCGAATCTGTTTCCTCGCTCGCCCATCGCGTCGAAGCGTTTGCCGAGGCCCTCGCCGCCGAAGTGAAATCCCTCGCCCAGGCCGGCGCGGACATCATTCAAATCGACGAGCCCGCTGCCGCCGCTTTCCCCGAAGATTTTCCTCTGCTCTCGGCGGGCCTTGCCGCTCTCGCCTCCGCCCGCGATTCCGCGGCCGCGGATTCCCGCCGCTCTATCCTCGCACTCTATCTCTACTGGAACGACGCGACTCCGCTCTACGACTCGCTCCAGGATTTGCCCGTCGATCTCCTCGGCCTCGATTTCGCCTCCGCTCCGGCCCTGCCGGACGCCGTCACCTCTTCGGGCTCTTCGAAACCTCTCGCGCTCGGTTTCCTTGACGGACAGAATCCTGCTCTCGAAGACGCTGAAGCCGTCGCGCGTAAGGTCGAAGCAATCCTTCCGCGCATTTCCGGTGGACGCGCGCATCTCGGCACCTCTTGCGGCCTCGGCCTCCTTTCCGATGCTGACGCTTCCGCCAAGCTTTCTCTCCTCAGCCGCATCCAATCTCTCGTCCTCGGCTGACCGCGCACGCTTCGGCTCGGAACCACACTCCTCTCTTCCTATTGACGCCCGCCGTTTTTCCCTTGACCATAGAGTTTCTAAACTGAGGGTGAAATGGAACGCGTCCTCTCCACGCTTCGTTTCGTCAAGCAGCCTCTCAGTCCTTCGCTTCTCAGCGAACTCACCCAGTCCGGCGTTTCCCAGATCGAGCTCTACTGTTCGCCTTTCCATTTCGACTACCGTTCTCCGGACGCCATCCGCGAACTCGCCGCCCGCCTCGAAGAGCACCACATCTCCCTGCGCGCCCTCCATTCGCCCACCGAGCGCGATCTCGCTCCCGGCCGCGACACCGGCGTCGCCATTTCCATCTCCGATCCCGAACGCATCCGCCGAATCGACGCCATGGACGAAGTCAAGCGCGCCCTCGAAGTCGCCGAGCGCATTCCCGTTCCCTATCTTGTCCAGCATCTCGGCACGGGCCGCCAGTCCGCCGACCCTCGCAAATTCGACGCGGCTTTCAATTCTCTCGAGCATCTCTCCGTCTTCGCCAAGTCTCGCGGCGTCACTATCGCTCTTGAAAACACCGCCGACGAGCTTGGCTCGCCCGCTTCCCTTCACCAGTTCCTCACCGAAACGCATCTCCACGACCTGAAGATTTGCTTCGACATCGGCCATGCGCAAATCGAAGGCGGTGTCGCCTCCGGCTGGGAAATCCTCCGCGACCGCGCTGTCCTTCTCCATATTCACGACAATCACGGCGATAAAGACGAGCATCTTCTTCCCTGGAGCGGCTCCGTCGATTGGCCCGCCGCTCTCGAAGCTCTCTCTTCCGTTCCCGCAGCGCTCCCTCTCGTCCTGGAACTGAAGGAGCAGTCGCCGCACGAGCCTTCGCTCGACGAAATCCGCAAGTCCTTCGACCGCCTCGAAGCCGAGCTCGACGAATCCCGCGCTCGTCCCGCCCGCTCCTGATTTTTTCCCCGCTCGGCCGTTACTTTCTCGCACCCCTATTCGGCTCTCCTCCTCATCGCTTCACGGAAAATGCCGATGAACTCAATCATGGAGACCGCGCCCGGCCACGTCCCCGAGCCGAGAACCGCCATGATGGCCCTCGCCCGCGTCTCCTGGGAAGACCAGGATGGAACACCACAGACGCACTCTGCCCGCATCGAGGATATGTCCCCATCCGGCGCATGTATTCGCCTCAAAGCGCCCATCCCCGTCGGCGTGCGCATCCATGTCTCCTGGCACCGCGGCCAGTTCTCTGCGCAGACGAAGTACTGCCGCAAGGAATATTCGGAATTTATCGTTGGCATGCAGCGAGAAAAGGACTCCCCTTTGCCGGACTCGTCTTCAAGGCCTTCCTTTCACATCGCCACGCCCGAGTCTCGCCCCGTCTTGCCCAAAACTCACTCCGTTCCGGCCGCGCAAAAAAATTCTAAGAATTCTCCCATCTTCATTCGCCCGCCCGAGCCGCTTCCTCTGGTTCCCGTCACTTTTCCTCCTCCTGTTATCGAGCGGCCCGTGATTGGTTTTGAAATTGCCTCAAGAAATCCTCCGCGCGCGATGTTTCAGAACGATACTTCGACTTTCGAGGAGACGACCGACATGCAAAATAAATGGCTCAACATCGGATCGAAGCGCGCGCCGCACGACGGCGCCAAACCACGCGCTCTCGGCGCCCTCCCTGCCTCCGACGGCTCGGCCCTCGACGCCCCTGCCGACGCGATCTCTCCTGCTAGCCTCGGCACTCCGCAGGGAGACCTCTTGCCCCTCGAAGACATCTATCGCTCCGCCGGCGTCGTCGCGCCTCGCCTCGGCTACAGCATCAACAAGATCATCGATATGCTCAACAGTGACCATCTTCGCGGCCTGCCTGCCGAAAGCAAGCGCGCCTCCCTTCTCATGGCTCTCGATGCCGCCGGAATTTCCCTCGACGCAATTCTTCAGGACGCCACGCAGCGCCAGTCAGCGATTGCATCCTACGAATCTTCTCAACGCCGCAAATTTGAGGAATATTGGTCGCGGAAGGCCGAGGAAAATTCACTTCTGCAAGCGGAAATGGAGCGCGTCACCCGCCAGTACGTCGAGCGCATGAATCGCAATTTGAATGAAGTGGCGCAGGAAAAAGAGGCGTTTCAGAAGTGGCAATCCCTCTTGCAGCAGGAAACCGATCAAATCACAGAAGCAGTCAGTGTCTGCGCCAAGCCCGCCGCCGCGTCCGAGTCGGCACCCGAGGCGGCTTCTGCGTCCTTACTCTCCGCCGCGGGTTCGCTGCCTGCTGCGTCCTCCGCGTCCAGTGCGACGCCTTCTACATCCTCGCCCGCTGGTGCCGCTTCTTCGCAGACCGCGCCCCACGCCAAATCCGACCTCGTCGCCAAATCCGCCTGATTGCTGACGAGTTTCGGTCTACTCGGAAGTGGGCGCGTACCGCCTCAGCAGCGTGATGGAAAATACCAGCGCAAGAACCAAAAATCCCAGCAATCCCAACTCGATCATGCTGGCCCGGAAGATGCTCGCAGTTTCGGGAGTCCATCCGCTTTTCCAAATCGTCGCGGCTTCCAGCGTGATCACCAGCATCCGCCGGATCGACGCAATCAGCCCCACCACCAGGAAAGGCTCCGTCACCAGCACGTGCGAGCGGATCGAGATCCGCACCGTGTGCAGGATCTCCACCAACATCAGCACCACCAGCAGTTGGTCGAGCACTTCCAGCGTCTGCTCGGAAATTGTCCAGTGAACCAGCCCCTGCCAAAGCAAGAGTCCCGCGTTCGCCACCGTCGCAATCGCCGTGGCAAACAGCAGCACCGCCAGCAGCGTGTACACCACCACTTCGCCCTTGCCCAGCAGCCCGCCAAAACGTATCCGCAGCTCTTCCTCAGCGCCCATTGCCGCGCATCCTACCAGCCCCCCCCAGGCCTATCAATCTCGAATTAATGGAATAGGCCATAAATTCACGATAAGATCGGCAAACTTCGGGGGTGGAGTTGCGTCTCCCCCGCTTAGTTCCGACCTCCCGGGAGTAAATCATGATTGGAAAATCGATGTTCGCATTGTTGGCCGTCACACTGACCCTTCTGGTCCCCACGCTCACGATTCCACAGGACGCCGGTGAGAAACGTACGCTGATTATCAACGGTCAATCCACGGGGGTGCCCGTGATTCAGATGAACGGCCACTTTTTCATTGGTCTGGAAGAGCTTGCAGAAGCAGTGAACGGCTCGCTTAGCTATTCCGGAAGCGCCATTGCTCTCAGCGTGCCCATCCGGTCCGGCAGCAGCAATTCTTCCGCGTCCACCGCGGCACCCCCCGCGCCGACTCCGTCGCAACCCGTCTCACAAAATCCTGGTTTTTCACAGAGATTTTTGGCCGCAGGAATCGAGCAAATGTCTACATTGCGCGAATGGCATACAGCCCTTGCATCCGCGATTGAGAACGGATTCCCTCTTTCCGCGGGTCTGCTGGCGCCGTATCGAACGAGTGCGACGACAAACCTTCGCTTGGCGATGGTGGCTGTTTCCACGCCTTCGGATCGCAGCGCCTATCAGCTTTTGAACACCGAGTTTCAAAATATGGCGAACCTGAGCGATAAGTACGTCAAGATGCGCGACAACCTGGCTTTCATTGCGCCGGATGCCCTCCAGAATGACGATCTCAACCAGCGCATCATTGCTTGTGGCCATTCGCTCGCGGCGATGGCGGCAAGCGGGCAATTTTACGATGACGGCTCATGCCGATGACTTCGTCCACGCCGCATGGACATGACGGCTTGGACGCCCTCAATTCTTGATGTCGACAAATCTCGCCTCAACCAATCTCTGAATGATCGCGAAAATCATCGCCGTCGAGACACCGAACATCAGCATCCCCGTCGCGGCTTCCATCGGTCCCAGCAATCTCCATGACGGCGACATGATGATGTCTCCGTATCCCAAGGTTGTGTAGTTCATGGCGGAGTGATAGTAGGCGGTCCCATAGTCCTGAAATTCTCCCAACAGCACGAACAGTCCCGCCCACAAGGCAATTTCAGCCAAGTGCGCGATGGCTGCGTAGAATATTCCCCGGCCCACGATGGCCAGATCGCTCCGGAATGCCTTGCCCACCCGTCCGAGTTGTCTCTCGTGGCGGACGAAGTTGACCGTGGCGCCCAACGGCAGCGCATGAATCAACACGGTACCGGCGAACAAGATCGCGCCCACGGCCAGCGGTAGCAGAATTGGAATGTGCTGCATCGCCATCCTCCTTGCATCGTGTTGGATCGTCTCATCTTGGCCGCGAATCAAAAGTCCACAAGGACGGTGATTTGCGAGCCATGATATGTTCGTATGCTGGGTTTTGGGGCATTGAACGACATGCTGACCTTCAGCACAATCCGCGACCGCACCTCATCCGGCAGGCGGTCCTGCGCTTGGCGCGCTCGCACAGATTCCCCTTTCCTAGCATGTCATTTTTCGCTTTTTTCGCGCTTCCGGTTCGCAACACACCCAAAAACCGGATTCGCCGTAACTCACAGAAAACAATCGGTCGGCCTCATTCCGGTTCGCAACATATCCCGGCCCCCTGCCCGCAGGTTTGCGGCCGGGTTCACGAACCACGAATCACGAGTTACGGATCGCGCTGCTCTGCCCTGGAAACCTTAAATGACCCAAGAAGCCCAAGCCCCTACTCCCATCATCACCATCGACCACGCAGGTGAGCACGCCGCGCAATCCGTCGTCATCCGCGGCTGGCTCTATAACTTGCGCGAGTCCGGGAAGCTGCTCTTCCCCATCTTTCGCGACGGCACCGGAGTCATCCAGGGCGTCGTCTCGCTCAAAGAACATCCCGAAGCTTTCAACGCCTTGAAAGGCCTCACACAGGAATCGAGCGTCGTCGTCACCGGAAAAATTCAGGCCGAACCTCGCGCTCCCGGCGGCTACGAAATTCACATCAGCGCCATTGAAGTCGTCCAGCGCGTCTCGGAATCAGAGCCCTATCCGATTCAGCTCAAAGAACACGGCGTCGATTTCCTCCTCGACAAGCGTCATCTGTGGATCCGCACGCCGCGCCAGGCCGCCATCCTCCGCATCCGTGCCGAAGCCGAACTCGCCGCGCGCAATTACATGGACTCGCAGGGCTACACGCTCACCGACGCCCCTATTTTTACCCCCGCCGCCTGCGAAGGCACCACCACGCTTTTCGAAGTGAATTACATCGACGACCAGAAGGCCTATCTCACCCAATCCGGCCAGCTCTACGTCGAGGCCACCGCCGCCGCTCTCGGCAAGGTCTATGCATTTGGCCCCACATTTCGCGCCGAGAAATCCAAGACGCGCCGCCACTTGACCGAATTCTGGATGCTCGAACCCGAAGCCGCCTACGCCCATCTCGAAGACATGATTCAGCTCGGCGAAGGCCTCGTCAGCGCCATCGTGCAATCCGTCGTGAAAAATCGCGCCCGCGAACTCGCCGCGCTCCAGCGTGACATTGCAAAGCTCGAAAAAATCACGCCGCCCTTCCCGCGCATCAGCTACGACGATGCCATCAAAGTTCTCCAAAAATCCGGCAATCCCGCCAAATGGGGCGATGATTTCGGCGGCGACGAAGAAACCATCATTTCCAAGGAATTCGACAAGCCGGTGATCATTCATCGCTATCCTACCGCAATGAAAGCCTTCTACATGGCAACCGATCCTGCGCGTCCTGATCTTTCGCTCAGCTTCGATATGATTGCGCCCGAAGGCTACGGCGAAATCATCGGCGGCGGCGAACGCCAGTCCGATTACGACACTTTGATTCGCCGCATCCGCGAGCACAATTTGCCCGAGGAATCGTTTCAGTGGTATCTCGACCTGCGCCGCTACGGCAGCGTCCCTCACTCAGGCTTCGGCTTGGGCCTCGAACGCACCGTCGCGTGGATTTGCGGAACCGAGCACATCCGGGAAGTGATTCCCTTCCCGCGCATGCTTTATCGAGTTTATCCTTGAGCTTCCCATACGTGTCCGGAAGCCGTGCGAAGAAAGGGCCGCGATGCCTGAAAAAGTTCGCATCATCGGAGTTCCGATGGACCTCGGCGCCAGCCGCCGCGGCGTCGATATGGGCCCTTCCGCCCTCCGCGTTGCCGGCCTGCAATCCCGCCTGAAGCAGCTCGGCCGCCAGGTTGACGACGTCGGCAACCTCCCCGTCCCACAGCCCGAAGAGCAGCACTACGGCGAGAAAAACGCAAAATATCTCGGCGAAATCGTCGAAACCTGCAAAGGCCTCGCGAACGAAGTCAAAAAAACTCTCGACGAAGATCTCGTCCCGCTCGTTCTCGGCGGCGATCATTCCATCGCCGTCGGCACCTCCGCCGGTGCCGCCGCGCACTTCCACAAGAAAGCGAAGCGCATCGGCATCATCTGGCTCGACGCCCACGGCGACATGAACACGCCCGAATCCTCGCCCTCCGGCAACGTCCACGGCATGCCGCTCGCCTCCATCATGGGCTACGGCCCTCCCGAGCTTACCGAGCTCGGCGGCATCAAGCCGATGATCGAGCCGCGCAACGTGGTGCTGGTCGGCATTCGCGATCTCGATTCGAAAGAACGCCGCCTGGTGAAGGAATCGGGCGTCCATGTGTTTACTATGCGTGATATTGACGAAAGAGGTATGAGAGAAGTGATGGCGGAGGCGCTGCGCTTTGCCGGTGACGATACCGCCGGCGTCGCCGTCAGCCTCGACATGGATTTTGTGGACCCGTCCGACGCCCCTGGTGTCGGCACGCCCGTTCGCGGCGGCGTCACGTATCGCGAAGCGCATCTCGCGCTCGAAATGGTTGCCGACAGCAAAAGCATGGTCTCCTTCGAAGTCGTCGAAATCAATCCGGTGATCGATCTGCACAACACCACCGCCGCTCTCGGCGTCGAGCTGATTCTTTCCGGGCTCGGAAAGAAGATCCTGTGACGCGCCCCGTTCCCCCGGCCCGAATTTCAAACGAGGTCCCGCGATGATTTCCGGCAAGCGTCTCCGCGTCGGCATCCTTTTCGGCGGGCGTTCCGGCGAACACGAAGTCTCGCTCGCTTCCGCGGCTTCGGTCATTCGCGCGCTCGACCCGGAAAAATACGAAGCGGTTCCCATCGGCATCGCGAAAGACGGCCGCTGGCTCGTTGGCTCGAACGCGCAGAAAATGTTGCCGGAAATTTTGAAGACTGGCGACCGTGTCGTGCTTCCCCCCGATCCCAGCGCAGCGGCCCTTGTCCCGCTCAGCCCCGCTTCAGGGCAGCCGACCACGATGGTCGACGTCGTATTTCCCGTTTTGCACGGCACCTTCGGCGAAGATGGCACGGTGCAAGGACTTCTCGAACTTGCGGGATTGCCCTATGTCGGCGCGGGCGTGCTCGCCTCCGCCGTCGGCATGGACAAAGACGTGCAAAAGCGCCTGTTCGCGGAAGCCGGACTCCCGATCGTTCCCTTTATCGCCGTGCACCGCAGCGATTGGGAGCGCGATCGCGGCAAAACGCTGCGTGAAGTGAAAAAGAAATTTCGCTTCCCGGTTTTCGTCAAGCCCGCCACGCTCGGCTCTTCCGTCGGCATGACGCGCGTGAACTCGCCTCAAAAACTGACCGAAGCGATCGATCTTGCCGGGGAATACGCGCTGAAGATTTTGATCGAACGCTGCGTCAAAGCCCGGGAAATCGAAGTGTCCGTCCTGGGCAATGGCGACGTGAAGGCGTCCGTGCCCGGTGAAGTCGTCCCGCACCGCGAATTTTACGATTACACGGCGAAATATCTCGAAGAAGGCACGCGCCTGGTGATTCCCGCGCCGCTCACCAAGAAGCAAGTCTCCACTTTGCAGGACTATGCCGTGCGCGCCTTCAAAGCAATCGACGGCACGGGCATGGCCCGCTGCGATTTCTTCCTCGACCGCCGCAACTCGAAAATCTACATCAACGAGCTCAACACGATCCCCGGCTTCACCTCGATCAGCATGTATCCGAAAATGTGGGAAGCTTCCGGCCTGCCGTATTCGAAATTGATCGACCGCCTCATCGAGCTGGCGTTCGAGCTGCACCGCGAAAAACAACGCACGAAATATTCCATCGAGCTGCCTTCCGGCCCGTCCGGCGCGCTCGGCCCCTGAAACCATTTTTGGCCGGTCCGCGCTTGACCCTTTTGTGGACCACGATTAAACTAACCAGTTAGTTGAATTCCTAGAAGGAAGAAGGCCATCAAACATGGAATATCGCAGGCTGGGAAAAAGCGCGCTGGTTGTTTCCGCCGAAGGGCTCGGATGCATGGGCATGTCCGAGTTCTACGGCGCGACCGATGAAGCCGAATCGATCGCTACTATCCACCTCGCGATGGAGCGCGGAGTCACCTTCTTCGACACCGCCGACGTCTACGGCATGGGCCGCAACGAGGAGCTGCTCGGCCGCGCCCTTGAAGGCCGCCGCCACGAAGCCGTGATTGCCACGAAGTTTGGCATCCTGCGCGATCCCGCCCAGCCGGAAAAGCGCGGCATCAGCGGAAAGCCAGACTACGTTCAGAAATCCTGCGAAACGAGCCTGCGCCGCCTGCGCGTCTCGACCATCGATCTTTATTACATTCACCGCATCGACACGGAAACACCGATCGAGGAAACCATCGGCGCGATGTCGCGCCTGGTGGAGCAAGGAAAAGTGCTGCACCTCGGACTCTCCGAGGCAGGCCCGCAGACCATCCGCCGCGCGCATAAGACGCATCCGATTACCGCGCTGCAAACGGAATATTCGCTCTGGTCGCGCGAGCCCGAAGACGGATTCATCGCGCTCTGCCGCGAGCTGGGCATCGGCTTCGTTCCCTATTCCCCGCTCGGCCGCGGCTTCCTCACCGGCCAAATCAAGCGCTTTGAAGATTTGGCGCCAGACGATTACCGCCGGATTTCTCCGCGCTTTCTGGGCGAAAACTTCCAGAAGAATCTCGCTCTCGTGCCAAAAATCGAAAAAATGGCCAAGCAAAAGGGCTGCACGCCCGCGCAACTCGCTCTGGCATGGGTCTTGGCGCAGGGAAACGACCTGGTGCCGATTCCCGGCACCAAGCGGCGGAAATATCTCGAAGAAAATCTCGCCGCCCTGAACATCCATCTCTCTCCCAACGATCTCGCGGAAATCGACGCCATCGCTCCCAAGGGAATTGCAGCGGGCGAACGCTATCACGAAGAAATGATGAAACGCGTGGGGGTCTGAGTAATAAACCATGGCACGCGGACGTAGAAAAGTCGAGGACGGGGCGACAGCCAGGCGGATCCTGGCCGCTGCCGAGCGCCAATTTGCGGCGCAGGGAATGGCCGGAGCGCGGACCGATGAGATTGCGGCGGCGGCCCACGCAAACAAGGCGATGCTCTATTACTACTTCGGAGACAAATGCCGTCTGCACCGCGCCGTCCTCGAAAACCTGTTCCGCCAGCTCCGCAAGGGAGTTTTCGGGACGCCGCGAAGGAAGGACTCTCCTTCCCTGGAGGTGAAAGAGCTGGTGACCTCCTATTTCGATTTTCTTACCTCGCACCCCAATTACCCCCGGCTGGTGCACCGCGAGGCGATGGAGCACACCAAGAATTTCGACTGGATTGTTCGCGGATATTTGCAGCCGTTTCACGAGCGGATGGTTCGCGCGATTCAGGATGGAATCAGGGCGGGTGAGATCAGGGCGGTAGACCCGCACGACGCGGCGTTCACGCTGATGGGCATGACGACTTCCTATTTCGCAGCCGCACCGATCTTGAGCGAAATTGCGGGACGCGACCTGCTGTCGCCCGCGGCGGTCGCCAAACGAAAGAGCGCGTTGATGGATTTTATCGAGCACGGACTGGAAAAGAGAAAGGCGAGGAGCCGATGACGGGCAAGAAGTTTCTAATGATTCTCGGGATGGTCTTAGTGATTGCGCTGATCGTCTACCTGACGACGACTCCGTTCAACCATGCAATTCCCCTGATCGGAGTCGTGGACGGAAACGAAGTGATTGTCAGCCCGCAAATCACGGGGCGGATGATTCACCTCACGGTCGACGAAGGTTCGGTGGTGAAAAAAGGAGATTTGATCGCAGAGCTCGATCCCACGGAGCTCGAAGCGAATCTGGCAGCCGCCAAGGCCAACGTCGCGAGCCTCGAATCGCAGGTCCACGAATCGCGCCATAACTATACGTGGACGAACGACCAGACCGACGCTTCGCTCGTGCAGGCTCGCGCCGTGATGACTTCAACGCGCGCGCAGCTCGACCAGGCCAAGGCGCAACTTTGGCGCGATCAGACTGATTTCGACCGCACGCAAAAACTCTATGACGCAGGCGTGGCGGCAGCGCAGGATCGCGACCATGCCGACGCGACTCTGCGGGCTTCCAAGGCCAACGTAAAATCGCTCGAGGATTCCGTAAGAGCGCAGGAGGCGGCATTTAACGTCGCGCAGGCGAACCGCAAGCAGGTGGACGTGCGGCAGAGCGAGATCTCCACAACGATAGCGCAATTGGAACAGGCGCGGGCGTCTGAAGCGCAGGTAGCGACGCAGCTCGGCTACACGAAAATCTATGCGCCGCTCGACGGAATCGTTTCGGTACGCGTGGCGAAGCAGGGAGAGGTGGTCTCGGAAGGCTCGCCGATCGTAGTGATCGTGGACGTAGACCATCCGTGGGTGCGCGCGGATGTGGAAGAGACGTACATCGACTCCGTGCAGTTTGGACAAGCGCTGAAGGTCGTGCTTCCCTCGGGCGACACGCTCGAAGGAACCGTGTTTTTCAAAGGTGTCGAGAACGATTTCGCCACGCAGCGCGACGTGAGCCGCACGAAGCGCGACATCAAAACGTTTGCGATCAAGGTGAAGCTGCCTCCGGACGATGGGCGGTTGTTCACGGGAATG
>DATKPM010000051.1:0-29933 GCA_035524135.1 Candidatus Acidiferrum sp. | reverse complement strand
GCATGCCTCCCACATTTGACTGGGACGATCCCGAAGAGATCGGCATCCAGCTTTCAGAGAAATTTCCCGACGTCGATCCGCTCACGGTGCGCTTCACCGACCTTCACAAATGGGTTTGCGAACTCGCGGGATTTACTGGCGATCCGAAACTCTCGAACGAAGGGAAGCTCGAAGCCATCCAGATGGCCTGGCACGAGGAATATCAAGACAGCCATTCCTGAATTTTCCAGTCGAACTTCCAGTCCCGGCGATCCCTGCGATCCCACGCTTCGCGCGAGGAAACGGGCCGCATCCAAATTGGCTGAACGCTCGGTACACGCGCGCATTGCGAAGGCGTGTGGCATTGCGCTAAATTTTTGCGAGGAGAAACCTCATGGAAACGGATCTGCGCTACCCGATTGGCAAGCCGGACCGCCCAGAACGCCTTACGCCGGACCAGCGCCGCGAGTTCGTTGCTGCCATCGCCGAAGCCCCCGCAAAGCTTCGTGCGGCGGTCGCCGGCCTTTCGCCGCAACAGCTCGACACGCCATACCGTCCAGGCGGCTGGACTGTTCGCCAGGTGATTCACCACCTTCCCGACAGCCACATGAACGCCTACACGCGCTTCAAGCTGGCGCTCACCGAAGAGAATCCCACGATCAAGCCCTACGAGGAAAGCGCTTGGGCGGAATTGGTGGATTCAAAAGGTCCGATCGAACCATCGCTCGCGCTCTTTGACGCGCTGCATCAGCGCTGGGTCTCGCTGCTGAATGGAATGTCACCGTCGGATTGGGAAAAGAAATTCAATCATCCGGAGAGCGGCCCAAACACGCTCGACAAGGCGCTCTCGATCTACGGCTGGCACGGACGACATCACGTCGCACACATCACTTCGCTGCGCCAGCGCAACGGTTGGTAATTTTCCGGCGGGCATCGCGTTTGCTTGTCAATTGCGCGCGTTTCCCCGATAATAATTGAGTTTCTCGGCTCCGCATTTTTCCGTGGCGCTATGGTGCAACGGTTAGCACGCGGCCCTTTCAAGGCCGAAATACGGGTTCGATTCCCGTTAGCGCTACCAACTATTTCTTCGACGCATAGCCGTATTTGTCCCGACTCGATTCGTTCCCCCGCTTTCTAAAGCGCTTGCTCGTGCGGCGCGCCGTTTTCGTATTATATTCCTTGACATGTATATTCCTGTTGGAGTATATACGTGTCATGGAATCCGTATTCGAAGTCATTGCCGAGCCGAACCGCCGCGCGATCTTGAGTCTTCTGGTTTCCTCCGAACGGTCCGTGGGAGAGATCGAGCGCCGGCTTCGCATGCCGCAGCCGGCCGTGTCCAAGCACTTGCGCGTGCTGCGCGAGGCCGGTTTTGTGGAATCCACGGTGGATGCGCAGCGCCGCCTTTACCGGCTGAACCCGGAGCCGCTTCAGGAGTTGGACGCCTGGCTGGCTCAGTTTCGTCGCTTTTGGTCCGCGCATGTGGACGCCCTCGAACGCCACCTCGACCGCATGGACTCATCGACCCCAACAAGAAAGAAGGCGAAAAAACAGTGATGCCGCAGCGTCGCGAATTTAACAAGGAGAAGCAAGCGATGAAAATTAAACTCACCAGCGTGTACGTCGACAATCAGGACAAGGCCCTGCGGTTTTATACCGAAGTGATGGGGTTCGTGAAGAAGGCCGATTTCGGCCAGGGGTCATACCGCTGGCTCACGCTCGCTTCGGCGGAAGACCCGGACGGCACGGAGCTACAGCTGGCGCTGAACAACAATCCCGCGGCGAAAACATATCAGCAGGCCTTGTTTCAGCAATCACAGCCTGCAGCCATGTTTTTCACCGACGATTTGCAGAGCGATTACGAGCGCATGAAATCGCGCGGCGCCGAGTTCACCATGCCGCCGAAAGACGTGACGGCCTCGAAAATCGCCATGCTGAACGACACTTGCGGCAACCTCATTCAACTGACGCAGTTGATGCGCTGGCAGCGCTGATCTTTCGAAGGAGAAGGCAGATTACCGAACGCGAACAATACGCACCGGGTCCCGCCTATGGGGCGCACATAGAAAAGGACGGCGAAAAGTGGACCCTCGTCCTGGTCCGGGAACTCCGTCATCCTCCGGCAAAAGTCTGGGAGGCTCTGACGGAACCGGCACACTTGCGCGAATGGGCTCCCTTCGACGCCGATGGAAGCCTGACTGCAACTGGAACCACAGTGAAACTCACCACTGTGGCCGCGCCAACAACGCGCGTCGCCGAAACTACGGTGAGGCGAGCCGAAGCCCCCAAGCTGCTTGAGTACAACTGGGGAGGCTTCGATCTCCGCTGGCAGCTCGAATCGATTCCCTGCGGGACGCGGCTGACGCTGTGGCACAACATCGACCGCCGCTTCATCTCCATGGGTGCCGCGGGCTGGCACATCTGTTTCGATGTGCTGGCCCGGTTTCTCAGCGGAACGCCCACCGGACGCCTCGTCGGTCCCGACGCCGTGAAGTACGGCGGCTGGCAGCGATTGAATGCCGAGTACGCAAAGCAATTCGGCATTGAGGCGCCCGGCCTGCCATTTAAGACGGATGGATAGTCCTGAATCGAGGTCAACCATGAACCAAGGCACAAAGCGCTCGATTCTTCGCTGGACCCACATTGTCCTTGCCGTTCCGATCTTCGGCTACGTCTATGATTCACCGGCGGACACGCCCTACTATGCCTGGGCGATTCGCGAAGTCTTTCTCCCTGCATTGCTGATTTCAGGGCTGTGGATGTGGAAGGGGCACGTGGTCCGGCGGTTGATTTCGAAAAGACCGGCTTGAGACGGTGATGCAGGTGTGGGAGGTGTCCATGAAGAGGTCCGCTGCGGTGGATTCTGCGTCCGCGCAGATCGATGCGAAGATCAAACAGCTTGGCGACTGGCGCGGGAAGACGCTGGCAAGATTGCGCGAAATCGTGCGCGAAGCCGACCTGGAAATCATCGAAGAGTGGAAGTGGAGGGGAACTCCCGTCTGGTCGCATGGCGGCATCATTTGCACGGGAGAGGCCTACAAGAACGTCGTCAAGATGACATTTGCCAGGGGAGCGGCGCTGAGCGACCCTTCCGGTTTATTCAATTCGAGCCTCGAAGGGAATGTCCGGCGAGCCATCGACATCCACGAGGGCGAAAAAATAAATGAAGCAGCCTTGAAAGCTCTCATCCGTGCTGCTGTTGCGCTCAATCTCGAGGGGAAGCGCAAATCGGAGTCGAAGCCAAAGCCAAACCGCAAGTAACAGTCCCGAAGAGAGCGCGGCAATCGACGAAATTAGAGCTAGGATTTTGGGCGCGGCTTCAGCCCTTCGGTCACTGCGAACGGCACATCCACGGACCGCACGTGAATATCTCGCTGCGGGAAGGGAATTTCGATCTTCTCCTCGTTGAACACTTTTGCGATTTCGATCATCAGGTCGCTTTGAAAAATCCACGGGTGATCGACGGCCGTCGCGCTCGAAACGCGCAGGAGGAAATTCACGGAGCTGTCGCCAAACGTCCGCACCACCGCGGCCGGCGCTGGCTCGGGGAGGACTTCCGGGTGCCGACGTGCAATGTCGACCAGCAGCGTGCGGACCTTTTCCAAATCGCTCCCGTAGGCGACGCCTACGGGGATCGAAAAGCGCACGGTGCGGTCGTTGGCCGTCCAGTTCGTCACGCGATTGTTGATGAACTCCGAATTGGGGACAATGATCACTTCGTTGTCGAACGTTCGCACCCACGTTCCGCGCGCCCCAATCTTGATCACCTCGCCCACCGTGCCGCCCACGTCGATGAAGTCTCCCAGTTTGACGGGTTGCTCGAACAGGATCACGAGGCC
Source organism: Candidatus Acidiferrum sp. (assembly GCA_035524135.1). GTDB lineage: Bacteria > Acidobacteriota > Terriglobia > Acidiferrales > UBA7541 > Palsa-295. The sequence goes on along the minus strand of DATKPM010000051.1, from coordinate 26,115 downwards.
CGCCACGAAGTTCGCTACCACGTTTTGCAGGCCGAACCCGACACCGACTCCCAGCGCGCCACCGACGACCAGCAGGCTTCGCAAATTGAGGCCCGTCGAATCGAGCCCAATGATGAGTCCCAGAAGAAAAACGAAATATCCGAACGTTCGGACGATCGCGTATTGATGTCCCCGCTCGATTTTCGTTTTCGCCAGCACGCGGTGGGCGAGAAAAGCTTTGCTGATTTTTGTGAACAGGCTCAGTGCCGCGAGAAAAATCACGCATTTGATCATGAAGATGGGCGTGACGGTGACGTTGCCGAGCCGGAACAACGGCCAGCTCAGAAACCATCTCAATCCTCCGTTCAGCGAGTCGTAGAGGGGCTTCGGCGCCCAATCTTTCGGCTCGGACGGAAAGAAAGCCGCGAGCCTGTGCGGACCAGTAAAAAGTCTTGCAACAAATGCTCTCACAGCCATCAGTGCTGCTCCTTCGCCCTCGAACATCGGGCAATCGCAGCATACCGGGCGTCGAGCGCTCCTCGCAAGGACTCGCGACTCCTGCCCATCTAATTCCGCGCTATACTGTTTCTGCACGAAATTCGTAAGCGTGTTCCCCAGAAGCAGGGAAAGGAAGCGAAATGCCACAGCTGATGAGAACGTCCAATCCGGCTCTGAACGAGAGCGCGTTCCGCACCGAACGAGCCATCGCCGGCGAGGCGATGACGCTGCAGGGAACCGTCAACAAGACAGGTCTCCTTCTGGTGCTGACTGCCGCTACTTCGGCTTGGACCTGGTGGCTATATTTCCAGTCCAATTCTCCGGCGGCAGTAGCGCTTCCTGCGGTGGTCGGTTTAGTCGGCGGTCTAATCTTTGCGTTTGCGACCATCTTCAAGAAGACGTGGGCGCCCGTAACTGCGCCGCTCTACGCGTTGCTCGAAGGCCTCGTGCTCGGATCGATTTCCGCGATCCTCGAATCCAGGTACCACGGAATCGCGATTCAAGCCGTCAGCCTGACGTTCGGAACTCTAGTGGTTCTTCTCCTCGCATACAGCTCGCGCCTGATTCGCGTGACGGAAAAATTCCGGCTCGGAGTCATCGCTGCGACGGGCGCAATTTTTCTTTTCTACGTGATCGAGTTGATTCTCGGCTTCTTTGGCGTTCATTTCACCGCGGTGAATGGAGGCGGCGCCATCGGCATCGCTTTCAGCGTGTTTGTGGTGATTATCGCCGCGCTGAACCTGGTCTTGGATTTTGACTTCATCGAGGCGGGCGTCCGCGAAGGCGCGCCAAAGTACATGGAGTGGTACGGCGCCTTCGGCCTGATGGTCACGCTGATCTGGCTCTATCTGGAAATTCTGCGCCTCCTGTCGAAGGTCCGCAGCCGCGAGTAGCTCGATCCAGGCCTCTTCCTTCTTTGGCGGCCTTGACGCGCCATCGCAGCTACTTCTATGAGCCTTCTTGGCGGCTGTATCGCGGCACTCGTTCGGTTACATTTCTACACACCTGGGACGACAGTCCTTTCCGGCCATTTCCTGTCACTCCGCTAATGCCAACTCACCAAAAGAGTTAGTCCCCAGATTGCCCTGGTCTTAGAAATGCACTTCCTTCGCCAGACTTTTCTCTAACCGCCTCGCGGTGCCTGGCGGGTGAAGGGTGCGACATTGAAAAAGCCCCAGTCAAATTCCTGCCGCTCGCTGGCTCGCCGGAATCAGCGTGGCTTCTCCATGGTTGAGATGCTCGTGGCGGTCGCAATCACATTTGTCATAGCCGCAGTGGCAATCGTACAACTCCAACCGGGCTTGCAGAATTTTCGCGCGAGCAGCGCCGAGGGCCAGGTAAAGACCGCCCTCCGTCAGGCTAGAGAATACGCCATCAGTCAAAGACGGACTGTCGCCATCTCTTTCACAAAGGATGCATCCGGCAACGCAGAAATTAATGCAAACGATTATAACGTTGCCGCGGGTGTCCAGACGCTGAATACGACCCCTTTCTTGCAAGTCATTATTCAACCTTCGGTGCAATTTATGCTGAATAATTCGTTGCCAGATACACCCGACAAGTTTGGCAACTCAAGCGCTCTTTGTTTCAATGGCAGTGCATACGCCGCTGGCTCGGTTATCGAATTTCAAAGCGATGGCACATTTACCGACGGTACGGGAACACCGATCAACGGTTCCATCTTCCTCGGCATCCTCAACTATCCAAACACCGAACGGGCAGTCACGGTTTTGGGCGCCACTGGACGGATCAAAGGTTGGAGCGGAGCCGACGGCCTTTCGTGGTTTGAACAATGAAAACGGGGAGCAGAAACATGAATGTGTCACAAGCTCGCCACATATCAAACGGATTCACGCTGATTGAGACCTTGATTGCTCTTGTTGTGTTAACTGTGGGTGTCCTCGGCATGGCCGCCGTCCTTGCAAACTGTATCGGGATAATGTCAGGCGCTCAATACGACTATATCGCGCAACAGAAAGCTCTTGAGGCTGTCGAATCCATTTATACGGCGCGCGATTTGCAACAAGAGTCTTGGGCCAACATATATAACACCAACAACGGTGGCATTTTCCTTGCCGGCCCTCAGCCACTCTGCGCGCCGGGTCCCGATGGGATCATCGGTACGGCTGACGACGATTGCACACATCCTGACTACATCGCAAAGCCAAACCCCACAACTGGCTTTATCAACACGACTCCGACGATTTCCGCGAATGGAGACGGGGAAATTCCGCTCGGGTCCTATCGACGCACGATCACGATTAGCCCCGTGGCCAATATGACCGACCTTCGCCAGATCATTGTCACGATTACCTACACCGCGGGAAGATTCCAGCGCTCCTATACGCTCACGACTTACATTTCGCAATATTCCTAAGGGTGATGGAGAGCAAATGACAAATCGCCAATCGGGATTCAGTTTAATCGAAGTGCTCATTGCAACAGTCGTTCTTCTCGTGGCTGTTGCGGGATCGCTGGCTGCCCTTATGGATGCCATCCACGCCAGCCAGTCCGTCACCCAAATGGCGGATACACAGGAAAACTTGCGCGCGGGCATGAACTACATCGTTCGCGATTTGGTGGAAGCAGGAGAGGGAATTCCCCAGGGCGGCATCACAATTCCGAATAATGGACTCTCCTCGAATGGCGCACCTCCCTCGGGAAACTCCAACATCAACCGGCCCGGCCTCAGTGCCACAGGAGCCGACGTTCTTAAGTTTCCTAGCAGCTACGTAACTCTTCCGGCGATTACTCCCGGATACCAGGTCGGGTTCCCGGAGCAAATGCCAAATCCCAACAATCCGTATGCAAATATCACCAGTCCGACGAACACGGACGTGATTACTCTAATTTATGCCGACACTACGCTCGTCGATAACACCACCTATCCCGGAACGCCCCACACTCTCGATGAGTTTCCTATCAAGCTCGCGGAGCAGAATAACAGCACGGGGCCCGGTTGTGCCCCGTCCAACCCAGGCCCTGCGCCGGCTGGTAGTATCACCGTTTCGGGCACCACACTTACCGTTACCTTCGATGCGACATGCGTCAACATCAATCAGGGCAATACAGGCCTCCACGCCGGAGACCTGATCATGTTCGAAAGTAACGCAAGCGCCGACGGTATCTATGCGTTGATGTACGTCTCATCGGTTAGCGGGCAAACGGTGCAGTTCCTGGCCGGCGATCCCTTCAATCTCAATGGTACCGGCCTCACCGCAGGTACGTTCAATCAACTTGATCCCAACACTGCGGCAATCACGGCGACGCGGATCTGGATGATTACGTACTACCTCGACACGGTCACAAATCCATTGCATCCCGTCTTGATGCGCCAGGTCAACTTCGCCGTTCCGCAGGAAGTTGGGGAAGTCATCGAGGACCTCGCGTTTTCCTATGACCTCACCGAGCCGAGCGATACCCCGCCTGTAAGTACCGTTAGCAATATTGTCTATCCGGACAGCCCAGAGCTTATTCGTAAAGTGAACGTCTTTCTGGCAGCGCGCTCTGAAACTCCGCTCCCGACCAACAGGTTCTACTTTCATAATAACTTCACGACTTCGGTCAACATTCGCAGCTTGTGCTTCTACAACCAGTTCAATTAGCAGCGCGGAAAAAAAGGAGAACTTCCGTGAGGAATCCTCGAGAAAATGGAGTCGCACTCATAACAGCACTTCTAGTGCTACTGCTTATCTCTTCCTTGATCGTCGGCCTTACATGGCTCACGTTCTCGGATCAGAAACTCGATGCAAACTATTCCGCGCGCCAATCTGACTTCTACGTGGCGGAGAGTGGACTGGAGGATATGACTGCACAACTCGCGACAGCCTTTAACCAGAATTACAACCTGAGTACAGCTAACATCAACAGCATCATCACGAACCCATTGCCTCTCACGAATGGCTATAAGTTCTGGGACCCTAACAATCCTGGGAATAACGGCTTTTTAATCAGTTACCCACAGGACCCGAACAATAACGGCAACCCACTCGCCTCCTATCACACGATTTTGACTGGTCCGTACGCCGGGCTGGTAGGCTTACTGACGCCCTATACTTTGCAAGTAACCTCTGTCTCCCCCTTTGGTTCCGAGACCAAGCTGCAGCGGACTGTGCAAACGGCTGCCATCCCCGTCTTCCAGTTTGGTATCTTTTCCGATACCGATTTGAGCTTTTTTGCCGGACCCGATTTCGACTTCGGTGGCCGCGTCCACACCAACGGCAACCTTTGGCTCGCGGAGAACGGCGGAACGCTGACGCTGGAAAACAAAGTCACTGCCGTCGGACAGATTGTTCGAACCAACCTCGAAAATGGTGAATCAACATCGTCGGCCTATAACACCACGGTCAACATCACTACGAACCCTGGCTCGGGTAGTTATCGCGCGCTTGCCACAACTGAGGGAACGACTACTGGAACAAGTTATTACGGTAACGTGAGCACTTCCTACACCCCGAACTGGGCCAGTCAAATTTCCGTTTCCGACTACAACTCGAATATCGGAGCCGCGGAAACAGGAGTCACGGCCCTCAATCTCGGCATTGCAACGCCCTCGCTCGGTGGCCAGCCGATTGACCTGATTCGCCTTCCCATTCCCGGAGAAAGCAACGACAAACTTCAGGAACGCTATTACGCACTAGCCAGCGTTCGCATTCTTGTCTCCGATTACGGTCCGAGCGGAAGCTGCGCGGACAGTGACATCATGTCTCTCCCGGAAATTTCGTCAGGGACGCCGGTGGACCTTGCAACGCTCGCATGGGACACTTCGGCGACCTACGCGACCAATGCCAACACGGGCGACAGCAGCTCGAGCGCTCCCCCTTACAAGACATATCCTTCCAATGCGTCGGCAGCTTTTGTGAGCGCCGTTGGCAAGACCGTCTTCCCCCTGCCGGTCTCAGCCGCCACCAGCAGTACGACTTACAGTTCCAACAACGGTTACTGGCAGCAGCCCGGCTTTCCGATTGAGACCGGCTGCCTAAAAATCGACTATCAATCCACTGCCGGCGGCACCTTTACCGATGTCACTTGGCAAATCCTTGCTCTCGGCTACACGGGTCGCAACATCGAACCGCTTAACCAAAGCGGCACGGGTATGCCGACATATGTGGCTGAGCCTGCCCTTCCTGCATTGCCGACTTCCAACGCGGTTTACCCGGGCCAGGGCCCAACCATCAATACAGGCGTGACGAGTATTTCCTGCTACGACCCGAGTCCGAAAGCTGTGATCCGGCTGGCCCGTCTTCGCCCCAATCCGACCACATATAACGACGACAACACATATTGTGGTAACGAGCCGAACGCGAAATATACGACCGGCACAAAGTACCCGTCGACGTATGGAAAGGACTATTGGCCGAATGCCCTCTTCGACACGCGCGAAGGCACTCTTCGCGACACAGGATCCACGGCCGGAACGAATACCACCACTGGAAATCCCACTCCCGCCGGCGCAATGCACTATGTCGAGTTGGACGTCGCAAATCTGGCTGCATGGGTCAACTCGATGAATGGTGCGGTCAATAACGTCACAGGTTACACGGTCTACTTTTCCGACCGCCGCGGCGATCAGCCCGACACGCAAAGCCCTCCGCCATCGGAAGCCGGGGCCATTTCCGGAAAGACCGGCGCCTACGGTTACGAAGACATTGTCAATTCATTGACAAGTCCTTCCAGCGGTTGTCCAAATGGCACGCTTGAAGCTGCGGAAGACTTTGAGGGCGACTACACCAACGGCGTGGACTCGAGTCCTGTCCTGAAGACTTACGGCAATACTCTGGCTACTTTGCCTTCGGTGCTATGGCCTTTCAAGGGCACTGGTTCTCAAATCGGCACCGTCAGCAATTTGGTGAAAACGGTCCTTGCGGCAAATGGTCAGTGTTCCACTAGCGGCTATCAATATCCGTTTGCGATTGCAAGCAACTCTCAAGACTTGAGAGAAAATCCGAACTTTTTCTTCCGCCGTGCGCTCAAGGTCGTCGATGGCGCCACACTTGCCTCCGGAGGCACGGGAATCTTCGGCACCTGTAATGGCGTGAATTGCGGCTTGTCTGTCGTCGCCGAAAACCCGATTTATGTCCAGGGTGATTACAACGACCCCACTCTCGACAGCACTTTTGCTTCTACCGATCCTCACATCGCTTGCGCCGTAATCGGCGATGCGGTTACGCTTTTGTCCGATAGCTGGAACGATACCAACTCCTTCGCATATCCCTACAATCCGGGCAACCGCCCTCGCGCCAACACGATGTTCCGCATGGCCGTCGTTGGCGGGAAAGGCATTCCATTCAAGTGGCCTAACGGGAATGGCAATTCTCCTCAGGACTTTGGAACCGACGGCGGCATGCACAACTTCCTGCGCTACCTGGAGGGCGGCGGAAACACCATCTATTACCACGGCTCCGTCGTCAGCTTCTATTACAGCCATCAGGCGACGGGAACCTACAAATGCTGCACAACGGTATACGGAGCGCCGACTCGCGGGTACAAATTCGACTCGGACTTTGAGACACCGAGCCTCTTGCCTCCGCGCACTCCGGTGTTGCGCAATATCAACACCATCGGCTTTACACAGGTGATTTTGCCGACGCAATAGCGGGTGGCCCTGCATCTTTCAAGACGAGAAGGGCGGCTCCTCACGGAGCCGCCCTTTGTTTTTCCAGCATGCACGTAGTTTCATCTTGCGTGCGCACTATCCGCGATATCTCACGGCCCCGAAGTCAGCATCGCTCCATTGAAATTTGTATTCACGGCCGGCATCGCGCACGCGCTGTCACCGCTCGCGCCGCACAACCCTCCGAGCGCCACCGAGAGATCGTCTGGAGTGAAAATCCCGTCGAGCGGCTCTGCATAGATTACGTAATCGTGCCCGACCGGCAATCTCTGAATCTCAAACGATCCGTCGAATTGCATTGTTCCGCTCGCGCTGCAGCTCCATCCGCTGATCGTTCCCGCCACAACGCTGCCTGTGTCCTCATCCACGGCCACCACGTGTCCACCGAAAATTCCCGTCACATTCATCCCCGCCGCGGGTGATGGAATCGTCGCCAGCGCAAACGGATTTGCCGGAACAAGCGCTCCGCGAATGGTTCCCACGTCCACCGCGTCGTTCGGATCGGGATATTGCGACCGCAAGCCCGTTCGATCATCGTCGGCCAGCATTGCATCCGGTGAATCGGGCGAGGGCCGTGTTCCCGTATATGTCCCCGGCGGCGGGGCGAAGGGATACATCACCGCTCTCATCACGGCCGAATGGTCGAGTCCCATCCAGTGTCCCAACTCGTGCGTCAAAATTGATTCGAGATCGTAAGCTCCTTGTCCTGCTTGCGTGGCCAGCGCCTGTGGCGTCGCGAAAATTGCTTGTCCATCGGGTCGCACGAGCGTGTCCGCATCCAGAATCTGCCCCGCAAACGAGGAAGTGGCGCTCGCGCCGATGCTGACCCCCGGCGCGTTTGCCGTGATCACGCGCGTAAACGCGAGGACGCCGCTTGTAAATCCCGTGCTCGGCTGGTCGAAGCAAATCGTGTTCAAGCCATCAATGTTGCTCTCGTTGTCGTTCGAGCAAGCGCCCGCCGTCACGGTCTGGTTGAGCGGCCCAAATTCGTTCGGATAATTCGTGGCGTTCACGGTCGTCCCCGTCACGCCCGTCCACGCGCCAAACGAATCCGAAATTGCCTGCTCGATTTCTGCCAATTGCGCGCTCTCGCTAGAATCCGCGACCGTCAAAATCACATTCGACCCGGGCAGCGCGGTGCTCCATCGCCGATTGATCTGCACGCCTCCCGCTGCATTCCACCGGTCCGGTTGCGCGCATCCTCCGGCCGATGGGACCGTCGTGTCCGCCGTGTAACCGAATGCAGTTCCGTTCACCGGCAAAATGACGCCGAGCAGCAGGATCATCACGAACGCACAAGCCCGCCTCATCGCCCGCTGCCTCCGCTCCGGTCGATGGCCTCTTGAACCTCCGCCTTGAATTGCTTTAGAGGCTCCCCGCGAATTCCCGAGAGATGAAACGTGTGCTTCGCGGGGTCGTAAACATCGAATCGCGCGGTGTCTTGCGTGACGGCTTGCAATCCGGATTGATAATCACGCCGGATTCGAAATGTTCCCTGCATCCAGCTCGTCACGGAATAGTCGCCCCGTCCCGTCGGTTCGAGAAACAGCACTACTTCCTCGCCGCCCTGGAATCGGGGAACTCCGGAGACCGTCGATGTCACGTCGCGCAACCGGCCTCCTAGGAGTCTTACTCGAAGCGACGCGGGCGTCGCGCCTTTCCAGATTTCCTCGACTGCGAAAGTTGTGAATGTCCAGACTTCACCGCCGTCCCAGGAAGTTTGGTTGGAAACGCATCGCGCCTGAACGACCACCGCTGCACGCCGTGCCAATTCGCTCACGCTCATCTTCTCTAGTGTCGTCGCGCGCGACTCCCGGGCCATCGCGAGCAGCGACGCGCATGCGGCTGCGAGAGCCAGTGCCCTGCGAAAGACTCGTCCGCGAATTCGAATCATCACTGCACCTCCAAAACTCCTGTGGCGAATGCCCGATCGTTGTTGATCGTTGTGATCACCAGTGTCCGCAGGCCCGACGCGGTCGAAATGGAAACCTGCAGGTCCAATTCGATTGTGTTGGGGAATAATCCCGTGACAGCGGAAGCGGTCGCAGGAATATCGCCCCCGCCTGGACCTGTAAACGCGTACGTGAACGAAGGATCGAGGCCGTTTCCGTGAATGCAGAGGCTCACCGCGGAACTGCCGGAACTAGGGCGCTGGATGATTATGGGCGCAGCCCCAAGCGTGCAGTTTTGGTTTGCCAGCGGTCCCACCGCGTCCACGTTTATTGGGGAGCTTTCCGCTGCCGTCGTAGGTTCCGTCACGACGAAATTCAAATCCGGCGACACGGGGGTACCAGCCGTCAACGAAATCGTCTGCGGCGTGGCGTTGAACGGAACAACCACGAAGGCGACGGGATTGGAAAGCGCTCCGGGCGTGCCGGGATTTTGCACCTGCAGCGTTGCAGTTCCGGCTATCGCAACATCGTCGGGCGCGAGTGCAATCGAACACGAGGTCGCCGACTGGCACGTGGTTGTGCGGGGGGCACCATTGAATAAGATCACGGAAGCACCGGATCCGCTGCCGGCGGCGAATCCGGCTCCGTCGACGCTCAGCGGAAAGCCCTCCACAGCTCCGGCGGTCACGCTCGAAGGAAGGACTGCCTCGATCGACGGGCCGTTGGTGATCGACACTAAGGCAGTCGCCGATTTCGTCGGGTCGGCGGCGCTGGTCGCCGTTACGGCAATTGTGTTTGGCGAAGGCGCAGTGGACGGCGAAGTGTAAAGACCAGCAGGGCTGATCGTTCCGCAAGCAGCACCGCTGCACCCCTGTCCGGCTACGCCGCTCGCCAACGTCCAATTCACGGCCGTGTTGCCCGTCCCCGTCACGCGTACGCTGAATCGCGCAGTGGTTGCATTGGGTCCCGAGGGCGCCAGGAAAGCATAGGCGGGAGAGACGCTCACAGCTATAGACGGAGGCGGCCCTGTGATCGTCACGGATGCGCTGGCGCTCTTGGTTGTGTCTGCGGCGCTGACGGCGGTCAGCGTCACCGGATTCGTTGCGGGAACCGCTACAGGAGCGAGAAAATCTATGGTGCCGGGCGCGGGTCCAGTTGGACTCGCGCAGGGATTCGATCCAGTGACGCAGACCTGCCCAAGCGTTGCATTCCCGTTGGCAACTCCGTCCACCAGCCAACTCACCGCTTGATTCGCCGTGCCGGTCACAGTTGCGGAAAAGCTCGTCCTCTGTCCGATTGCGACAGAAGCCGCGGCTGGCGTGATGCTCACAGCAATCGCTGGCGTGGCGGTGATCGTCAAGGTTGCGCTGGCCGTTTTTGTGGCGTCCGCTGTGCTGGTTGCCGCCACCGTCACGGCAGCGGGCGTTGGAACGTTTGACGGAGCCGTGTAAGTTGCGGACGAGCCCGCGCCATCTGCAGTAATGGTTCCGTAGGTTGCATTTCCACCTGTGACGCCGTTCACGCTCCACGCAACAGCCCTCGAGGGATTTCCCGACGCCGTGATTGTCGCGCTGAGCTGTTGCGCGCCGCTGACGGGAACATTCGCGCTTTGCGGCGAGATGGCAACGACGATGTCGTCGCCGAGTGTCACCGTTGCAGAAGCGCTGGCTCCTTGTGAAGCGACGCTCATTGCGGTGATGGTTACGGTCGCGTCCGCCGGAAGCAGCGGAGGCGCCGTGTACGTTCCATCCGCAGAAATTGTGCCGGTGCTTGAGTCCCCTCCGGCTTGACCATTCACCTCCCAGGAAATCGCTGTGTCCGAAGCCCCCGTAACGCTTGCCTGAAATTTCTGCGTGGCGCCAAGAAACACATTTGCGGCTTGCGGTGAAATCGTGACGACGACAACGGCCGGCGGCGCCGACTGCGCGCCAGACGACGCTGCGGATCCGCAACTCGATAAGTCCATTCCGAGCGATGCCGCAATTGCCACCAATAAAATCCATCGAAGAACACGAGTCGCTGCGCGCGGAAAGTTCCTTGCCGTCTTGCGCCGGAAGCATTTTCGTGCATGCTCGCTATCGATCCGCATGCAAAGCGCTCTCGCAAGGCATGTGCCAAAGCGGGGCACACTTCTGCGAGAAGGTTCACGCGCCGCAGGCCATCGAGAAGATTCAACCGAGAAAGATCACAATCGCTTTGCTTGCAGGAATTTGTACGGCCAGAAGGAATTGAGGGCGTACGATTCTCCAGTTGAAGAGAGTGGGAAATCGAAGACGCACAGCTTATGACAAGTTCCACAGTGAAACGAGGCGGCGGGAATCCGTTCCAAACTGGCGCATTCTTGCTTTGGCGTTCGAGCTCGCGACGAGCGCGGGAAATTCCACGAAGAGTTTGGGCAAACTGCATTGAGAGGCTCGATGTCATTTCTCACCTCCCAGCGCGTGCCGCAGAGCGGTCTCTATTTCAGGAAATCGAAATGGATATCCGGCCTCGGTTAGTTTTTTCGGAATCGCGCGCTGGCTTGCGAGCAGGAGACCATCCGCCATTTCACCAAGGAGCATTCTCAAAGCGAGCGCGGGGGCAGGGAAGAGAGACGGTCTGTGCAGAACACGAGCCAATGCGCGCGTGAAATCCTCGTTGCGGACCGGATAGGGCGCGACGACGTTCAGAGGCCCGCGCAGCAGGCTGTTCTCGATTGCCCGATTCACAATTTCGACTACATCTTCGATCGCAATCCAAGGCATCCATTGCTTTCCGCTCCCGAGCTTCCCGCCTACGCCCATGCGGAAGGGGCGCGCGATCTGGCCGAGCGCGCCGCCATCGCGCGAAAGGATCATGCCGCAGCGCAACATCGCGGTGCGAATCCCGGCGGTTTCCGCGCGGCGCGCTTCCGCCTCCCAGTCCCGCGCGAGAAAGGCGAGAAAATCGGCGCCGACTTCGCTTTCCTCGGTGAGCACTTCGTCTCCGCGGTCCCCGTAAAATCCCGCCCCGCTCACGGAGAGGAAGACGGACGGCTTCTTTTCGAGCTTGCCGAGGCAATCGACCAGGAGCCGCGTTACCCCGATGCGGCTTGCGCGCAAAAACGCTTTTCGAGCCGAGGTCCAGCGCTTTCCCGCGATGCTCGCGCCGTTCAGATTGATTACCGCGTCGAATCCCTCCATGGCTTGCACGTCGGCCATGGCGGAATTCGGGTCCCAGAGAATGTCGCCTTCCGCCAAGGAAGCCCCCAGGCGAACGAGCCTCTGCACGGCGTATCCGCAGCCGGCCAGATGCCGCGAGACCGCGCTACCGACTAGCCCGCTTGCGCCCGAAATGAGGATTCTCTTCACTCTGTGCCCCGGCTGTGCTGGTTCCATTCACCTATGTTGCTCTCCGGAGCGCGCTGCGCAAAAGGAGATCGTTGCAATAATTTTCTGTACATCTCCGCAATCTTTCTTCCGGCAATTCGAGCGATTCCGTTACAATCTACGTTTTTCCCGAGGTGAAGATGCCATCGTCGCACCGTGCCTTTGCAATTTCGTTCGTTTTTGGACTTCTCTTCCTTGCCGTTCCGGCCTTTTCCCACAGCTTCCAGGGCACGCCCTCGATTGCCGGATTTTCCCCGGCCGATACAGCCGTCGAACAATCGCTGGAAAGCAAGCTGCTCGCGATTCCCGACGCGCAAAATGCGGAGGCGAACCTGCGGCATTTGACCTCGCAACCGCATCTCGCGGGCACCGAGGCGAGCCACCAGGTCGCCGAATGGCTGCTGGGGCAATACCGCAGCTTCGGCTTCGACGCGCACATTGTGGAGTACAGCGTCTGGCTGGCATTTCCCAAAGAAATCAGCCTGGAGATGATCGCTCCGGAGAAGAAAACTCTCGCGACTCCGGAAGCGCCCGTTCCGCAGGATCCGCAGACTTCCGACAAGCGAGCGGTGCGCGCCTACAACACATATTCAGCCTCCGGCGACGTGACGGCTCCAATCGTCTACGTCAATTACGGACTTCCTGCAGATTACCGCGAACTCGAAAAGCTCGGGATCAGCGTGGAAGGGAAAATTGCGCTCGCTCGCTACGGCGGCGCTTATCGCGGGATCAAGGCGAAAGTGGCGGAAGAACATCATGCAGCCGCGCTGATTCTTTATTCCGATCCTGCGGACGATGGTTATCAAGCCGGAGACACATTTCCAAATGGCCCCTGGAGACCGATGAGCGGGATTCAGCGGGGCTCGGTCGCATACATGCAGATTTATCCCGGCGATCCTCTCACGCCGGGCATTGCCGCGACGCCGGACCTCGATCCTTCGAAGCGCCTCTCGCCGGCGAATGCTCCATCGCTTCCGCGCATCCCCGTGATGCCCATCAACGCGCAGGACGCTGCCGTCCTGCTGTCGAATCTCTCCGGCCCTCATGTGCCGCGCGCGTGGCAAGGCGGACTTCCGTTCACCTATCACGTGGGGCCGGGAAAATCGGAAGCGCACATGAAAGTGGAGATGGACTACGCGCAGCGCCCGATTTACGACGTGCTCGCGATTCTCCACGGCCAAGACGACAACCAGTGGGTGATCCTCGGGAATCATCATGATGCCTGGGTGTTTGGAGCGGTGGATCCTTCGAGCGGCACCGCTTCGATGCTGGAAGCCGGGCGCGCGCTCGGGCAGCTCGTTCGCGACGGCTGGAAGCCAAAGCGCACGATCGTGATTGCGCAGTGGGACGGCGAAGAACCCGGCCTGCTCGGCTCGACCGAATGGGTGGAAGGGCACATGGCAGAGCTGCAGGCGAAGGCGGTTGCGTATATCAATACGGACGTGGGTGTGGCCGGGCCGAATTTCACGCCCACATCGACGGCATCGCTCGATGATTTCATCCGGTCGGTGACACGGGAAGTGTCTGACCCGCAGAGCGGGCTGAGCGTTTACGATGCGTGGAAGGCGCGCGTGGCGAGCGACAGGCAAAGCACGACGCAGCGGCCGGCGGGAAATGCGCGACCGGAAAATCTCGGCGCGGATCGAAGCGAGACTCCGATTGCGGGGCTCGGCGCGGGCTCGGATTACGTGGCTTTTTTCGACCATGCGGGAATTCCGTCGATGGATCTGGGCTTCAGCGGCGATTACGGCGTCTACCATTCCATTTACGACGACTTTTACTGGATGCAGCATTTCGGCGATCCCACGTTTCGTTATCACGCCGCCATGGCGGATATTCTTGGGATCATGGCGCTTCGGCTTGCGGACGCGGACGTTCTGCCGTTCGACTATTCGCTGTATGCGGAAGAAATATCCGCGGCTTCCACGCGCCTCCGCGCGCGGGTGGAAAAGGAACCGCAGGATGCCGCGGATCTGCAGCCTGTGCTGGCAGCATCGGCGAAGTTCACGGCTTCGGCAGCGAGGGCCCAGGTTGCGCTGGCTTCGCTTGTGACGCATCCGGTGGATGCGCAAAAGGAAGCCGAGATCAATCGAGAGCTCGTTGAGGTGGAGCAGGATTTTCTTGCCCCGGACGGTATGCTCGGGCGGCCGTGGTATCGCCACACGATCTACGCTCCCGGCAGTTATGCGGGTTACGCCACACAGCTGCTGCCGGGGGTCACGGAAGCGCTCGACCGCAATGATCCGGCGGCGCTCTCGCATGAGTCTGCGGATCTGGCAGCTGCCATTGACCGCGCTTCCGCGCGTCTGGACGCGATCACCAGCCTTGTGTATGCGCCATAGACTGGTTTTCGGGCGCGACGGTCCGTTGGCCTGTTCGAACGGGCCACTGGTTTCCTTCTTCGGGGTCGCGCTAGAATCACTGGGATGCGCGTTCGCGTGCTGTTTTTCGGCGTTCTGAAGGACATTACCGGCGTTTCGGAGGAGATTGCCGAGCTCTCGGAAGGGGCGCGTCTGGAGGATCTGTTCGAGCGCTACGGGCGACGCTTCCCGAAGCTGGCCGGGTTTCGGTCCTCCGTAGCTGCTTCCGTCAATCAGGAATATGCCGCCTGGAAAGCTCCGCTCTCGCCCAACGATGAAGTGGCGTTTCTGCCGCCGGTGAGCGGAGGAGAGGAAGTGGCACTCGCCGAGGACCTTTTCCTGCTGACGCGCGAGCCGATTCCCACCGCCGAAATTGTTGCGTCCGTCAAGGCTGCCGAGGACGGTGCAGCGTGCGTCTTCGATGGCTTCGTGCGGAACCACTCCAAGGGCCGCCGGACTCTGTACCTGGAATACGAGGCGTACGAGGCGATGGCGCTGGCCAAGATTCGCGAAATCGGCGCGCACATTCGGACGAATTTTCCCATTCGCCGCGTGGCGATCGTGCACCGGCTCGGGCGGCTCGAGATTGGCGAGACCAGCGTGCTGATCGCCGTGGCTTCGGCGCACCGCGCGGCCGCGTTTGACGCCTGCCGGTATGCCATCGACACCCTGAAGCGGACGGTGCCCGTCTGGAAGAAGGAATTCTTCGCGGACGGCGCCGTGTGGGCCGACGGCGAATTCCCCTCGACGCCTGACGCGCAGAAATCCATTCCTCCTTCTCATTCATCAGACTCCTAGATGAAAACATCGCCCCGGTTCATATCCAGCCAGGGCGCAGCCGGGTGCAGTTGCGTCTCGCTTGCGCTGCTCTGCTTTTCTTTGCTTGCTCCGGCTGCGCAGGCTCAGGTGAAGCGCGGCGACATCCACGTTGACGTGAATCTGGTGGAAATCCTGGCGAGCGTCAGCGACGCGGACGGGCATCCGCTGATCAACCTGCCGCAATCCGCGTTCTCGATTGCCGAAGAAGGAGTGCCGCAGCAGATCGTGCGATTCGAGCCGCAGACGAACCGCCCGTTGGACATCGCGCTGATGGTGGATTCGAGCATGAGCACGGTGCGGGACCTGAAAGTGGAGGAAGAATCGGCAGCCGATTTTGTGCGGCAAGTCGTGCGGCCGGGCGATTCGCTTGCGCTCTTTGAATTTTCCGACGCGGTGGCACAGCTTTCCGAATACACGGACAACATCCCGCAGCTCGAATCTGCGACGCATCGCATCGAGCCGGGCGCGGGGACGGCGATGTATGACGCCGTGGTGCTGGGCTCGCGGACGCTGAGCCATTTGCCGCCGGGAAGACGGAGGGCGATTGTGCTGGTGACCGACGCGGGAGAGACAACAAGTGCTTCGACGTACGACACCGCAATGCGCGCGGCGGTCGCTTCCGGTGCGCTGCTCTATTCCGTGGTGATTCGCCCGGTGAATAACGAAAACGGGCGCAACACGGCGGGGGAGCACGCGCTGATCACGATTATGGATTCCGCGGGCGGAGATTTTTTCGTCATCAACTCGATGGAGCAGCTTCCGGAAGTGTTCGGCCAGATTGATCGCGAGCTGCGCACGCAATACCTGATTGGCTACTACCCGAATCCCACGCCGCCGGCCAATGCACTGCGGCACATCTCGCTCACAGTCGCGGGTGCTGCGACGGTCCGCTACCGCAAACAATACTTCACACCGCGCGCGCGATAGTTACGCGGCGCCGGAAGGCGCTCGGCGGTCCATTTTGCACGCAAACGGCCCGGCGGATTTGCGGGCGAGATTCCTTAGTCGCGCTGTTCCCACCCTTCGACTGCGCTCCCTTCGTTCCTCATGGCAAGCGGGATGCCGGACCTCGTCGGCTCGGCAAGTGTTGCGATTAGAGATGGGCCCGAAGCTTTGTTTTGAATGAGTTACGGCGATTTCTATCTCCGGGTGTGTTGCGATTAGAGAGCCGAGGGAGGGTGGGGGGGGCTGCTGGATGCTTTGTAGCGACCGCGAAACTGAGGCGGGTTAAATCATGTCTGCTTCATCTCCTGCCGGGCGCGAGAGCCCCGAATAAAACTACGAATTCAGCCTAGCAGGAAATTGAGGTGGGCGCAAACGACGTGGACTTTTTGAGGCGACGGCAAAGCACGCGGAAGAGGCAGGATGTCAACGGAGCTAATCAAGATTTTTGGGGAGGCGTCTTACGCCATAGCGGCTTCAGCAAAATGTACAACGACCATAAGAGAGCGGGGAATCCAATCGGGGCAAAGCCAAAGGCAGGCAAAAATCCATCAATATTCTGCCCTCCACTAGGCCCGGAACAGCCGTGCTCCAAGCAATAAGAAACTGGGAAAAGGATAAGAACTATCCATATGAAAGTCAGGGAGAAGGCGACGTAGCGCATGGCTGATTATAATCAAAGGCGAAGCGGGCTTTTTTCGTTTCTTCTCCCCAGGACTCTTGCAAAGCAACGGCTCGCGGCGAGCTTGTATGCGATGCTCGGATTCGTTGCATTCGATTTTTGTTCCTGCGCGGCGGTTCGTGCGTGATTACAATGGGAGCATGAATCCATTTCTGGAAGTTGCCATCGATGCGGCGCGCGGCGCGGGAGAGATCTTGAGCGCCGAAATGTCGCGGCCGAAAAATATTTCCTACAAGGGCGATGTGGACTTGGTGACGGAGACGGACAAGCGGAGCGAGGCATTGATCGTGGCGCGCATCCGCAACCATTTCCCGCAGCACGCGATCGTGGCCGAAGAGGGCGGGGAAGGGGCCGTGGCGAAGTCGCGGTACACGTGGTACGTCGATCCGCTCGACGGGACGACGAATTTCGCGCATGGATATCCATGCGTGGCGGTGTCGATTGGGCTGCTAGACGATGGCGAGCCGCTGGCGGCAGTAGTACTGAACCCGTTTGCGAACGAGCTGTTCTCTGCGGCGCGCGGCGAGGGCGCGTTTCTGAACAATAAGCCGATTCGCGTGTCGTCGAACGAGAACCTTTCGACGAGCCTGCTCGGCACAGGCTTCCCGACCGACAAAATCGCGCGCAGCATGAACATTCACTACTACTGGGGACTCACGCTGCGGTCGCACGGCATCCGGCGGGACGGGTCGGCGGCGCTGGATTTGTGCGCGGTGGCGTGCGGGCGGTTTGACGGATTTTGGGAGTTCGGGCTGAAATCGTGGGACACGGCGGCGGGGACGCTGATTGTGCGCGAAGCGGGAGGAGTGGTGACGGACATGGCGGGGAAACCGTTCCATCCCGGCGACCGGGAAATTCTGGCGACCAACGGACGGATTCATCCGGAGATGCAGACCGTGGCGGCGGATATTGCGGAACGGTCGGCGACTTCGATGCTCACGATGTGATGGGCGGGTGAAATGAGCGCCTAAGTTGTCGGCAGGCATCTCAGGCCCAGGCTGCCATTCGTTTATCTGGTCAGGGGGGTGAGCGGACTGAATGCGCGGCGCCTAAGTGAGCGGCGAAACCCCTTGCTCTGTTTTCTCTATCTTCTTTACCTCGTGTAACTCCTCTGCTAGCGTTTTTCTCCCATGCGCGCGGTAGACATCATTCGGAAGAAACGCGACGGGCAGGAGCTTTCGCGCGAGGAGATTGAATTCCTGGTGCGCGGGGCGACGCGCGACACGATTCCCGATTATCAGCTTTCCGCGTTTCTGATGGCCACGCTGCTGCGCGGGATGACGCCTGCCGAAGTGGCAACGCTGACCGGAGCGATGCTGCGGTCGGGCGAGGTGCTCGACTTTTCGGAATTGCCCGGCAAAAAAGTAGACAAGCATTCGACCGGTGGCGTGGGGGATAAGACATCGCTGATCCTCGCGCCGATTGTTGCCGCGGCAGGGGTGAAGGTGCCGATGATTTCCGGGCGCGGGCTGGGACATTCGGGCGGAACGCTCGACAAGCTGGAATCCATTCCCGGCTTCAACGTGAATCTCTCGCTGCGCGAATTTCGCTCGGTTCTCGAAACATGCGGCTGCGGCTTGATTGGGCAGACGCCGGAGATTGCGCCGGCGGATAAGAAGCTCTACGCGCTGCGCGACGTGACGGCGACGGTGGAAAGCCCGGCGCTGATTTGCGGGTCAATCATGAGCAAGAAGCTGGCGGAGGGGATTGATGCGCTGGCGCTGGACGTGAAGACCGGCAATGGCGCGTTCATGAAGAAGCAGGCGGATGCGGAGCATCTGGCGCAGCTTTTGGTGGACACCGGGACGCGGATGGGGAAGAAGGTTGTCGCGCTGATTACGAATATGGATCAGCCGCTGGGGCGGAAAGTCGGGAACGCGCTGGAAGTGGAGGAGTCAATTGAGGTTCTGCGCGGCGGCGGGCAGGCGGATTTGCGCGACCTTTCGCTGGAGCTTTCCGCGTGGATGCTGCTTCTCGGCGAAAGCGTGAGAACGATTGAGGAAGGGCGGGAGCTCGCGGCGATGATGATTTCGACCGGCAGCGCCCTAGAGAAATTTCGCGAGATTATCCGGCTGCAGGGCGGAGACGAGCGCGTGGTGGACGATACGTTGCGGCTGCCGCAGGCAAGGCATAAGGCGTACATCAAAGCGAAGTCTCCCGGGTATCTTGCGCGCGTCGATTGCGAGCAGGTGGGTGTGGCGAGCATGCTGCTGGGCGGAGGGCGAGAGAAGAAAGAGGATTCGATCGACCATGCGGTGGGACTGGTCGTGGAGAAGCGGCTCGGCGAACGAGTCGTTGCCGGCGACACGCTCGTCACGATTTATTACAATCTCGACCAGCGGCTGCCGCCTGCTGTAGGGCTCCTGGAGCGGTCTTTCCATATTGAAGATTCGCCTTCCGCTGTTCCGCCTCTGATTCACAAAATCCTTAGCTGAGGCTTGCCCCAGCAGAGGGAGCTTCGCGCCGGCAATTTCATGTCGGGGCTAGAGTCTCTCGGGGGTAGGCAAGGGCACAGGCTCGCTCCGCCTCCTGCGTCAGGGCAAGCCGCAATCCTAGTAGGCAAAAGCAGATTCCTCGGAATGACAAGTGTTGAGTGCGATTCCCAGGCCAGGAAATCGCGCCGCTCGTTTCCGGAAGGGCAAGGTCCTGGGCGGAAGAATTTTGAATTTGCATTTTCGCGCGATTCATCTTCAAATGCCGCTGCCTTACTCAGGAGGCATTATCGATGCACCGCCTTACCGGTCTCCTTGGAATGGCCGTACTCATGGGGCTCGCATTTCTGTTTTCCACCAACCGCCGTGCCATCCGGATGAAAACGGTGGCATGGGGGTTGGGGTTGCAGGTGGGATTCGCGTTTCTGGTATTGCGGTGGGAGCCGGCAATCTACATTTTCGAGCGCGCGGGCGACGCCGTGAAATGGCTGCTGCATTTCTCGTTTTACGGTTCGGAATTCGTGTTCGGCGAGCTGGGCAAGCAGACCTCGCAATACGGGTTCTATTTCGCTTTTCAGGTGCTGCCGACGATCATCTTCATCGCCGCATTTTTCGCGCTGCTCTATTGCCTGGGCATCATGCAGATGATCATCCGCGCCGCGGCGCTGGTGATGACGCGGTTCATGGGCGCGAGCGGTGCAGAATCGCTGAACGTGGCGGCGAGCATTTTCATGGGGCAGACGGAAGCGCCATTGACGATCCGTCCTTTTTTGCCTGAAGTGACGCGATCGGAGCTGATGACCATCATGACGTCCGGCATGGCGCACGTGTCGGGCGGCATGATGGCGGCGTACATCGCCTACGGCGTGGCGGCGAAGCACATCCTTTCGGCGGTGATCATGACGGCGCCCGGCACGATTCTTCTTTCGAAGATGTTCGTGCCGGAGACGGAAAAGCCGGTGACGTCAGGGCGCGTAGAAATGTCGGAAATCGAAAAGGACAAAAACGCGCTGGCGGCGCTGAGCCGCGGGACGACGGACGGGCTGAATCTGGCGCTGAACGTGGGCGCGATGCTGATCACCTTCATCGCGATGATCTACCTGGTCGACGGGCTTTTCGGATTTGTGCACAATTTTCTTGCGCCGCACCACATCTGGTTCCCTGCGAGCCTGGAAGACATTCTCGGCTGGATTTTCGCGCCCATCGCTTGGCTGATCGGCATTCCCTGGCACGAAGCGCACATGGTGGGCAACCTGCTCGGATTGCGGATGGTGACGAACGAGTTGGTGGCGTTCCAACGGCTCGGGCCGATGGCGGCTTCCGGCGCGCTCGATCCACGGTCTTTTACGATTGCGACGTTTGCGCTTTGCGGATTCGCAAACCTTAGCTCGATCGGCATTCAAATCGGCGGGATTGGGGCGCTGGCACCGAACAAACGGACGGAGCTTGCGCTGCTCGGATTCCGCGCGATGCTTTGTGGCACGATGGCGAATTTGATGTCCGCGGCGATTGTAAGCGTCTTCCTGAAATAGTTTTCTGCAGCAGCGGCATCTTGCTCCTCAAAGTCCTCTCGAGGCCTCTCTTGTCCGACGGGGCCAAAATCAGTACCATACGCGAACTCGACGGAGGGTCTATGTCCAGCCCTGGCCCCCAGCCTATTTCCTCCTGGCTCATCGGCAGCCATGAATCGTGCGACGTTGTGGTGAAGGAACCGACCGTCTCCGGGCGGCACTGCCGGCTGACGCAACGCGGGGCTGCGTTTGAAATCGAAGACCTCGGCTCGACGAACGGCACGTTTGTCGACGGGCAAAGGATCGCACCGCGCACGCCCGTGGCGGTGACGGCAGAACAGCGCATTCTGCTTGGCCCACACGTTCCGTTGGCATGGCCGAAGGCGGCGATGAGCGGCCAAATGGCGCCATCGCAAGCGCGGTCGTCAACGGCGCAACCACGCGTGATTCGCATCGGTCGAGCGCCGGACTGCGACGTGGTCCTCGATTACCCGGTGGTGTCGCGCGAACACGCGCGGATTATCGATTCGGGCGGGCAATATGTTCTTGAGGATCTGCGCTCGACGAACGGCACGGCGGTGAATCATCTGCTGAATCGCATCACGACCCGCGTGACCGTGCGCGCGGACGACGACGTGTACTTTGGCTCGTTCAAAATTTCCGCGTCGAGATTGCTGAACGAGCGCGGAGTGGTGGCCGGGGACGCCGCATGCGAATCCGTGGGATTTCATCGCGACGTGATGCTGTTTGGCCGCGACCCGCAATGCGACCAGCCGCTCGACAGCCCGATGATTTCCTGGCATCACGCGCAACTGACGAAAACGCCGGAAGGAATTTTTGTCGAGGACCTCGGCTCGCTGAACGGCACGTTTGTCGGCGGGACACGCATTACAGGCAAGACGAAAGTGGCGCCGGGGCAGGAGATCGGGCTGGCAACGTTCCGATTCCAGGTGTGCCCGGACGGGCATCTGGAACGGCGTGAGAATCGCGGGAACGTGTCGATTGAGGCGGCGGAAGTGACGGTGAACGCTCCCGACGGCACGCGGCTGTTGAATCCGGTTTCGCTGACGGTGTATCCCTCGGAGCTGGTGGCGCTGATGGGCCCGGCGGGCGCGGGGAAAACGACGCTGCTGAAGGCGTTGAACGGCTATACGCCGCCGGCTTCGGGGCAAGTACTGTTTAACGGCGCGAATCTTTACCGCTTCTACGACCTCTTCCGGCAGCAGATGGGCTACGTGCCGCAGGACGACATCGTTCATTCACAATTGACGGTGCGCGAGGCTTTGTATTTTTCGGCCAAGCTGCGGACCGATCTTTCCGATGCGGAAATCGACAAGCGAATTGACACGGTTCTAGAAGAACTAGGCATTCGCGACAAGAAGAATTCGCTGATCGGCTCGCCAGAGCGGAAGACGCTGAGCGGCGGCCAGCGCAAGAGAGTGAATATCGCACTCGAGCTTGTTACCGACACGCCGGTGCTGTTTCTCGACGAGCCGACGTCGGGGCTTTCTTCCTACGACGCGGAAGGCGTGATCGATCTGCTGAAGCGGCTGGCGCGCGACGGGAAGACGATCATCACGACGATTCATCAGCCGAGCCTGTCCGTCTTCCGCAAGTTCGACGACCTCATCATGATTTCGCGCGATCCCGGCGGCACGGGTGCGATGGCGTATTTCGGACCGGCGTATCCGGATTCGATCCGATTCTTTCAGCCTGCGAAGGAGCGAAGCGGAGGCGGGACGGAGGAAGCGGCGCCGCTTGGGCCGGAAATGCTGCTGACGGGGCTCAATTCGGCGACGACGCCGGAATGGTGCGAGCGATTTGCACAGTCGGAATATCACCGGCAGTTCGTGCAGGAGCGCGCGGGGAGAATGCCCGAAGGCGCGGGACAGACGGGGGCTCCCGCGCGGCGGCGATTTTCGCTGGCGCAATCGCTGCAGCTGATACGGCGGAACGCTATCCTGAAGATTCGCGACCGCGCGCAGCTGGTGATCCTGCTGCTGCAGGCGCCGCTGTTTGCGCTGCTGATTGTCTTGATTTTCGGCGCGCTTCACGAGCCGCCCAATTTGAATGCGCATGGCGTTGTGTCGACCCTGGCGGCTTCCAAATTATTCGGGGAACTGGGCGGGACGATCGCGGAGATCGAATTTCTGATGGTGGTGGCGGCGATATGGTTTGGGTGCAACAACGCGGCGCGAGACATTGTGGGCGAGTGGACGATCTACCAGCGCGAGCGAATGGTGAACCTGAAGCTGGTGCCGTACGCGATGGCGAAATTTGCGATTTTGTGCGCACTTTGCGTGTTGCAATGCCTGACGCTGCTGGGGATTGTCTACGTGTTTTGTCATTTGAAGGGAAGTTTTGCACAGACGTTCAGCGTGCTGGTGCTTTCGTCGCTGGTGGGTGCGGCGCTGGGCTTGGCGATTTCGGCGCGCAGCTCGACGACGGAGAGCGCGATTGCGCTGCTGCCGGTGGTGCTGCTGCCCGTGCTCGCGCTTGGTGGGGGCGTGCGCGCGGTCTACAAGATGCCGGAGATTGCAAAAACACTCAGCTATGCAGTGCCATCGCGCTGGGCGTTTGAGCAGAACGTGATTATCGAGGCGCAAGGGCATCCGTGCGGCTACCCGCCGGGATTGCCGATGTGGAACGACTGTCCGACAGGAGGGAAGGGAGTGGATGCTGCGACGATGGTGGTTCCCGAAGCTGTGGTGTCGTCGGGCGATTCGAAGGATCCGGCGCCGCTCAAGAGCGGAGTGGGCCTGCGGTACACGCTGCCGCAAACGCTGGGGGCTCTGGGAGCGATGCTGGCGCTGCTGCTGGCCGCTGTTCTGGCTTCGCTGAAATCGCGCGATATTCATTGAAGCATAGGCGCAAAGTTTGCGGTGGCCATCCGCTGCAAGTGAATTGGTCTCCAAACAATCGAGGTGAAAATGCTGGCTTCCGCCAAGATGATGGGTTTCCTTCCGACGAAGGATTACGACGCCGCGCGCGCATTTTATGTGGACAAGCTGGGGTTTGAATTTGTGAGCCTCGACCAGTTTGCGCTGGTGGTGCGCGCAGGCGAGAGCACGATTCGAATCACGAAGATTCCCGGTTTTACACCGCTGCAGGGCACGACCTTGGGCTGGCGAGTGGAAAATATCGAAGCGGTTGCGAGGTGGCTTGCAGGTCGCAGCGTGGCGCTTGAAAAGTTCCCGTTCGTGCAGGACAAGGAATTTGGCATCTGGAGCGCGCCGGGTGGCGACCGGATTGCGTGGTTCAAGGATCCGGACGGGAACATTCTTTCGATCAGCCAACACGTGTAGCCGCGCCGGCTTTGCAAATTTCAAATTGCATTTTGCGGATATCCGTTTTCAAATCTCTCCTCGTGTTTCCTGACCATCATGCGACCTAGAACAAAAGCGCAAACGGCAATCCCCGGCTCGGCATTTCTTCATGCGGAACACGCGGCGAAATTCATTTTGTCGAAGACGAAGCTGCGGCCGAAAATTGCGGTCGTGCTCGGTTCCGGGCTCGGCGCGTTTGCAAACGAGCTATCGGGCGCGACGCGCATCCCGTACGTCAAGATCGCCAACTTTCCGAAGTCGACCGCCATCGGTCATGCGGGGCAGTTCGTGATCGGAAGCGTCGAGAAGACGCCCGTGGCCGTGATGCAGGGGCGCGTGCATTTTTACGAGGGCTACTCGATTCAGGAAGTCGCATTTCCGATTCGCGTGTTTGCGCGCATGGGCGTCCGCGCGGCGATTTTCACGAATGCTGCGGGCGGTATCAACCTGGAATACAACCAGGGCGCGCTGGTGGCGATACGAGACCACATCAATCTGCAGGGAACCAATCCTCTGATTGGCCCGAACGACAAGCGGTTTGGCCCGCGCTTTCCAGATATGACACATGCCTACGACAAGTCCTTTCGCGAAATCGCCGTACGGGAAGGGAAGCGGCTGGGCATTGAGATTCGCGAAGGAATCTACGTGGGGCTGAGCGGCCCGAGCTACGAAACGCCGGCGGAAATCCGTTTCCTGCGGACGATCGGGGCTGATTTGGTGGGAATGTCCACGGTTCCCGAAGTGATTGCCGCGCGGCATTCGGGGATTCGCTGCCTGGGAATTTCCTGCGTGACGAATATGGCCGCAGGCGTTTTGGACCAGCCGCTGAGCCATGAAGAAGTGCTCGAAACGACGGAGCGCGTAAAGACCGAGTTCGTCGCGCTCCTTCGGGCTGTCGTCCCGCGCCTTTCGGAGAGTGCGAAGTAGGGAGATTTTCTCTTTTCGCTTTTCCGGCATCTGCGCGAGAATCTTTCTCTCAAACGCCATGACCAACTACGATTCGCTCATCGCCATCGCCAAACAGGCGCGTGAAATGGCTCATGCGCCCATTTCGAATTTTCGCGTCGGGGCGGCGCTGCGGGCGACTTCGGGAAAGATCTTCACGGGCTGCAACATCGAAAATGCGACGCTGGGACTGACTTGCTGCGCCGAGCGCACCGCCATTTTCAAGGCGGTTTCCGAAGGCGAGCGGGGCTTTGAAGCGATTGCCGTGGTCGCCGACACGGACAAGCTGACGCCTCCGTGCGGCGCGTGTCGGCAGATTATTTGGGAGTTTTGCGGCGACGTGCCGGTGATCCTCGCGAACATGAATGGAAAGGTGGTGTGCGAGACGTCGCTCGGGCTGCTGCCGCGGCCGTTCGATTCGTCTTTTTTGTGAGCGGCTGCAAGCCACAGCGCGAAATGCGGCGAGAGATTCAAATTCAAGCGCGCCGAACCATCGTGCGGCTTGCGGCGCAAGATTTGGTGCGAATATCGAGAAAGGAATTTTCCGAATGGTCCGGGCCATTAAGCTTTTTTGCAACTCCCAGCGGCGCTTCCACATTTCGAATGTTCCTCTATTGCTCTTCCTGATTTTCTGTAGCTTGACGCTGTTATGGAACTCGCCACGGGCTTTCGGCAAAGAGCATGCCGATCTGATCGTGACCAACGGCGTCGTGGTGACGATGGACCCGACGCGGCGCATCATCGATGATGGCGCAATCGCGGTGCGCGG
>DATKPM010000050.1:0-83200 GCA_035524135.1 Candidatus Acidiferrum sp. | reverse complement strand
GTCGCGAGATTGTCCATGCACACCACGTCCCATCCGTTTTCGATCAGCTTGTCGCACAGATGGGAACCGAGAAAACCCGAACCTCCTGTTATCGCAGCTCGCAAGTAAACATTCCTCGTATTTTCACGGCCGAATCGCACCAATTTGACGTGGCTTGCATTATCCCTGAATTCGTCTTCAATCCGTGCGCACTTTTAGCGATTGGTCCCCGCCTGCGGTTTCGGCGGATAGCCGGTTGTGTGGTCCACTACGATGAGCCATCCTTCCGGAAATTTTCGGAATTGCAGTGTGAAGGCTCCCTCCGTTACGCCGTTTACGCGCCGCAAGCGGTATTCGCCGATCACATATGCCGCTTCCTGGCACTCCACGTGGACTTCGAGGCTGGTGAACGAAAGCAGTCCCATCGCGCCGGGATTGCGGAAGAGCTGCTTGTATCGCTGGAGGGCGGGCTTCCATCCGTGCAGCACGCCTCCCGCGCCGACGAAGGTGAGATCGTCCGAATTCCAGTATCCGTTCATATAGCCCGGAATGTCGCCGCGATTCCATGCAGTCAACTGCGCGCCGAGAACCTCGCGGATTTGCAATTCCGCATCGGCCGTGGCTTTTCGGTCGGAGTGTGCCGCCACACTCGACGCAACTGCTGCCACGAGTGCCAGGCCAGCTATGATTGCCACCAGCTGTGTTTGCCGCTTCATCCGCATGACAAGACTCTCCTTGATTTGGGCCTTTCGCAAAAAATCCGCTCGGCCAGTTCTCCGGACGAGCCGGAAGCACCAGCCATCTGCAAGTCGCAGTATTGAGCAGCCTTCCATTCTCCTTCGAGAGCAGCTCGTTCGTCGCCCACAAAAGTTTGTCCTGAACGGTACCTCCGTCCTATTGTGGCAGGCGGCTTGCCCCGGCAATATAGCCTCAGGAAACGGAAATGTTTATCTCGGCATTCATCTTCGTGATCTCGGCCGTAGCGGTGATCCAGTTCCTGGTCCAGAGCTGGCGGTCGGGTCTGCTTCGCGTGGCTAGCACCGAGCATGTGGTTCACGCGGATGACCCTGCCGCCCGGGTGTATCGCAAGATACTGGATACAAAGGACTTTGCCGAGGTTATCAGCTACCAGAAGGTCTGCCAGGATTTGAGCGGCGACAACAAAGGCACCCTTCGACCCGTTGTTGCTTACTACGATCTGCTTCGCGGGGTTCGTGCTTTGGGCGATGCGGCTGGGTTCGCGGCCGCGGCCGAATGGGCCAAGCAGGAAATGGCTATGCTGACAAGCTATGCGGCCAGCGTTGTTGTCGAGAGGCTGGAGCGCAATCAGGCTCTAGCTGCCGAAGTTCGCTCCTATTAAAATTCGCTTATTTTCCCCACCTCTCCCAGTCTCTTCCTGACTCCGGCATCCGAGTGTTGATTCTTCGGTCCTTCCTCCGAAAGCCGCCGCTTGTCCCCCATCGCCCGTTGCTATCATCGCAAATAGGTGGGGCTTGGGTCGAATCCATGAACATTTGTGCCTGCGCATGGCCCCCGAGGGTTCCTCAAGGAGCTGCAAGATGAGAAAGCATCTCGGGCCTTTCCTGGGAGTAGCGAGCGCGGTCGCATGCATTATTGTCCTTGCCAGTTGCGCCGCTCAGCCCACGCCATACATCTATGTGAGCCTCAAGCCCTCGACGGCGCAGACGCTCGAGGCCGGACAGACCCTCAATATCTCCGCCTCCGTTCCCAATGATTTGACCAACGCCGGAGTGAGTTGGTCCCTCAATCCTGCCACTGGCGCTGGAACCCTGGCCAACACCACTACAACAGGCGCCACGTACAACGCGCCGGCGTCCGTGACAGCTTCTACCAACGTGACGGTGATTGCTTCGGCCAACGTGAAGCCTGCTTCCGTCAACCAGCTCGCGATTACGGTTGTTCCCGGCCCCTCGTTCACCAATCCCATGTTGCCCAACGGGTACGTCGGAACCGCATATTCGCAGACGATCATGGTGACTGGCGGCGTTGCGCCGTACACTTGGACAGTCGCGAGCGGCTCGCTGCCGAACGGTCTTGCGCTGAGTAACGCGAACACAGCGACGGTGACGATTGGCGGAACACCCACGACGATCGGCACATTTAACTTTACGATCAAAGTGACCGACAGCGCGGGCGGCTCCTTCACTTCTAACGCCCTGTCGATCCAGATTCAGGCTTCCAACGCGCTCCGCATTACGACCACCTCTCCTCTGCCGAGCGGTACGGTCGGAACCGCCTACAATTTCACGTTTGCCGCCGCGGGAGGCACAACTCCGTATACTTGGGCGCTTGCCAACGGCTCGACACTTCCTTCTCCACTCACGCTCAGTTCCGCTGGAGTGATATCGGGAACGCCAACAGCGGCGTCCACCACGACATTCGAGGTGTCGGTCACGGACAGCGAGACCCCGCCTGTCACTGTGATGGGCAGCTTCGCGCTGACGATCAATCCGCAAGGTACCGGGAACCTTACTGGCGGATACGCTTTTGTGTTCCATGGCACCAACAAAATAACGATCTCGGGGATATCTGTCCCTCAGACTGTCGTCGAGGCTGGAATGTTTTCCGTAGGTACGAATGGAACAACAGTCTCCGGCGTATTGGATTTCAATACGACCGGGGGAAACAATTTCATCCAGCAATCCTTTACAGGAAGTCTTTCAACCGGATCCAACAACCGCTCGACGGTGACCTTCAACGGGCTTTCGCAGGGCTCGCAGACGTTTTCGATGTCGTTCGATTCGACCGGCAGCCACGGACGCCTGGTCGAACTCGACAGTTCCGGAATTACTGGATCCGGAGAAATCTTTAAGCAGAGCGTTTCCACCTGCACGACTTCGTCTTTCTCCGGAGACTATGTCTTCGGTCTGTCGGGAGGCTACGGCAACGGGGCCAGTCTCATCTTTCCCGCAACGTATGCGGGGCGAATTAGTTCTGATGGAAGCGGCGGACTTTCGACCGGAGAAGGAGATTTCAACACGCCGTCTAACACCGGAGTCGTGCAAGCTCCCATCCTTGGGGGAAATTACACGGTGCTCAGCAGCGGCGCTTGCCAGCTCACTCTCTCCGTCGGACCAGTGACGACGCTGAACATTTATCCCACGGCGGCGACAAGTGGCATCATCACACAGGCTGTGGCAGTTCAGACGGACCCGATTGCAGGAACGGCTGACCTGTCCATATTTGCCGGTGAACTCGATCAGCAGGTCGGATACCCATTCACGGGAAACACCAGCCTGACAGCCACGAGTGTCGGCGCGCTTGTCGGTCAGATTTCCTTCGACGGCGAACAAACATATGTCCCCGACGTCTTTGCGGCAGAATTGATTATATCCGGGAGCAACTATCAGCTGAACTATACGGAAGACCAGGGCGGGACGGTCTTCACGGCAACTCCGACGAGCAATCCCCCCGGGTACAGTGGCGGGTTTTCCATCGACACATACGGCCGCGTAACATTTGTGAATCTATCTGCACAGATGTACCTCATCAACGTCAATCAGGGCGTGTTCCTCACCACCGATACAACGCTTCCGGATCCGGTTCTGGGATATTTTGACCCGCAAACCACCGGGGTGTCGTTTTCGGCCTCGACCATCAAGGGAACTTTCGAGGGAGGCACGATCGGCGCGGCGAACTATCTGGTGCCGAATACGGCTGGCGAGTACACACTCGACGGCACGAGCGCGATTTCCGGAACGCAGGATACGAGCTCTACAACTGCAAATTCGCCGAATCAGACAGTCGCAGGCACCTATTCGGGAATCAACGCGACGACGGGCTTCGGAAATTTCACATTGACGTCGCCAAGTTCGCAGACCGGCGTGCTGCTAATCGTGTCGCCAACGAAATTTGTGGGCATCACTACGCCCACCGGAGTCAACGCGACGCCACAGGCCTTCGTTTTCGGCCACTGACGATTGCAAATCGCCTTGTACTTACCAACTATCGAATGGGCAGATGACGCTTTCGTTTTGAGAAACAGAAGGCGGGCGCAGCCCTTGTTATGAATTTCTGCGCCTTTCCTTGCGTTTGAAGCTGTTCGGCCACTCCGTGTAGACAATCAAGATCAACAGAATCTCGCTTGCGGCGAATGGATGCTGCGGACTATGCTGCGCGGCGCAGTCATATGAATGCGAGGTGAGCGCCATGGACAATTGGACGCGAAGAAGATTTTTTGCAGCGGCGGTCTTGGGAGGAATTGCGGCACGAACCAAGCAGCTCTTCGGAGGTGACATCACAGGAAGCAAACCGCCTGCTGGTGCAAATGGCGTTCGGGCAACAGCCGGAGGAACTCGCCCGCTGATCATTTCTGCGGGAAACGGATTTCCCCATCTGGATGACGGAATGGCTGTCCTGAAATCGGGCGGCGACACGCTGGATGCGGTGCTGGCAGTGGTCACCAAAGTGGAAGACGACCCGAACATAGACACGGTGGGGTATGGAGGATTGCCGAACGAGGAAGGCGTCGTGCAACTGGACGCCTGCGTGATGCACGGCCCGACGGCGAAGTGCGGCGCGGTGGGATCGATCGAGACGATCAAGAATCCGTCGCTGGTGGCGCGCGTGGTGATGGAAAAAACCAACCATACGTTTCTTGTCGGGCCCGGAGCGACGAAATTTGCCGTGGACGAAGGTTTTCAGCAGATGAATCTGCTGACGGACCGTTCGCGCGTGGCCTGGCTCGCGTGGAAGGCGAAGTCTTCGGAGAATTGGCGGCCGGGACTGGATTCCCCGCAATGGAAAGCCCAGCTTTCCGAATGGCTCGATACGCCGGAAAGGCTGGCGTGGCGCGCGCGCATCGAAGAAGTGGTGGAGCATCCGCCGACGGGAACGATTAATTGTTTGGCCGTCGACGCGAATGGAAACATCTCGGGAACGACAACGACATCGGGGCTCGCTTGGAAGATCAACGGGCGCGTGGGCGACTCGCCGATCATCGGGGCGGGATTGTTTGTGGACAACGAAGTGGGAGCGGCGGGTTCGACGGGCCGGGGCGAAGAAAATATCAAAATCGCGGGCGGGCACACGATTGTGGAGATGATGCGGCGCGGAATGTCGCCGACGGACGCATGCCTCGAAGCGTTGCACCGCGTGGCGGCGAACTATAAGGCGTTTCCCGAAAGGCTGGACGATTTTCATCTGCAGTTCTACGCGATTAACAAAGATGGGCAGCACGGCGCGAGCACATTGTGGGCGCGATCCAAGGTGTCAGGAAAACAAGTGGTGTACGCCGTTCACGACGGAACGAAGGCTACGCTCGTGCCGTGCACGCCGATGTTCGACAAGGCGGGCGGAGATTATTAATCCTGTGAAACAAAGCCTTCCTTGAAACTCTCAAGGGAGCGCTCGAATCCCGTTCACTTAGTGAACGAGGTCAGAAGCGAAGACGAGGCGGAAGCCAAGAGATTCAAGACGAGGAAGAGAATCGGCGAGTGCGGCGATGGTCTCCGGATGGGGATGGCCGATGGCGATGGCGGAACCGTCGCGCTGCGCATCGCTGGCGGCGAGCGAAATCTGGTTGAGAATTGCGGCGCGGGACGGAACGTCGTCGAGGAACACCTTGCGCGAAGCAGCGCGAACGCCAAAGCGTTCCGCCGTTGAGTATGCCACGGTGGCGGCGGTGGTGCGGCTATCAATGAAAAATAGGTTGCGGGCGCGCAGAGCCGGCATCAAAGCTTCCATGAGCGCCGGATCGGACGTGGCGCGGGAGCCCTGATGATTATTGACTCCCACCGCATGGGGAACAGTTTCCAGCATTCCTGAAAGAATTTCGTCGACTTGCGAAGCGGACATCCCCGGCCGCAATTCGATTCCCTCCTGTTTGATTTCTCCCATCGATTGCATCGGTAAATGAAGAAGGACCTCATCGCCGCGACGATAGGCTTCTTCGGCAATTTCACTCGACAAGGGCAAATGTGGAATCACGGAAATCGTGAGCGGAAAGGAAAGAGCGAGAAGAGAATCGGCGGCAGCGCGGTCGTAGCCGAGATCGTCGACGATGATGGCGAGAAGCGGACCGGAAGATGCGGACGGCCGCGAAGAGCGAGGACGAGAAGACGGGACTCGCGCGACGAGAGGAATGACGACGCGGACGGAATGCGTGAGCAAGCCACGAAAGGAGAAGTCGAAACGAACAAGGCCGCCGGAAGAGGATTCGGCGAGATCGAGAGAATGGCGGCGGGCAATCGTCGAGAAGGACTCGCGAAGAGGCGTGACCTGAGAGAAGTCGGGAAGAGTGACGAAGATCTGTTCGACGGGGATGTGAGATGAAGAAGAGAGTTCCGGACGAATGGCGATCTCGGATTTACGAGAAGTGGCGCGCTGGGCTGCCGAAGTAATTTCCTCGGTGATGATTTGCCGCTGGGATCTAGAAAGAGACTTTTTTGCGCAGCCGGAGAGGAAAAAGCAGATTGCGAACGACAAGCAGATGAGGGCGCGAAAGCCTGCCAAGGGAAAATCGAAGTTTCGCGGCAACAGGAGCGGGGAGAAACGCCCGCGAGACGGCAACACGACGTGCTAAGCCGCTTTCTTCTGGGAAGCGGGCGGCGCGGTGAGCACGTCGAGAGCCTTCTTGATTACGGGATCATTCGCCGAGACTGGTTCGGCGGAAACCGGCGGAAGCGTCTGATCCATCTGGGCAACGGAGTCGGCGACAGGGGGCGCGACGGAAATCGTGGGCGCAACGCCGTCGACAGGAATTTCTTTGCCTGCGGGCGTGTAGTAATTCGCGACGGTGAGGATCATAGCGGAGCCGTCGTCCATTGGGATGAGCTTTTGCTTCGAAGCAGTTCCGTAGGTGCGGTCGCCAATAGTTTCGGCGCGATGATTATCCGCCAAGGCCGCGGCGAGAACTTCTGCGGGGCCAGAGGTGCCGTTGCCGATGAGCACGGTGAGAGGCTGCGTCCAGACGACTTTCGAGGGATCGGCGGAAGAAACAACGGGAGAAACGGTCTGTCCCTTGAGAGTGGTAATTGTGCCGGAGTTGAGGAAAAGCTGAGCGGTCGAAATGCCTTCGCTGATATCGCCGAGGGAACAATCGCGCAGGTCGAGAATCAGCTTGTGGACGCCTTGATGATCAAGTGAAACGAGCTTTTCGCGGAGTTGCGCGGACATGCCGGGCGAAAACTCCGGGATGCGGAGATAGGTCACATCGTCTGGAAGCTTGTCTTCGACAATCTTGGGGGGCGGAAGAGCGGCGAGGGTCAGGTCGATTTCTTCTGGTTCGGTCTTGCCGTGTCGAATGACGGATAACTTGACGACAGAGCCGGGTTCACCGGAAAGAAACAGTTGAGCCTGCGCGATGCTCATCTGCGACGTGGTGAAACCGGCGATTTTTTCGATGATGTCGCCGATGCGGAGATTGGCTTTTTGCGCGGGGCTGTCGGGAAGCGTGGAGATGACCGAAATATAATCGTAACGCTTGGTCAGGGCGAGGCCCGCTCCGGCCGTATATTTCTTTTCCGACTGCACCTTGTAGTCTTTGTATTCCAGCGGGCTGAGGTAAGAAGATTCGGGGTCGAGAGAATCGACCAGGCCGTGGAGAGCGCCGTTGGTGACGACCTGCATGTTGGGATCGTCGACGTAGTCGCGCTGGATATGCGCGAGGACTTCGGTGTAAACAGTGAGAGCCTCGTAAGCCTTATCGTCGGAGGAGCGGGCACGAACGTAGCCGGCAGTGACGTAAATCAGGATTGCGACCGAAAGGATGATGACAGTTTTCTTCGCCAGAGAATTCATGCCTTACACGCTCCGTTCCGATACGAGGGCCAAAGACGGCTGATTCCGACCTGCTCCGGTTAGACGCATGGGGACGAGATCAGGAAGCTTCATTATAGCATCGGGGCGGAGCAGAAAAGGGCAATTGACAGGAATTGTTCCGGACCATAGATTTCCTGAAACTACTGAGAATGGAGGATCATCTAGACCCGTATGGAATACAGACAGCTTGGAAATTCAGGATTGAAAGTACCGGTGTTGAGCTTTGGCACCGGAACATTCGGTGGCGGAAACGAATTCTTCCGGGCGTGGGGCGCAAGCGATGTGGCAGAGGCCACAAGGCTGGTGGACATCTGCCTGGATGCGGGAGTGAACCTGTTCGATACGGCGGACGTGTATTCGAACGGCCTTTCGGAAGAGATTCTCGGCAAAGCGATCGCGGGGCGCCGGGGCAAGGTGCTGATCTCGACGAAGGCGACGTTTCGCATGAGCAAGGATCCGAACGACGTGGGATCCTCGCGCGAGCACCTGATTAAATCGATTGAGGGAAGCTTGCGACGACTGGGCACGGATTACGTCGACATCTACCACATGCACGGGTTCGACGCGACGGCGCCGGTGGAAGAGACGCTGAAGACGCTGAACAACCTGGTGGAAAGCGGCAAGGTGCGCTACCTGGCGTGCTCGAATTTTTCGGGATGGCATTTGATGAAGTCGCTGGCGGTCTCCGACCGCTACGGCTGGGAGAAATATATCGCGCACCAGGCGTATTACTCGCTGATCGGGCGGGAATTCGAATGGGAGCTGATGCCGCTGGGTCTGGACCAGAAGGTGGGAACCATCGTTTGGAGCCCGCTTGGATGGGGACGGTTGACAGGCAAGATTCGGAGAGGAACGCCGTTGCCGCAACAGAGCCGGCTGCACAAGACCGCCGATTATGGACCGCCTGTGCAGGAAGAGTATTTGTTCAAGGTAGTGGATGCGCTGGACGAAGTGGCGAAGGAGGCCGGAAAGAGCGTGCCGCAGGTCTCGCTGAATTGGTTGTTGCAGAGGCCAACGGTCGCGAATGTGATTATCGGCGCGCGAAACGAGGAGCAACTGCGGCAGAACCTGGCATCAGTGGGCTGGAATTTGACGGCGGAGCAGGTGGCAAAGCTAGACGCCGCCAGCGACGTGACGCCGGTTTATCCATATTGGCATCAGTGGCAATTCCAGGAGCGGAATCCGTTGCCGGTGAAGAGAAAGCAAGCAGGCGCTTGAGAGAGGCGTTTGCCACAGAGGCGCGGAGGCACAGAGAGAAAGCACTGGACTTACGAACGGGGATGATCAGGATTGGGGCCATAGCTCCCGGCCTTGAGGCACGGGCCTCAAGGCTCGAGTACAACGTTGACGCTTGAATCAGGTGCTACGCCAGGCTAAGGCAAGCGAAGGGGGCACCACTTGGTGCCCCTTTTTTGTTTGAGAGTTTATTGCGCTGAGGCACGCTATTTGTGGGCGAAGCCGTGACGAACCGCGGGGGAATCGAGCGACGCGGCGTGGATGAGCGGCTCGGTGGATGTGACGTAAGTTTGTGAAATGCGGTCCTGCCAGGTGAAGCGATCCTCGTCCCAGAGGGCCCAGAGAAAGCCAAGAAACAGCGTGGCGCTTGAAAGCATGTAACCGAAGCTGCGCCAAAGAAGCTGCCGCGTGTCGGGGAGACTCCCGTCGAGGCGGACAATGGTAAGCCCGCGCAGCATCATGCCGGGAGTGGCTCCGGCAAATGTGGTGAAAAGAGAGAAGTAGAGGCAATAGAACAGGAAGAGCGTCGAGAGGCAGACGGCGGCGTCGATTTTCTGGAACATCAACTGCCCGCCAAGAGAGCGAAACAGCCCCACAAAGCCGGCGTAGGTGAGCGTGAGAAAAACAGCGTCAAGCACCGCCGCGCTGCGGCGTTCGGCAAGCGATGCGACGGGAACCAGAGCCGTCTGCGGGCGGGCCCTGTTGGAGGCGGCGGTGGAAAAATCGAGTTCCGGCTGAACGCAAATATCGAGGCGCTCGGTCTGGCGCGCGCGAGCAGAGACGCGGCCAGCGGTGCGGGGGGCTTCCGCCGGAGTCGGCGAGGGCAGGCGATCCAAATCGTCCTCAAGTACGCGTTCCTCGGCAAATGGCAGGCCGGACTGAGAATCGTCTTCGATTAGGTGGCCGCGGCGGCGGCGATATTCGGCAAGGCGGCGCGAGACTTCGATGCGCCATTCGGGCTCGACGACGATGGAGGACGCGGGGGCAGAGGAACGCGCAGCCGCGCTGCGGGCCGGAGGCGAATCGGGCGTTGCGGCAACGGCAGCAAGCTCCGGGGTATCGGTTATTGGTGAATCACAAAAAAGACAAGTCGGGGCGTCTTCGAGCAGAAGGGCGCCACACTGCGAGCAGATGTGTATCACTGGTCCGTTTTGCGCTGCGGAAGTTCCAGTGATGGAACCCACCGAGCATAGCACAACGGGGAACCGGACGGCGGAGGAGAGCGGAGGGAAAATGTTGTGAAAAAGGCAACCTTGCCGCGGAGGAGCATTTCTGAATAGAGACGCAGGGAAAAGAACGTCGAGCGTTGATTGCGAGCGAGGGAGGCGCGTGTTAGGCTCGGACTTCATCTTCACGGACCGTTTCCGGTGATGCGGATCGCGCGAATTCCTCAAGTTTCCGGCCGCTTTTCCCTCCTGCCCACGATTGTATGGATCTTCCTCGCGCTGCCCGCCTTTGCGCAGATTGCCCCCTCAGCACACTCGGTTCCACAGGGACCGACGGCTACAAGCCAGGACACGGCGACGCTCGAGGCTGACCATCAGAGCCAAGCGGGGCATGTGTATTACGCGGACGGGAACGTCGACGTGCGTTACCAGAACGTGCGCTTGCGCGCGGACCATGTGGCGTACAACGAGGACACACAGGTGGTGACGGCGCGGGGGCACGTGCAGCTCGACTACGAGACGCAGCACGTGGAGGCGGCTGAAGCGCGCTATGAGATACGAACGGGCAAAGGGACGTTCTGGCACGTGCGCGCGACATTCGCGATGCAGCGAAAGCCCACGCCCACCCTTTTGATCAGTCCCAACCCGCTGTATTTCGAAGCAGAGCGCGCGGACAGAATTGACCCGACAACGTACAAGGTGCACAAGGCGTGGCTGACTGTGTGCGATCCGGGAAAGCCGACATGGAAATTCTATGCCCCGACGGCGACGGTCCGCCTGAAGCAAACGGTGCACGTGGAGAATGGAAATTTTCGGCTCTACTCGATTCCCGTGCTGTATCTGCCGTATGCAACATTTCCTGCAGAGCAGAAGCGAGTGTCGGGATTCATGATTCCCGATATCGGGGAAAGTTCGCGGAAAGGGTTCGTGTTCGGCGACCAATACTACTGGGCTCCGACGAGCTGGATGGACGCATCGATTGGAGCGGCATATTTCAGCAAGCGAGGATGGAGCCAGACGGCGGACGTGCGGATGAAGCCCTGGGAGAACACGTCGCTGACGGCGACGTATTTCGGAGTGCTCGATCGCGGACTCCCGCAGGACAACGGGACGGTGATCAATCAGGGCGGGCACGAAATTACAATGAACTTTTCGTCCTTGCTGCCGGATGGATGGCGGGCGGTGGCGGACCTGGACCTGCTGACTTCGCTGACTTTCCGGCTGGCGTGGTCGGAAACGTACGCGCAAGCCGTGAATTCGGAAGTGAAGAACAACGCGTTTCTGACGAAGAATTTTCGCGGCTTCAGCCTGAACCTGGCGTCGCTGAGCTACCAGAACTTCCTGAGCGCGACGCCGGAGACGTCGATCACGCTGCGGACCGCGCCGGAGGTGGAATTCAGCTCGGTGGACCAGTCGTATTTTCGAAGGCTGCCGATCTATTTTTCATTCGATTCGTTCGTCGGCGCCGTGCACCGCGGCGAAGACGTTACGCCGTTCACAACGCCGGCTTTCGTGGACCGCGAGGAGATTGCTCCAACGGTAACGGTGCCGCTGCATTTTGGAGATTGGCTGAATGTGACGCCGAGCTTCACGTTTCGCGCGACACATTACGGAGGGCAGCTCCTGAACGGGAACTACAGCGGCGCCGGCTTTTTCCGGGATACGGAGGAATTCACGCTGGACCTGAGGCCGCCGACACTTGAGCGCGTGTGGGGAAGCGAGCGGAGCCGGTGGAAACACACGATTGAGCCCCAAATCGTGTACACGTACGTGAACGGCGTGGACGATTACGCGCGGTTTATCCGCTTCGACGAGGACGAAACGCTGACGGATACGAACCAAATTCAATATGGGTTCACGCAACGGCTGTTTCACCGCGCGACCGATGGGGGAACGCAGGAATTGGCGAGCTGGCAGGTGGCGCAGCAATACTATTTCGACCCGACGTTCGGAGGCGCGCTGATTTCGGGGCAGAGAAACGTGTTCCAGGCGACAGACTCGCTGACGCCTTTCGCCTTTGCGGACACACCGCGGCATTTTTCGCCGATTGTGAGCGACCTGCGAATCACTCCCGGGAAAAAATACGACACAGAATTCATTGTGAACTATGACACCCAGCGGGGACGGATGACAGCGATTGGGACGCTGTTGAAACTGAAGCCATACAAGGAGTCGTTTCTCACCTTGGCGGATTTTTCGACGATTAACATCCCGGAAATCGTGTCCACGACAACGTCGGGAGAAATTCTGCAGCCGCGATCGAACCAGATCCGGGCGCTCATCGGATACGGAGACCTGACGCGGCCGGGCTGGAACGCGACGGTGGGCGCGAGCTACGACCTGCAAGAGGGGGAATTCCAGAACCAGATCGTGCAGATCGGTTATAACGGAAAGTGCTGCGGGCTGGGGTTCGAATACCGAAAACTTTCTTTCGGCGCAATCCGGAATGAGAACCAGTTCCGGATCGTATTTCTAATTGCCAACCTTGGTTCGGCCGGAAACCTGCGACGCCAAGAGAAGATTTTTTGACGAGCGACGCCCGCGCGTCCTTATTGAGGTGGCCGACTTAGGCGTCCTTCTCGCAAGGAACACCGCCCCCGCGTTCCATAAGCCACTGACCAGCGGCCCAGCCGAAAGCGCCGACGGCCATACCCGCCAGAACATCCGCGACGTAATGATAGCGGCCATAGACGGTTGCGGCGCACATCGAAACGTAAAACGGCAGAAACACCCAGAAAAGCCATGGACGGTAACGTCGCGCGGCGAGAACCGCGACCGTGGATCCGGCGACGTGAGCGGAGGGAAACGCAGCTCCGTGGACGCGGCCAAAATGCTCGATGAGGGCGATGGTTGCAGTGAAAAAGCCGCCGACGAGCGGTTTTGTTTGGATGGCGGCGAGGGAGAAGTAGGGGCTCTCGACAGGGAAAAGAATGGAGATGGCATAGACGGAATCGTGGGCGATGGCAGTCGAGACCATGACGGTCCAGAAAGCGAGACGGTCACGCGAGATGAGGAGGATCGCCGGGAGAATGACGAGGTAGAGAAAGTATGTCATGTAGGCGAACTGCATGAAGTCTGTGAGTGCGGGCGTGGCAAACTGCGCGAGCCAAACGGATGGATGAACGCCCGCGAAGTTGAAATCGAACTGGATGAGGTAGCGATCAAACCAGCCTGGGAAAATCATGTGCACGAGGTATTCGAGCTCCTCGAAGGAAAAGATGAAAAGAGGCAGGGGATACCAGTGGCGGGCGAAGCGAAGAAGGGGATGAGAAGAGATGGAGGTGGCCCAGGCAAGCGCGCCGATGGCAAGGAGGAGCGCGAGATGAATGCTGAAAAAGCGCGCGGCGTGGGGAATGTTGCGATGGAATGCGGCGATCATCACATTCAACCAGAGAAAGTAGATGGCCGTGACCCATTCGAAAGCGCCGCAGGCGTGCGCGAGTTGTTCGACGGGCGCGCGGCAAAGGACAGCGGTTTGTTGAAACAGAGAGAGCTTGCCGTCGTGGGAGACTTGAGGAAAAAGAGACGCAGGGAGAAGACTCAAGAGGCCCCCTCGATGCGAGCCGAAACCGAGAATGAAACGCCGCGTGCTGCGGGAGGCGAGCTCCAGCGAACCACCGGCCAATGAAGCGTTGCGGCCGCATGAGCAAGGCGGTGCGACGGGTTGACCATTACGGGATGGCCGACGGCCGCAAGCGCTGGAAGATCCGAGAAGCCATTGGCATAGGCAAAAGAATCGGCAAGCGAGAGGGTATGGCAGGCCGCAAGCTCGGCGATGGTGCGAGCCTTCTCCTTGCCCGAGATGTGCGGGCCAGCAAGTTCGCCGGTCCAAGTGCTGTGGCGCGATGCGATCTCCGTGGCGCGGCATTCGATGGGAACTGAGAATTCCTGCGAGAGATGCGAAGCAACGATGCGAGCAAGTGGGGCGAGCGTCCCGCTGACCAGGAAAATGCGATGGCCACGTGAGACATGCCATTCCATGCGGGTGAGAGCTTCCGCAAAGATGGAAAATCCCGCTGGTGGATTGCCGGGCCGGGCGGCGTGGCAAAAAAGAGAGCGCTGCCACATGTCCGCGAGAGATTCCGGAAGATCGCGGAGGTGAACCTTGTTTTCGGTTGCAGCCACATGAGGAGACACGGCAGCGAGCCTGAGGAAACGGCCGAGCCATCGCGCGAGGTTAATGGAGCCGATATCGTCGTGCGCGAGGAGAAAGGCGAGGAAGCGCCATTCAAGTGAAGGCGGAGGAAGAAGCGTGCCGTCGATATCGAAGAACGCGCCGACGCGCGCTGCCGTAGAGGCGGACAAATTCATCGCGATGCCTCCGCGACTCTTGCAGTTCGTGAGGGCTGTGCAACCGGGGCGAGGTAGCGGCGGCCCTCCCAGAACACAGGAATTGCGCGGAAGAGGCAAAAGCCAACGGTGAGGGCGACAACGACTTGCGCAGACGAGACGAGGGCGGCGTGGACGGGCTGGGCAAGCCATTCGCGAGGTGCATGAGCAAGCGAGACGAGCAATCCAAGGATGCAGAAGCAAATGCATTTCAGCGAAGCGTATGCGGCGCGGCTCCATCGCGAAGCAACCAACGCGCGGGCCCACCAACTGCGGTGCATTCCAGAGGAGCCGAAACCGATCCGACCGGAGCGAGCGGCGAGGGAGCGGAGAAAATCGGTAACCGTGCCGCGAACGAAGAACAGGATGGGAATCCAGAGAGATATCAGCCCTGCAACCGCAAAGAAAGTGAAAAAAAGATTTTCGACGACTCGGTCTCCGAGAATGTCGAGCTGCGCGCCGAGCGGAGTGGCGAGGCGGCGCGAGCGGGCAAGATAGCCGTCGAGAGCATCGAGGGCGATGGCGGCAATCGTGAGAGCTACGCCAGCAAAACCGGCGAACGGGCTGGCACCGCAGAATATGAATAGAGCGACGGCGGCAAAAGCGGCAGCGACGCGAGCGACTGTGACCTGATTGGGCGTCATAAGCGGCTCCTCGACGGAAGCAACAAGAGAATCGGGCCCGCACCGACCGCGCCGGATATGTCTGGCGCTGCTGACTCCAGCGAGCGGGCCCGCGCGGGATGGAGTGGCAATAAGTGGACCAAAGAGGAGCAAATTGGACCAATGAGGAAGAATGTGGGGCGCGGAGATGTTGAGCTTTGGGATATTATTGATAAATAAGTGAGTTAAGGGGAGACGAAGGCGTTGCTATTGTGCCGAGCTTCATTTCTGGTGAAAGACGAAGAGAGTCGTTAAGACAACAGCAATGAGACGCGTGGACGAAATCGGCGACGAATGGAGTGCTGCGGCGGCGATTCCTAAATTGAACGAACAG
Organism: Candidatus Acidiferrum sp.; assembly: GCA_035524135.1. Lineage (GTDB taxonomy): Bacteria > Acidobacteriota > Terriglobia > Acidiferrales > UBA7541 > Palsa-295. Next base: position 67,712 of record DATKPM010000050.1, on the reverse strand, counting down.
GCGCACAGCGGATGTGGGAAGATGAGGGCGGAAGCAAAGAACGCACCGCTTCCTGATGAGCCTGCACACCATCCAATCCTGAGGATGGAGGCGTAAGAAAAATATGGAAGTCTCCATATTGGCTGCGTTTTTAGCGGGACTTGTGTCGTTTCTCTCGCCTTGCGTACTGCCGCTCGTGCCGGGATACGTCTCGATGCTGTCCGGCATGGGCGTGGAGCAATTGAAAGAGGGGCAGGGAAACAAAGCGGGATTGCTGAGTTCGGCTTTGGCGTTTGTGACGGGATTTTCGCTTGTGTTTATTTCGTTTGGCGCTTCCGCAAGCGCGGTGGGGACGTTTCTGCTGCGCAACCGTGTGCTGCTGGAGCCGATTGCGGGAGCGCTGATTGTTCTCTTTGGGCTGCATCTTATCGGCGTGCTGGCAAAAATTCCGATCCGCGCGGGACTGATTGCCGGGGTCGTGATTGCGGTTGCGGGAATCGCGCTTGTATTGCGGCCGGGGCCGGTGAAGGGCGTATACCTGCTGGCGATTGCGATTATCTTTCTGATCGGGCCGGGGCTCACGCGCTGGTTGAACCGCGACTTGCATTTTCGAAATGTGGGCGGCAAGCCGGGGCTGGTAGGTGGATTCCTAATGGGATTCGCGTTTGCGTTCGGGTGGACGCCGTGCATCGGGCCGATCCTAGCGGCGGTGCTGGGAATCGCGGCGACGCGGGACACCGTGGGACAGGGAATTTTCCTGCTGGTATGCTACTCGGCTGGGCTGGCAATTCCGTTTCTGCTGACCGCATTGGCCGTGGGCGGATTCATGAGGTTTTATCAGAAGTTTCGGAGGTACATGCACGCGGTGGAAGTATTCAGCGGCGTGCTTCTGCTGGCGATCGGCGGTCTGGTGTTTTTCAACCGGCTGACATGGCTTTCCGGGAAGCTGGGATTTCTGAACAGATTTTCCTTGTAGTTAAGGACGGGCGAGCAATGAATAGAAAATTGTGCAGAAGCATTTTCCTATTGCTGACGGGATCTGCATTCATGCTGAATCTTGCGGGCTGCAAAGGGAATTCTTTTTTTGCGTCGATGCTGAAGGCAAGCGCGAAGCCGGGAGCGACCGGAGCCACGGGAACGGCCGGAGGGATGATGGAGCCAGACGTGACGTTCCAGGGGCTCGATGGAAAGGACGTGTCGCTGGCGGGCCTGAAAGGGAAAGTGGTGGTCGTGAATTTCTGGGCTACGTGGTGCGACCCCTGCAGGATCGAGATTCCCTGGATGATCGCGTTTCAGCAGCAGTACGCCAGCCAGGGTTTCACGATGCTGGGCGTAGCGATGGATGAGGAAGGAAAGAGCGTGGTGGGCCCTTTCGTGGCAACGACGCAGTTTGATGTCGACGGAAAGCAGACGACGATGAATTATCCGATTGTGCTGGGCAACGACGATCTGGCGTCGAAATTCGGAGGCCTGATCGGGTTGCCGACGACTGTGGTGATCGGGCGCGATGGCAGGATCGAGAAGAGGTTCATCGGCTTGGCGAGTCACGACGAGCTCGAAAAAACGATTCAGAGCCTGTTGCAGAATCAAAAGACCGCGTGAGACAGGACCGACATGCTGGATGAGCGGGAATTTCAAAAACATTGCGACGCGGCGCTGGAAGATCTGGCGAAGCGGCTGAACGAGCTGGGGGACGCGCACGATTTCGAGGTCGAGGGCGGAAGCGGAAAGCTCGAAATCGAATTCGAAGACGACGGGACGCGTTTTGTGATCAGCCCGAACACTCCTGTGAGGCAAATCTGGATATCGGCGCTGACGACGAGCTTCAAGCTGGGGTGGTCGGATACGGCGCGGGATTTTGTGCTGGAGAAAACGGGCGAAACGCTGAAACAAGTGATGGCGCGGATCCTGACCGAAAAACTGGGCGAGACGGTGGTGGTATGAGGCGCCACACCCGGAATGTTTTCTGCGCGGTGATTTTCGCGGCCATTTGCTGCGGTGTATTTGTGGTGACAGGAAGCGCGCAAGAGGGACATAGACCAGCGGTCGTGACGCCGCACGTCTATGTCTCGCTCGAGCCTGTGCCGCAGGGACGCGAGTTCCAAATTGCGGTTGTTGCGGATATCAACAGTGAATACCACATGAACTCGCACATGCCGACCGATGTGTATCTAATCCCAACGACGCTGACACCGGAGATGCCCAAGGGGTTTGAGTTGGTCGACACACTCTATCCGAACGGGCGGCTCGAGAAATTCAGTTTCTCTCCAGATAAGCCGCTGAGCGTTTATTCGGGCAGCGTGACGCTGCGGCTCGCGGTGCAGGCGAACGCAAATGCAGGACTCGGCGAGGTCAAGATCCCGATGACGCTGCGCTATCAAGCGTGCAGCGACACGACGTGCCTGCCGCCCGCGAAGCTACCCATCGAAGCGACTTTTCGCGTGGTACGGGAAGGAACGGCGGCGCGGGAAGTTCATACGGAAATTTTTGCGGCATTGCGGAACTTGCGCTGAACCGGCGGCTCTCGCTAAGGATGCGCGAGGGCCGGCAAGGCGCGGCGAATGCGGGAGACGACGCGGTCTTTGCCGAGCACAACCATCGTCTCGAAGAGCGGCGGCGCGACGGCGCGGCCGACGATGGCCACACGGGTAGCGTTGATGAGAAGACCGGCTTTGACGCCTTCTGCAGTGGCGAGAGAGCGCAGAGCGGCGTCGCAAGCGTCGTGATTCCACTCGGGCAGAGCTTCGAGAACCGAAGCAAGTTTTTCGAGCATTCCCTGCAGGCGTTCATCCTTCCAGAATTTCTCGCGAGCTTCCTTCTCGTAGTCAAAATCATCCGTGAAAAAAGCGCGCGCCCAAGTGGAAAAATCGGTCAGCAGGCGTGTGCGAGGACGGATTAGATCAACGGCATCGGAGAACCATGCTGCATCATGGCTGGCCGGTGAACCATCCCAGATGGCGGCACGCTTGAGTTCGGCCTCGACGTAAGGGAGAAGCTCTTCGACGGGAGGCTTCTGCAGATATTGCGTATTGAACCATTCGAGCTTGGCGCGGTCGAAGATGGCATTCGTCCGGCTGACGCCGGAAAGCGAGAAACGCTCGATGAGTTCGTGTGTGCGGAGATATTCCGAGTCGTCGCCGGGTGACCAGCCGAGAAGCGCGAGGAAATTGCGGAACGCCTCGGGGAGAAATCCCTCGTCGGCGTAGGAGCCGACGCTGGTGGCTCCGTGGCGTTTCGAAAGGCGCGTGCGGTCTGCGCCAAGAATCAGAGGGACATGCGCAAAGATGGGCGGAGCTGCGGTGAGAGCGCGGTAAATCAGAACCTGCTTGGGCGTGTTCGAAAGATGGTCCGCGCCACGGATGATGTGCGTGATGCGCATGTCGATGTCGTCGACAACAACGCTGAGCTGGTAGGTGGGAAGACCGTTTGAGCGGAGAAGGACGAAATCCTCGATATCGGCGTTTTGGACTTCGCGCACGCCAAAGACGGCATCTTCAAACGAGGTGGTTCCGGTGCGAGGCGTGCGGAAGCGGACTGCGCGCGGAATACCCTCTTTTTCGCGAGCGGCGCGATCGGCGTCACTGAAATCGCGGCACGGGCATACGGCAGCCTTTGCCGATTTCGGACCTTCGTCGTCTCCATCCCCTTCGGCTTCTTCCGCGTGGTCGCCGCCGGCGTAGGAAGAGCCTTTGCAATAGCACGCGAAGGCATGGCCGGAGGCAAGAACGCTCTCTGCGGCCTGGCGATACAGGTCAAGACGCTGCGACTGAAAAAAAGGGCCCTCGTCCCATTCGATGCCGAGCCAACGCAGGCCCGCGAGAATGCCGTCGACGAGTTCAGGCTTGTTTCGCTCGACGTCCGTATCTTCAATCCGCAGGAGCAGAGTGCCCCCTTCATGACGTGCGAAGAGCCAATTGAACAATGCCGTGCGCGCACCCCCCACGTGGAGGTAGCCGGTAGGAGAAGGCGCGAAGCGAACGCGAGGCCGGTTGGGAGAAGAGGTCATCAACAAGATCCCTTTCGAGGCAGCGAAACCATCGATTTTAGCGAAAGGGTGAGCGGAAATCGAGCCTGGATAAGGATAAGTGCCGTGACTTGAGGAAGTTGGTACGGGGGTACTGTTGACGCTTCGAAAGCCAAGCAAGATAGTGATAGTGTCGCGAGTTGAGAATCTCGTGGACAGGTCCAGCTGGTGGTTAAGTGACCGGAGAAGCAGGGAGTTACCGGGACGAAACCGGGCCGGATGCTGGGCCGGAGGGCTTAGAAAATTTCTGCTACCCTAAAAGGAATCGTTCTGCACGCGTTGTGGAGCATTGAATTGCTAAGCCACGGAAATCCGACGGCGCTCGCGCTCCTTCTGGGGACATTCCTGCTCTGCGTTTTCTTCGCTTCGCTTTACCGAATCAAGAGACAAAAGTACCTGACGACGCTGGCGGCTTCCTGGTTTGGATTGTCTGTCCATCTGGCATGCCTGATTGCAATTCAGTCCGCAATTCTGCCTGCATGGACGAGCACGCTGAATGACTGGATTTTGGCGCTGAGCGCGCTGGGATTTTTCGCGGCAGCGAGAATGTATGCCGGACAGAGGGTGCAGAGCCGCGAAGTTGTGGCTGCGGCGGCGCTGGCGGCCATCTGGGCGCTGGCATACTCGCGCGGATGGATAGGCGCGCCGCTCGGTCTAGGAGTGGGGCTCGTTTATTTCCTGATCGCCAGAGTTTTTTGGCAGGAGTCGCGCAAGCAGGAGTCTCTGGCCGACCAATGGCTTTCTTTCATATTCATCGCCTGGGGACTCGTGCAGATTCCTACTGCCTTTGACAGAAAAATATCGTGGCTTGCGGGCAAGGACATGCTGCCGGCGCTGATGCTGCCGGGGCTGTTTTTCGGCGTCGTAATGGTGATGGCGGTGTACGAGGAAGAGCGCCGCAGAGTGGAACGGAACATGGTGGCGCTCTCGAACCTGAATCTGGCGACGTCGAGTTTCGTCGGGGGAGAAATTCAGAAAATGCTCGCGCAGGCGCTGGATCGCGTGCTGAACGTGGCGCGAATCCCGGCGGGCGCGCTGTGCCTGCACTATGGAGAGCCCGACGGGCCGACCTCGGTGGTTTGCACGGGATTGAGCGAGAAATTCTGTTCGGAAATTCAAGTGGGCGGGCGGGACCGGTATTTTGTGAATCTGGTGGCCTCGCTTGGCGGACTTGTGGTGCTGCGAAATCTGGCGGCAGATTCGGACTACCAAGCTCTTGAAAAGGAAGAGGCATTCGGCAATTGGCGGCGGCTCCTGCTCGAACAAGGGCTGAAAACTGCGGTGGGAATCAGCCTGCAGGCGAAAGAGCGCGTATTCGGAGTGCTGCTGCTGGGAACGCCGGACCACCGGAATTTCACGGCTGCGGAGAGGCGGCTGCTGCTGGCGCTGGGACATCAGATCGGAATGGCGGTGGAAAACAGTTACCTGATCCAGCAAACGGCCCGGCGGAGCGAAGAGCTGCACATCCTGAATGAAATCGGGCGGGCACTGAGCTCGACGCTCGACCTGGACCTTCTGTTCGAAAGAATCTACGCCGAGATGAAGAGACTCCTCGACGTGAACAGCTTCTTCATTGCCTTCCACGATCGGAAGAGCACGGAAGTGCGCTTCGAGCTGGAGGTAGTCGAAGGGGAGCGGCTAGCCAAAAGGATCCGACCGTCGGGGAATCACCTCGTGGAGTATCTGGTGCGTACGCGCCAGCCGCTGCTGATTCGCGAGCAGTTCATGGAAGAGACCAAGCGGCTGGGATTCGAACCGGCTCGGCAGGCGGGATCGTTCTGCGGCGTGCCGCTGATTTTGTACGACCGGGCGATCGGCGTGATGGCAGTACACAGCAAGCAGGAGCGGGCGTTCGACGAAGGACATGTGGAGCTGCTGCGCGTGCTGGCGAGCGAAGCGGGCATCGCGATTGAAAACGCGCGCCTGTTCAGCGAGGAGCAGAAGAAGACGCGCCAACTGCAACTGGTGAACGACATTTCCGGGCACGCGATTCGCACGCTGAATCCCGAAGAGATGCTGACGAAGATTGCCGAGGAGATCGAATCGGGCGTGCCCTACGATCACATCGGCATCGCGATTCTGGACTACAACACGAAGGAGCTGGTGGTGCAGGCGGAGGCTGGCTCGCGCCAGGATGCAGTGGGGCGGCGAATCCCGCTGGGAGAAGGATTGATCGGGCAGGTAGCGCGCAACGGGCAGATCGAGATCGTTCCGGAGGTGAAGGCCGAGACTTTACAACCGCTGCTGGCGGCAACTGTTTCTGCAATTGCACTGCCGGTGACATATGCGGAGCAGTTGCTGGGAGTGCTCTACGCCGAATCCGCCACGGCGTGCGAATTTCCGGAAGAAGACGTGCGGCTGCTGCGCACGCTGGCGGATTTGTTTGCCGGAGCGCTGCACAATGCGCTGACTTTCCAGAGAGCGCAAGAACAGGCGATCACGGACGGCTTGACTGGTGTGAAGACCCACCGGTTCCTAATGGAAGCGTTGTCGCAAGAGTGGAAGCGATCGACGCGCGCCAACCGCGCCTTCGCGCTCGTCCTGATGGACCTCGACCGGTTCAAATTCGTAAACGATTTTTACGGCCACCTGGAAGGCGACGTGGTGTTGCAGCGCGTGGGACACATTCTGGAGCAGAATTGCCGTCGATCCGACGTGGTGGCGCGCTACGGCGGCGACGAATTCGTGATCCTGATGCCGGAAACGACGGTGGATCAAGCGCGGCAGCTCGCGAACAAGCTGCGTGGTTGGGTCGCGTCCGATCCTCTGCTGCGCGACAAAAACATCACGGCGAGCTTCGGTATTGCGGGCTACCCGGTGCACGGCTCGACGCCGCAGGAATTGATTCAGGTGGCGGACTCCTCGATGTATCTCTCGAAGCACCAGGGAGGAAACGCGGTCTCCAGCGCAGAGCACTGCGACCCGCACGACACAAAGGAGTGGAAGAAAGACGTCTTGGAAGCGTACTTGGGCGTGACGCTGAAGAGACTGTTTGCGACCGGACCGGAGGCCTTCGAAGAAATCTACCGCAGGCTTGAGCAGTTCACTCGCTCGCTGGCGGAAGATGGCGCACCAGGTGAGGAACAGCCGATGCCTCCGGCGGTGGTCGAAACGGTGACTTCATTGGCGCTGGCGATTGACGCCAAGGATCAATATACGCAAGGGCATTCACAGAAAGTGGCTGCGTATGCGGGTTTGCTGGCGCAATCTTTGAAAATGAAGCCGGAAGAAGTGGAGGAAATTCGCCTGGCGGCGCTGCTGCACGACGTGGGCAAGGTAGGCATCCCCGAGCAAATTCTGAACAAGTCAGGGCCGCTGGACGCGACAGAATGGGAGACGATGAAGACCCACACGCTGCTCGGAGCGAAAATACTCGAGCCGCTCGATGCGATGAAAGGCATTCGCCTGATGGTGAAGCACCACCACGAATTCTTCGATGGGACGGGCTACCCGGACCGCCTCGAAGGTAGGCAGATTCCGTTTGGCGCGCGCGTCATCGCCGTCGCCGACGCGTATGACACGATTACCTCCGCACGGACCTACAAAAAGGCGCGCTCACCCGAAGATGCTTTTGCGGAGCTGGACCGCTGCTCGGCCAATCAGTTTGACCCCGAGATTGTGCGCGTGTTCATTGAGACGATGAAACACGGCTCGGCCGGGGACGAAATGGTGAGGGCGGGCGAACGCTCGGCAAGAGACCGTTAGTCGCCATTTTCCTTCCGCACGAAGCCCCGCAAATCCGCTAGAGTGAGGAAGACGGAATACAGGCGCGTTTATCCGCGCCGGGATTGCGGAGAGAAATCATGCAGACAGCAAGCGTTCGATGGGTAGGAGGAGAAGAGTTTCTGGCCGCGATGCCTTCGGGGCACGCGATTGTGATGGACGCAGACCGGGCGCACAATGCAGCGCCCGGTCCAATGGAGATGCTGCTGGGAGCGCTGGGAGCGTGCACGTCGGTGGACGTTGTCTCGATCCTGGCAAAAAAGCGGCAGACGCTGGATTCCCTGGAAGTGATTGTGTCCGGTGAAAGAGCGCCACAGCCTCCCGCCGTGTGGACGAAGATCGACGTGGAGTACCGCCTGAAGGGAAAGCTCGAAGAGAAAGCGGTGAAGGACGCGATCGAGCTGAGCCAGAATAAATATTGCTCTGTGGCGGCAATGCTCAGCAAGACGGCAAAGCTCAGCTACAAGTTTGTGATCGAGGCGGCGAAAGACTGAGCCGCTTATGCAGCGCAGGCCAAATCATCCAGCCCAACGCATCAGCACAGCGCCTGTCGTGTATCCGGCGCCTACTGCGATCAGGAGAACGAGGTCTCCCTTCTTCAGCTTGCCTTGCTCGACGGCATCGACCATGCCGAGAGGAATCGTGGCGGCTGTCGTGTTCCCGTACTTCTCGATATTCACCATCACGCGCGAATCGTCGATTCCCAGCCGCTCCTGCATCGCCCGAATGATCCGCAAATTGGCTTGGTGCGGAACGACGAGCGCAAGATCCTTGCCGGAATAGCCGTTGCGGGTGAGGATTTCGACAGCGAGTTCGCTCATGCGGCGGACGGCGTATTTGAAGACGCTTTGGCCCACCTGGTGGACGTAGTGCATTCGCTTTTCGACGGTCTCGATGGTCGAAGGGTGAAGAGAACCACCCCCCGGCATATACAGGCTGCAACCGCCGGAGCCGTCCACATCGTGCATGAAATCGATGATGCCTTCCTCTTCCGACTCGGCAGGTTCGACGAGAACTGCCCCGGCGCCGTCGCCGAAAAGAACGCAGGTGGCACGATCCTTGAAATCGAGAATCGAAGTCATCACGTCGCTGCCGATGACCAGGGCCTTCTTGTGCGCGCCTGAGGCGACAAACTGGGCGCCAACTGTGAGCGCGTAGGCAAAGCCCGAGCAGGCCGCTGACAGATCGAATCCCCAGGCGTGTGAGGCGCCCAGCTTGCGCTGGACGAGGCATGCCGTGGCCGGGAAAAGCATGTCAGGAGTGACGGTCGCTGTGACGATCAGGCCGATTTCATCTGGGCTTACACCCTTTGCAGCAAGGAGCTTTTTGGCGGCTTCGGCACCGAGGTCCGAGGAAGCGACGCCAGGATCGGCATAGTGCCGCTCGAGGATGCCGGTGCGGGTGCGGATCCATTCATCGGTGGTGTCGACAATCTTTTCGAGATCGAAATTCGTTACCACGCGGGGCGGCACGTAACCGGCAACTCCGGTGATCTTCGCAGCAATCCTTCGTCCCATGTTTCTCCTGTCCAGAATGAATAGCAGGGGATTGTAACCCATTCCAGCGGGGCATTTCAGCCGCTGAGCGACCTAGTGCGCGGCAGAGGATTTGACGATTTTTTCCTGACGCTCGTAAGGCGCGCCCTCAAAAAAAAGAACGGAGAAAATCGCCGCGACGACGGCCACAGCAAAAATGGCATAAGCGGCCGAAGCGGGAAGACGCGCGGCGAGATATCCGAGCGCTCCAGCAACCGCGGCCGCCGCGTACATGGCCAGGACGGCCCTGCGGTGGCCGAGGCCGAGATTCGACAGGCGGTGAGCGCAATGGTCCTTGCCAGGAGAGGCGAAGGGAAGCAGGCCGCGGCGAGAGCGCGAGATCGAGACCAGCGCAGTGTCGAAGATGGGAACGGCCAGAATCAGGACAGGGACCATCCACGAAGCAGGAAAGCGGTCTCCCGTCGGCGGCCGAAGCTTCAAAGCGAGCGTGGCCATCAGGAAGCCCAGGAGCATCGCTCCGCCATCGCCCATGAAGATTTTCGCGGGATTGAAATTCCACCACAGAAAGCCCAAGGCCGCTCCAAAAGTGGCAATAGCCAGAGTGCAGACCATCGTCTGGCCCCAGAAATTTGCCGTGAAGCCAAAGAAAATGGCGGCGATAGCGGCCATCCCGGCGCAGAGACCGTCCATGTGGTCGAGGATGCTGAAGGAGGCGGTGATGCCCACAACCCAGAAGGCTGTCAGGCAGCCGTCGAGCACCGATCCGGCCGGACCGGGAAGAAATGCCGTGACGATTCCAGCGCGGATGCCCGAAGCGATCAGAAACAGTGATGCGACAGGCATGCCGATAAACAGCTTCATCTGATGGTGCAGCAGGCCGCCATCGTCAAGAAAGCCAACGAACGCCAGAAGCGTGGCGCCGCCGAGGATTCCCACAATCTGCTGCGTCGGGCCGTTGTGAAAGGCAAACAGGACGGCGGGGACGAAGCCAAGATAAATCGCCATGCCGCCAAGCAGGGGCATGGGTTTGGCGTGGACTTTGCGAGGGCCGGGCTGGTCAACCATTCCGAAGCGGATGGCGAGATGGCGAATCGGAATCGTCAGCAGGAGCGAGCCGAGGAGCGCGACAGCAAACGCAACTAGGTCTGTTGGAATCTTCAAGAAAGCGTCTCGATGATGCAGAGCTTCGCCATTCTAGCGCGGCGGTGAATTCTTTGAAAAGCGCAGCTCATTGTGGGATTGCGCAAATTGAATAGTCCGGACTAGCGGCCGCCGCACGACGCGGCCTTCTCGACCACAGCGACGAACCGCTCGAGCTCTGCCGCGCGCAGATATCTCCCGGCTGCCTCGCGGGCGCGAAGTCCCATTGCGGCGAGGCGTGCGGGATCGCTTCGCAATTCGCGAATAGCCGCGGCGACGGCGGCAGGGTCGTCGGGATCAACGGCGACGCCGCACCCGGATTCAGTGGCGATGCGAGCGGCGTCTGACTCAGCAGGCGCAACGACGAGGATCGGACGTCCGACGGCAAGCGTCGAATAGAGCTTACTCGGGACCACGACACCCTCGAGACCTCGGCGGATGGTGATGATGTGAATGTCGCCTGCCATCATGACGTGAGGTACCTGCGCGGCAGGACGAAACGACAAGAAGCGTACGTTCGGAAGATTTGCGGCGGAAGCCTGAAGACGCGCGCGATTCGCGCCATCCCCGACGAAGAGTAGGGAGACGCCGTCATCGCCGAGGAGCTCTGCTGCTTTGAGAAGCGTATCCCAAGCGCCATAAAAACCGAGGTTGCCGGCGTGGATGGCGACGAACGGAAATCCGCCGCGGATTTCCTGCACGACTGGATCGGAAATGTCCGGCATGGCGGAAGGAACAGACGCGCCGTCACGCACGACGACCACACGCGAGGGATCGACGCCCTTGGTGAGAATGCGGTGCCGCATGTCTTCGCCGAGCACGATGATGCGCGTTGCACGGCGAAGCGCCCATCGATGCATTTGCTCCCAGAGGCGCACGAAGCTTCCGCTGCGGACAATATCTCCGCCAACGGCCATGTCTGGGTACAGATCACGAATGTTGTAGACGAAAGGACGTCGCGTGAGGCAAGAAGCAAGTGCCGCTGCGATACCGGCGACCGGGGGATCCGTCATGCCCAGAATAATGTCGGGGCGGAGGGAGATCGCACGAGGGACGGCGAGCGCAAGATAAGAAAGATAATTCGACACACGGCGGCGCATCTGGTGGCGCGGAAAGGCGGTCGAGCCAACGCATTCGACCGCGACGTCGTTGCGTGTGGCTCGGCGGAGTAGACGATAGGGATAGAACTCCTCGGGATCGTAGGAGGGACGGCCCGCAACAACAGTGACTTCATGGCGGGCCGCGAGCGCTTCCGCGACTACGGCGGCCATCCTCGCGGTCGCTGAAGTGTCAGGGGGATAGTATTCGTTGAAGAGCAGGATGCGCATGAAGCGATTCAGGTGGACCGATTGACGAGGCTTGCGGGCTGGGTTCCGGAGGATTGGGAGCCAGCCTTTTCGAGAACAAAATTTCCGAGAATGAGAACGTCCATCTGCGTGCGGCGGAAGCAATCGAGCGCCTCCTCGGGACGGCAGACGATGGGTTCGTTGTCGTTGAACGACGTGTTGACGACGACGGGAACTCCGGTGAGATCGCCGAAAGCCCGGATCAGTTTCCAGTACAGAGGATTCGAATCGCGGCTAACGGTTTGCAGGCGCGCCGTGCCGTCAACGTGTGCGGGCGCAGGGATAATGGACCGCTTTTCGGGCCGCACCGGATAGGCGAAGGTCATGAAAGGGGAGGGATGCGTTTTCTCAAAAAACTCATCGGTTGCCTCCTCAAGAATGCTCGGAGCAAAAGGGCGAAACACCTCGCGATGCTTGATGCGGCGGTTGAGGACATCTTTCATCTCCGGACGGCGAGGATCCGCAAGGATGCTGCGGTGCCCCAGCGCACGGGGCCCCCACTCTGTGCGTCCCTGAAACCAACCGACGATTTTCCCGTCGGCAATGTGTCGCGCTGCCGTCTGGACAAGAAGCTCTTCGGAAAGCTCGCGAACTGCGACGTTTTCCTGGGCCGCGACGCCACCGAGCGCGCGACGGATTTGTTGCGACGAATAGCCGGGGCCCCAGTCGGCCCTGTTCATGACGAAGGACCGGGGCATTCCGAGAATTTCGTGAGCCACGAAGAAGGCCGCGCCGACGGAAAGGCCGGCGTCGCCCGCTGCGGGCTGCACATAGACGTTTTCAATCGGCGATTTGTCGAAAATGCGGCCATTAGCGACGCAATTGAAAGCAACGCCTCCGGCAAGGCATAGGGATTTCTGCTTCGTCTTTTCCGCCAAAGCGCGCCAGTGAGCAGCCAGAACTTCCTCGAGAACTGCCTGCATGCTGGCGGCGACATTCTTGTCGCGTTGTTCGAGCGGTTGTTTGGACTGGCGGGCAGGGCCGAGCCGCTTTTCCAGGTATGGCGAGAACAGGCGGCCTACGACGGGAGTCTGGCCCGAGTCGCGCCAGGTCATTTCCGCGCCGTGAGTCTGATGCGAAAAATATTCGAGGCCTAGACGGAAGGAGAGAGGCTTGTCGACGCGAACGATGCGGCGGAACTCCTCGAGAAATTCCGGCTGGCCATAGGCGGCAAGGCCCATCACCTTGTATTCATCGCCGAATTTCCAGAAGCCGAGGTACTGCGTCAGCGCCGAATACAAAATCCCGAGCGAGTGGGGGAAACGGACTTCCCCGAGAGCCTTCATGCGCGAGCCTTCTCCCGCAGCCCACATCGAGCTTGCAAAATCCCCCAGGCCGTCTGCGGAGAGCACAGCGGCGCGGTCGAAGGGCGAAACGAAATAAGCGCTGGCGAGGTGCGCACGGTGATGCTCGACGCGATGGAACTGCGCGCGGAGCGCATCCGGAGCGATATCAAAGGCAGAGGCGAGGCTTTGGTGCAACCCAGCGAAGCGGCGCATCACCAAGGCCCGCTCGAAGGCAAAGCGGGGGATCCGGAGCGCGAACTGGAGCTTCGTGGGCCAGCGTGCCCAGGGATCGCGAGGAACGGCTATATGGTCGACATCGGAAAGCTGCGCACCCACCTCGCCGAGGCAATATTGAATGGCGCGGACGGGCAGCCCTGCTGCGTACTTCACGCGATTGAGGCGCTCTTCCTCGACGGCGGCGATGAGTTTTCCATCGATGAGGATGGCAGCGGACGCATTGGCGTGATAGGCGTTGATGCCCAGGATGATCATGAAGAGAGCGAAACCGGTCCTGAACAAGTATGAGGCTTAATCACCTGGCTGTCACCGCCGCAGAGCGCTTGGCGAAGATTCCGCGAATATGGTGCTTCACCCATTCGTTCAACAATTTTTGCCCTGGAGAGAGCCACGCAGCCAATTTTGCCACGAATTTGGAGCGTCTCGCGATGCCGGCGACTGCGAATTCGAGGTGTGCGGAACTCAGTTCCCCCTTTGGCAAAGAGGCAAAAGGGCGGGACAGTCCAGAAAGATAAGCAGGGCGTAACCCGCAAGCTTCTCGAAGCGTGTGGAAGCATATCGAGCGCCTTAGAAGGATCGAAAGATCAGCTCGAGTTGCGTGCCTCCGCAAGCACTTGCTCGTAATGGGCTTCCATCTGAGCCGCCAAATTGCTCCAACTCAATTCAGCGGAGACCTCGCGGCAGCCTCCTTTCATCCTCGAATAAAGGGCGGCATCGGTTAAAAGGGTGAGAAGCGATGCGCTCAGGGCGTGAGGATTCGCTTCGGTGACCAGACCGGCGCGTCCTTCGACAAGAGTGTGGATGCCGCACTGCCGCGAGACAACGACCGGTACATCGCAGGCGATGGCCTCGGCGACGACGTTGCCAAAGTTCTCATAACGCGAAGGGAGAACGAAGAGGTCGGAATCGACGAAAGCGGAGAGCCTTTCTGAGTCGAAGATTGGACCGGTGAAGATTAGGCGGGAAGAGACCCCGTGTTCCTGAGCGCACCGCTTGAGAGCTTCCTCGTAACCTCCGTGCCCTTCCGGACCCGCAATCACGAGACGCCCACGAGAGGGACAAGCCTTCGCAAAGGCCTGGATGAGGATGTCGACGCCTTTTCTGGGAATGAGTCGGCTCAAGAAGAGAAGAAGCGGCTCGTCGACGGGAATTGAGTGCTTTGCGCGAAACGTCCCGCGAAGGGGAAGCCCGGAGGTGAAGGCCTGATCGATCCCGTTGTAACGGAGGAGAATTTTTTCGCGCGGAATGCCGCCGGAAACAAACTGGTCTTTTTCCATGTCGCATGTCGCGATCATCCGCGACGAATTTCTGCAAAGCGAGGAGCCAAGAACCACGTGCCACGCACGCTTGGCTAGGAGATTCCGATCCATCGGAACGTACATGCCCATCGGCTCGACGAAATAGGGGATCGCACGCCGGGCACAGAAGCGTCCCACGACAGGACCAAGGAAATCGTAGAGGCCGAAGACGTGTGCCAAGTCGAAATCCGTGAGTGAGTCACGCAAGAATCGTAGAGCTGAAGGGTTCACGGTGAGGGCCCTGTGACGAATCCGTGTTCGCAGATAGATTGCCTTCACTCCGTTTTCTGTATAGCAAAGGCCATATGGACCGTGATCCGGCGCTAGAGAGAGCCGCTCCCAATCGCTTGGGCCAAGGTCGGGGGTGAGCACGGTCAACGAATGCCCGCGTCGCGCCAATTCCTGCGCGAGACCATGGACCGTCACGGCCAAACCTCCGGTCGCGAGGTACGGAAAATAGGCCTGGGCTACGCACAGGATGCGCACTGGGTCTCCTCTGTGCTTTGCATTCTGTCGGACATCGAGTCAAGAAAACAGACCTAGCTCCCGCAAATACGATTCGAGGCGAGCCGTGAAGGAAGAAAACGAAAAATCGCGGCGGACAGTTGTGGCCGCGAAGCTCCCCAGTCGGACCCGCAGCGCTGGATCGCGCAACAGCCGCGCAAGGGTGGCCGCGAGCGCCTGGGAATTTTGCGGCTCGACCAGGAGTCCACTCTCGCCGTCCTTGACGACATCCGTTGCCCCTCCGGCGCGGGTAGCCACCACCGGCTTTCCAAAGGCCATCGCTTCCAAGAAGACCAGGCCAAATCCTTCTCCAGTGCTGGGAAGAGCAAAGATATCGGCCCGGGAATAGCAGGCCGCAATATGTTCCTCGGACAGACCGCGCAAGAAATGGACGTGATCATTCAAGGCAAGTGATTTGGCGAGCGCCTGGAGGCGCGGGACATCGTCGCCATCTCCGGCCATCACGACCTGAATGTCGGAAAATTCCTCCACGAGTTGAGATGTTGCCTCGATCAGCTCATCAGCTCCTTTGTAACGGTCCGCCGCGGACCATCGACCAACGCTTAGGATGATTTGTCCGGACGGAAATTCGGAGGGCAGTGGAAGCGCCGTTCGAGAATCGGCCAACGCGAGAATGGAGGGAGACACTGACCAAGGAAGCAAGCGAATTCTCTCTCGCGGAACTCCCTGGACTGTTCTGAGCGCCTCGCAGGTGAACCGGCTGGGCCCAATGGATATCGTCGCCCGGCGAATCGCCCGGCGGCGCATTGGTGCGAGCGGCTGCCAGACTTCCACACCATGAGATACAACGGCGGTCTTTGCTTCTGGAGCCATGAACTGTGCCAAGAGAGCGGGCGGAGCCAGGTTAGGATGAAACGCCAGTATCACTTGCGGAAAGTTTTCAGGCATCGACCGCGCGGCACGAATCGCTGAAAGAACGAACGAAGATTTATGACGCGCGAAACCGCGCAGTTTGATTTCCCTTCCCGCAAAAGAAACAGGCGATTGTTCGAAGGAGTCGTTCAAAGAAAGGAAGGAAGTTGCAAAGCCGTAACGCTCGCCCAGAGCAAGAAGAGCAGCGCAGGTCTCACGCCCGGCCAATTGAACACCGCCCACGCCTGCAAGGTCAGGGAACAACCCCAGAAGGCGCAGCGGGACTCCAGATGATGAAATTGGGGCCATCCGCGAGCGAGAAGCTTAGCAGGTCCGCGACTCCGGGGCGAGAGTTTGCGTCGAGTGTCCTCGTTTACGCGCTATGATGCCATCGAAGATCTTCGCGAGGTCCTGTCCGTTTTTTTCCCACGTAAAGCGCAGCATGGTCTGAGCGGCGTTGTTCCCAAGATGCTCGGAAAAGGAGCAGTCAGTAACAAGCCGGCGAATCATGGCGGCGAGCGAGACGCTATCTTGAGGGTCGCGTAGCACGAGTCCGTCGGTCTCATCTGTGATGATTTCGGATGTTCCGTTTGCCGAAGAGACGATGACGGGCAGACCGCAAGCCATGGCTTCGGCGGGAGGCAGAGCGAAGGTGTCTTCCAAAGATGGTCCTGCGTAAGCGTCAGCTGCTGCGTAGTAGAACTCGACGTCAACGCGCGGAGGCAGGAATCGGACGCGCTCGATCATGCCGTACGAAGAAATCAGTTCACGGCAGGAGGAGATTTTTTCTGTCGTAGTGACGAGGAGATGCACAGGCAGCTCCGGCAGTTTCGCGAGAGCACGGACCAAGACGGGAAGGCCCTTGTTGCGCCAGTCGTTGCCAACCAGCAAAAGGACGAACTGGTCCTGGGAAATTGCTAAAGTGCGGCGGGCCTCAGACCGAATTTGCCCACGTCTCTGAGGGTTGAACGTGGAATGGTCGAGGCCCAGGTACAGGATGGGAAACGGACCAGGGCGTCCATAGTGGCGCGTAATTTCGTCTCCCGTCTTGCGCGCGTACAAGATCAATTCCGCGCCGCGGTCGTCGTATGTACGGCGCTCCAGAGCGGCGGCCAGGGCGTAAAAGAGCCTCCTGTGAAGAATTACCGGCCACAGACGCAGCGGGTTCGACGAGAAACTGACCTGTGGCGCGACCTTCTTCCTATATTCGGCGAAGACAATATGGACAGAGAGCGCATCGGCGTTGAGGCAATTCGCTCCAGGACTGTAAACGATGTCGTAGCGTGCACCGCGAAAGACGGCGTCAAACCATCTCCAGATTGGATTGGCGACGATCCACCAGAGGAAGTTCAATAGATGCGGTCCGGGCAGCTTCGGAATTTTGTGGAGCGTATATCTTGAACGGTCCATTTGCTCGACCCGCTGTGAGTAGATATGAATTTCGAATCGCTCCGGAAGATGGGAAAGCCATTCCACGACCGCACGTTCCGTTCCGTGGCGTTTGTCGAGAAAAGGCGAAACGACGGCCAGCCGGATACAGCTCTCCGTGTCAGACATGAGTTTCCAGGCGAATAGATTGGCACGAGACGGTCAAAAGGCGAAGCTCCCCGGCTGGATATGTCGCCCAGGGCTGACAACCTGCATTTGCGAACGAGCAAGCAGATCGGGCAGGCGATAAAATATTCCGACGAACAACCAAAGATAGGCGTTTCCTACATAGTTCTGGTAGGTGGCGAGCCCCTGAAAAGTCAAAAACACCAGCAAAAACAGGGCATACCAGAAGATGACAAAGGCCAGCGGAAAATAGCGAGTCTCACGCATCTTGAGAAGAGTTCTCCACATGCTGATGAGCATTGCCGTCGTCCAGAAAATCCATAAGAAGGGAGCCAGGATTCCCATTTCGAGGATCAACACGCCGTAACCTTCTTCGACCCATGTGTCGGGAGGATTGGTGCCGAGGATTTTTGCCACATACTGCGTGCCTAGCGATGCAATGCCCGTACCATTGCCCCAAACCCAGTTAGGATTGGTGAAGGCCAGTTTTAAGTTATAGATTGGATAATCCCAGCCACGGTACCGGCCTTGGAAGGCGCTGCTATCCGGAGAAAGCGTCTCCGTGTAGAAGTCGAGGCGGGGGGTGGCAGTTTGTGGGAATAAGAGAAGTACGAATGCCAATCCTAATGCGCCTCCCAACACCAGCCGCCGAATCGCCTTCGTAAGCTTGTGCGCTTCCCGCCAGCGCCATGGTGCGCCCCAAAGAAATCCTGCGATGATGGCGAGAACACTGATTGCGCTGTAGACGACGGCCCCGCGCGATCCGCTGAACAGAATTGCACCACAAACCAAGCCGAAAGAAAGAAAGGCAAGGATTCGCGAACGTTTCGTATAGAGCAGCAAAAACCCGATGGTGCCCATACCGAGAATGGCCACTACCTCAAGATAGAAAGAAAACCTCCCTGCACTTACAAACACGGAAGTTGGGAGGTTGAAGAGCTGGTTTGTAAGAGGAGTCACTTTGTCCAGATCGCCCATCTCTCGGAGTTCCGGAGCCAGCACACGCGGGTTGAGGAAGCTGTTTCCGACAATGGCCTGAATAATTCCGAGGCTGGATATGATTCCCGCCAGCACGGCACTCAGCATTAGAACTTTTCTCAAGTCTTCGTCACTGCGAATCAGCGAATAACCGACGTACATGAGTGGGACGTAGAAGAAGTAAATCTTCATTCCGAGGAAGCCATAAAGGACGCTTGGGGAATTTGTATTGAAGACCTGAATTGCTGCGAACCAAAAAAAGACCAACAGAGGAATCAGGAAAGGAGGATGAAACAGTTTTTGCTTCGTACGGCGGGCGTCGAGGTACAAGGACACATAAGTGAGAAGGGCCAGAATGTCTTTGCCGAAGAAGAGTGCAAGATTGTTGCCAAGAAATTTTCGAGCGAAGTCCTCAAACAGAAGCCACACGATGAAGAAATAGAATCCGAGTCGCCAGTTGCGGATGATGACGAGGCCGATCGAGAATGCAGCGATTCCCAGGGCAAGAAAAGCCAGGGGCTTCCAGTCGTCGTTGGCAATCCTCCCTGCGATTTGCCATGCGAGGATCAGGCTGAGAACTAGAAAAAAGAAACCGATGACGGACTGATTGCGGAGCGAACGAACTCTGGTTCCAATCAAGTGCTTGCAGCCTCACCGTTCACTGTAATTCGAGGGCGTTTCGTCAGTCGAAAAGCCGACGCTCATTTTATCGCATGCTTTGGTCGGAGGAGCCCAAATCAGAAGGTCCAGGTGCGTGAGGCGTCATGCATGCGTACGATCTGAGCTCTACCCGCCAATCCAACTCGCCAAAGGCCGGTGCGAAGCGGCGTTTCCACCTGGCTCCTGCGTCATAGACCATTTTCTGATCCACCTGCAGGCTGCACACGGAACCAAGATAGGTCTTTGCCTCTGAATCCGACTCTCCGGGGATGTCGAAATGCATTCCGGAGGTGAGCCATGTCTCCCTGGCAGTTGGTCGGCCCTCTTTTTGCCATTGAGAAAATGAATAGACGCCGGGATGGTGTACTGAATTTGGCAGAAGTCCCCACACCCGGCCTGATCCAACCGGCGTATCCGCGGGCAATGCATATGTAAGGTAGAAAAAAAAGGACGGATTATTACCGATGACAATTCCTCCCTCGCGGACGACTTCTGCAGCCCGATTCGCGATGGTTTGCCACGGTTCCACCCAGTGAGGCGCGGCATAGTAATTGCGATCGACAATCCCGAACCAGCCGATGAGACCGGGAACGAGCATCGAGGCAATCAGAAGCCGCCGGCATGTCCCCGCAGGAGCGGTGGCAATCGTACAGCCAACGGCGAGGATCAGCCAAGGACCCACAAGGACCAGGTGTTTTGGCTCCTCAATGCCGGCGATGACGAGAATCGCGAAAGAGATCAGGTAGTAGAGAAAGAACCTCCGTGCACTTCGATTGCTGAGAAAGAAAGTCAATACAAGGCAAGATGCGATGGCAACGCCCGCCGGAATGCCGAATCCCCAGAACCAGGGCCCCACAGATTCGCTCACAAACGTGCAATAGAGGCTGTATGTGGCAAACGCCGCCGAAGAAACAGGAGAGAAGTGAAGGACTCCTTCCTTTTTCAACACATGGAAAAAGACGTGAAGAATCGGGTAATACAGGAGCAGAGTGAGTAGAACCGTCGCCAGCAAAGCAGGCCACCATCGGGAAAAATCAGCGCGTCTTTTTATCCAGAAATCTGCCGCCAGGCAGGTCAGCAGGATCCAGCAGAAATAGTTGGAATAAATAGCGGCAAGAATGGCTATCATGAGCCAAATCCAACGAGCGACGGATGGCCGCTCGATGAATCTCGAATAAACGAGCGTCAGCAGGCAAACTGCCGCGAAGCAAAAACAGTACCAGGCGGCTGCGCGCCCGTAATGGAAGCCATAGGGCCAAAGCGCGCCAATTCCAAGAACCCACAATTCACTTTTTTTACGGCCAAGGAGTCGAGCGGACCTGCCAAGGGCATAGACCCCGATCGCGTAAAGCACGATGAACGGCACACGCAGCAGATGGAAGTTCGCGTGCGTAAGCACCAGCCAGAAATGGAGAAACAAGTCTGATAGCGGAGGATGGCGGTGCTGCCCGAATCCATTTGCAAAAATAGAAATTGTGTAGCTGGCGGGGTGGAACGCCGTGTCGATCAGAGCCGTCTCGTCGTCGACGACTGTAAACCACCGGTTGGTGCAGAGCATGGCGACAGCGCTGAGCGCAGGGAGTGAATAAAATAACGTCTGTATGCCGGAAAGCTGCTTGTGGCCTGGCAGAGGCGAATTCATTTGCACGAGCAGTGGGAAGTCATTTGTCGATCGTGAATCACGAGCAAGAGCGTACCCAATCTACTAGAAGGAGTCCGTGGGAACAACGATGCTCGAAGGATGGGAAACGCTGAAAGAATCTGTCAAAGTAAATCCAGATGTGCGAGCCCGAGTTATCTGAAGCCAGTCCCTTTGGTGGCCCAGACCTTATCGGTACTGATTTGCTCGAGTTGGTAGCCGGCGGCGCTTAATAGTCGCGCACATTTGTCGTTCAATTCGTGAGAATGTGTGGAGAGAAATATTAGAGGAGAGTGTTCAGAAAGGAGGCGTTCGGCACCGGTCAAAATTTCCAATTCGGCCCCTTCCGCATTAACTTTCATTGCCTTGGGCGGCCGGATGCCGCGGTTTCCGTACAAAAACTCATCGAGCGAAATTGTCTCCACTCTGATTTCTCCGGACTCGGAAAGATATCCCGCGGAGTCGTGAGCCGTGGGAACAAACCAACGCGTTTCCCTCGCCGCAGCGACCGCTACACCAACGACCGTACAATTCTCAAGGCGATTCAATTCAATATGCCGTCGAAGATTTTGCAGGTTTCGTGGGAAGGGCTCGAACGAATACACGTGCCCCGACGGCCCCACGCGAGCACTTGAAATCAGGGTGAAGAGGCCGGCGTGAGCGCCGATATCGTAAACGACATCACCCGGTCGCAGAGAATTCGCAAATTGCCACTGATTGTCCAGCTCCCAATAGCCGAGCCAAAATCCGTTCGTGCTGCAATCGGAAATCCAGCTCTTTCCACGAGCTGGACCACGCAGAATTGGGACAACCGTACGGCTGGGAATGAACCGAAATGGAAGGCGGATGATTTTTCCCAGAATGGTCTTGCTGGAAATTTGCGACGGATCCACGCCGCTATTCTTGTCGGGCGCGAGGGAAATGTCAATCGGACCAGCGCCACAAGACAAAGGGTGGCATAGTCCTGAGGTGCCCTCAACGTACAATCAGCCGACCGGGCGCGGGCTGAGTAAGTCCTTATACAGGCTCACGTGTTCGTGGATCATCCGGTCAGGCGAAAACAATTCAATGGCGGTACGCTTGCCGATTGCAACTAACTCCATCCCAAGTCTCGGGTCGTGTACCACTCGTCGCATAATCTCCGCCAGTGAATCAGCATCCCCGGGAGGGAATTTTAGGCCCTTGCCTTCGAGGAATTCTCCAAGCCCTCCAATGTCTGATCCGATCACCAGATTTCCATCACCCAGTTGCTCTATAAGAACCAAAGGGGCAACGTCTTCACAGACGGAAGGCATGACAACGGCGCGGACGCGAGCAAGGAGCGATGACAGTCTTTCCTTTTCAACTGCGCCGAAAAATTTGACACAGTCTTGCAGGCGCAGGTCTTTGGCCAGCGCTTCGAGATGGGCACGCTCTGGGCCATCGCCGATAACTATGACCCGGACATGCTCTCCTTGGCTCTGCAGAATGGAAACGGCTTTGAGGAGGACGGGTACTCCTTTTTCTGCCACCAGACGCCCTACAAATGCGAATGTCGAACCCTCGCGGTCTGATGGGACCATATCTTCAGTCGAACGGTCGCTTTGTAGTCGAGCGCTGTTGTAAATGGTTTGCGTGCGAGGCAGTTGCAGCCTGTTTGCCAAATGCCTGCTGACGGCGACATTGGCAGTCGCGCGCGCGGCGAGCCAGCGACGAGGAAATGTAAGGAACATATCGCGCAAGCTCTTCATCAGGCCCGTGCGATGTGCATTGCATTGAATACACTTCATGTAATGCCCAGCCATGAAGTGCCCCGGGCACATCTCGTGTTCTGCACCGCGCAGCAAGAGTCCGTTCGGACAAATCGATTGATAGCCGTGATGGACAATCACAAATCGCTTCCGCAAGAGCCAACCGATGGCCAAGGGCAGCAGCGCTGGTCCTGCGAGATGAAGGATGTCCGCGGACCGGATCAGCTTAAACAACTGCCAAGCAGAAGGTCCGCGGACGACTCGGAAACCAAGCGTGGTGTCATGGCCGTCTTCCCCAGAAGATTGGGTGACAACTGTGATTTCCCAAGCCTCGTCGGGATGCGCGGACGACCATTCGCAAATGCCTTGCGCGAGATCCATTGTCACGATCTGGACCCCGCCGACCGTCGGTGCCCATAGATGAGAATAGATGAGCAGCTTGCGCCTCATCCGTTTGTTCCCCCGAGAGCCTTTACATATGCGTCGGCGATAACCCTCCAGGAAAAATACTGCTGGTACGCGCGCGCGCTTCTGCAGCGGAGTTCCCGAGCGAGTGCAGGATCCCGCAAAACACGTGCGAGCTCTTGGCCGAGAGCAGCAGCATCTCGATAGGGGGCGAGAAGGACACCGGCTTCATTTAGCGGTGTTCCTTCCGCAGCTCCGCCATAAGCCAAAATTGGCAAGCCACAAGCGATTCCCGCAATCGCGCTTCCCCGGCGTGGATAAAGCTTTCCGCGCACGCAGAGCATCGCGTCCACGCCTCCGAGAACTTCGGCAACGCGTTCAGGAGCAAGCAACCCCATGACGCTTACTTTGACGGGAAGTCTTTCGAATTTGGCTAGAATGGACCTCCGTGCCTCTTCAGTTCCTCGGCCCAGAAATATGAGCCGGAATTTCACCCCCTCTTTACACGCATTCTCTGCGGCGAGGAATAGATCTTCCAGTTCTTCAGAGGCCACCGCGTCGACACTTAAACAATAAACGGCAACCTGCGGGTCAGCGCTTTTCTCATTAGGGTTGTGAATTGTTGCATCCAACAGCTCGGGAAGATTTGCGCCGATAGGAATGGAGACAGCCTTGTTCCGATGCCTCTTAGGAAGCCACGGCAGCGTACCTAGTGGATCGAGAAAGATTCCGAAATCTGCCATCCGGTAAAGTCTCCGGATCACCCAATCCTGGACACTCCCACGGATCCAATCGCGAAACCGGGAACCTGACTGACGCGTGGGATCATGAAACACGACCGCAGCGCGCGCGCCATTCTTCCGGAGAATGCGTGTGACGGATAAGGCTCGCCATGGAAAACCCCGTGTCGAGAATGCGAGAGCGGTGTACTGAACCAAGACCCAACGGCCTTTCCAGAACTTGCTTTCCTGCCGAAGCTTTTCTAGCGCCTGCCTCCAACCAATCTTCTGCCATTCGAGGCGCCAGAGGCGCAGAGTAATATTGTGTCGCGCGAGGGCATCCCCTAGGTAAGCGCAGTAGTCCTGAATTCCATCCGCGTCCTCACGGCCTTTTCCGAGAAGGGCGATCCACTCGTGGCACTTCCTTTCTTCGTCGTCGAGAGACACTCTATTTCTCCACCAGGAAGCTGCCAATTATCAGTGCATCCAGCCCCGAACTGAAGAACGTGCGAATCGCATCGGTAGGCGTGGCGACGATGGGCTCTCCGCGCAAATTGAACGATGTGTTCATTACCACGGGAACGCCGGTCCGCTCCTCGAAGGCGCGAATCAACCTCCAGTAGAGAGGATTGATCTCACGCTTCACGGTTTGTGGACGCGCGCTGCCATCTACATGTGTGACCGCAGGAATGACGCTACGTTTTTCAGGGCGGACCTGGGCAGTCAGGATCATGAAGGGAGAATCAGCAGCTGACTCGATATATTGCCCAGCGCATTCGCACAGAATCGACGGCGCAAACGGGCGCCACGGTTCGCGAAACTTCACGGCGTTGTTCACCTTGGCCGTCATTTCCGGGTCGCGCGGGTCGGCGAGTATCGAGCGGTTGCCGAGCGCGCGTGGCCCGAATTCCATTCGCCCCTGAAACCAGCCGATGATTTTGCCTTCCGCAATCCTCGAAGCTCCGGTTGCTGCGGGGTCGTCGACGCGTGTGAAGTGAAGCTTGTAAGTCTCCAATATCCTTTCGATCGCCCCGTTGCTGCTCTCCGGCCCCCAATACGCTTGGCGCATCTCCCGCATAGGGAGCTTCCCGCCGCCTTCAAGAAGGGGAGCCAGCGCTGCTCCGAGGCAGACTCCGTCATCGCTTGCAGCCGGTTGCACAAAAAGTCGATCGACAGTGCGACTGGACAGGATCTTTCCATTGGCTTTCGAATTTAGGGCAACTCCACCTGCTAGACAGAGGTTCCGCGAACCCGTTATCCGAACCGACGCGCGTGCGAGCTGGAGCATCGCTTTTTCGCAGGAATCTTGCACGGCGAAGGCAATGTTCTTGTGGCGTTGGTCGATTTCCGATTCGGGCGTTCGGCGCGGTCCGAGTCGCGCTTCGATGAAGGCCGTTGACGAAGTGCCATTGCCAAAGAGCAAGCGGCTGGACACACGATAGGACTCGCCGGTCAAATGAAGAAACTCACTCAAATTCACGCCCGGTTCTCCGTACGGCGCAAGTCCCATCACTTTCCATTCGTCGCTGTAGGGCGCGAAGCCAAGATAGGAGGTGAATTGAGCGTAAAACAGGCCAAGTGAATTTGGCCAGGGAATCGTCCGGACGTGTTCGAGGCGTCCGTTGCGCCCGTGCCACAAGGAAGACGCTTCCCACGTGCCGCGCCCGTCAACGACGAGCACAGCGGCGTCGTCAAACCCGGAATACGAGTAGGCGCTGATAGCATGTGCGAGATGATGATGCACAAATCGAAAGGACGCTCGCGTGGGTCCAAACGCTCTTCGAAAAGACCGCTCACCGCTGCCCTGGCTCGTTAGACTGGCGTAGCGCTTCGCGAGCGAAGCGACGTTGACGTAGTTGATCGGGTATCTCCCCGTCAACATGCACTTCAAGTCATATCGAGTGCCTGTGCCGACTGGAGGCCAGCCGAAGCAGACGAAGTCCAGCTCGCCTGGTTGCACGGCAGCGAAATCGAGACACGAACGCACGGCAAGACGCGGGAATGAAGCGTCGTGTTTTATCCGGCTGAGACGTTCTTCCGCAACGGCAAAAAGAACCTCCCCGTCGCGCGAAATGCACGCCGAGGAGTCGTGCATCTGCGAGTAGTTGATGCCGAGAGAGATCATGTGTGGGGAATCGGTGCCCTCGTTGGTTTCGCCTTGCGAGCGCAACACCATGCCATGGGCGTGCCTTCGCCCGGGAATTCAAGGACTTCACCGCCCGCGGCAAGTACGGCAGCTTCGATCTGCTTCTGGGACACTGCCGGCCCATGCCAGCTCTTGCCCGCCATTTGTGGGTCGAGCCCGAGAACTTTCGCTATGCTCCGAGCGGCGGCGCGCGCCCTTAAGTCCCACATCATGTTTACCAGCCCCCAAGCCATGCGCCCGCGCCAATTCATTGTCGGC
The DNA here is from genome assembly GCA_035524135.1 of Candidatus Acidiferrum sp. GTDB lineage: Bacteria > Acidobacteriota > Terriglobia > Acidiferrales > UBA7541 > Palsa-295. The sequence continues at coordinate 41,717 of DATKPM010000050.1, read as the reverse complement.
CGTGATGAGCCGTTAAATTGAAAAAGGCACACACCGGATGGTCGCAGCACCCGAATCATCTCCCCGACATAGGACTGAACGAGCGACTCTTCGGGAAGGTGTTGAAGGACAAGATAGCTGAAAACAAAATCGATCGACTCATTGGCGGCGGGGCGAAGGTCGACGCCATTGCTGTAAATCCAGGAAACATTGGGTATCTCCGGCGTCAACTGCTTCGCTTGTTCCAACATTTTGGGAGAAAGGTCGAAAGCCGCAACTCTTGCGAAACGCTGCGCAAATGCACGGGTCATCCGGCCAACACCGCACCCAACCTCCAGCATGGATTTGTCTTGCGTGGAAAAGCCAAATCGGTGGAGAACCGGTGCGACCAGTCGCTCATAATCCTCTTCACCGGACTGAAAAAAAGACGCCAGATCCCATTCATGCTTCCAGGAAGCGATATAAAAAAATGCATTCTTTCGGGCGCGCTCGTCCCAGTCCTTCCGCATGGAATCCGCGTGGCTCAACGGCTCTTTCCTTTCAACTCGCCCTTTGCGTCAATCATGGACGTGCTCGGTGCCGTCGGTCGTGGAAATACCAGGAATGGGCAAAACGGATTTGCGCGCACGAGTATACCAACCTCGACTCGTGATCCAGCCGCGCGCGGCATAAAACCATTTGGGTGGTAGAAAGCATGCAGGCAGGAACGCGAGATCGTGGTAAAGCTTCTGCTTCGCGGTCGCATGTGAATGCAGGATGCGGTAAATCCTGTTTTCCGTGCGAATCGTGTCCCATGGCGCCCCACCATCGAGCATGAGCCGCAATTGCGTGGCTTCCGCATCGACAATTTCCACCAGGCAATCAACCACGTCGGTCGCGACGCCCCTTCCGATAAGGTCTCTTTGAAGAACCGCCGCAAGAGCAGCGATGACTTGTTGTTTTCTGCGCAGGCCAGCCCTGCTTGCCCCCGCAAGGAAATACAAATTTGCACCGTGAATTCGGTAGTTACTCAGAAGGTCGGGCAGGACGACAAATTGCGCGGACGTTGCGGTCATCGTAGAAAGGTATTCGTCTGCCTCGAACACCAGGGCCTCCGGGATGGGGAGCACGCTCTTTGCGAGGGCGGTTTTCATGGAGACTTGGGTGGTGCCGAAATAGCTGCGGTACAGGCGGAATACAGAAGCGACCTCCACGGAATCGACGATCATCGGATCCGGCAGGGCCGCCGACACCTTCTCTTGAGTTCCGCGCGTCCATTTCAAGATGCCGTGGCCGACGATTCCGACGTTGGGATGCTTTTCAAAAGCGTCCGCTACGGCAGAGATTTTGCGAGGTGACCACCAATCGTCTCCATCCAAAAACGACAGGAATTGGCCGCGCGCTTCCGGAATCCCGGCGTTGAATGCGGAAGCCTGCCCGCCATTTTGTTTTCGAATCAGGCGAAGCTGCGGCTCGAATTTGCGAACAATCTCAGGTGTTCGGTCTGTCGAACCGTCGTCTACAACCAGGATTTCCATCTCGGAAGCAGGAAAATCCTGCTGAAGGACGCTCTGAATGGCTTCTTCGATGAAGCGCTCGTGATTGTACGTGTCGATCAGAACAGTGAAGGCGGGCGTCTTCATGGGAGGACCCATTCCCTGATAGAGCCGAGCTTCTCGCGCGGAACGGCGAGGTAATTCCGCACTTCCGGATAGAGCTCCTGATTCTTGTGCGCAGACAGACGTCCTCCTGGGCGAAGATCGAACCATTCGAAGTCGTGGCTCAAAAATGCGGAGACAATCTCGCGCGCTTTGTAACCCCACGGCTCGGTGGCGATGTCCAGCACCTCGCAGATGAACATGGGACGGTGTCTTTCGAGGAGAGAGGAAGCGCCACGCAGCGCGTCCAATTCGCCACCTTCCACATCAAGTTTCACGACATCGACGCGATCCAAACTTGCTTTCCTCAGGTAATCGTCAAGAGAGACGACTGAAACAGTCAAGGGACGCACCAAGTCATTCGACGTAGGCGCGCGCAAGCCCCCCCGCGATGTGTCTCCGCTCGATACCTGAAAAAACTCTTTCTCCCCTCCAGCCGCCGCGACGGCGAGATGCTCCGCGCGCGCATTGCGAATGCCGTTCCAGCCGAGATGCAGCCGAAGCCGTGCAAACTCGCGAGGGGACGGCTCGAAGGCGACGACACGGCCCGTTCCGTTCAGCCTCTTCGCTGCCACGAGCGAATATATGCCGTGATAAGCGCCGATATCGAGGAATACCATCCCGGGTTTCAGCACGTGCCAAAGGAATTGAAGGTCCGCTACGTCTTTCCCCCAATAGTCAAAGAACTCGCGTGCGGGATCGAAATAGGGGACAACGTAGGACCACCAGAACTTCAAGGCCTCCTCTTCGTCGATCTTCAATCGGACTGGAACCGGCAAATATGGCAGCTTCGCGAGGCTTTGCCTGAATCGAAAGCGCGCCGAATTTGCACGCTCGCTCCAGGTTTTATGGGCAAAGGAAGAGATTACGCGCGAAATCATCCAGATCTATTTTGCCACCACTTCGAAGCTTCCAGGAACGTTGAGTACGCCCGCCCAACGGTCCTGGGGATGTGAAAGAGGCGTTGAATCGACGATAAGCGGCGGCAATCCGTACCATTGTTCGATCAGCTTTCCGCAAGTGAGATTGTTTCCGCCGTTGTAGATCGAACAGCCAAGCGTATAAACCCCGGGACGGAGCGGCAGCGAGGGCATGCGTACCGTGATTTCCTGCTCGCCGGGAGGAATGGCGATATCGTCGAATCCCCAACCGGCAAGGACCGCGCTCGCATCCGTCATGATGACAAAACCAAAGTGCCCCTGTGAAACTGGTTCTTGAAGGCGTACGTGAAAGTGAAAAACCACCTCGCGCAGACCGTCGCGCACCACATTGCCGTGTCCGCAAATCGACCAGCGCAAAAAGCAGCGCCGCTCGCCCTCGCTCGCCTCCTCCGTCTCCAACGCCGCTGATTCGTACGCCGCAACAACGTCTCCGGTAGGCCCGGATTGCCGGATGCCGCCTCCGTCGAACCAGATGACGCGCTCGCAGAGTCGGCGAACCTGCCCCATCTGGTGGCTGACGAAGACGATGGTCCGTCCGCTGCGCGAAACCTCGGCCATCTTGCCGAGGCATTTTCTTTGGAACTCCAAATCTCCTACGGCAAGCACTTCGTCCACCAGAAGAATCTCCGGCTCGAGGTGTGCTGCGACGGCAAATGCCAGCCGCATCTGCATGCCCGAGCTGTAATGCTTCAGCGGCGTGTCCAGAAAGCGCTCGACGCCGGCAAACTCTACGATGGTGTCATGCTTTGCTCGAATTTCCCGGCGCGTCATGCCAAGAATCGCACCGCTCAGGAAGATATTCTCGCGACCAGTGAGCTCGGGATGAAAGCCCGTACCCACTTCGAGCAGGCTTCCAACACGGCCGTGAACTTCCGCGTAACCGGCAGTGGGCCTCGTGATGCGCGACAGCAGCTTCAGAAGCGTCGTCTTTCCGGCCCCGTTTCGCCCGATCAAGCCGACCACTTCGCCGCGAGAAACGTCGAAGTTGATATCGCGAAGCGCCCAGAGGTACTCGATTGGCCGTTTGGGTCTGCGGCGCAAGGAGATCGCGCCCGCCAAAACGTCGCGTAAAGCCAGATAGCGTTCGCGCTCGCCCACTCGATAGCGCTTGCTCAAGTCGCGGACTTGGATGACCGATTCGCTCATGCGTCACACCACGTCCGCAATCGTCGACTCCATTTTCTGAAAGTACCCGAGCCCCGTGATAACGAGAATCGCCGCGACGGCAGTTGATGTAAGCAGGAAGTTCACTGGAAGTGTGCCTCGTCCGGTAAGCGACCAACGAAAGCCTACAATCACACCCGTCATCGGATTCAGCCCATAAAGCCACTGCCATTTGTGGGGAACCAGAGAACTCGGGTAAGCCACGGGCGAAGCGAACAGCCAGATTTGGACGAGAAATGGAAGCGCATAGCGCACATCCCGGTAAATGGCGTTTAGTGCCGAAAGCCACAGTCCAGCTCCCAGCGCTGAAAGAATCGCCAACAGAAGAAACGCGGGAAACCAAAGCATAGCCATTGTGGGCCGAATGCCGTACCAGACCATCAGAACGGCAAACATGCAAAAAGAAATGGCAAAATCCACCAGGCTCGCCGACACCGAGGAGAGAGGAAGCGTCAAGCGGGGGAAGTAGATTTTGGTGATCACGCGTTGATTTTCGACAATTGAATTTGTCGTGTTCTGAAGAGCCGTTGCAAAATATGTCCAGGGCAGAAGGGCGGCATAATAAAAAATCGGATAAGGAAGGCCGGCAGAGGGGATGTGGGCTAATCTCCCGAAGAATAGGCTGAAGACCACCATGGTCAGCAGTGGCTGAAGAACAGCCCACGCGGCGCCAATCACCGTCTGCTTGTAGCGAATCTTGATGTCGCGCCAAACGAAGAAGTAAAGCAATTCCCGCGACTGCCACAATTCTCCGAATGGAATAGCCCACCAGCGCCCGGGTGGCGTGATGCGAAGAATCGGAGCGCTTCGATTCGCCGCGAGATGGGATGTTGCTGCCATGCGTTCAATTCACCTTCGCGTCAGAGAGGGATTGCTGCTCGCAACGCACACACTGGATCTCAACCCTGTGCCGGCTTTTGCGCGACGGCAAGCACGCTCTGCCCTACTGGCGGCTTCCATTTCCGCTCGAGCCAAGACAACGGCGGCACGATCCAGCGGTCGTAGAAACGCACGTCGCGCGCCGGCACCGTGGTGCGCCTTAAAATTCTACTGGAAAAAAACCACGCGGCCACCCCGGCAAAATTGAAGTAGCGTATTTCGACCGTGCGGAACCCCGCACTTTCCAGCTTTCGCTCTATCTCGTCGCGGCGGTAGCGCCGGAAGTGTTCAAAAGCGCGGTCCAGCGCTCCATAGAGCGCCTGCAGCGCCGGTACGAGCAACAGGAGATACCCGCCGGGTGACAAACAGGAATAAGCATCGCGAAGGCATCCTTCGTCGTCCCCGATGTGTTCGAGCACGTTGACCATCACTACCGTATCGGGAGCAAGCGACGCGGCTCCCGCGTTGAGTGCTGTGTGAAAGGTCCGCACGCGCGTATCGCTCCGGTACCTTTGAGCAAGCGCCGGAAACAGATTCGCGGCCGGCTCGAATAGGAATAGTTCCGAATAAGGCGCTGCTTCCATCAGGAAGCTGGCAATCGCGCCCGTTCCCGCCCCAACCTCCAGAATTCTCTGCCCAAGGTAGGGCTGAAAATAGGAAAGAATCCAGCGGTGATACCGTCGGGCTTCTTCCATAGCGTCGAGTTCGTCGCCGCTGTAGATGAACTGTGGTTCTCCAGAGGCACCTTCTTTTTGCAATTCATGCGACACGGGCAAATCCTTTTGGCGCATGAGAGGAAGGTATTGTCCTGGAGAATTTTTCGGAAGAGGTGCCACAAACGTCCAGGGATGATGCTCCATCAATCTGCAGTGGATTCCGCCGCGATTGGTCCGCCCGCTCCGATGTGACGCACATTCTCCGGGCGGCCAAGTTCGCGAACCGTCTTCTGCCGAAAGAATTCGATGACATTGTCCACGATTTCCGGCAACGCGATAGACGGGCGAAACCCCGTCAGCGATTCTAGCTTATCTATGCAGGGGACGCGCCTAGGCATGTCTTCAAAGCCCGGCTCGTACGCTTGGTCGTAGGGTGTGTATTCAATCGGTGAATCGCTCTCTGCACGCTGCTTCACCAGTTGCGCCAGCTCTTCGATCGAAATCTCCTGCGTGCTCCCGATGTTCACCACTTCTCCCACCGCTTTGTCGGTGTCAATGAGATGCAGGATCGCTTTGACGGTATCGAACACCGAGCAGAAGCAGCGCGACTGTTTCCCCGTCCCGAAAACAGTGATCGGAGAGTTGTCCAGCGCCTGACGCACAAAATTGGGCAGCACCATCCCATAGCGCCCGGTCTGCCGCGGCCCCACCGTATTGAACAGGCGGACGATGATGACCGGCAAGCGCCGCTCTTTCCAGAAAGAAAGCGCCAGAAACTCGTCGAGCGCTTTCGAGGCGGCATAGCTCCAGCGCCCCTTCGTCGTGGGGCCCAGAACAAGGTCCGCGTCCTCGTGAAAGGGCACCTTTTCGCTTTTCCCGTAGACTTCAGAAGTCGATGCGGCAAGCACGAGTTTCCGCTTCTTTGCCGCCGCATCCAGCACGAGTTGCGTTCCGTGCACGTTCGTTTCGAGCGTGCGCACGGGGCTTTCCACAATCAGCCGCACTCCCACAGCCGCGGCCAAGTGGAAGATCACGTCCGATTCATCTACTAATTCGGCCAATAATTGCCGATTCATGATGCTGTCAAAAAAATAGTGAAATCGCGGCTCACCCTTTAGATGGCGGATGTTCTCCACGCTTCCCGTCGAGAGATCGTCCAGCACGAAGACGTCGTCCCCGCGAGCCAGAAGCGATTCCGCCAAATGAGACCCGATGAATCCGGCACCGCCCGTGATTAAGTAACGCAATCCATGCCCCCTAGCCTTCGTTTTCTCCGGACAAATCGGTCGACTGCCTCGATTTCCCCGTCTCCTCGCCATATCCGTAGCCGTAAGCATAGGGATAGTAGCGATACGAGTAGTAATAATCCGGCGCGCTCGAATCCACAGCATTGAGCACTACGCCCAGCAGGCGCGACTTCACTGCCGAGAGTAAATCTCGCGTTCTCGTGAAAGCCTCTTTCGGCGTTTCTCCGCTGCGCACCACCAGCAGCACGCCGTCCGTGTGAGCTGAGAGGATCACGGCGTCCGTCGCGGCCATGACCGGCGGCGAATCAATCACGATGAACTTGAAACGCCGGCGAAGCTCCGCAATCGCCTCTGCCATGCGATGCGAAGACAAAAGATCGGCCGGGCTCGGCGGAATCGGACCTGTTGTCAACGCTGTCAGATTGCTGATCGTCGGGTGGGCAACGCATACCTCTTCTAGGCTCGAAACTCCTGCAAGATAGGAACTTAAGCCAGCGTCTTTTCCTGTAGTCAAATTCAGCGCGCGTCGCACGCCCGGTTTGCGCATGTCCGAATCCAGCAGCAGCGTGCGATCCCCCAGTTGCGCCAGAGTCACTGCCAGGTTCACCGCAGCGGTCGTTTTGCCCTCACGCGGGAGGGCGCTCGTCACCAGAATTACCTGCGGAGGATGCTCGGCTTGCGAGAGCAGCAGCGAGGTCCGTAAAGCGCGAAACGCCTCTGAGATTTGCGACTTCGGTTGCACGTAGGACAGCAATTCCACTCGCGGGCCGGACGTAGCCAGCGCCGTCGCTTCCTTGGCTATGCGTGAGATGCGATTTTGATTCGCGGAAGAGTCTGGCAGGGAAGGCACGACGGCCAGAGATGGCAATCCTGTAAGGTTTTCGATGTCGTCCGGAGACTTGACGGTGTTGTCGAGATACTCGCGGAAGAGCGCCAGCCCCACGCCGCCCACCAAGCCCACCAGAAACGCCAGAAGAATGTTTCTCGCCTTTTGGGGACGCGCAGGGCTTGCCGGAGCCAGAGCCGGATCGACCACCCGAATGTTGCTCGAGCGGAGTCCCGAAGTGATCGCCGCTTCCTTTAATTTCTGCTGGAGATCGTCGTACAGTTGCTTGTTCGAATCGGCATCATGCTGCAGGATGTGGTATTGCACCAGCTTTTCCGCCAGGTCGTTGGCTTCGGCCTTCTGCTGATCCAATTGCTGTTTCAGAAGCTCCACGTGACTCTTCGCCGTCATATACTGCTGCTTCACGCCCTCAAAGAGCGTTTGCTCTTCTTTTTTCAGGTCGGCGTTCACTTGCTTCTGCTGCGCCGCCAGCCGCTCGACCTTCGGAAAATTCGGGCCGTAGAGATTGATGGCGTCCGCGTACTGCTCGTCGAGGTCCGATTTTTTCTTCAGCAGATCCTCGAGAACGGTGTTGTTCTCTGCTTCCGGCAAAGCGCCGACATTCCCCGCATCCGCCATCCGGTAGAGCGCTTCCTTCTGGGCTAGATCCGTTTGCGCGTCGGTGACTGCTTTCGACAGGTCGGCCAGTTTCTGCGTCGTGATGTCCTGCTTCTCGTCAATTTGCCAGATCTGATTTTCCCGCTCGTAAGCGATGCGTGCATCCTCGGATTTTTCGACCTTAATCCGTAGTTCTTCCAGCTCGGACGACAGCCAGTTCGAGGCCTGGCTCGTGGCGTCATATTTGCTGCGAAAATTCTCTTCAATGTAATTTTGGAGATGGGTGTTGACGATCTGCGCTGCCAATTGCGGGCTTTCCGCCTCGAATTTCACCTCGATCAGGCGACTGTTCGGCACGCGCTTGACACTGAGCCGGCCTAGAAACGTACTCAAGATGGCGGGACGCTTTGTTATATCCCCGTCAGGATTCCCCAGTGTGACGTTGGGGCCGCCGCCGAATTCCGGATAGCGTTCGAGATCCAGCGAACGAATCGTCTGCAGGGCCAGCGTCTCGCTCTGCAGGATTTTCGCCTGCGTTTCCAGATAGTTGTCCAGGTCGATATAGCCGTCGTAAGGATTTGAATCCTGGAATGGCTGCAGGCTCTGCGATTCGCGGTCCACCTCCACGCGCGCCGCCGCTTCGTACACCGGCTTCATCTTGAATGAGGCGATCGTGACGATGGTCACGACCGCTAGCAGAAACGTCAATATCAGCCATTGATGTTTGCGCAGAATGATCAGGTAATCGAGCAGGTGTGGTTCGCGTGGCGACTGGTCCAGAGGGAGCAGCGCCGGCGAAGGAATCACCGTCAGCGTCTCGGCCGCCCGGCGTCCGCGTAACGTCAATCGGCTGGCTTCTTCCATCTCTTTCCTTCGGCTGCTTCGCCTTTAGGTACCAAGAAGTCTTCGCGTTAATGATTTCCCACGCGGTAGACCGTAATAGCCGTTCCCAACCCGAGCGCCGCTTCTGAGCCCTTTGCCAGGGCCTTTAGGCCTTTGCTGTCCGGCACGTAGAGAATGTCGTTCGACCGCATCGCTATATCTTCTTCCTTGTGGTGCTCGATCTCCTTTAGATGAACCGGTATCTGGTTGCGCTGACCGGTGGCGGGGTCGTTTCGCAGAATCACCGCGGCGTCGCCCTTCGCGAACGTCGTGGTCCCATGTGCGAGTGCCACGGCTTTCAACACTGTCACCTGTTCGCCGTGGCTCTGGACCACATAGCCCCCGGGCTGCGAAATCCCCGCGCCCATTACATAGACAATCCCCGCCCGCGGGACGCTCACCACGTCTCCGCCGAAAATCTGAATGTTGTAGGAAGGATCTCCCGACTCGAGAAGGTCTTGTAGCCGGATCGTCATCGTTTGGGTTTCCGGCGCGTCAGCGGATGCTCCCGGTGCCGGAGGCGCCGTGGGAGGTGGTGCTGTCGCTCGCGTTACCAGCACCACACTTCCCGCTTCGTCCGAGATGCCGCCCGCAGCCGCCAGCACTTCCAATAAGGTCGTCGGCCGTATCACCTGGTAGACCATTGGTTTCGCCACCGCTCCTACCACGGAAACTGGCTGGCTGTTCTGTTCCCGCACCAGTACAGACACCTGCGGATGGGAAACAAGCCCGTTTTCCACCAGGAGATGATCGAGGTCATTTTCCAGTTGAAACGTTGTCAGTCCCGCCGCCTGGATCTGCCCGGGAATCAGAGGAAATCCAATTTCTCCAGCGGGCGACACCCGCACGTCGCGCGAAAGCTCCGGTACGTCAAATACGTCAATGTGCAGCAGGTCCCCTGCGCCGATAGATGTCTCGACCAGCGCAGGATGTGAGGTGGTCGCGAGCGACTGGATCTTTTCGTTCGTCTGCCGGACGGTCTCGGCAGAAGGCGAGGGGGCCTGTCCAAAACATGGGAATACCAGTAGGCACAAAACAGTTGCAGCCGAAAGGTAGATGAGCCCTGAAGAAAGGAGAGGCCGGGTTCGCTGCCAGACTGGGGAGGCTTCCGCTGGACCCACTACGAAACTAAAAAAGGCCGTTATGGGCCGACTCTTGTTCAACGCTCTTCCTCAGAAAATGAGCGTGATTGCAGCAATTTTTTGATCGCAACGTCCTCAGAAATCCCAAAGCGGGAGTTCTCGTTCCGAAATAGAGATGCGGACACTATCCTCCAGAACCGTCAGTGGTGTCAATCCAGAGGTAGGCGTAAGCTGCAACAGCTACCCGCCAATCATTAGAAAAATCTAATGCTTACGATGCTCCTGTCCTCTGCCGTGTTGCTGGCCTCTTTCGGAGCACCCCGCTGCTTGGTTTTCTAAGCGGTCGTCTTGCACGCCGAATTTTAGTCAACCATTTATGCCAGCGAATGCTGGCGGCGTTCCCGTCGGAAATTTCCTTCCGACGGAAGAGGAGAGGATGTGGCGAGGTACGCCTGGAGCAGGAACAAGTTGGCGTTCGAAGGAATGTGGAGATTGAAATCGACGAAGCTGTGGAGCAGCATCGCGGAGATAGCGGCGATAGCTCCCGCGTGCAGAGCGTAGGAGAAGTGTCCCTGTTCTGATTCGAAAGTGCTTTTGGAGTCTCGGAAAAGCCTCCACAAAAAAATCAGCCCGCAAATTCCTCCGAGAAGTCCCATTTCTGCCAACAGCTCGGCATAGTCGTCGTGAACGTGATCCACGAGCTTGCCGTCGTACGCCGGATCGTAGCGTGGAAACACGGATACAAGCGTGCCAAGTCCCGACCCCGTGATAGGGTGGTGAACAAAAATATGCGCCGCGCCCAGAAGCATCGTTCCCCGCCGCTGGAGAGACACGTCCTTGGAAGGAAGCGCAAACCTCTGAATCACCCGACCTGCCCCAAGCCAAGCCATAAGCGCTAGCGCCGCCAGCGCGACGATGGCGAGCACTGCGGCTTGCGGTCGTTCCCCCTCATGATGCCCGCGACTCCGCGCCAGGATGATGAGGACGCCTACGGCAAGGCCAAACCCAACCAGTCCGCCGCGCGAAGCCGATAGAATCAATGCTCCCAGAGGCACGACGGTCAGTAGCCCCAGGAGGTAGAAAAGCTCTCGCCGCACACCGCGGAAAATCAGCAGCGCCAGACCCACCGGTGCCGTCAGCTCAATGAACCCTGCGAAATGGTTGCGATTGACGTAGGGTCCAAAAACGTCGCCTCCTTGTTGCAAGTGCCGGAACCAGTAAATCTCTCCTTCGGAAGTGAAGTGCTGGATGATTCCTAACAGCGAAACCGCGAAGCTGAGAACGACGAGAAACCACAACAGTCGGTTCAGGTCCTTTCGTTCACGAAACGCCTGCGCCGAAAGAAAGAAGATCAGGAAATAGGCCGACAGTTTGAGCAATTCGGTTTGCGTCAGAAACGCATATGCCGTCGTGCGGAATATCAGTTGAAAGCATCCGAGGCCTATCAAACCAAGGAGCGGTGCATTCAACGAACTCCAGTAGATTTTTGCCTCGAAATTGCGGAAATACCACACAGCCCATGCCAGCAGTAAGATCGCCGCACCGCACTCCAGTACCGATTCCGACCAGACCTCTACCACTCCATGCGCCAGCACGCAGAACGCAATTAGCGCGCAAAGGCCTGCCCGCAGAATTTTCATTTCGAACGCTCTTCCGCACGCACGCCGGACTCCACAAGGGAAACATTGGCGATCCAGACACTCCCGCCTAGTTTGCTGTCAAACAGCCGGCTCGGGGCACGCCGGAGACATAAGCGCAGAAAATGCGTTCCACTCCCCGTCGTAAAAACTGCGTCAACAGGAGTCCACGGATTCGTGCCCGTCAGGCTGCCCGCCGATTCATTGAGCGCACCATCGTGATTCGCATCCGTCAGCAGAAATCCCAGCCCGCTTTCGGTGGTAATCCCTTGTGTGCGAATCAGAGTCCTGAAGTGATAAGCCCGGTCAGGCTCGACAGGGATGTACTCGACGGGTTGGCTCAGATCGATGTTCGATCCGCCATCGAAATCGATCCGGACAGATCGTCCCGGACACCCTGGAGGCGGCGCATCAAAATCGAGGTTTGCTCCGACGGGATTACTCCACCGCCAGCCTAGCCCGCCATTTTGAATCGCGAGCGAAAAGTCGCCATTCCAGACGAGAGACGGAACGCTCTCGTTTTCCCGTGGGAGGCCCGCTGCTGCAATCGCTTCACTCCACGTCCGCCGTGCCTCTGCCGACCGGTCCGCTTCGATCAGGGCTTGAAAGAACGGAAACGTTTGAGGCAGCGCAATCCGCTGGTGCAGAGCCACGATCCTCCGCCATACTTCGAGGCCTGCATCCGTGTTGCCTATCGACGCAAAAAAATCGAGGGCCTGGAAATACGCGCTCGGCGTGGCCGGCAGCGCTTGGTCCAGCAACGCAGGAATATCTTGCGATGCACGCCACGTCCGTGAAATAGCGAGCGGAAGCAGGGAAGGCTCTGTGGTCACGGCTTGGCGGATAAGGGCATAGCCTTCCGCGAAATTTTCTTGTCTCAAGAGAAAGTTGCCATAGTTCCATTCAACCTCCGCCGACGATGGATACACTGTCCACGCGTGGCTCCAGGCTTGCTCGGCAAGTCCGATTTCGCCGTTTGCCTCGTAGGCACTTGCCAGGTCCATCAGAAAGCGCGCGGAATTTGGATCGTCTTGCGTGGCATGCAGGTATTCGGAAGCTGCGAGTGCAGGATTTGGATTTGTGAAGTCCCATTCGTGAAAGCGTCCCAGACGGTCCCACGCGTCTCCATTGCCGGGCTCAAGTGACACCCCGCGCGCGATGTTGGCAGGGTTATCTGACCGCACAAGCGCATCGGAGATCGCCAACTGGACAGATTGATAGCTCAGGATCAGTGCAATAAAAATGCAAAGAGCGAGAATGGCGCGGCGGGCCGCTCGGCTATCGTGCGACAGTTCCACGAGGCGTAATCTGCAATGAGGAGATGGCCTGCCGCAAGGAGAAAGTATCCCGATCAGGGCACACGCGAGGGGACTTCACATCAGAGCGACGGACAAAGGACCTCGGCCTCACAGCTATTGAAGAAATTCCTACCTTCCCCTCTTCAGCTTTCCGAAGCGGTACATGATCCCGACGCTGATCTTGTAGTTTCCTTGCGATGGACTCGCGTGAAAAAAGCGAGTGTCTTCGTAGTCGAACTGGATCACCCGAATCGACCAGTGCTGCTTCCAGGCATAGTCCACGCCTCCGCCGACCTGCCACGCGAAAGCGTTGCTGGTGAACGTTGTCTTGGGATATCCCCCTTGGCTCGGGAGGATGTACCGCGTATAGCCTTCCCCAAAGAGCGCTTGACCAAACAACGTGATCCTCCGGTGTCCGAACGGATAGAACTGGGGGCCAGCCATTGCGGAATAGATGCTTGTGTTCCCATTCACCCCGTCGTCCTTGTAAGTTCCGTCCACTTGGCCCGCGACGGACAACCATTTCCAGAACAACATGTAATCGGCCATCCCATCCCATCCGTTCATGCTAAGACGCGGTCCGTTGGGATTGTTGTAGCTCCGAAACGTATAGCCGCCTCCCACTTCGATGGAGGGAACTTCATCCTGCGCCAAGGCGGGAATGGCGCACATCGCCACCAGGATCACCAAGCCGAGCCATTTCATTCTCACAAATCCCTCCAAGATGGCATATGTCGCCTTCAGGTTTACCTGCGCAACAGAAGAAGTCTTATCCCGCCTTCATTCCGATATCAAGCTTTGCGCGGAAATAGAGCTTAGATGGAAGCAAGGCAAAAAGGGAAGCTCGCAAATAGACGGAAATCTTCTTCCTGCACCCAAGGAGCTCTTGAAACGAACTCCGTGGCTTGTGCTAGAACCGAATGACGGGTCCCACGACCAGTACGAAATTCTTCTGATAGCTCGGCGAAGGCGGCGGAAATTTGTTTGGGTCTTGGAAGAACCTCGTCTGTTCGAAGGCAAGTTGCCCCTTCAGCCCTAAGTGATTTGTGAGGAAGACGTCTACCCCACCCCCGGCCGACCAAGCGAATCCTCGCTCCGTATCTGTAAACGGGCCGCCATTCGCAGGCGAGATCTGCAGTTGGTAATGAGAGCCGCCGAATTCGGCCTGCACATACGGCGAAATTCGCCCATGCCCGAATGGATACACCCGTGGCCCTGCCATAAAAGAGTACAGTTTGTTATCGCCACTCACTCCCTGGTTCGAATACGTTCCGGTGATATCTCCCGCCACTGCCAGCCACGGAAACAGGTGGAAGGCTCCGTTGACATCGAACCCGTTCATGTTGACCCGCGAAGATTGTGGAGGAACGTCTTGATCGAAAGATCGGAATGCGTATCCTGCCCCGAGTTCGACTGTCCCCTGAGCAAACGCGGGGATTCCGCAGGACAGCAGAATCGCCAGAAGCATCAGCGGCTTCTTCATTCTTTTGCTCCTGTTACTCATTTCGGCGGATTTACAAGCGTCCACGGTATCAGGATTCCCGGCACAGCGGAACAGGCTCTCCGCCCGCTTTGCGTGCGGAGAGCACGCAAAGCGGGCGCTTTTCCACCTGATCAATCGAACAGGCTATAGCGCAGGATGGAGTAAAGCGCCCAGATGCCATCGCGCCAGGTGATTTTTTTACCTTCCGTGTACGATCGCCCCGCATAGGAAATCGGAACCTCGTAAATGCGCCATGGCCTTTTTGCGATCTTGGCGGTGATTTCCGGCTCAATGTCAAAGCGGTTGGAGCGGAGACGCATCCCGCGGATCACCTCGGCGCGAAAAACCTTGTAGCAAGTCTCCATGTCCGTCAGCTTCAAGTTGGTGATCATGTCGGAGAGTAGCGTCAGGAACTTGTTCCCCACGTAGTGCCAGAACAGATGAACCCGCTGTGGCCCGCCCAGGAAGCGCGAGCCATAGACTACATCCGCCCGCCCGTCGAAGATGGGTTCCAGCAGTTTCGGATAGTCCCGCGGGTCGTATTCGAGGTCCGCATCCTGAATCAGCAAGACGTCGCCGGAAGCGGCTGAAAATCCCAGACGCAATGCAGCTCCCTTTCCCATATTCCGGGGCTGAAAGAAAAATCGGACATTGGAGAGTGGCAAGAACTTCTTATAGGGACCAACTGGAACTTCTGTCGCTCCAGATGCTTGAAGGCTTTGCAGGTGTTCCAGAACTTCGCGTGACCCGTCTGTCGAGCCGTCGTCGACGACGAGTATTTCATGCGCCAGGCCCGATTCCTGCACGCGCCAGAGAATTTCCTCGATGAAGTTTCGCTCGTTATAGACAGGCACGATGATCGAAACGAGCATGTGCCTCTTGGAAATGTCTTCCGCCTGTTCTGGGCTTGCCAGAGCGGCCGGAGCCGTTTCTAATTTCGTGGGAGCAGTCATTCCCGTATGACGATAACATGGAGAACCTTCGGTCCAGAAGTGGCTCGCGCTTTGGGAAGGATTAAGGAGTAGAGTGGGGTCGCAACAAGGAGCCGGATGAGAGTCCCTCTCTTGGATTTGAAGGCGGAATATGAGGCGTTGCGCGAGGATATCCTCGCTGCCGTCGATCGAGTCTGCCGTTCCAGCGCCTTCATTCTTGGGGAAGAGGTCGAGGCTTTCGAGCGCGAGTTTGCCGCCTATTGTGGCGCCCGTTTCTGCGTGGGCCTCAACTCGGGCACCTCCGCGCTCCATTTAGGCCTCCTTTCGCTGGGAGTCCAACCGGGCGATGAGGTAATCACGACGCCGAACACATTCATCGCTACGGTCGAGGCGATCCTCTATTGCGGCGCGCGTCCCGTCTTCGTCGATATTGATCCATCCACGGCGAATCTTGATCCTCGATTGATCGAGCAAGCCGTCACTCGCCGGACGCGCGTGATTCTGCCTGTGCACCTCTACGGTCGTCCGGCCGCCATGGACGCGATTCACGACATCGCCTCGCGGCACAACCTGCGAATTCTCGAAGATGCCGCACAAGCCCACGGGGCCAAATATCATGGGCGGCGTGTCGGCGCACTGGGCAATACGGCAATTTTCAGCTTTTATCCGACAAAAAATCTCGGGGCGAACGGCGAGAGCGGTGCCATCGTGACCAACGACGAATCGGTGGCGCACTATGCGCGAATCGCGAGAGCCCACGGCGCCACCGCCCGCTACCGCCACGAAACGATTGGTTACAACTATCGAATGGAAGGCTTGCAGGGCGCCATTCTCCGCATCAAGCTCCGGAAACTCGAGGATTGGACTCGCAAGCGGCAGGAATTTGCCTCAGATTACCGACGACTCCTCGAAGGAGCAGCGCTTGAACTGCTGGTGGATGACCCTCGCGACGAATGCGTCTACCACCAATTTGCCATTTACGTTTCCAAACGTGACTGCGTCGTCGAGAAGCTTGCGTTGCGCGGTGTCGAATCGGCCGTGCATTACCCCACGCCTCTTCACTTGCAGCCTGCCTGCTCATCTCTCGGATATCCGGCGGGAACATTCCCCCATTCAGAGCGGGCCTGCGAACGTGTTCTCAGTCTTCCGCTCCATCCTTGGCTTTCCGCGGAACAGGTGGAATACGTCGCGCAGTGCGTTCACGAAGTGACGGCGAGAAAATAGCCGCAGCGTTCTTGTCTTGGGACAAAGCGTTGTCTTCTAGAAACTAAGCGCCTGCCGAAAACCCCGCAGCCTCATTACGCGGCAAAGGAGGCTCGGTGGTATCCCGCGGGTTGGAAGAAAATCCGGCAACACTCGCCGCACTGGATGAGCGCTCGCGCAGGCTCGCGGCCAGTCCTTCGAATGTCTGAGAAAAAAATTCGCGAATCGACTGCTCTGCGGACCGCAGCAAAGACTCAATCGCGTTCTGCCCGTGCTCGTTGACTCTCCTCACTGCGGAAAGCGCCAGCGCATCGCTTCCAGTCTGCAACCGCTCCTCGAAACGCGCGGTGGCATCCTTGGCGAGGGAATCCAGCGACTGTGCCCACGCTTCCTGATGTGCCGTCCGTTCATTCCGGTACGTCTCGAGAGCCTTCTCAAATTCAGAGGAAACCTCGCTTCGCCCGCGAGCGATGCCCTGTTCGAGTTGCTCGTTCAGCTTCGCATGGAAGCCTTCCAATGACGTTGTGACTGTTGTTTCCAGGTTGCGCTGCAGTCGGTGCGCCGATTGGCCAAGTTCGGCAAGCCGCTCCTCGATCGCTGCTTGGCTGTGCTGAGCGAATTGATCCATCTCGCGCCCGGAAATCTCCTGAACTACCTGTCCGAAAGACTCCGCTGCCGTTCGCGCGGCCGCCTCGATTTGAGTCCGCGACCGCCCCGTCAGCTCTCCTGCGAAGGCATCCAGGCGCTGTTCGATCTGTTGCGCTTTGGCCGAGGACTTCTCTTCGAGCAGCGATTCGAACCTGCACGCGAGTTGCGCTTCTTTTTCTTCAAGCGCTGCGGTGGATGCCGCCAGCGTTTGCTCGACCTGAACCTGCAGCCGCGCCCGCGTTTCCTGTTGAAACCATTCGGACGCCCGCTCGATCGATTCCGCGGCCGCATGCGAAGCCCGCACCCCGCTCGCGTCCAGCTCCTCCGCCCACTTCGCCAGAGCTTCCTTGCGCGCACCTTCAAAATCGGAACGAAGGCTCGTGACCGTTGCGCTCATCTGCGCCGCAGTTTCCCGCTGGCTCTGCTCGGAGATCTGCCGGAGCCGCTCGCGATGCAGTCGCAAACCATCTTCTGTCTGGAGTTCACGCGTCTGAAGCTCTCGCACCAATTCTCCGGCGCGGTCGTAATGGGGTGAGAGGACCCGCTCGGCCTCCGCTTGCGCTCGCGCCAGGGACTCGCCCGAAAGCGCGTCCAGTGCAGTGGCTGTGCGCTCCAAAAGCCCCGCGGCCAGTCCTTCCCCTCGCCGGTTCATTTCTGCGGTCTGGTCTTCGAGGATTTTCTCTAACCGACGGTGCAATCCGTTCAGCGAGTCATGGCTGGCGGCTTCGAGTTGCGCGGAGTATTCCTGCATTCGCGCTGCGGAATGCTCGATTTCAGCGAGCGAAAATCCCGCTCGTGCCACCTCTTCTTCAAGCGCCGTCTTCGTCGTGGCCACCGTATGGCGAGCCTCGGACGCTGCTTGAAGCAGTTGTGACTGTAGCTCAGAAAACCTCTCGGAAATCCTTCGCTCCGATTCACTCAGCACGTGCTGCGATCGGCCGGAAACCTCCGTAGTGAGCCGGTGTACGCCGGAATCGAGCGAGGATTGCAGCAGCTCGTTCCACTGCCCCTGCGCCAGGCTCATTTCCGATTCCAGCCGCCGGCGCCACTCGTCTAGGGAGAGATCCTCCACGCTAGTGCGGGCTGAGTCCCCAGACTGCTGCGTCGTCCTGGCCGCTTCTGCGGCCTCCAGTTGGAGGCGGGCTTGGGCCATCCGGCTCGACGCTTCCTGCGCGGCTTCTCTTTCCGCGCGCAGATCCCGCACCGTTGTGTCCAGTTCGCCGAAGAGGCTTCGCACCCCTCCAAGCTGCGCTTCGAATTCGGCGCGTACCGTCGCTGTGGATTCGTTTGCACGCGCGAAAAGTTCGCTTTCCCGATTCTCTAGAATTCTTGCCGCTCGTTCGATATTGTCTTCGTGGAACCGCCCGATCCGGTCCGCCATCGTTCGCGACGCTTCTTCGAGAGCCGTTCGCGCTTCCGCCGCGGCGGACTCCACAGCTTCCCTCGCGCGCTTTTCGATTTCAATCGATACGCTGTGCAGCAAGGGAGTCTCCGCACTCTCCCCACCCGCCGTGGTCACGTGCAGAGATTCGTTTGTTGCCTCCGGCGAAGCAGAGGAAGGCTCTACCAACTCACTTGCGCGAAATTCCGCAGGAAATTCGTTTGCCATGTGGGCCACCAGTTCTCGAATGTAATTCGCTAGATTCGCGGGAACGGGCCGTCCTCCGTGCCTTTTTCCCGCTAGGACATCAATTTCCACCACTGTCCCCAGCTGTTTCGCGGCCGGGACGGCTTCGCCTTCCCAATCCTCCGGCGGTGCTTCGATTCCCCAAAGATTTGTGGGGCTCTCCAATTCGACGGCCACCTGAAAGTAGTCGCGGATCGAGTGTGGCTTTTGGATCCACACCACGCGGGCGCGGACTGCGCGTCCTCCTGCCTCGGGCGATGCTTCGAGCGTAATCCAGCTATTCTTTGGCAGTTGGTGCCGCGATGTGTAGCGACAGCCGTGAAGGTTGTAATTGACTGTTGTGGTCCGCTCGCTGAATGGCTGGCCCAGCAGGTCGGTGCCGTGAACGGAAACGGGAACAGAACCCGAAATTCTCTCGCTCCGTCGCCGCTGGGTGGCAGGCGGATTCACATCGATTTCGTTCACAAAAAACCCCTTCGGAGTACGCGAGAGAATAACACCGTCACGGGGACCGGTCGAGAAATTAAACGCCTCTCAGGTTAAATCCTTGTGGAAATTCCGTAAATCCTTTGCAGTTTTTTCACAAATCTTTCGGCTGCTCTTTCCTCTCGTCGCCTCTATTTATGTTTCTTGGTCTTGATTGTTAGGTCTTCGCCGCCCGACAACTGCTTCAATCCATCCAAAGCGGCCTGGCATTGCGCTGCGAGCGGAGAGTTCGGGCTGTTCGCGATGCAGTTCTGATACGCATCGAGCGTCCCTGGCGGAATGTTGTAAATCAACTTGTCGCCTTCCTGCTGTGTCTGGATCGTCGCGGAAAGCGCGCTGCCGAGCAGATACCAGGTCTGCGCATCCTTGGGATTCGCCTGCGACGCTTTCTGCAGTGGTGTCACCGCCTGCTCCAGCAAGCCCTTGTTGCTCAAAACGATTCCAATGTTCTTCCAGCACATGGATGCCAGCGTCGGATCGAGCGCCACGGCTTTGTCGCAATTCGATGCCGCATCCGCCAGCTTCTGGTCGCGCACCTTGGGATCGGTCTGCAGCACGGCCGAATTTGCCAGGTTCGTGCTCACGTGTGTGTAGAACGCGGCTTGGGGTTGCAGGTCGATCGCTTTTTGAAAGGTTGCCGCGGCGTCGTCATATTTCCCCGAGTACTCGTAGGCCTCCCCGAGGTGCGCCAGCACGAGCGCGTGGTTCTTCGTCTCCTTGGGACCCGCGCTTTGTTCGGCTATCTGAAATTCGTTGATTGCCGTGGCGTAGTCGGCGTTCAGCTTGTCTTGAATGGCGCTCTTCTGGTCTGCCGGCGCCGTCTTGAGCTGCTCCCTCAGCGGCTCGGCCTCATTCATCGCGTTCAGGCCGTTCTGGAAATGCTCCTTTAGGGCCTTGAACTTGTTTTCCTCTTCGGCGCGCTTCTTTTCCGCGTCAGGATTCGCGATTAAGTTCTTTGCCAGCAAATCCTTCACACTGATGTTCAGCGGATTTTCCTGCTCGGAGGAAATCTGCACCCTTGTCACGAACGTAAAGTTGTCCTTTTCGTTCGTGAACGTCACTTCGTAGAGTCCCGGACCCATTCCCAATTGCACGAAATTGCCGTCCTTGTCGGTCTTGGTCGTGTAACTTTGCCCGGTGGCCGTGTTTAGGATTTTCACGGTCACGTCCGGATACGGATTGCCATCTTTGTCGAGCACTTTTCCGTCCAGCCGGTCTGCTTGCGCTGCTGCGGCCCCCGCGATCAGCATAACCAGCGCTACGATAAAGCATCCGTAGAGGAGTTTCTTCATGTCCATTTCTCCTGAAGCCTAGGTTTTATGATGCAGCGGTTCATTATGGCGCAGCCTACCGCCGCAACGTATGCGAACTGTCCCAAAAGCGCCCGCGCAATGTAATGCCCCTGCCGTCAGGCGTCAAGCGTTCCCCGGGCGTCTCCAAGCTCAAGGCCGGTAGGTTGCTGCGGTAAGATCCGATTCCCAAACAGTCACGCTGGCCACCTGCGCCCCGTTTGCTGCCGGTGGCAATTGCTCGGAAATCCGGTCGTGCAAGTACCGAGCAATGTTTTCCGCCGAGGGATTCAACGTCTCGAACGGGGGGAGTTCGTTCAGGAATTTGTGGTCCAGAGCCCGAATCACTCCCTGAACGGCCTTCTTCATTTGTACGAAGTCGTAGAGCAGGCCGGTGTCATCCACTTTCTGTCCCGAGAGCGTCACGCGGACCTTGTAATTGTGGCCGTGCAGGTCTTCGCATTTCCCGTGGTAGTTGCGGAGCTGGTGGGCTGCGGCGAATTGGTCGTCTACGCTGACTTCGTACATGCCGTTCCTTGGAGCCCCGCGCGCGCAGCCGCTGCCTCGCTTCGCCTAGTTCGGATGATTTTCCATGAAACGCGAAACTTCGGCGAGGTCCTGCGTGGTCGCATAGCCGGGCAGGGACTCTAGAAAAATTCTACCATACTGCATTCGTTGGATGCGGTTGTCGAGAATCGCCAGAATTCCCCGGTCGGTCTTCGATCGAATCAGCCTTCCAAAGCCCTGCTTCAGTGCCAGCACCGCCTCCGGCACCTGAAACTCCGCGAACGGATTCCGCCCGTCTTCCTGCAACGCTCGGACGCGCGCCGCGACAATCGGATCGCTCGGGAAGGCAAACGGCAGCCGGTCGATGATGACGCAGGAAAGTTGCGCCCCGGGCACGTCCACGCCCTGCCAGAAACTCGACGTGGCAAACAGCACGGCGTGCGGCGTCGAACGGAATTTTTCGAGCAGTGCCCACCGGGGCGCCGTCCCCTGCAGCAGCAGTGGAAATTTCACGCGCGCCGAGACGCGTTCATACAATTCGCGCATCTGCCCGTAACTGGTGAAAAGGCAAAACGCGCGCCCTTGCGAAATTTCCAGGAGCTGCGCGATTTCCCGCGCGGCCTGTTCCGCGAAGCCGGGATTGCGCACGTCGGGCAGATTCTGCGGGACGTAGAGCAGCGCTTGCTCGCCATAGTCGAATTCCTGCGGGAGCACGGTTTCTTTCGCCGGTCGCACGCCCAGCCGCTGCTTCATGTAATGGAAGCTTCCCCCCACGGCCAGCGTTGCCGAGGTCAATATCACGGTATCGAACGGATCGAACAGCCGCTCGCGCAAGATCTGGCTCACGTCGATCGGCGTCGCCGCCAGGAACACGCCGCGCCCGCGCCGCTCGTACCAATAGACGTAGCTTTTCTCTTCGCTCTCCAGCAAGAAGGAGAATTCGCGCCGCGTTTCCGCAGCCCGTCGCGCCAGAGTCACAATCTCTTCCGGCTTCTGTTTCAGAGCGGCGAGTTCCGCTTCCGCTCGTTTCACCGCCGACGTCAACTCGTCATACGCCTCCCGGTTGCGCTCGAGAAACGACCGTCGCTCCGCCGGCTCGAAGGGATAACGGCCCTCGCGCTCCGGAAATTTTTCGAAGAACGCCCGCCCGCGCTCCCGCAGCCTCGCGAGATGCTTTCGCAACGGCGCCGCTTCGATGCGCAGCACCCGCAGCGTGTTTTCGATGTCGCGTGCTAGCTCTTCGAAGCGGTAGCTCGAAATTTGCCGCCCGAAATAATCGCTCGCCACGTCCTCGATTTCGTGCGCTTCGTCGAAAACCACAGCCGAATATTCCGGCAGAATCGAGCCGAAATCGTCCTGCCGGATCGCCAGGTCCGCGAAAAACAGATGATGGTTCACAATCACCAGGTCCGCTTCTTCCGCCCTCTGTTTCATCGCGGTGATGAAGCATCGCGCGAATTCCGGGCACTTCTGCCCGGTGCAAAGGTCGCTCCGCGCGTCGATGCGGCTCCACAGTTCCGCATCGTCCGGCAGGAAAGTCAGCTCGCTGCGGTCGCCCGTCTGCGTCAATTTCTCCCAGTCGCGGATTTGCGCGAACCAGTCGATTTCATCCAGCCCCTTCAGCACCGGCTGCCCTTCCATCTGGTGCACTTTTTGGCGGCACAGAAAATTCGCTCGGCCTTTCATCAGCGCAGCTTTCAGGTTGGGAGCAAAATGCTTTTGCAGAAACGGAATGTCTTTCTGAAAGAGCTGCTCTTGCAAAGATTTTGTCGCTGTCGAGATCACCACGCGGCGTCCGCTTCGGATTGCGGGAATCAGGTAGGCCAGTGTCTTTCCCGTTCCCGTGCCTGCTTCAATCACCGCATGTTGATGCTTTGTAAATGCCTCATCCGCGATTCGCGCCATCTCGATCTGCGAAGCGCGCGGCTCGTAATTAGGGAGCTGTCTTTCGAGCGCTCCCCCAGGCCCAAAAATCTCCTCGATGGAGAGCTCTTCCTGCTTCTGCGATTCTGCTTTTTTGGGCATGAAAGAAGTTGAATCCGCCATTCGGGCGGGAAATATCTAACCTAACACACTCTGCCAATGGGATTCGCTCTTGCCGCGCCTAGGCTCGCTTCGCACGAGGTTCGACGCTGCTTCTTTGCCTTTACGGACTACGGCGCGACGGCGTCTTCCACGTCCTTCACAAGCAATCCCAATTGCTCAAACACCACGGGTTCGAGAAATATCTCGTGGTCTTTTCCCGGCACTTCGGTCACGACCACGTCGATATGCCTCGCGCGCAGCGCCGTTGCATACTCTTGCGTCAATTCGGGCGGGGCGATCGAATCCTTGTCGCCCACCAGCATCCTAACGAGCGTCGTCGAAGGGATTTCCGGCACCCAATCCAGCGGCGAAAGGCTCTTTACCGGCTCAAGCCACATCGGGTTGAGTTGCTTCTGCGCCATGTGCTTCCGAAACGCATAGACGTCGCACGGGCAGGAGACGAGCAGCGCCCCGTCCGCCACGCCGGGAGCCCGCCCGAGTATGTCTGCCGAAATCGTCGCTCCGCCGGAATGTCCTGCCATGATTACTTTGCTCGCATCGTATTTTGCTTTCAATTGCGTTGCTGCACTGGCAATCGCGCCCACATTCTCCGGTGTGTAATTGTCGCCCGTCGTGTGTCCGCGAATACCGCTGGAAGTGTCGCCCACATCGTCGGTATAGCCAGGTCGCAGCACCGCCGCCGCAATAATGTTTGGGATTTCTGCCGCCGCTATCCGCGCAAAGATGTACTGATACGACGGCGCATGAAACGGTGAATCGCCGTGCAGCACAATCACCAGCACCGGATGATTGCTCATTTGCGGGCTGTGGTAGGCTCGCGCCTTCAGGCGCAAGCCATTCGCCGTCACCCAGACCGTTTCTCCCGCCGTCGAATTTCCTTCAAGCGCCGCGTCGCTCGAATGCGGCGGATGCACGTTCGCGTACCAGTCGTACAGAATCGCGACGAGTGCAGCGATCAGCACGATGAGAACGATTCTCCCGATGCGTGCGAAGAGCGACATTCCCCGGATTATATCTCAAGGCCCTCCGCACGCTTTTCGCCGCTCGAATGATAGAGTAGAGAGCCCGCGTTTCGCGGCGCGCGCCATCCATGACCCAAAAGCTTCCGTCAATTGTGATCGTCGGCCGCCCCAACGTTGGTAAATCGACGCTCTTCAACCGCCTCACCGGCACGCGCCGCTCCATCGTCACCAACGAGCCGGGCATCACACGCGACCGCATCTACGGCACCGGCCAGTGGGAAGGGCGCTCGTTCGAAGTCGTCGACACCGGCGGCATCGTTCCCGAGGACAAAGCCGGAATTCCCGGCGAAATCTTGCGCCAGGCGCGGGTCGCTATCGATGGCGCCACGCGCGTCGTCCTCGTCGTCGATGGCCGCGCCGGAGTCGTCCCGCTCGACACCGATCTCGCGCAGATGCTCCGTCGCGCCGGAAAACCTCCCATCATTGCCGTGAACAAGGCCGATACGCCGAAACAGTCCGATCTCGCCGCCCAATTCTTCGAGCTCGGCAGCGAGGTTTTTCCTGTCTCTGCCGAACATGGCCTCGGCGTCGACGCGCTTCTGGATGCGCTCACCAGCGAGTTTCCCCGCGGCGAACAGTCTGAAGAGAAAATTGATGTCAATATCGCCATCATCGGGCGGCCCAACGTCGGCAAGTCCACTCTCCTCAATCGTCTCGCTGGCGCCGAACGCTCCATCGTCTCCGAAGAAGCCGGCACGACGCGCGATACCGTCGATACCATTGTCGTCCGCGGAGGAAAATCCTACCGCTTCCTCGATACCGCCGGGATCCGCCGCAAAGGCAAAACGAAGCTCATCGCTGAAAAGCTCAGCGTCATCATGGCGCGACAGCATCTCGAACGCGCCGATCTCGCCATCCTTGTGGTAGACGCTTCCGTCGGCGTCACCTCGCACGATGCCACCATCGCGTCCTATGCGGAGCAGTCCGGCCGTTCCGTCATCATTGCCATGAATAAATGGGACCTCGCGCTGGAGGCGGCCCGCGAGAAAGCGGAACGCGAGAAAAGAGGGGCAGGGAAGCATTCGACCGTGGATCCGGGCAAACTGCTGGCGGACTACGAAAAGCTCGTTCGCGAAAAGCTCAAGTTCTTGAGTTACGCGCCTGTCGTATTTTTATCCGCGCTCACCGGCCAGCGCATGGAAAAACTCTACGCCACAATCGACCGCGTCGCTGAAGCGCGTCGTCGGCGCATTTCCACGGGAGAGCTCAATCGCTGGCTCAAATCCATCGATCTCGATCGCGGCACATCTCCCGCCAGCCGTGAGGTCAAGATCTTCTACATTACGCAGGCGAGCGCTTCGCCTCCGACGTTCGTTCTGTTCACCAACCAAACACGCCCGCTGCACTTCAGCTTTCAGCGCTTCCTTGAAAACCGCCTGCGCGAGGAATTCGATTTCATCGGTGCCCCAATTCGCTTCACGCAGCGCCTCAAGCTGCGCGGCTCGCGTAATCGCCGGCGGGATTCCCGCGAGAGCTAATATCCATATTTAAGTGTGTCATTCCGGCCGGAATGGCAGCGTTTCCTCTTCGGACGCGGGAGGGGACTCTCTGCGCGGTCTTGGCGCTCTGGCTCCTGCATCGCCATTCACTGCACCTCCGATGGCTGCGCCTACCGTCGCACCTTTTGCAGCGCAGCCAATCCACCGATTTCTGCTAGAAAGCCAAATGAGAGGGCCTTTATTCCGCAGCGCGATTGAAATTTCCTGGACGTCTCCGTGGAGGGAATGTGCCGAGAGCATGTTCGCGCCTCGGCTCGCTGTCAAGCGGGAAAATGCGGGCGATGAAGGGGATTAGTCTCGCGAAGCGGAAACCTTTGCTTTCAATTTCACGCGGCCGCCTTCGATGCTCACTGAATATTCCACGGCCTTGCCGCCTTTGTCCTTCAATTCTTTTGTCTTCTGGCGGACAAATCGCTCGAAATCCTTCAGGCTCGGCGCGCCCGAGCTTTCTCCGGTTTGCGCCCGCGCATCGATCAAATGCTGGTAAAGATTGGTCACCTTTTCCCGCTCGCGATCCGGATCGGAAACCGATAGCGCGAACGTACTTTCTCTCTTCGCCGCTTCTCCCGCCTGCGTCGCTGCCTCTCCATTCGGGCCATTCGCGCTCGCTTGTGCCGCCTGGCGCGCTCGCTCGGCTTCGATGGCTTTGGCCGCCGCGCCGTAATGATGCTGCACCGCGCCCGTTTCCTTTTGCGTGAGTTTCTTGCGCCACATGTCCTGATATTTCGCGTAGGTTTGCTGGATGTTGTTGAAGCGGAACCGCTGCCCCACGCTTAGCTCGCCCATCCGCTCGTTGTAGCGCCGCATCATCGAATCCACGCGCCACTGCGTATCGGCCGGAGGCCGTGGTCGGCCGCCGCCGAAGTATTGCTCGTATTCGATCTTGAGCGTGCGAATGTCACGCTCGATTTGCCCTAATTCGTCGTCGACGGATGCCATGGTGGGTAATTTGGTAGTAATTAAGCCTATGTCCCTCCTTTGGCGGCGTCAATCGCCTTGAAGGAGCCCTTGTCGGAAAGGCAAATCCCGGCGGTTGCGGTGCCCTTCGCCAGTGTGCTCCAATACCGCCTGTATGGCTCCTTCGAGCGGCAGCAATCCCAGCGTGCACGATTCCGTCGCGGCACGCCTCCGCCAGATTCCCTCGATTGATGAACTCCTCCAGCGCTCTCGCCTTCTCGCGCTGGTGGAGACGGCGGGCCATTCCGCCGTTGCCGCCGCGGCCCGCAAAGTCCTCTCTGATCTGCGCGAGCGAATTAAGTCGGGCAGGCGCGAGGCGGGCGCTCCTCCCGATCTCGCCGCACTGGAAGCTGGTGTCGCCGCGGAAGTCGAAGCGTCGCTCGCCCCCTCGCTTCGTCCCGTGATTAACGCCACAGGAGTAATCCTTCACACGAATCTCGGCCGCGCGCCTCTCTCTCCGGCCGTGGCGCGCCGGATCGCCGAAACAGCGACGCACTACTCGAACCTTGAATATGACTTGGAAAAAGGGGCCCGCGGCAAGCGCGACACTCACACGGCTCACGCGCTTGCGGAAATCGTCGGTGCGGAAGCGGCAATCGTTGTGAACAACAACGCCGCTGCTGTTTTCCTTGTTCTCAATACGCTGGCGAAAGGTCAGGAAGTCATCGTCTCTCGCGGCGAATTGATTGAAATCGGGGATGGTTTCCGCATTCCGGACATCATGGCGGAAAGCGGCGCCGAACTAAAGGAAGTCGGCACCACGAATCGTACGCGTCTGCGCGACTACGAAAATGCTATCGGCGAACGGACGCGCCTACTCCTGCGTGTCCATCCCTCGAATTTCCGCATCACCGGCTTCACGGAACGCCCTTCGCTCGTGGAACTTGCATCCCTGGCGGAGAAGCGCGGTCTTCCTCTTTACGAAGATCTTGGCTCCGGCTGCCTTGTCGATCTCTCCACGCAGGGGATTTACGAGCCGGTCGCGAAGGCCAGTATCGACGGGGGTGTTTCAGTCGTTACATTTAGCGGCGACAAAATGCTCGGCGGTCCGCAAGCCGGAATCATCGCCGGTAGAAAAGATATCGTTTCCCACATTCGCCGCAATCCGCTCTTCCGCGCGTTGCGCGTTGATAAGCTGACTATCTCCGCTCTCGAAGTCACCCTGAATTCCTACCGCCGCGGTGCTTATGACGAAATTCCCGCGCTCCGCATGATTCGCCAGACACGCGAGCAGTTGCAGCAAAGAGCTGTCGCGTTCGTCGGTGGCCTTCGGTCGCAGGTTCCCGGCGATGTCAAAATCGAAATCCTCGGCGGCTTTTCCGTCATCGGTGGAGGTTCGACGCCCGATCAGCAGTTGCCCTCGGAAGTCATCACGATTCAAAGCTCGCGCCATTCCTCGGCGTCGCTCGAAGAGCGCCTTCGCAAGCCTGCACGCAGCGTTCCCGTCATTGCCCGCATCGAAGACGAGCGTCTGGTCATCGACCTGCGAACGGTTTTCCCGGAAGAAGAATCTTCGCTTGCCGCTGCCATTGTCGCGGCTCTGCGCTAGCGGCTCTCACAGCCGGTTGATCACGCTCGCCACGCAGCCCGCCCCAAATCCGTTGTCGATATTCACCACGCTCACATTCGAGGCGCAACTGTTCAGCATCGCCAGCAAAGCCGTCAGCCCACCGAAGCTCGATCCATAGCCCGTGCTTGTCGGCACGGCAATCACCGGCGCAGCCACCAACCCCGCCACCACGCTCGGCAGCGCCCCCTCCATTCCCGCCACGCAGATGATCACGCGTGCTTCCGCGAGCTTTTCACGATGCTTCAGCAGCCGGTGCAGTCCGGCCACTCCCACGTCATAAATCGCCTCGGTCCTGTTGCCCATTGTCCGCGCAGTCACCAGCGCTTCCTCTGCGACGGAAATGTCGCTCGTTCCTGCAGACACCACGAGAACCAGCCCTTTTCCTTTCACCGTCCGGTCGCGCTCGATTGTGATGGCGCTGGAGTTTTCGTGAAAAATGGCCTTTTTCGCAACGCGCCTCACACTCGTGAAGACCTTTCGGTTCGCTCGCGTGATCAAAATGTTGTGCGAGCCGCGTGCCCCCAACATTCTCCGCACAATCTGCTCCACTTGCTGCGGTGTTTTTCCCTTCCCGTAAATTACTTCCGGAAATCCCTGCCGCAACGAGCGGTGATGATCGATCTTTGCGAAGCCGATGTCTTCGAACGGAAGCGCGCGCAATCGTTCCACGGCATCCTCGACGCCCGTCTTGCCGCGCCGCACCGCTTCCAGAAAATTCCGTATGTCGCGTTCGTCCATTTTTTTCCGCCGTGGCGAATTCTAGCATCCCGTGCGAGCGACCCCCAATCTCCCGTGCTCGTATCACGATTCGGCATCCCGAATTGCGCAGCCTGTGCTAGAGTGCCCCCAGGCAAGCGCCCGAACCTCCGTCGCGGGCGCGCGATTCAATTCATTTCAGGAGGCCTCGCCATGTTGTGGATTATCTGGACGATCCTCGTTGGTGCGTTTGTCGGCTGGATAGCAGGTCAATTGGTGAAGGGCCGCGGCTTTGGTTTTTGGGTGGACGTTCTGGTGGGCATCGTCGGTTCGTTCCTTGGCGGCTGGATTTTCGGGCTGCTGGGTTTGTGGGCTACATCGGGGATCGGCAGAATCATCGTCGATATCATCGGTGCCGTCGTCCTGCTCCTGATCATCAAGGCGATCAAGAAGGCCTAGCGCCTCTCTTGCCGTCGAGCCCTGCGGGGCGGAACGCTTCTCGCGTCCCGCCCGGCGCGCACACCGCTTCAGTTCTCCGGCTGCCCTTCCGCGTCGACCACCGCCACAGGGCCGTACTTCTTCAGCACGTCCTCGATCTGCTTCCGGTCGCCCACGCAGATCCACTGCATGTGGTCCAGGTCCACGAACCTCTTCGCCGCGTCCTGCACGTCCGAGACTGTTACCGCGGAGATATGCTTCGGATACGTATCCCAGTAATCCGCAGGCAGCTTGAAGTAGTGGACCGTCAGCCAGCTATTCAGAATCTGCGCAGGCTGTTCGAGCGACAGCGCGAAACGCGCCACAATCGCCCGCTGCGCTTCTCCCAGCTCCTCTTGCGGCACCGCTTCGTTGTTGATCTTCTTGAACTCGTAAAGAAACTGCGTCATCGACCCATCCGTCACCGGCGTCCGCACCGGTGCCAGCGCCTGCCAATCGCCGGGATAAATATCCGCATTGAAGCGGCTGTAGGAGCCGTACGTGTAGCCGTGCACCTCGCGCAGGTCAAGGAACAGCCGCGATTGCGGCCCGCCGCCCAGCACCTGGTTCATCACCGCCAGATCGAAGTATTCCGGATCGACGCGGCGGATGCCTCGATTTCCCGCCACGATGTACGTCTGCACCGATCCTGGCCGGTCAACCAGCGTAATCTTCGACGCCTGCGCCGCTGGCATTTCCGGAAGCGTTTCCTCGTGCTCCGCCGCCCCACTCCATCCACCGAAGTATTTCTCCACCAGCGTGCGCATTTCGGGGGACTGAAAATCTCCCGCT
Source organism: Candidatus Acidiferrum sp. (assembly GCA_035524135.1). Taxonomy (GTDB): domain Bacteria; phylum Acidobacteriota; class Terriglobia; order Acidiferrales; family UBA7541; genus Palsa-295. The sequence goes on along the minus strand of DATKPM010000050.1, from coordinate 11,637 downwards.
ACGCCCAAAATCGCGTTTCCTGGCACGTAGTGCTGGTCGTGAAACTTCCTGAGGTCTTCCACCGTGACTTTTTCAATCGACGCCTTTGTGGCAGAGGTAATCGCCGCGGGAAAGTCTCCGTAGAGCACGCGATGAAACGCCCGCTGCGCCAAAAAGCCGGGGCTCGAAAGGTTCTGCTCCAGGTCGGCAAGTTGCCGCTCCTTGTATTTCGCCAGTTCGTCGGCTGGAAATGTCGGATGCAGCACCACGTCGCTCATCAGGTCCAGAATTTGCCCGCTTGTGTTGGAAAGCCCCGATGCCGCCACCGTCGTATAGCTGACTCCGAAATCTGACTCGGCATCGAGCGTTGCTCCAAGCGAATCGACTTGCGTCGCGATTTGATCGCTCGTTCTCGTCGTTGTTCCCTCTCGCAGCATGTCTGCCGTGAACGCTGCCAGTCCCGGCAGGTCCTTCGGATCGGCCAATTGTCCCGGCCGGATCCACATCGTGACGGATATCGTCGGCAGTTTGTGATTCTCCAGCAGCAGCACCGTTAGCCCGTTCGATAGCTTCACAACTTCTGGCCGCGGCAGCTTCACTTGCAGCACTTCTTTGTTCACGGGCGCGCGATTTAGCCGCACCACCTTGCTGAGTTCCGTCGATTTCCCCTGCGCCGCCGCCGTCCCCGCGAGCGATAGCAAAAGCACGAGGCAGGCAGCCACCGCCAACGCCACGCCCGTCGCGCGTCCGGTTCTCGCCGTGCTTTGGCTCATCTTCCGATCCTCCCGACGTCCGCTGCGGCTCATTGGGCCCCCTTTGCGCCGGCATTTTCATCTGCGGCTGGATATGTGGTCACCACGGCTCTCTGCGAGTTCACCAGATACTCTTTCGCCGCCGCGTCCACCTGCTGCACAGTGATTGCATTCTGTTTGGAATAAATCGTGTTGACCAGTTCCGGGTCGTTGAAATACACAGCATACTGCCCAATCAGCACCGCCGTCGAAAGCGAGGTCCGCCTCCGGTCGATGTCACGTCGCAGTTGCAGTGTTTTCGCCTTGTCCACTTCCTGCTGCGTCACTCCGCCCTTCACGAGCTCGGTGATTTCGTCATCCAGTCCTTTTTGCAGATCTTCCACCTTCACTCCCGGGCGCGGGTTCGCCGAAATATAAAGCAGTCCCGGGCCGATCCGCGCATCAGCATAGGCGGTCACGTTCGACGCCAGTTGCTTGTCCTTCACCAGGTGCTGGTAGAGCCGCGAGCTTTCGCCCTGTCCGAGAATGATCGCCAGGTTCTGCATCGCGTAATTTCCTTCGGTGTTCCCCGGAGGAATCAGGTAGGCCATGTCGATTTCCGGCTGCCTCGCCAGCGGATCGTAGATGGTTTCCATCCGCTCGCCGTAGTGTTTCTCTTCGTGCAAATCCACTTTCGGCGGCGCCGGCTGCTCCGGAATCGTTCCGAAGTATTTCTTGATTTTTTCGAGCGCCTCGGTCGGATCGAAATCGCCCGCCAGCGTCAGCACCGCGTTGTTCGGCGCGTAGTATGTCTTAAAAAATTGCCGCACATCGTCGATCGTCGCCGCGTTCAGGTCGGACATGTATCCGATTGTCGAGTGTTTGTACGAGAAATTGTCGTAGGCCAGGTTGTCCAGGTCCAGATTCGCCCGCCCGTACGGCTGGTTGTCGATTCCTTGCCGCCGCTCTTCCTGCACGGCGTTCCGCTGGTTGTCCAGATTCGCTTGCGTGATGTTCAGCGACCTCATCCGGTCCGCTTCGAGAAACAGCCCGAGATCCAGTTGGTTCTTCGGCAGCTCTTCAAAATAATTTGTCCGGTCCGAATTCGTCGTCCCGTTCATCCCGCCGCCATTGTTGAAAATCAGGATGAAGTGCTCGCCCTTCCCCACGTTCTCCGACCCTTGAAACATCATGTGCTCGAACAGGTGCGCAAATCCGGTGCGTCCCGGCCGTTCGTTCCGGCTGCCCACGTTGTAGGTGATGCAAATCGCATAGACCGGCGCCGAATGGTCGGGCGCCAGGATTACGTGCAGTCCGTTCGAAAGCGTCGTCTGTTGCAGCTCGATATTCGGGATTTTTATGTCGGAAACGCCCGCCGGTTTTGCTGAGGTCGTCAGCAGAAGCAGCAGCGCAACCGGCAGTCCTGTTGCAAGTATTCTTCGATGGCTCATCAGTTATCTCCAAAATGGCACACGGGATTTTCGCCCAATTCGGAACATAGCGCAATCGCACACCCCTGCGCGCCTTTAGACTTCGCTCGCAAATTTTCGTAAGCAAATCGATTCTCGGCGGCGCACGCCCCCTCGGCTTGCAAATTTCCCCCAATCTGCATACGCTCAAGAATTCTGTTGTGGGAGCAACTCACTCCAGCGATATGGCCCGAACGAAACTCGAAGGAAAATCGATCGCCGTCGGCATCACGGGCGCCAGCGGCGCCATTTATGCCCGCTCTCTGCTGCGCATTCTCGACGCCGACCCGCGCGTTTCCCGCGTCTTTCTCGTTGTCACGGAAGCCGGCCAGCGCCTGCTTTCGACCGAGCTTCGAATCGTCGCTTCCGACTTGAAGAAGCTTCCGCCTCTCATCACAGAAACCGAAGCGTCCAAAATCGAATATCTTCCCAATAAGGACGTCGGCGCGAGCATTGCTTCCGGCAGCGCTCTTCTTGACGGCATGGCCATCATTCCCTGTTCCGCGGGCGCTCTCGGCTCGATCGCTGCAGGCATCGCCAACGATTTGCTCACCCGCGCTGCGGACGTTTGCCTCAAGGAGCGCCGCCGCTTGATTCTCTGTCTTCGCGAGACGCCTCTGAACCGCATTCATATTGAAAACATGCTTCGCGTCACCGACGCCGGAGCCGTCGTCATGCCCGCCACGCCCGCGTTTTACTTTGCTCCGGAAAAGATCGAAGATCTCTCCACGCAGTTCGCCTGTCGCGTGCTCGCGCAGCTCGATCTGCCTCAGGAGTCGCAATACCGCTGGAGGGGCGCGAAAGCCTAGCGCGCATTCATCGCGCTCACGCAGAAGTCGCTATGACCAAAAGCCGCATCCGCGTCGTCCTTGAGATGATTAAATTCGAGCACTCCGTCTTCGCACTCCCCTTTGCGCTGGTCGGAGCAATCCTCGCGGCTCACGTCGCCGGCGTGCTTCCCACCCGGTGGCAGCTTTTGTGGATCATTGTCGCCATGGTTGGCGCTCGCTCCGCCGCCATGACCATGAACCGCATCGCCGACATCGAATACGACCGTCGCAATCCCCGCACTGCAAATCGTGCTTTGCCCGCCGGCCAGCTTAGCATCGGCTTCGCCGCCGGATTCACGGTTGTCGCTTCCGCCGTTCTTGTCCTCGCCGCATGGGAGCTGAACCATCTGGCATTCGAACTTTCTCCCGTCGCGCTCGCGCTTCTCTTTCTCTATTCCTACACGAAGCGCTTCACCTCCGTCTCGCACCTGGTTCTCGGCCTCTGCCTCGGAATCTCTCCGGCAGCCGCCTGGATTGCCATCCGCAGCTCGCTCGACTGGCACATCCTGATTCTCTGCGGCGCCGTCACTCTTTGGGTCGCTGGTTTCGATGTTCTCTACGCCTGCCAGGACGTCGATTTCGACCGCACCGCGGGCCTTCATTCCATTCCCAGGCGGGTTGGAATCGCCCGCGCTCTGCTGATTGCCCGATTCATGCACGGCGCCATGCTGGTTCTTCTCGCCTGGCTCACGCTCGCCTTTCATCTCGCTTGGCCCGCGTGGATCGGCCTTGCCGTCGTCGCCGCGCTCATCGCCTACGAACATTCGCTCGTTCGTCCCGACGATCTCAGCAAGATGAATGCTGCGTTTTTCACCGTGAACGGCTATATTAGTGTGTTGTTCTTGCTCTTCTGGGGTGTGGCGGCCTTCGTGTCCCACCCCTGACTTGCGGGAACACCACTGTCATGCCGAAGGATTTGCAAGTTACAGACAAGCGGCTCGAAAGCGTCGCCGCCAAGGTCAAAGCTGGGGACCGTCTATCGGCCGAAGACGGCCTGGCGCTTTTCCAATCGAGCGATCTGCTCGCCGTCGGCTGGCTCGCCAACTTCGTCCGCGAAAAGCGTCACGGCGATGTCACCTATTTCAACGTCAATCGCCACATCAATCCCACCAACGTCTGCGTTGCGCACTGCAAACTCTGCGCCTTTGGCCGTTCGCCCGACGCTCCCGGCGCCTACACATTTGCTCTCGATGAAATCTGGCAGCGCGCTGCGGATGGCGTCGCCGAGGGAGCCACGGAATTTCACATTGTCGGCGGCTTGCATCCCGACCTGCCGTTCGAGTATTACCTGGACCTGATTCGCGGTTTGAAGCGGCGTTTCCCGCAGGTCCACCTGAAGGCCTTCACGATGGTGGAAGTCGGTTACTACGCGCGCATCTCGAAGCTTTCCATTCGCGATACATTGCTCGCCATGAAAGACGCCGGCGTCGATTCTCTCCCCGGCGGCGGCGCCGAGATTTTTCATCCGCGCGTGCGCAAGATTATTTGCGACCACAAAGTTAGTGGCCAGATGTGGCTGCAAATCGCCCGCACGGCGCATGAGGTCGGCCTGCGCTCCAACGCTACGATGCTCTATGGCCACGTCGAAACTCCCGAAGAGCGCGTCGATCACCTCATCCAGTTGCGGGAAACACAGGACAAAACTCACGGGTTCGTCACCTTCATTCCGCTCGCGTTTCACCCGGCAAATACGGGCTTATCGCACATCCCAAGCCCCACCGGCTTCGACGATCTGAAGACCATGGCCGTCGCCCGTCTCCTGCTCGACAATTTCGACCACATTAAGGCCTACTGGATCATGCTCACGCCGCGCATCGCGCAGGTCGCGCTTCGCTTCGGTGCCAACGATCTCGACGGCACAGTGGTCGAAGAGAAAATTTATCACGATGCGGGAGCCACCACTCCCGAGCACATGACGCGCTCCGAACTCGAGCGCCTCATTCGCGCCGCCGGTCGCATCCCCGTCGAGCGCGACACGCTCTACAATCCCGTCGATCGCGTCAAGAACCCCATTCCGCCCCAAGGGAGCCTGTCGCGCCGCCCGGACGGTTTCGTCCCCGAGACTTCTCTCACCCTGAATCTTTAACTCCCAAAATTTTTTGCCGTTTCGCTGCGTGTGGATTGGTGTGCGGGGGTAGGCAGAAACAAGGTAGGGAATCAGGAAAGGACCGGCATAGAAGATCTGCAAAAATGTGGGAAAAACCTGGGAATTAGTTCTGCTGCTGGGACCTTTGCGGTCTTGTAGCGGCGGCCTTTAGGCCGGCCTAGGAGTGATTTCCCCGCGTCAGTCTTCTTCTTCGTCCTGCGTGCCCAGCACCTGCACGTGCAACGAACGGTCGCGTGGTCCGTCGAGTTCCGCCAGAATGATCGATTGCCAGTATCCCAGCGCGATTTCCCCGTCGCGCACCGGCACGGAAAGCGTGTGTCCCAGCAGCATCGCGCGAAGATGCGAATCCGCGTTTTGCCGGTTGCATTCCGAAAGCTTCGGATCGTTGTGCCGCCAGTATTCGATGCGTCCCACCAGCTTTTCCAGAAACGTTTTCATGTCGTCCAGCAGCGCCTGCTGAAATTCGTTGATGAACACCGCCGTCGTCGTGTGGAGCGACTGCACCAGCAGCATTCCCGCCTTCATGCCGTGCTTGCGGACCACTTCGTTCAGGTCCTTGGTGATGTTGATCAATTCCAGGCGTTCGCGTGTGCGGTAGCGAAGCGTGTCCAGCGTCATCCGCACCATGCCGCTTTTCGCTGCGGCCGGCTTTTCGATCACCTTGGTCGCTCGTGACGTAGCGGTCTTCATTCGAAAAATGGCTCCTGACAAAACATGTATCTAAGAACTGTTCCCTCGGGTTAGATGCTCTTGCCCCGCCCGCGTTGCTTGAATTTGCTTATTATAGCGGCCTGATAATACCCCGGTCCACTTGTCCGTCGAAGGAAATTCGAAACCGTTACCTCCCGCATCTCCCGCTTGTTCTACATCCCCAAGATTGTCATTCCGAGGAGGAGCAGCCCGATTTCCGCGCTTGTGTCTTCGCCTTGCGCGGAAAGCGGCCGCATTTGCGACGACGAGGAACCTCGGCGCCGGAACGGCGAATACCTCGCAGTCGGCGTCCTACAGGAATATCGACAACCCCCGTCTCGTCCTGCCGTGCTGAGCCGCCTCCCCTACGCGCGTCTCGCCGCCGCCGCACGAATCTCCTTCGCAATCCCCTGCGCCGACGCCCGTGGATCGCTCGCCGCTGTGATCGGGCGCCCCACCACCAAGTAGTCCGCTCCTGCCTCCACAGCTTCCGCCGGGGTCCCTATGCGCGCTTGGTCGTTCGTCGCTGCCGCCGCAGGCCGGATGCCGGGCACGAGGATGATGAAATCTTCGCCGCACTCCTCCCTTATGGCGCGCACTTCGTGAATCGAAGCCACGGCTCCATCCAGCCCCGCTTCCTTCGCGAGCTTTGCTAACTCGACCGCTCGTATCGCCGGCGAGCCTTCATACCCCACGCGGTTCATTTCTTCGGCATCCAGGCTCGTCAGAATCGTTACTCCCAGCAATAGTGGCCGGTTTTTCCTTGTCCCGGCTGCCTCCCTCGCTGCCCGCATCATTGCCAGCCCGCCGGAAGTGTGTATCGTCATCAGGCGGACACGCGGCAGTCCCGCGGCCGCGCGCACCGCGCTGGCCACCGTATTCGGGATGTCATGGTATTTCAGGTCGAGGAAGATGGAATGGCCGAGGGCGGCGAGTCGTTTCACTGCCTGCGGCCCTTCGGCCGTAAAGAGCTGGCTTCCCACCTTTATCATCCCGGCCGTGCCCTTCAGCTTGCGTGCCAGGGCGACGGCCGGGCGCAGGGAGTCTACATCGAGGGCTACAACTAATTCTGGCGTGTCTGGGCGTGGCGTGAAGGCACCTCCAGCAGTTCCATGCGCACCTTGGCGGTGCCGCGCTGCTCGAATCCGAGCCGACGCGCTACTTCGTAGCTCACGTCTAGCTCGCGGCCTTCCACGTACGGCCCTCGGTCGTTGATCCGGACCACCGTGCTTCGGTGATTGCGTGTGTTCGTCACTCGGACGATCGACCCTAGTGGGAGCGTGGGATGCGCCGCCGTCAACCCGTTCATATCATAGATCTCTCCGGTTGCGGTCGGCTGCCCGTCAAAATCGTCCCCATACCAGCTCGAAATGCAGTCCCATACCGCCAGCGGCTTTGGCTGGTTCGGTGAGCTCTTGGCTGGGGAGGGGGTGTAAATCGGGGACTGCGTTGCTGATGTTTGGGGAGGGTCGCCTGCTTTGCTTGTGGCGGTTGGGTTGGCCATGGGAGCAAAGACAAGCATACCCAGTCCTAAAAACACGGAAGCAAAAGCAACGTAATATCTTATTCGCATTTCACCTAACCTCATTTGAATCAGCATAATTTTACCCTTCCGAAGCCCCTTCAGGCAATCATTTTAGCCTTCCAGAGCTCCTCGTAATTTGCTGATTTCAAACACCTTTTCCTTCCGGCACCATTTTTCCACACCCTCTACTAGGCGTTCCGAGGCCCGTGGGTCGGCAAAATGGGCCGTTCCTACCTCCACGGCCGCTGCTCCTGCCAGGAGGTATTCCGCCACATCTGCCGGAGTTTCAATCCCGCCGAGTCCAATTACCGGAATTTCCAGGGCCCGGCTGGTCTCATGCACCAACCTCATCGTTATAGGTTTGATCGCTGCGCCCGACAACCCTCCCGTCGTACTACCCAGCCGGGACCTACGATTGTGGCTGTCTATACACAGTGCAGGGTAGGTATTCGCCACCACGAGTGCATCCGCTCCTTCGCTTGCCGCCGCCCTTGCGATAAGTCCAATCGTATTAATGTTCGGGGAGAGCTTGACCCACAGAGGTCTCTTGCAAGCCTTCCTGACCGCTCCTACAACCGATGCCGTCAGCGTGGGGTCAGTACTATATTCCACGCCCCCCTTCTCCACGTTCGGGCATGAAATGTTCAATTCCAGCGCGGCCAGACCCTCGGCGTCTTCCAATACCCTCGTCACCTCAACATAATCCGAGATCGTATGGCCGAACACGTTGGCGATGATTGCCGTCCTGAATGCCCTGAGCTTCGGCAGCTTCTCCTCAACGAACGCCCTCACCCCCACGTTCTGCAGTCCGATGGCGTTAATCATCCCACTGGAGGTTTCGGCCATCCGGGGAGCCTCCGCACCCGCCATAGGCTCCCGTGACAGCCCTTTCACTACAATCCCGCCCAAGCGGCTCAAGTCCACCAGTTCGGCAAACTCCAATCCATAGCCAAACGTTCCGCTGGCGGCGATGATCGGGTTTTGAAGGGAAAGGGAACCAACGCTGACTTGAAGGTCAACTTCCGCTGGCCGGTGACGTTGGAGGGCCGCCGCTCCGGAACTCACGGACGGAATTTTATCACGCGGGTCAAGGCGGAGCGCCTGTTCCATACACTTCGTGAACGGTCAGGCAGCTCCGCAATCCCCGCTGCGGAGTTCACAGGGTCTATGTTACGATGTGGCGCTCATGAAGGTCGTCGAGAAAAGACAGCTCCTCTCCGCGGAAGAAATCGGCCGTACCCTCCAGCGTCTTGCCCATGAAATCGTCGAAAAAAGCGGTGGCACAAAGGATCTTGCCCTGATTGGCGTTCGCCGCCGCGGCGTCCCGCTCAGCCAGCGTCTCGCGAAAATCATCCACACGTTCTCGGGCATTGAAATTCCCGTCGGTGTCCTCGACATTACGCTTTATCGCGACGATCTTTCGACCGTTGCTCCCCAGCCCGTCGTTCAATCCACTGAAATTCCGTTCGACGTCGATGGCCGCGACCTGGTCCTGATTGACGACGTCCTCTACACCGGCCGCACCGTTCGCGCCGCCATGAACGGCCTCTTCGACCTTGGCCGTCCGCGCCGCGTTCGCCTCTGCGTCCTGATTGACCGCGGCCATCGTGAGCTGCCCATCGAGGCCACTTTTATCGGGCGGGCCGTTCAGACAAGCGACACTGAAATCGTCGAGGTCCGCCTGCAGGAAATCGATCCCGAAGAGCGCGTCGTCTTGGTCGACCGGGTTTCCTAGTCCTCGGCCCTTGCTCTGTAGGAAGTCTTCTAAAGGGATACAGTGCTGCTCGGATTGCAACACCTGCTCGGAACCGAAACCCTCTCCCGCGATCAAATCACTTTTATTCTCGATCAGGCCAGGCCTTTCCAGGAACTCCAGCGCAATCCTCTGAAGAAGCTTGCCACCCTGCGCGGCAAGACCGTCGCCATCGCCTTTTTCGAATCTTCCACGCGCACACGCATCAGCTTCACCACCGCCGCCTCGCGTCTTGGCGCCGACACGATGAATCTCCAGGCCGAAGCCTCGAGCCTCAAAAAGGGCGAATCGCTTCTCGACACCGTTCGCACACTCGAAGCCATGCGTCCCGACGGCATCGTTATTCGCCATAGCTCTTCGGGCGCGCCCGAATTCGTTTCCCAGCGCCTCGAAATTCCCGTTCTCAACGCTGGCGACGGCACCCACGAGCATCCAACGCAAGCCCTTCTCGACGCGCTCACCATCCGCGACCGCAAAGGCTCCCTCGAAGGCTGGAACGTCACGATTCTCGGCGACATTCTCCACAGCCGCGTTGCCCGCTCCAATATCCACTTGCTCTCCAAATTCGGCGCGCGCATCACGCTCTGCGGCCCTGCGATGTGGATTCCCCGCGAGCTCGAATCTCTCGCTCCCAACCTCCGACGCTCCTTCTGCGTAGAAGACGCCGTCTCGGGCGCTGACATCGTTCTTGTCCTCCGTGTGCAGACCGAGCGCATCCACGAGCCGTCTCTCGCGCCAGAGGAATACATCCTTCGCTATCAGCTCACACCGGCTCGCCTCCGCCTCGCCAAGCCCGACGCTCTCGTCCTTCATCCCGGCCCTATGATTCGCGGCCTTGAAATCGATCCTGCCGTCGCCGACGGCCCTCAGTCCGCCGTCCTCGAACAGGTCACAAACGGTCTCGCCATTCGCATGGCGCTTCTTTACCATCTGGTGGGCGGCGCGCCTCCCGACGCTCCTCACCCCGCAAAGGGATGAACGAATGCTCCTGATTCGCAATGGACGAGTGCTCGACCCTGCGTCCCGCACCGATGCGTCGCTCGATGTCCTTCTTGACGGCGACCGCATTGCGCAAGTCGGCGCGAATCTCCCCGCTCCCGGCGGCGCTGAAATTTTCGACGCCTCTGGCCTCATCGTCGCGCCCGGCTTCATCGACCTGCACTGCCATCTTCGCGAGCCCGGCCAGGAGCTCTCCGAAACCATCGAGACCGGCACTCGTTCCGCTGCCCAGGGCGGCTTCACCGCCGTCTGCTGCATGCCCAATACTCAGCCGGTCAACGACCGCGCTTCTGTCACCCGCGGCATCGTCGAGCGCGCTGCCACCGTCGGCGCCGTGCGCGTCTGGCCCATCGGCGCGGTTTCGCAGGGCAGCAAAGGCGAAGCCCTCGCCGAAATCGCCGCCATGAAGGACGCTGGCATCGTCGCTGTCAGCGACGACGGCAAACCTGTCTCTACCGCTCGCCTCATGCGTCAAGCCATGGAATATTGCGACCCGCTCGGTCTGCCTGTCATCGAGCACGCCGAAGATCCGTCGCTCGCCGCTGGCGGGGTGATGCGCGAAGGGCCGCACTCGCTCCGCCTCGGCCTGAAAGGCATTCCTTCGCAGTCGGAATCCATCTGCGTCGGCCGCGATGCGGAGCTCGCCGGCCTCACCGGCGCGCGCCTTCACATCGCGCACATGTCCACCACGCGCTCTCTCGAATATGTCCGCGCGGCGAAAAAACAGGGCCTGCGCGTCACCTGCGAAGTCACGCCGCATCATTTCACGCTGATCGATGAAGACGTGCGCTACGACACGAATTTCAAAATGAATCCGCCGCTCGCTTCGCGCGAAGACCGCGAAGCCCTGATTTCCGGCCTTGCCGACGGCAGCATCGACGCCATCGCCACCGATCACGCTCCGCACCATCCTGCTAGCAAAGATGTCGAATTTGACCGCGCGCCTTTCGGCATCCTCGGCTTTGAGATGGCTCTCGCGCTCGCCCTTCGCGAACTCGTCCAGAAAAATAAAATCTCGCTCATGCGCCTCGTCGAGCTCTTCACCACCGGCCCTGCGCGTGTACTCGGCATCGAAAGAAAAGTCGCCTCCGGCGAGCCTGCCGACGTCACCATTTTTTCGACCGAACATAAGTGGACCTATCGCGTCAGCGAATCTCCCAGCAAGTCTCGGAACAGCCCTTTCGATGGCGCCGAATTCACCGGCGCGCCTATGGCCACCATTGTCGGCGGACGCATGGCGTACCGCCGGAACGGTCCATCGCGATGAGAGCCGTGAACCCATGACCGATTCCGCACCGCCCGTTCATCGCTTCGCCGCCACGGACTATCTCGCGCTTGAACGCACTTTTCTCGCCTGGATTCGCACGGGATTGGCGCTGATGGGTTTTGGCTTTGTCGTCGCGCGCTTCGGCCTGTTCTTGCAGTTGATCCAGCGCGAGGCGTCTTTTCCGGTCCACGAGAGGCTCGGCCTCTCGCTTTGGTTTGGGACTGCTCTGATCGTTATCGGCGTTGGCGCTTTGATTTTTTCGAGCTTGCGCTATCTGCGCACGGTTC
>DATKPM010000049.1:0-19663 GCA_035524135.1 Candidatus Acidiferrum sp. | reverse complement strand
GCTTTGGCTTTGGCTTTGGCTTTGGGTTTGGCATTTGCTCTTTTTTTGAGTGCGCTTCACCCTTAGAAACACGACTTTTCCGTTTCGAATGGGCTTGTCCTTATGCGCGAAAGGCAGGGAGCCGCAGCCAGCGGGCCGCCGCAAAGAATCCGAAACCAGGAGGAGCAATTCTTCTCCATTCCGAAGAGCACGATCCGCGCGTCTCTCCCGTCTTTTGTGCTCTTCACGAGTTACGAATCACGGGTCACAAGTCACGGATTCCCGCCTTTCTAATCGCGCCTCAGGTGGATTCGAATTCGCCGCAACTCCTTCAAAACATTCATTCGCCCTCATTTCTGATCGCGGGTACTTGCGTAACATCGCCGCCTGCCCAGCGTGCACCGTTCCTGGCCTTTGGCATTCTGCCAGAAAGCACTCACTCGGCTCCCTTCACCACGACTTCAGCTCTTTCTATCGCGTTTCCCGCAAGCAACAGCTCTGCTCCGCGCCAGCATCCCAGAAGTTTGCCGTGGAGTCCTCTCTCCGGCGGGGGATGGGACACGCCAGGTTATATGATAAATTCCCAAGGGCGTCTTTGCTGGGCAATCCGCTGTCGCGTATTGCCCTTCGCCACGTGACGCGGCATTGGCCGCGCGATTCCGTTTCACATCTCTGTTCGGGGGACTGACCAAAAAATGGGGCTTGGGTCGACGCAGGCATTCGCAGATTTCGGCCGCGGGTTTGTACGCAACGCTTTCGTCTCGGCCTTCATCCTTGTCGCGGCGGGGCTCCTCGCGTCCTGCGGCGGCAACGGCAACTCATCCGCGCAGCCCATCACTGTCTCCATCACTCAAGACCCGCCCTCCACGCTCTCCGTGAACGCAACCGCCCCCGTCACGGCAACCGTCCTGAACGATCCTCTCCACCGTGGTGTCTTCTGGACCTGCACACCAATCAACACCTGCGGCACGCTTAGCCCCGCTTCCACTGGAAGCGGCGTGGCCACCACCTACACCGCTCCTTCCCAGCGCGGCCCCGTCATCATCACTGCCACCGCCGCCGGCAATGGCCAGGCCACTCGCAGCGTGACCATCACCGTCACCTCTCCTGTTTCTGTCGCTATTTCCCAGCCGCCGCCCATCAGCCTACAAGCGAATGCAACAGCCTCCATCGCTGCCACGGTCACGGGCGACGCCAACAACAAAGGCGTCGACTGGACCTGCTCGCCTGCTGGCAGCTGCGGCTCCTTCAACCCGAAACACACCGCGAGCGGAGCCACCACTACGTTCACTGCCGGGGCCACCGCGCAAGGTGTCACGATTACGGCTACGTCCACCGCCGACACCACCGCCTTCTCCACCGCTTCTCTCAATGTCTACACCGTCATCGGCATTGCCAATCTTTCCGGCAACTTTGCACTCTTTGCCTCCGGAGAAGACAAGAATCACAACGCCTACTCAGTCGCGGGAGCCGTTCTTCTTGACGGAATGGGAGGCGTCACCGGCGGCGAACTCGACGCTGCCAACAGTAGTGGTCCCATTTCTCCCGAGCCGGGTGGCGACATCATCACAGGAGGTAACTACACGCTCGGCCCTGATGGACAGGGTTTGCTCACTCTGACGACCAACGATGCCAATGTGGGCGTCGGCGGGACGGTCACCCTTGCGCTCGCACGCGTCAACGATCGCCACGTTCTCATCACCCAGTTCGACGGAGCCGCGACCGCCAGCGGCAGTCTCGATTTCCAGAAGTTCTTCCCGAACGTCATTGGTCAAATCGCCGGTGGCTTTTCCTTTGTTCTTTCTGGAGGCACCAGCAGCGGAGGGCTCTCTGAGGGCGGCGTCTTTACCTCCGACGGTGGCGGCAATCTCACCAGCGTCACGCTCGACCAGGACGTCGCTGGAACTGTCGATACAGGCATTCAATCGCTCGGCACCTACCAAGCGCCGGACACCTACGGCCGCGGCCGCGCCACCTTCAATGGCTTGACGTTCACGTATTACGTCGTCGGCGTCGAGGCGTTGCGCATGATTGAGACCGACGGTTCCCGAACTGCTGTTGGCTCCGCGTTCAGCCAAGGATCGCTGCCCGGTACTGCTGCCCTGTCCTCGCTGAACGGGAATTTCGTGTTCACTCTGCAAAGCGGCCCGGCGGGCTCGACGTTCTCTGTTGCGGGCAGCATGGCCGCCAACGGCCGCGGCAAAATCAACGGCTTCGCCGATGTGAACGAAACCCAGGCATCCGTCACAAGCGCTTCCTACACGTCCAACTACACGCTCGCGACGAACGGCTACGGGCAAATTGCCATCACTCCCGGAAACACGCAGGATGTTGCGACGCTCGGACTCTACGTCACAGATCCGCAACTCAATTTGAGCGATCCGAACAATCCAAACGGCGGCGGAGGATTTCTGCTCGCCGACCTCGACGCAAAAGTCGTCGGCGCGGGAGCCGCCTTCCCACAAATCGCCGGCTCGACGGTTCAAGGCAAGTTCAGCGCTGGATTCCAGGGGCAGCCAGCCGCGGGAGAAAACGACTTCGTCGGTTCCGTCGCCACGACTCTGAACGGCCCCATTGCCGGAACTGGAAGCTGGAACGCATTATTTGGTAGTGGACAGTCCAGTGCTGTCCCTGTGTCCATCAGCTTGACTGCGGACACAACGCATACGGGGCGCTTCACGGCTACCGTGCAACTCAACGGTGGGGCGACGGTGAGCAATTTTGTCGTCTATCAGGCAACGGGCCAGCTTATGGTAGGCGCGGAAATTGACGCTCAGGAACCTGGGGCAGGAATTTTGCAGCAACAGCAGTGAAGGCGGAGAAAAATGAGAGGGGGTCGCTGCTTCCTTTCCTCAGTTCGGAGGCGGGCAGCGTCCGACACAGGCCCAGCGGTAAATCCTCCGCTCGCTAGGAGACCGAAGAATCAGCGGGATTTTTTCTTTGCGGCGGGTTTTCCTCTGGCCGCCGAAGGCCGCGCAGCCTTCTTCTCTATTGCGCTCGTCCCGCTCTGCTTCGCAACCGCCTGCGTCGGAGCGGAAGGGGCCGCTTTCACCTGGACGGGAGTGGCCGGGGCCTTCGCCAGGCTTTTTCCTTCGTTTTCGCTTCCCTTGCCTTTCTTTTTCTTTTCCTTTTCCGGTCTCTTCGGCTCTTCTTTAATACCCGCAAGCTGGCGCAGTATCCTCGTCCGATCTTCCGGCGTGCGGCCTCGGCCGCGAAGCTGTTGCTCGAAAAATTGATCGAGAATCTTGTCGAACTTTGGCCCGCGCGGCACTCCGAGCGCATCCAGCTCGCCGATCGGCAGCGCCAAATGCAACGGCCGCCATTTCTGAATGTAATTCCGGATCTTCGAAATCGCCTTCGGATTTGGCATTTCCGTTTCGAGGAAAACCAATGTTTCCGGCGGCAGCGAAGTCAGATAGGCGTAAGCGTCTTTGGGCGCATTTGTTCTCGCCCCCTTCAGCATCTTCACCACCTTCTGCGTTTCCGGGACCAGATCGTGAATCGCCTCGATCTCCGCGGCACGAAATCCCAGATTGCGCAGCGCCGCCATCGCTTCGCGCGGCTTCAGCCTGCCAAGCGTGTAGTAAATCACGGCATCGTGCACCCGCGGCCGCAGCCCGGCCCCCAGCAGATTTCCGCGCACGCGCGTCAGTTTGTTGAGGCTGTCGTAGTCTGGCAGCCGCTTCGCAAGCGAGGGGTGGAACGCTTCGAGCATCTCGCGCTTCTCCCACTCCTTCAGTACCACCACGGGATTTTCCTCACGCGCCAGCCCGCGGAGTTCGTTGCCGACTTCCGCGGGATCAAATTCCTCGTGGAGTCCTCGCTCGATCGCGAGGTCGAACCATTCCTTGGTGCGCGCTTCGAGCTGGAATCCCATCCTTGCCGCATAACGCAGAGCCCGCAGGATGCGCGCCGGCTGATTCGTAAACGCATGAATCGAAAGCGTCCGGATTTCCTGTTTTTCCAGATCGGCCAGCCCATTGGTGGGATCGAGCAGCAGGCCGCGCGACTGCACGTTGAGCGAAATCGCGATCGCGTTGATCGAAAAATCCCTCCGCCGCAGATCCTCCATAATGCTCGAAAAGCGGTATTCCACTTTCGCACCCGGCCGCTCGTAATAGTCGTCCCGCGCACCGGAAATCGATCCGTCCACATCTCCCGCGAAAATTAAATCGTAATGCCGCAAGCGTTCGTTTTCCTGGACGACGCGGGCTCCGCCCTTTTCCAGCTCGCGCACCATCTTCAACGGATTTCCCTCGACGGTGAAGTCGAGATCCCGGATCGGTTGTCCGGAAATCAAATCGCGGACCGCGCCGCCGGTCAGATATATGTTGATATCCTGGAGCCGCGAAAGCTCCTGCACGCGCTCGAGCACGGCTCGCTGTTCAGGCGAGAGCCTGCTTTCCAGCAGAAACATGTAATCCGGCATTTGCCTCGATGCCTCCGTTCGGTGCGCAGCCGCGCAGTCAGGCGCGCGGATGGTGAGTCTTGTAAACCTGTTTCAAACGTTCTTCCACAACATGAGTATAGATTTGCGTGGTCGAAATATCGGCATGGCCGAGCATCATCTGGACGGACCTAAGGTCCGCACCGCGGTCGAGCAAGTGCGTTGCAAAGCTGTGGCGAAGCATATGCGGCGTGAGCGAATGCCGCAAACCCGCCTTGCGGCCATAGGTCTGGATGATCCTCCAAAACGCTATGCGGTCCATGGGCTTTCCACGCTGGTTCAAAAACAAGAAGGCCGAAGACTGGCCGCCAAGGAAATCCCTTCGCGCATGACGCGCGTACTCATCCACCGCAGCGATGGCCCGCTTGCCGACCGGCACCAACCGTTCCTTGTTGCCTTTGCCGATGCAACGAAGGCATCCACTCTCCATCTGGAGGTCTTCCATGCGGATACCGCAAAGCTCGGAGACGCGGAGGCCAGTGGAATACATCAACTCGATCATAGCCTTGTCGCGCATCCCGACCTGCGTGGTGACTACGGGGGTGGCCAAAAGACGGTCGACCTCCTCCACGCTAAGAAAATCCGGAAGAGACTGGCGATATTTGGGCGACTCAATCGTGAGCGCCGGATCCTCCCGAAGATATCCTTCGAGGAGGCAGAAGCGGAAAAAATGGCGAAGCGAAACGAGGTAGCGCGCCACCGACCGGCTGTCGAGTCCACGATGGTACAAGGTGGCGAGAAAATCAACCACGTCACTGCGGCCAACCGTATCGGTCTCGAGAGATCTCTGCTTTGCGAACGCAACAAAATAGCGCAGGTCGCGGCCGTAGGATTTGACCGTATTTTTCGCCAAACCCTTCTCGATTCGAATGTAGTTGAGAAATTCCTGAATATGCGCTTCCAACTTCCAGATCCTCCAAACGCTTCATGCAAATTCTTTCGCCGCGCCGCCTTCTATGCGTCGGCGCGGAGAGCCGCAGACTCCGCCGGTTCGTGCCGCCGGAGAAGCAGCATCAGCTCCGACAATTCCTCACAGCGCAGGAGACGCGCCAATCCGAGATACACCGCGACCGCTGCAACGATTACGGCCGCCAGCCAGGCAGCCTGCCACAGAAAATGCTGGAGCGATTCGAAACGGAAACTTTTCATCGCCACGACACACAGACTAGACATCACCGCCGCACAAATGCACATCTTCGCAAGGGAGGCCAGCAAGCCCCGTGCGGTTGTTCCACCGAACCGCCTGCGAAATATCACGAAGAGAGCGGCGAAATTGAAATATGCCGCAAGCGAACTCGCCAGCGCGGGACCACCGTTTGAAAGAAAACGCACGAAGAAAAAAAGAAACAGCGTATTGAGCACAACGTTCAGACCGAGCGACCATGCGCCCACAACGGCCGGCGTCATCGTGTCCTGCACGGAGAAGTACACCGGCGCGAGCAACTTGATGGCCGCAAACGCGGGGAGCCCCAGCGAATAAAAGAGCAGCGCGCGAGACGTGAGCAGCGTCGATTGGGCTGTGAAAGCGCCGTGTTGAAACAAAACGCGCACAATCGGCTGGCGCAGCAGGATTAAGCCGAGCGCTGCAGGAATCGTAATAAAGGAAACGATGCGCAGAGAAAACGCGAACGTCTGCTTCATTTCTCCAAGCTTTCCGGCGGCTACCTGGTGCGACATGGTGGGAAGCAGCGCCGTGGAAAGCGCTATTGCGTAGCTGCCAAGGACAAGCTCCATGATGCGGTCGGCGACGTAGAGCGAGGTGATACTGCCCGCAGGCAGGCGCGGCGATGTGGCAAAAACAGTGTCGATGAAAAAATTGATCTGATAAACGCCCATGCCGAAAAAACTCGGCCCCATCAACCGGCCCACGCGCCGTACGGAAGGATCCGACAGCGACAATGATGGCGCAAAATTCATCCCGCGCCGGGCGAGCGAGGGAATCAACATGGCCACTTGCAAGCATCCGCCAACTAGAATACCCAGGGCGAGCGCTACAGCCGGAGTCTGGAATTTCTGAGGCGCCCAGTGGAGAATCGGGCGGTAGAGAAAGCCGAAAGAGAAAGCGATAATCGTCAGGTTCAGAACAACTGCGGTCGACGCGGGAAGCGCGAAGGAGTGGAAGCTGTTGAGAATAGCCGTAGCGAGCGCGGCCAAACCGAGGAAGAAGACGTATGGAAAGATAATGCGGTTGAGATAGATCGCCAATTGCCAGTCGGCCCGATTCCCGCCAAACAGAGTGAACACGTAAATAACCTGCTGGGAGAAAACAACGGCCAGAAGCGAAATGCCGGCTAGCGACACGGCGAGAATCCAAAACATCCGCCGGGCGAATAGCCAAGCCGAGGATGGATCCTCGCGAAGCGACTGGCTGAAGACCGGGACGAAGGACGCTGCCAGCGATCCTTCTCCCAGGAGGCGTCTTATGAGATTTGGGATTCGAAAGGCGAGGACAAATGAATCGGCCGCGGTCGACGTGCCGAGGAGTAGGACAACGCGCTGATCTCGTAAGTATCCGCAAATCCTACTGATAACGGTGATAAGGGCTATGGCGGAGGCGGACTTGAGCAACCTGCCTTTTTCTGTCAATCGGGCTAAACTCCGGCGCTAACCCTTTAAGCACCAATAAGTTGACAAAACAGGCGGGAAGGATAACATAACCCATCGACGGATAGCAACAGTCTGCCCCAAAAACTATGAAAATACGGTCCTCAGCCTCGACAAACAAGAAGGTCGTGGTCCAACTGCTGAACCGGAAGACCGTAAAGGGCTATTTGAACCCAGTGGAACTGGGCGCGACTTCCGTCTTGAACCTCCTGACCACTGATGGCGAGCACAAAGAAATTGCTCTTGGAGAGGTGAAGTGCGTTTACTTTGTAAAGGAATTCCGCGATGCGTTTGAGCCTGAGAGAAAGGCTTTCCTCAGCCGGCCAAAACTGGACGGCCTGTGGGTCCGACTGAAATTCAAGGACGAGGACGAGATTGAGGGGATCGTTGCGAATGACCTTCTGGAACTACTGGACTCCGGAGTCCAGTTGACTCCGCCGGACTTACACGGCAACAGCCTGCGATTATTCATTCCAAGAACTGCTCTGAGCGAGTTACGCGTGCTGGGCGTGGTCGGCGCGGCAAAACACACCCCAAGGGCGACAAAGGCTCCGATGACAGGACAAGCGGAGCTTTTTCACGAATGACCACTCTGGCCATGGTTAGTGTTCGAAGTGCTGTTGCCCTTATCAAAACCAACAAATTGGACCCGCGTTCGCCTAAGCCGAGACATTCAGGGTCGAGCCTGTTGTCGAAGACGCCGTAGAAGCGGAAAAACCGTTGCTCACATACGTCCCGAATTGCTCATCAAGAATCTGCGTGAGGCTCGAAAAAACCTGCTGCGCGGAGTTTACATCGCCGTTTTGCAGAGCCTGTCCGAGAGCGGATAACTCTTGACCAATGGTAGAGTCCTGGCCGGAATTTCCACCACCCTGGTTCCCGTGAGCGTGATGACGATGGTGTCCTTGCGCGCCTTGATTCTGCTGGAAATCCTGCTGAATGGTTGCGAAGGCTTGCTGCGCGGTGCTCAGGTCGCCGGATTGAAGCGCCTGCCCCAACTGAGCGAAGGCTTGAGCGATTGGATTGTTGTTGTTTTGTTGCTGATTGGCAGGCAGGGCGGCCGTGAGCGTGGCGTAGTCCTGTTGCGCCTGGCTCAGGTTACCGGCTTGTAGATCCTGCCCCAGTTGCTGAAAATCCTGCTGGATTTGCTGAAAACCGGTCTGGTTCCCCGCTGCTGAATACAAACTGGACGCACTCAATCCTGTAACAGACATCGCTTCACCTCTCTCATGATTGGCTTCGGAGCGTCTTGAGCAGAGAATTCGAGTGGAAGAAGAAACGCAAGATTGCGCTCCATTTGCTCTGCTTGACTATCGGCTTGTGCTGCGAAAGCTTGACCGGATGAGGCAACTCGAGTGATTGAGGGAGCAGACGCACCGGGATATTGTAGAGTGGCGGAAACGGGACGAGCCCCCGAAAGCGAACCATCGTTGGTCTGGCCTGTTTCAGACCGGGGCAAAGGCATTCAGAAAGAGACCGTGTGTTCGAAGGAGATGCCATGAGGCTGGGAGAGATTGCAGAAAGGCTGGGCTGCGAGGTGGAAGGCGATGCGGGGATTGAAATCACCGGGGTGGCTGGGCTCGAAGAGGCGCGCCAGGGAGACCTGACATTTCTGGTGAACCGGAAATACCGCCCCATGCTGGAAACAACGCAAGCTTCAGCGATATTCGTTGACCGCGAAGCAGGGGCGGTTCCGGAGGGAATGGCAGCGGTTCGCTCGGCAAATCCCTATCTCGACTTTGCGCGAGCGATTGAGATATTCCATCCGGCGCCGGCATATCCCGCCGGGATTCATCCGACGGCGCTGATCTCCAAGACGGCAAGAATCGGAGAAGGAGCACACGTCGGACCTTACTGCTTTGTCGATGATGGCGTGACGATCGGGCGAAATGTGGTGCTTCACAGCTTTGTGGCCGTCTATCAAGGAGCGGAAATCGGAGACGATTTTTTTGCACACGCACACGCCTGCGTCCGCGAATACTGCAAAATTGGTAACCGCGTTGTTCTGCAAAACGGCGTGGTTGTGGGCAGCGATGGGTTCGGATTCGCAAGGGACGCCGCAGGGCACTGGTACAAGATGCGGCAATCGGGAATCACGGTGGTGGGCGACGACGTGGAAATCCAAGCGCAGAGCGCGATCGACCGGGCGACGATCGGCGAAACGCGCATCGGACGAGGAACGAAGATCGACAATCTCGTGCAGGTGGGACACGCCTGCAAAGTTGGCGAAGACACCCTCTTGTGCGGGCAGGTGGGCCTGGCGGGGACAACGAAGGTAGGAAGCGGCTGCATTCTGGCCGGGCAAGTTGGTGCAGCGGGACATTTGACGATCGGGGATGGCGCGGTGTTGACAGCGCAAAGCGGAGTTCCTTCGGACGTGCCAGCGGGCGCGATTTATTCGGGCTATCCGGCAATGGACAATCACGAATGGAGAAAGTCAGTAGCAGTATTTCATCGGCTGCCTGAAATGCAAAAGGAACTCAGAGCGCTCAGAGAAGAAGTGGCGAGGTTGAAGAAGGAAGCGTAGGAACTAGAGGAGGCAGAAGGAGGAGCAGGTCCCTTGTTACCTCGTTTCTCAAAATGACAGCCCTTCAAGTCATCTTCATTGGAATCCCGCTAGAAAGCCCCGTCAATGTATCGCACCTACGGCGCTTGGCTCCAGCCACATTGATGTCCCAGGCCTTGCCTGCTTTCGGTAGGCCGGCGGCTTGGCCTAGCTAAGTGTTGCGCCTTCGGCGCTCACGACATCAGGAACAAAAAACGATGCGTTATGAGAGAAAGACGAGGATGCCAACAGCGTCAGAAAAGTTCCAGTCTGGCTGCCATGACCACCCAAACTTGAATTGAACTTCGATTGCTGCGCTAAGTGGGTACGTCCTGCGCCAAAGGCTGTTGGTCGGGAGGAAGCGCAGCGGCGATACGCGCGTGGATAACTTCAAGCAGTTCGCCGCGCCGGTCGAGAGAGTACGCTGCAGAGTCGACGGGCGGCAAGAAACGAACGACAACTTCGCCTGGGTGAACTGCCCAGTCGCCTTTTCGCATCAGGCGTTGCGTGCCGATGAGGGCCACAGGAACAATCGGGACGCGCGCCTGGATCGCCATGATGAAAGTTCCGCGTTTGAAGGGCTTCAAGCGGCCGTCGCGACTGCGCGTTCCCTCCGGGTAGACGCAAAACGACAGTCCTTCTTTCAAATACTGAACCGCAAAATCGACGCTGGCGGCGGCCGCCTCGCGATCCCCGCGATCGACAGGAACAAACCTTGCGAGACGCAGGGCCGCGCCGAGCACGGGGATATGGAACACTTGCTTCTTCGCAAGGATGGACACGCGGCGCGGAATCGAGGGAAACATCGCAGGGGGATCGATATTCGAGCAGTGATTCGAAACAAAAATACACACCGACGAAGGGATATGGTCAAGCCCCTCCGTGCGAACGCGAATGCCAGCGATTCGATTGAGAAAACGCACGTAGGACATAGCGAACGAATACATCCCGTCGGCATTGCGCACAAGAAGGGTCCAGAGAATCAGCCAAGGAAGCAAAAGGAAGAGCGCCAAGACGATAAAAAGGAGGGTAGCAGCGGTGCGAATCATGCGTCAGGACGCCATCAGTCGGTAGTTCCGCGGAAAAAGCCGTCGCGGATGCGACGCTGGAGATCGGTAGGATGCGGATCTTCTGAGACGGAGAAATGGTCCGTTTCAACGGAGGCCATGCGATAGGAAATATCGAGCTCTTTGCCGTCGCGGCGGACGCGAAGAGTCACGGTGGCATTGGGAGGCTGGTTGCGCAGCCAATTGCGGAACTGGTGGGGAAAAGGCTCGTTGTTGAGACGGATGATGTCGTCGCCGACGCGCAGGTCTGCCGCTTCGGCAGGGCTTCCTGCCTCGATTGTGGCGACGGTGGGAATCTTCGCGCCGCGCGCCTGGCCGGGCCAGAATCCGAGATCGGATGTCACCTGGCTTTCCTCCTTCAAGTCGAGACCGGCATAAGACAAGAACTGAGCGTAAGGAATTTCGTCGGTGCCGGAGACGTAGCGGTGAAAGAAATCCGCAAAGGACATGCCGGCGACATCGTTCACAGCCGAGAGAATTCCCGCAGATTCGTCGTAGAACTTTCCTTTTTGGGCATATTCGTCGTTGAGGAGACGAAGAACGTCGTCGAGAGATTTGTGATTCTTTGTGGCCTGGCGGATGGAAAGATCGAGGAGATCCCCGAGAATCTGGCCCTTGTTGTAATAGGAAATGCTGCGGTCGGGAGCGCGATAGGAATCGTATTTTTCAAGCCAGGCATCGAGGCTGGACTCTTCGACGCTTTGCCAGGAGCGCGCGGAGCGGGATTGCAAATCGCTGATTTGCTCTCCGAGATCCATCAAGAACAAATCTTTGGACCATAGGCCTGTGCGTTCGAGAGTGAAAGCAGCATAAGCGCTGGTGACGCCCTCGGCGAACCATAACGAGCGAGTGTACTGCTCGCGGGAAAAATCAATATATTCGAGAGATTTCGGGCGAACGCGTTTTACATTCCAGGCGTGAAAGAACTCATGGGCGGCAGTGGCCGTTGCGGAATCCACGGTGGGCGCCGCAATGGCCGTGCAATTCGAATGCTCCATCCCTCCGCCACCGACGTCGGGATAGGCGCCGATGTGAAAGAAGAAAGTGTACTCGCGGAACGGTGTGCCTTGCATGAGAGTGCTTTCGTAGGACACGATTTTTCGAAGGTTCGCGTCGAGAGCACCCGAGCCGGAAACCGTCGAGTCGAGAATGACGCGATAGTGCACGCTATCCACATCAAACGAGGATTCGCGGAACGTGCCGGCTTCTACCGGAGCGTCGACCAGCACGTCGTAGCTGGGAGCGGAAAAGGAGTTGGGTTCCGAACCGGCAGGAAGTTCCGCCGCGACCTTCCATCCCGCGGGAACATCGTCGAAAGCGACCTCGACAGCTTCGGGTCGGCGATTCGGCACGTACATGAGCACTTCGGCCAAATTGAGAAAAGCGTGACGTGCATCCAACTGGGAATCGAAGGGGCCCGGATCATTCCATTCGACAGTGTAGTGGACCACGAAGTCGTCGGGAACATTGCCAGCGAGCGGATTCATGGGATCACCGATGGACCACGTCTGTTTGTCGACTTTGCGGATGGGATATGTGGGGTCGAGATGAACGTCGCGGACGCGGACGGAGAAATCGCGAATTTGATAGAGGGCGTTCCAGGCAGGAATGGCGATTTGCGTGTTCGTGACAGGATTGTGGATGTCCATGGTGACGGCGAAGCGGTGATTGGCGCGGTCGGCGAGAGAAATGCGGTAATCGATTTTAGCCGACGCGGGCGGTGCGACGAAAAACCCGAGAAGAGGCAATAGTATAAAACTGAGCAGTCCACACCTGCGGGGGATCCTCATGCACCGGCTCCGGGACGAGATTTGAGAGCGGCAAGCAGTTTAGCGCTAAGGCCATCGAAACTTCCGTTGGACATCACAAGAACCAGATCACCGGGACGCGCGCCGGAAGCGATATGCGCCGCGATGGCGTCGGCGGACGAGAAGGCCGCGGCATCTCGCCCGAGAGTGCGAACGGAATCGGCGACGGCGTCAGGGGAAAAGCGGTCCTCATCGGACAGCAAGCTGGCGCGATTAACAGGGCCGATCAAGACCGAATCGGCGACGGCGAGAGATTCGGGAAGAACCTTCTCGAAGATTTTGCGGCGCATGGTGTTGGACCGCGGCTCGATGGCGGCCCAGAGCTTGCGGCCGGGCCAGCGCGTGCGGGCCGCTTCGAGAGTGAGGCGAATCGCCGTGGGATGGTGGGCAAAATCTTCCACGACGAGGATGCCATTCTCTTCGCCCTTGATCTCCATTCGCTTGCGAACGGATTGAAACGTGGCGAGCGCATGCTCGATGGCTTCACGCTCGACACCGCGGCCGTGAGCAAGTGCGACGGCTGCAAGCGCGTCGAGAACGTTATGACGCCCTGCAATCGGCATACGAATCTGCGCGGCTTCCCTGCCCTGGCGGGCGACGCGAAATTCGGTGGCGCCATCGTGCCAGAGGACATCTCCCACCGCCCAATCGCTGTCAGGTGTAAAACCAAACGTTTCGACCGGACAAAAGGCCTTCGAGGAAACTTCGCGAAGCTCGGGAGATTCGCCCCAAATCAGGATGCGGCCCTTGCGCGGGACGAGGTTGACGAGAAGGCGGAACTGCTTTGCGATTGACGCGAGATCCGGATAGATATCGGCGTGGTCGTATTCGAGAGACGTGAGGATGAGTTCGTCCGGGTGATAGTGAAGAAACTTCGGGCCGCGATCGAAGAATGCCGTTTCGTATTCGTCGCCCTCGATGATGAATTCGCTGCCACCGCCGAGACCGTAGCTGCGATCGCCAAAATTCGGGCAAACCCCGCCGACGAGAAAATCGGGGCGGCGCGCGGCGGTGTGGAAAATCCACGCAAGCATGGCGGTGGTGGTGGTCTTGCCGTGCGTTCCAGCAATTACGATGGAAGTGCGGCCGCAAATGAAGAAGTCTTCGAGCAACTGCGCCATGGAGCAATACGGCAGCTTGTTGTCGAGGATGAATTCGAGCTCAGGATTGCCGCGGGCAATGACGTTGCCGACAACGCACAAATCGGGATGCGGGAGGAGATTTTCGGCGCGAAAACCGTCGAACCAGCGGATGCCTAGGGAATCGAGGAGCGTCGAGGCGGGAGGATAAACTCCCGCGTCGGAGCCAGTGACACGATAGCCGGTCTCTTTCAACATGCCGGCAACGGGCGACATGGCAGCGCCGGCAATCCCGAGAAGGTGGATGTGCTCTATCCCACGCTTGGAAATGGTCATGGCGCGCAGGGGGGCTCCAAGAGTTCGAGGGACGGCGGAGTCGACGAAGAGACAAGGCGCGCACGGACGCCCAGTGGCAATGTGATAAGAGGCCGCACGGTGTGTCCCACGGGCACACCCCAGATGAGCGGCACGCCGAGAGGCGAGAGGATGCGTTCGGCGACTTCCTCGACGGTCTCCGTGCCAGACGGAGCTTCGCAATCGGGGAAATCCCCCAGAAGAATGCCGGAGACATTCTCGAACTTTCCTGCCTGGCGAAGGTGAGTGAGAGCGCGGTCGACCTGCCAAGGCTTCATGCCGCGGTCTTCGAGCAGGAGAACTGTTTCGCGTGTGTCGGGCTCCCAAGGAGTGCCGAGAGAAGTCTCGAGAAGCGTCAGGCAGCCCCCAAGGAGAATTCCTTTCGCTGTACCAGAAACTATGGATTGCCCCGCCAGCGGAATCGAGTAGCCCTGCTTAGTTTCGGTGATGGCGCGAAGAAACGACGCATGGTCGTAGCCGTGCGGATTGTTGGCCCCCGCGTCGAAGCCAGCGGCCGCCATGGGTCCGTAGAAAGTGACCCAGCGGTGATGCTTCCAGAGAAAAAGGTGAAGCGACGTGAGGTCGCTATAGCCGAGAAAAATCTTGGGGGGAATGGAGCGGGAGACAGGAAACGCATCGAGAAGGTAGTTAACACCATAGCCTCCGCGAGTGCAAACGACCGCGCGGGATTCAGATTCAGCAAGGGCTTCGTGGAGCGCCTTGCAACGGGCCGAGGCAGGTCCCGCAAAGAAGCCTTCGCCCGCAAGGACCGCCGCACGGTCGCAGAGAGGGCGATAGCCGAGACGGGAGATTTCCGCCAGCCCATTGTCGAGCCGGGCAGGATCGACAGGGCTTGAAAGCGAGACAACGCGAACAGAGTCATTCGGGCGCAGAGGAGGAGGTTTGAGAGGGTGGGACATGCGAGTTTTGAGGATAGGAAATTTTGCGAAGCAAGTCGAGACACGAAGAGGACAGTGAAGAATTAAGAGTTACGTCCCGCTTCCTACGCCAAAACACCCGAGAATCTAGTGAGAAGTGAGGGCCTGGAAGACATCACCATGACCGCTGGTTGGTTGGGCGGCGGCGTGCGAGGCAGAATAGAAGGCGGCATAACGGCCATCCGAGCTAAGTGCGACTGGCGTGAGTTTGTCGGCAGCCAGGAGGCCCGCCGAAGCAGTGGCACCGGCCGAGGCTGTGAGGGCGCGAGCCTGGGGAGCACACGCAGAGGTAGCGCCAAAGCAAGTGTCGTAGATATAGGCAATGCCGTCACGGTCGCTCGAATCCACCGTATCGGAATCGGGCGCGCCGACAAGGAACGAGACATAGCGGCCTGCAGAGGAGATGAACGGCGAGTAAGGCAGACCGGACGCGGCAGCCGTGGCGATGAGAGAGGTCGATGCGGTGCAGCCGTCAGGCGCTGAATTTCCCAGGCACGTATCACGCAAGTAGACTGCTTGCGAAGCAGAGCTTGACGAAGAGCCGGACGAGGACTGCGAGGAGAAGGCGACAAAGCGCCCATCGAAGGAGACCGACACCGACTCGCTGACCCCGCCGAGCACCTGCCCATCCGGCGCAAGGGAGATCTGAGCGGTCGACGGCACACACGAAGGCGGCGCGTCGATACTGAGACACGTATCATGAAGGAAAACGACTGAATCGAGATTCGACGAGCCAGCGCGAGGCACCCATTCCTGGAAGGCTACATATCGGCCGTCGCCGGAAATGGACGGATGGTCGGTCTCCGGAGATGCGGCTGAGGCTTCCTTCACAGCCGGGACAAGGGTGGTCTGTGGTATGCAAGACTCCGAGGTCGACGGGCCCTTGCAGAGATCGCGGACGTAGACGCGCGACTGGGCAGATGGCGCCCCTGAAACCAGACTTGTCGCCCAAGACGAAAACGCAATGAAGCGGCCGTCGGCACTTAAAGACGGCGCAATCGAGGATTTATCGCCAAGTTCACCTGACGGCGATACAGAGACGAGCTCCGTATGCGGAGTACACCCTGCCGGCGCGTCCGCTCCGAGACAAAGGTCCCGAATGTAGAGATTTGTGACCGCAGCCGAAGCAGCGGCAGATTGAGAAGTCAAATTCGTAGCGTAGCTCGAGAACGCAACGAAGCGGCCGTCGGCGCTCAAGGAAAGCTGACTGCCTGCCTCACCATTCGGGGCCGAACCATCGGGAGAGAGGTCAATCGCCTGCGTGTGAGGCTTGCAGGAAGCGACTACGCCAAGGCAAGTGTCGCGGACGAAGATATTGCCCGAAGGTCCGGAGACGATGTTTCTGGCATTCGAATAGAACGCGACGAAGCGGCCGTCGGCGCTCATGGCGGGCGAAGAGCTGCTGCCATTCGAGGCGTTTCCGTGGGCACTGAGTGAAACAACGCGCGGAAAGACGCTGGATGAGGGCGCGCTGGTGCAATCGGTGGGGGCGCCTTTGCCGGTAACGAGAACGTCGAGCGAAACAGAAGAAGCGCCGCCAGGGGTTGTGTTCACGACGGCTACACTGCCACAGCCCGGAGTGGCGATATCGTTCGACGTGATTGCGGCAGTCATCTGCGTTGAGTTGACAAACGTGGTGGTGCGCCATTGGCCATTCCAGGAGACCGTGTCGTTCGCGGCGAAGTTCGATCCGTTCACCGTGAGTGTGAAATCCTTGCCGCCCGAAGCCGTGCTGTTGGGTGAGATCGAGGTGAGAACCGGATCACCCTCGCCGGGAGCATGGATAAAAAAAGTGACGAAGTTCGATTGGCCGCCTCCGGGGGTCGGGTTGATCACCTGAACTTCGGCCTGCCCGGCGGAGGCAACGTCGGAGGCATAGATGGTCACGTCGAGCTGGCTGCTGTTGAGGTCGAGAACGGTGGGCCGAGGTGAGCCGTTCCAATACGCAACGGAATTTCCGAGATCGCCATTGGGCGTCGAGATGAGGCCGCTGCCGGAGATGAAGAGGGTGAAGTTCTGGCTGCCGGCGGTAATGCCAGAGGGTGAAAGGGCACAGGAAGGAATCGTTCCGCTGACGCAGCCGAGCGCCGGGACGGGATTCACGCGACCGCTATTCGAACTGCAACTGGAAAGAAGGATCGCGAAGACAGCCATTAGCCCAGTCGTCGCCCAACGCACACGCATTCTGCCCAATCCTCCGATCCAAGTCAGGGAATCCCGGCACGCGAGAGGCGCAGGGCCGGGCGAATGGAAACACAAGAAAAGCTGGATCTTCCCCCGAAATACCTAATAGAAATTCATAGCATCCCGGCGAGTGGCACGTCAACTCGGATGTGACGGGAGGGAAAAGGGTTGGTTTCGGAAGCGGCGATGCTAGCGTGCGGGCCGGGCTTCGCAGCGGATGCCGAGCTGCAAAAAACGCGCGAGAATCTGGCGCTCCTGGGGAGAAGTGACTTCGGCTTCGAATTCGACAATGGTGTCCGAACCGGTCGCGGTGGCATTCCAGGATTGCGGCTCAATGCCTGATTCGGTCACGAACTGGTGCGCACGAGCAAGGAAATCCTGCCCGCCGTGAGAAGTGAGGCGAAACAGCATCAGGTGGGTGTGAATGCCAAAACGATCTTCCACGTAGCCGACACAGATGAGGGCCGCCAGGCATAGAAACGTGGCAAAGAAAGCGGTGAGGATCATTCCGGAGCCAGCGGCCATGCCGATGCCAGCAACGACAAAAATCGTGGCCGCGCTGGTGATGCCCAGCACAGCCCCCTTTTCACGGATGACGACTCCCGCGCCGATGAAGCCGATGCCGGGGATAATCTGCGCGGCAATGCGCGTGTGGTCCCCTCCAAAGAAAGAGGCCATCACGTAGGAAACGATGGTGAAGAGCGCGGCGCCGAAGGCAATGAGGAGGTTGGTACGGATGCCAGAGGGTTTGTGGCGGAGCTCGCGTTCGAGACCGATCGCGGCGCCACAAGCCGCGGCGAGAACGAGCCGCCCAAGAAGCGAGAGAGTGAGGTCGTGGGGCACAGAGAAAAGTCTACAAGAGTTTGTGGGTGAGCTTGCGTGGGGCGAAGCGGGAAGAGGCAGAAGAGTACACTACGAGCCGTTGAGGCATACCAAACGGAATACCGGCACCAGGGAATCGGGCATTTAGAGCGCACGGATATGGTTTCGACACATCGCACCCAGTCCTGGGCTTGCGCGTCAGAGTTTGAACGAAGTGAGCTTGGAGAAGCGGCGAGCGCGGGCGGTGATTTCGGCACGATTGAGTTTCGTGAGGCGCTCGACGCCGAAGCGCTCGACAGCAAAGCTGCCAAGGACAGAGCCGTAGACCATGGCGTTGCGCAGAGTGCGATCGTTCACCTTCCCCGCCGAAGCCAGATAACCCATGAAGCCACCTGCGAAAGAATCGCCAGCGCCGGTGGGATCGTGGACTTCCTCCAAGGGATAAGCCGGAACCGAAAAGACGAAATCGTTGTGAACCATGATGGCCCCGTGCTCGCCGCGCTTGATGATGAGCGTGCGCGGGCCCATCTTGAAGATATGCTTGGCGGCGCGGAATAGGTTGTGCTCTCCGGAGAGCTGGCGGGTCTCGTCGTCATTGATCATCAAAATCTGAATGTGTTTCAGGGTCTCGCGCAGCTCGGCGGAGGTGCGCTCGATCCAGTAATTCATCGTATCGAGGCCGATGGCTTTCGGTTTGCAGCGAACCTGCTTGAGGACAGAACGCTGGAGAGTGGGATCGATATTGCCGAGGAAAATAAAGGGAGAATTGCAGTAGGAGGGCGGCAGCGTGGGGTTGAAATCCGCGAACACGTTGAGCTCGGTGGCAAGCGTGGTCCGCTCATTCATGTTCAGGTTGTAGCGACCCGCCCAAAAGAAGGATTTTCCCGGGACCCGTTCGAGGCCGGAGAGATCGATGCGGCGGCCGCGGAAGACGGATTCGTCCTTGGCGGTGAAATCGTCGCCGACAATTCCGACCAGGCGCACCGGCGAAAAATGGCTGGCGGCGAGAGAAAAATAGCTGGCCGCACCGCCGAGCGTACGGTCCACCTTGCCGTGCGGCGTTTCGATGGCGTCGAATGCGACGGAACCAACGACGAGAAGTGACATGAGTTCTCCGGTTCAGGAAATGTATTTGCTGATGATAGGAGCGAGACGCTTTTTCGTGGCCGCGGGGATGGCTTTGCGATCCGTCAGAATGGCGTGAGCCAGGGCCGAGCCGCACTTGCAGGTGCGTTCGACGTTCAGTTCACGAACAGCTTCACGGATGACGCGCTGGACGTTCTCGGCGTTTTTTCCGAGGTTGGCGATGATTTCGCTGACGGTGACCGAATCGTGCTGCGGATGCCAGCAGTCGTAATCGGTAATCATCGAGATGGTGGAGTAGCAGAGTTCGGCTTCGCGAGCGAGCTTGGCTTCGGTGAGGTTGGTCATGCCGACCACATCAAAGCGGAGCTGACGATAGGTGTGCGATTCGGCGACCGTGGAAAATTGCGGGCCTTCCATGCAGATATAAGTGCCGCCGCGATGGACCTTGACGGAAGCGCGGTCGCATGCCTCGGCAAGACGCGTGGAGAGATCCTTGCAGGTGGGCTTGTCGAAGCCGACGTGCGCCACGATGCCGTTGCCAAAAAATGTGGCGATGCGGCCGCGCGTGCGGTCGAAGAATTGATCGGGGATGAGAAAATCGAGCGGCGGGAGATCCTCACGGAGCGAGCCGACGGCGCTGACGGAGATGACGCGTTCAACACCGAGCATCTTCAGGGCGCAGATATTGGCGCGGTAGTTGATGTCGCTGGGAGAAAAGAGGTGGCCGCGGCCGTGGCGCGCCAGAAAAGC
>DATKPM010000048.1:0-33446 GCA_035524135.1 Candidatus Acidiferrum sp. | reverse complement strand
GTCGAGAAACTGCAGGCCGCGGTTGGTGTATTTCTTGGCGATGGAAACGACGAGGCGCAGGTTAGCCTCGATCAATTCCTTTTTGGCCTGCTCGGCTTCGGCTTCGCCGCGAAGAATCACCTGGAGGTTGCGCTTCAGCTCCGTGGGGCTGACTTCGGAAGCGATCTCGATCTCATCAAGCTCAGTGCGGCGCGTGCGGAGGTCTTTGCGAGCCTCGGACTGGACGTCACCCTTGGAGGCATCGACGCGGCGTTCGAGCTTGACGGTCTCGCGCTCGAGCGAATGGACGCGCTCGACGGTCTGGCGGATCTTGTCGATGAGACGCTTCTTCTCGAACGGATTGAAGTCGATGTCGCGGACCAGGCGCGACATTTCGACGCGCGTGCGGCCCAGCTCGTAGCGGGCGCGCAGATAGGGGCGCTTCTTCGAGCGGGGAAGTTTTTCGAGTTTCGCAGCCTGCTTCATCGCCTGGAGATAGAGCTTGGCGATCTTGTCGATCTGCTTGAGCGTGGCCTTGGTCTTGGCCTCGATTTTCTCTTCGGTCAATTCCTCGTCGTCAAACTGGACGATTTCCTTGATCGAGCGCGAGCCGTTGCGCAGGTCTTCGCCGACTTGCAGGATTTCCTTGAGAATGAGCGGCGCGCGAGAGATCGTCTTCAGAACGAGCAATTGCCCGCGCTCGATGCGCTTGGCGATGGCAACTTCGCCCTCGCGCGTGAGCAGTGGCACGGTGCCCATTTCGCGCAGGTACATGCGCACCGGATCGTTGGTCTTTTCGAGGCTGCCCGGAGTGAGATCGAGATCGCCGTCTTCGGAGACCGCTTCTTCCTTGCTGGGTTCGGCGGTCTCTGTGGAATCGCCTGCAGCGAGCGCCGCCTTCGCGCTCGAAAGATCTTCGTACACATCGATGCCGTACCGCTCAAACGTCGAGAGCAGGTCGTCGATTTCTTCCGAGGAGTGAACCTCGGCCGGCAGAATATCGTTGACCTCGTCGTAGAGCAGGTACCCGCGCTCCTTGCCCATGGCAATGAGCTGCCTTACCTGATCGTATTTTTCCTCAAGTGCCAGCGTCACGCTTCCTCCCTTTGCAAGGACGAATCGGCACGTACGCGCAGAATCCCAAGGGCTTCAGGAGCCAGTCCAGTTAGACACCACGGCTCGCCATTTCAAAATCTTGGTTTGGACGGATGATTCAGACGAACCCTTCGAATCTTTGCCGAGTCCTGCGCCCGTACGCCTCGCCCACGTCCCATCTAACCTTCTAGTTAGATGCAGAAGAGGGGCCACCCGCTTCCTCCAAAACCCAGCGAGAATACTACAACGGGAGTAAGAGCGTCAATCGGCGCAAGGTGATAGGGGTCGTATGTGCCAGTACGGGAAGGACCTAGGCGCCTGCGGAGTGGACGGACTTCTCCTTTGCAAAATTAGAGCACTCCAACGCAAATCGCTCAAGGTGGGAGCGGTCACGTTCCGGCAATCGCGCGACGGACCTTCTGCAATTCGAGGCGGCGAACAATCAAACGGCGCAGCTCGTCGGCGGGCGGATTTGTTTCGATTTGACGCTGTAAGTCGGCAAGTTCGCGCTCGACGTGGCGGCCGCGCAAAACAGAAAGGCAGCTTTCTGCTTCTTCCCATGCAGCCTCAGCAGACGTGTCAAATAATACCTCGAAGAATATGCGTCGGTCTTTTTCGTCAAGAGCTGCGGCCAAGGCGGGTGCATCGGGAGGTTCCGATGCCTTCGCCAGAAGGATCTCGAAAATTTTTTCTGTCTCAAGGCCGCGATGGAGAAATTCGGCGTTGATTTCCGCCGCGAGCTTTTGGCGGAAGCCCTCGGCCTCAACGAGCATTTGAATCAAGCGGCGCTCGGCGGGCTTGATGACGGGAGAGAGCAGTTCTGGTTTGGCCTTCACCTCGCTGCGGCGTTCCTGAGCCGCGCGGCGGAGCGATTCGCGAAGCACGGGTTCGTCGATTTGCAGTTCCGCGGCAATGCGCGTGGCCCATTCGGAGCGCAAAAGACGGTTGGGAACCCGCTGAACATAGGGCATCAGGAAATTGATGGCGGCCAGTTTTCCCGCGGCGGTCGAACGGTCCATCCTGCGCGCGCGGGCGACAAGATAATCGAGATACGACGGCGCCTGCTGCAAAAGCGCCTGGTAGGCCCTCACGCCTTGTTCACGGATGAATTTGTCAGGATCCGCGGCACCCGGAAGGGCGAGAACCCGGACGTCGAATTCCTTTTCGAGGAGCAGATTCAGCGAGCGCTCCGTGGCGGCCTGGCCAGCAGCGTCGGGATCGTAATTCACAATCACGCGGCGCGTGAAACGTCCGAGCAGCTTGATTTGCGGTTCCGCAAGGCTGGTGCCGCAACTGGCGACCACGTTGGCCACGCCGGCGCGCGCGACGGCGATCGCGTCCATGTAGCCTTCGACCAAAACGGCAAAATCGGATTTGCGCAGCGCTTCCTTCGCACGATCGAGATGATAGAGGACGTTGCTTTTCGAATAGACCGCCGTTTCGGGCGAGTTGAGATATTTGGGCATGTCGTCGCCGAGAGCGCGGCCGCCGAAGGCGATGACTTTGCCGGATTCATTCGCGATGGGATACGTGATGCGGCGGCGGAAACGATCGTAGAAACGTCCGCTCGGATCGCGCGAAACCAAACCCGAGGATTCAAGAAGCTTTTCAGGATATTTTCGCTTGAGCAGGCGGAGGAGCGCGTCGCCGGAGGAGGGCGCGTAGCCGAGGCCAAAGCGCGTCATCGCGTCGCGGTCGAGGCCGCGGTCTTCGAGATACGCAAAGGCGACTTTTCCTTCGGGAGAGTCGTGAAGCTGCCGCGCGAAAAATGCGGCAGCTTCGCGGTGCATTTCCACAAGCACGGATCGCTGCTGATTTTCCTGGCGCTCTTCGGGCGAGCGCTCACGCGGCTTGGGGACGGCGATGCCGCATTTCTCGGCGACGACGCGGATTGCTTCAGGGAACGAACACTTCTCCATTTCCATCACGAATTTGAAGACGTCGCCGCCCACGCCGCAGCCGAAGCAGTGGTAAATCTGCTTCACGGGATGCACGGCGAAAGACGGAGTTTTTTCCTGATGGAAGGGGCAGAGCCCCGTAAAGTTCGCGCCCGTCTTTTTCAGGCGCACGTATTCGCCGATGACGCGAACGATGTCCGCCTGCTGTTTCACGCGCTCCGCGAATGAGCCTGCTTCAGCCATGAGTACGCCAATCGACCTTTAACATTCCCTCACTAAGAATTCAATTCTACGACAGTGATCGCTTCGCCGCCGCGGTCGGCGGGTTCCGCGTGAATGCTCGCGACCAAAGGATGCGAGGAAAGAAAATCGGCGAGGCCGCGGCGAAGGGCGCCGGTGCCATAGCCGTGGATGACGCGGACGCTCGGGCGGCCGGCGAGCGACGCCTGGTCCAGAAATTTGTCGACGCGACGGACAGCTTCTTCGACCGTATTGCCGATGACGTTGATTTCCTCCGCGGCGGGTTCGTCCCTGGGAGCGGTGCGGACGGTGACGTGGCGCGCCGCTGAGGCGACGCCGGGAGCGGGCTTGGCGGAGCCTTCGATGCCGACGATGTCCGAGAGAGGAATTTTCATGCGAAGCGGACCCGCCTGAACTTCGGCCTTCGAATCATCGCGGCTCCGCAAAACGACTGGCTGTTTAAAGCCCTTCACCAAAATGCGCGCGCCAATTTCGAGCGAATCGGGAGGCACAGGAGCCACGCCGCTCGGCGACGCCGAGCCCAAATCGGCTTGCGAAGCGGCGAGCGTTTCAACCACAGCAGCATCGGCTTCCGCACGGGCGCTCGATTCGAGCTTCCGCAACCTGCGCCCGGCTTGCTTTTCGACCTGCGCCCGCAGTGAGGCGTCTTTGATTTCGCCGGTGAGGCGCGCGATTTCCGCTTCCAGTTGCTTTTGCGCCTGCTGAAAGCTCTTTTCAAGCTCCGCGATCCGCCTGCGCTGCCGCTCGACCCATTCCGTCTGGAGCGAGCTTCGCTCGGATTCAAGCCGCGCCAGCTCTTCTCGCGATTGCCGCTCGATCTCCTCGATTTCGCCGCGACTGCGATGGAGATACGCGATCAGTTCATGCGCCTCTCGGGACTCGGGAGAGAGTTCAGAGCGCGCGCGATCGACGAGACGCGCCGGCAAGCCGAGACGACGGGCAATCTCGATGCCGCTCGAAGTGCCCGGAACGCCAACGAGCAGGCGATAGGTGGGGCGGAGATTTTCTTCGTCAAACTCCATGGCTGCATTGAGGACTCCCGAAGTCGTGGAGGCGTAGGTTTTCAGCCGGTCGTGATGCGTGGTGGCGAGAGTGAGGCAGCGGCGAGCGCGAAATTCTTCGAGGAGCGCGACGGCGAGGGCGGCGCCTTCCTCCGGAGCCGTGCCCGTGCCCATTTCATCGACGAGAATCAATGAGCGATCTGTGGCGGCCTCGAGCATCGATTTCAGGTTAAGCATGTGCGCGGAAAAAGTGGAAAGGTCGGCGAGGATCGACTGCTCGTCGCCGATGTCGGCGAGGACTGTATCGAAGACGGGCAATTCGGCGCGCTCGGCCGCCACGGGAATTCCGGATTGCGCAGAGAGCGCTGCCAACCCGACGGTCTTGAGCGCCACGGACTTTCCTCCGGTGTTCGGGCCGCTGATGACAAGGATGGTCTCGGATTCGCCGAGCGCGAGAGAAAGGGGAATGGCGCGGCGTCCCTGCGGGCGGAGCGCCGCTTCGAGCACGGGATTGCGCGCCGCTTCGAAGCGAAATTCGATGCGCTCCGCGAACACGGGCGCGACGCAATCGTATTCGCGGGCAAAACGCGCGCGAGCGAAAATCGAGTCAAAGTGGGCAAGAGTGACAGCCGCCGATTCGAGCGCAGGGATTTCAGCGCGAAGGCGCGACGTGAGCTCTTCGAGAATGCGGGCAATTTCCGCCAGTTCCTCTTCGCCGAGTTGCACGAGGCGATTGTTCAGGTCGATGGATTCAAGCGGCTCGACGAAAACGGTCTGGCCCGTGGCGCTCGCTCCATGAACAACTCCGGGAACGGCGCGGCGGTCGGATGCGCGAATGGGGATCACGAAACGGTCGTTGCGCAGCGTGACGTAATCTTCGGCTCCCGCATCGCCACGCGAGCGGAGAATCTTTTCGAGCGATTTGCGAAGCGTGTCGCGCGCCTGCACGATGCCGCTGCGAATGCGCCGAAGCTGAGGCGAAGCGTCGTCGCTGATTTCTCCGTTCGGCAGGATGGCGTGGCGGATGGCGGCCTGCAAGTGGCGGAAATCAGGAGTCGAATGCGCGAGTTGCGTCAATCGTGGGAAATCTTGGGCGCTGGTCCTGAACGCTTCGCGAACGAGCGCGGAAGCTTGCATCAACGTGGCTGCGTCGAGAAATTCCTGCGCGGCGAGTACCGAAGCGGGGATAACCAGGCGGCTGAGCCACGCCGCAGGGTCGACCAGCGAACCGAGGCCGACATCTTCGCCGACGCGCAGGCGCTCCACGGCTTCGCGAATCAGCAAAAATTCGGAAGAAAGCGCGGCAGCGTCCTGGCCAGGATGGAGCGATTCAACCGAGCGGCGGCCGGGAGCGCACGTGGAGAATCCGGCGGCGATTTCCCGGAGGCGATGAAACTCGAGAACATCTTCGGCCGAGCGCGCCACACGCCCTCCTTGTGGAATGAAAAAGAGGAAAAGACTTCGGGAAGCATTGTAACTCTCGCGGTTGTGGAAACCGGCGGGAACAGCAGAAGAGAAATCAGAGGGCTAACTTCGACTGCTGGCTTTCGCCCGGGCGTTTTGACTCGGCAGGAAGCTTCAGGAGACGCTCGGCCAAATGCGCAGCGGCGTCGGCGGGCTGCGGGGCCAGGTGAACGAGCGGCTGCGACTGCTCTGCCCAACGGGAAGAATGAGCCATCTCGATTTCGCGAACACGCTCGACCACCGGCTGCCAAAATTCACCCAGGATGACGAGTGGCTTCTTCGCCATGGCTCCCTTGTTGAGCATCTCCCAAACGACCGCCAACTCGACGAGCGTACCCGTACCGCCGGGGCAGGTAACGTAGCCGTGGCCGCGACGAACGAGCGTAAAGAGACGCTCCTGCCAGGTCTTCACGCGAATTTCTTCATCGATCCAGCGATTCACTTTGGCTTGAAAGAAGCTTGAGGTGATTCCGAGCGTCCGCCCGCCTGCTTCCTTTGCGCCGCGCGAGACCGCCTCCATCACGCCGCCATAGCCGCCGCTGCAAACCACGAACCCGCGCGAAGCGAGAGCCGCGCCGAGGGAGCCAGCCAATGCGTATTCCGCGTCGCCTTCGCGGGGGCGGGAGCTGCCGAACACGGTGATCGTCTTCGGCCGGGCCTTCACTTCTTTTTCCTTGCCGGCGGCTTGCCGAGGGTTTCGACCATCGCGATGGCGAGCTGGTCGAGCTCGGAGGTTGAGTCGCGGCCCTTCTGCGCGCTATTGTTGCCGAACATCGCGAACACCAGATGTTCGCCCCGGAGCGTGGTGGCAAAGCCGCAGAGCGAATGCACGTGCTCGAGAGTTCCGGTCTTGGCGAATATGCGGCCGGAAGCCGCCGTGCCTGTCATGCGATCTTCGAGCGTGCCATCAACGCCGGCGACAGGAAGCGTTGAGATGTAATCGGGTCCCCATGGCTCGCCGGCGGCGTAGCGCAGGATGGACACGGCGGCGCGGGGCGTGACCAGATCGTCGCGGGAGAGACCCGAACCATCGGAAAGAACGACGTCGCCGTCCGGAACACCAGCCGTCTTCAGAAAATCCTGTTCCAGCCAGAGGCCGGCGTCCGTCGCGCCATAACCCGCCTTTTCGCGCGCGACCGTGCGAAGAAATAATTCGGCGTGAAGGTTCTGGCTGACTTTGTTTGTTAGACGAACGCTCTCGATGAGCGGCGGCGAGACGTGGTCCGCAAACACAGAAGGGTATTTCGGAGCCGGAACGAGGCATTCGGCATGCACAAAGTTCTGGTTGAGAGAAATACAGGAAACGGGCGGCGCAGCGTGCTGCACGCGGACCGAACCCGTGACGCGAACGCCTCGTGCTTCGAGAAGTTGCCGCAGAGTGCGCCCCGCCGTGACCGCCGGATCAGTCATCGCCAGATCGACGCGGACCGGCGCGTGCCCAAGCGGGATGGTTCCACGGAGAAAGATAAAGTTTTCGCCCGGCTGGCGGCCGACGCCGGTATCGGGCGAGTCGCTGGCGGCGCTGGTGGAGAAGCGCACCGTGACGCCACCGGCCGCTTCGGGTGGATCAATCGTGAACGTCGCCGGATCGCCGACTCGCGAACCAGGAGAGACAATCACGGTGATCGAATTTTCGTTGAACGTGAGAGCGCCTATAGGAGCGCCGAAACTGAAAAACTCGTCGCCGATGCTCCACCCAGCCGGATACGGATCGTAGGGAAGGTAGGAATCGTCGGCAACGATATCTCCGTCCACTTCATGAAGCCCCTTCGCGACGGCCGCATCTGCGAGTTGCGCCAGAGGAAGCTCTGTCGGCTCGTCGCGCTCAATTTTCCCGGCATAAGGAATTTTCCAGTTCGAAAAGTCCGGATCGCCGCGTCCGACAAGGAGTAAATCGCCGTGCAGGCGGCCGTCGGAATCGAGAACCGCCGAAGATTCGAGCGTCGTATGGTAGTGGTAGCCCGGCCCGAGAGAAGCGAGGGCAAAGATGGTGGTGAAAATCTTGGCGTTCGAGGCCGGAGTGAAAAAATGATCACCGTTGAGGTCGTACAGCACTTGGCCCGTGTCGCGATCCTCTACCAGCACTCCCCAGAATGCCTTTTGCGCGTCCGGTCCGGAAAAGATCCGCTCCGCGCGGGCACGAAACTGAACAACGTCAGGCCGCGTGAGCTTCGCGCGAGCGGGCTCAGAGCGGTTGGCAGAACTCGAGGAATCGTGGCTGGCAGCGAGCGAACCTGAGGGACCGGGAATGTGGAAAATGAATGCCGCCATAAACAAAATCGAGAGCAAGCCTGTGCCCCGCGCCAAGGAAAAAAAGATTTTCTGAGAAACAGGCAGCTTCGGAAGGAAAATCCGATCAACAAGCCGGAAGCGATTGCGTGCGAAAGTCAATTCATCTGGGAGCAGCATGAGGTGTGTGATTATATGCCACCGATGAATCCGTCGCTCGCCGGCGGGGAGGAAAGTCCTTGCCGCGCTTGCAGAGCAGCCGATATGATGTAGGTAGCCCGCCACTTAGGAGGAAACTCATGAAGAAGAGCATCTGCTTATGCCTAGCTGCGGCGCTGGCAGCCATTCTGCTTGCCCCCCGCCTGCGCGCTGATGACACCACGAAAGACGAAGACCGCCTGCAAAACGCGGGACAAGTCATGAAAGAAATTCTGAATGTTCCGGACGACATTCCTCAAAATCTGCTGGATAAGGCGGATTGCGTTATCGTGATGCCTTCGGTGCTGAAGGCGGCATTCATCGTGGGAGGCAGCTACGGCCGCGGCGCCATGACCTGCCGCAGCGGCGACAATTTCCGCGGGCCCTGGAGCGCGCCGACGATGATGGCGCTTGAAGGCGGCAGCTTCGGGTTGCAGATTGGCGGACAAGCAACGGACTTCGTATTGCTGGTAATGAACGACCGTGGCGCGAGCTCGATCCTTTCGAGCAAAGTGAAGCTGGGTGCGGACGCTTCGGCGGCCGCAGGACCGGTGGGACGCAATGCGGCCGCAGATACTGACGTGACGATGCGTGCCGAAATTCTCACCTATTCACGTGCACGCGGGCTTTTCGCCGGCATCTCACTGGCCGGATCAACCCTGCGCCCCGACAACGACGCCAACCAGCGGATCTACGGACGAAAAATCCCGGCGCGCGACATCGTGCTGCATGGAAAAGTGCCTGTGCCTGCCGCCGCGAAGCTGCTGGTATCCACGCTGAACATGCACTCGCCGAAGAACCTCTCGAAGTAGGCGTAGATTTTCGCGCGGGCTCGCGCTGCCGGTTGGGGGCGCGGGCCGCGCGGTTCCAATCGTTTACCCCTCCGTCGGAGCTCCCTTCTTGACTTGCGGTTCATAATTGACCTATAGTCGTAATCGTCCAGAGGTCAGACGATGAAGAGCCTTCCCGTTCCTCCCCGCTTCTCTACAGCCCGCCGACCGGCCAACCGCCGCGAGCGCCACCGCACGGAGACCCGCGCGCGCCTTTACCGGGCCGCCCTGGATCTTTTCGCCGAGCGTGGATTCATGGAAACGACTGTCGAAGACATCACCGAGGCGGCCGATGTGGGCAAGGGGACATTCTTCAATTATTTCCCCACGAAAGAGCACGTGCTGGCGGCATATGGAGCCGAGCGTGTGGCGCGCGTGGAGCAGGCGCTGGAAGAAGCGAAGGAGTCGACGCGTCCGGTCCACGAAGTGATTCGTGACCTCGCCGCCGACTCCGCCGGACAATCCAAGGAACACCCGGCTTTGCTGCGCGCCATTTATGCAGCGCACGCGTCCTGCGCGCCGGTGCGGGTGGAACTGCAGAAGCGCATGCGAGTAGCGCGCCGGGCGCTGGCCAGGCTTCTTGCGCTGGCCCAGGAACGCGGCGAAATGCGCCGCGACGTTTCCACATCGGACCTGGCGCACATCGTGCAGATTGCACTGATGGGAACCTGCATGGTCTGGGCGCTGCAACCGGATGCGTCGCTGCGCAAGACTTCTCTGGACCTTTGGGATTTGATGTGGCCGTCCCTGGCACAGCCGGCCGCTGCTTCCCGGCCTGAAAAACTCAGGGCTTGAGCCTCACCTATGGGGAAGCAAGGGC
Source organism: Candidatus Acidiferrum sp. (assembly GCA_035524135.1). Taxonomy (GTDB): domain Bacteria; phylum Acidobacteriota; class Terriglobia; order Acidiferrales; family UBA7541; genus Palsa-295. Next base: position 23,671 of record DATKPM010000048.1, on the reverse strand, counting down.
GGGATTTCTGGAGCTTTTTGTCGTGCCGCCTCATCTGAAATAAAAGCTGCAGGAGGGGGTTTCGTGAAATTGCGAAGGGCCGCATTCTTCCACGCACTCACCGTCTTCGTTCTAGCCGCCGCAGCGCCCGCCTTCGGGCAGACGGACTCGATGATTCCGACGCCGTCGGAGGCGGCAAGCCAAAGTCCTTATCAAGGAAGTGTTCCCGGGGAACGAGTCAATGGCGTGCTCCCGCTTTCACTGCAAGACGCGATCGACCGTGGCCTCAAGCAGAACCTGGGAGCCTTGCTATCCAGTGAAGATATTCGGTCGGCGCACGGAGAGCGATGGAAGGAACTGAGTGCGCTATTGCCGACCACATCTGCAACGAGCTACGTGGACGGTTCGAAGATCGACCTAGCCGAGTACGGCTTCACCTTCAATGTTCCCGGCTTTGCGTTTCCAAGCATCGTCGGCCCGTTCGGCTATTACGACGCGCGAGCAAACGTCTCCCAATCGATCTTTGATTGGAACGCGATCGAGAAAACACACTCGGCCACGGAGAGTCTGAAAGCAGCGCAGTATACGTATAAGGATGCTCGCGACCTCGTGGTCCTCGCCGTCGGATACAACTATCTCCTCGGAATCGCGGACGAAGCTCGCATCGAGACCGCTGAGGCACAAGTGAAATCGGCGCAAGCGGTCTACGACCAGGCCGATGAGCAAGTGAAGGCAGGAACCTCTCCCGCGATCGACGCTTTGCGCGCGCAAGTGGAGCTCAAGACGCGCATGCAACAATTGATCGAGGCGCGAAACAATTTCGCGATTCAAAAGCTGCAACTGGCCCGTGTGATTGGCCTGGCTCCCGGCCAGGAATTCAACCTGACGGACAAATCACCCTACGCTCCTTTCGCGGGCATGACGGTCGAGGAAGCGGAGGAAAAGGCCTACGCATCGCGCTCGGATTACCAGGCGGCGCTCGCGCAGGTTCGCGCCGCCGAGTATGCGCGCAAGGCGGCGACTGCGGAGCATTTCCCGACGCTTTCGGCGAGCGCGGACTACGGACTCGCCGGCTCCACCGACACGCTGCACACCAACGGTGTGTTCGATGTGCGCGGCACTCTGAACATCCCAATTTTTGCGGGAGGTCACACCCACGGCGACGTCCTGCAGGCCGAAGCGCAACTGCGACAGAGCCGCGAGCGACTGGACAATCTGCGCGCGCAGATTGACGCAGACGTGCGCACGGCTCTGTTCAACTTACAGTCTTCGTCCGAGCAAGTGGCTGTTGCCAGAGACAACATCCATCTGGCCGACGAGACACTGACGCAGTCGCGCGATCGCTTCCGCGCGGGGGTGACCGACACTGTAGAAGTAGTCCAGGCGGAAGAAGCGGTGGCCAGCGCGCACGAGAATTACATCTCGAGCCTCTACAACTACAACTATTCCAAAATATCTCTCGCGCGAGCGCTGGGCCTGGCCGAGCAAGGCGTGAAAGATTATTTCAAAGGACACTGACCGATGGCACAGCCCAATGACGTCAATCCAGCCCCTCTTGCCGAACAGAATAATCCCGCCCCGGCAGGCGAGACGCATTCTCCGGCTTCGCAGCCGCCGCCGCGGCAGCCGAGCCTGCTCCAGCGCGAACCTCGCGCGCGCGTCGCGGCCGTCATCATCGTGCTGGTCCTGCTGATTGGCGGATATTTCGGCTACAAATACCTGACGAGCTACGAGAGCACGGACGATGCGCAGGTCGACGGCCACCTGATGCCGCTCAGCGCGCGTATCAGCGGCTACATCCTTCACGTGAACGTGGACGACAACCAATACGTCAAAGAGGGAACCGTGCTTGCCGAAATCGATCCTCGCGACTACCAGGTGGCAGTGGATAAGGCAAAGGCGGATCTGGCCGATGCCGAAGCGACGGCGCGCTCGCTGAACATTACCGTGCCGGTCACATCTGTGAACACCACCAGCCAGATTTCTTCCTCCGAGGCGGACGTGGAAAACGCTCGAGCAGGAATTCTTTCGGCACAGCAGCAATATGACGCCGCCGAGGCGCAGCTTGCCTCCGCCGAAGCTACGAATGTGAAGGCGCAGGACGATCTGGTTCGTTACAAGCAGCTTGTCGAAAAACTGGAAGTCTCCGAGCAAACATACGATCAGTCGTTGGCTGTCGCGAAGAGCGATAGCGCCACCGTAGAAGCCGCGAAGGCCTCCGCGGCTGCGGCAGCCCAGCAGGTAACGCAGGCCAAGGCGCGGCTGGCGGAGGCGCTAGCCAACCTCGCAGCCTCGAAGACCGGCCCGCAGCAAGTGGCGTCCACACGGGCGCGCGCGCAGTCGGCAGATGCTCAAGTGCAGCAAAAGGAAGCAGCGCTCGAGCAGGCCGAATTAAACCTGCAGTACACGAAGATCATGGCGCCCGTGGACGGCGTGGTGATGAAGACCATCGAGGTCGGGATGAACGTGCAGCCGGGCCAACAGCTTTTCAACATTGTCCCGCTGAACGATGTGTGGGTGACGGCAAATTTCAAAGAGACGCAACTGAAATACATGAAGGCCGGGCAAAAAGCGGAATTTAAGGTCGATGCGAACGGAAAGACGTATTACGGGCACGTCGACAGCATTGCCGGGTCGAGTGGCGCGCGTTTGAGCTTGCTGCCGCCGGAAAACGCCACTGGCAACTACGTGAAAGTCGTGCAGCGCATTCCAGTTAAGATCGTCCTCAGTCCCGGCCAGGACTCGGACCACTATCTCCGGCTGGGAATGTCCGTCGAGCCGAAGGTCTGGGTGAAATAGATACCGGCTGCGCTCCATGACCGACGGACAACAGAATCGGCCCATAAACCCGTGGATCATCGCGTTGACGGTGACGCTCGCCACGTTCATGGAAGTGCTCGATACGAGCGTGGCGAACGTTTCTCTCCCGCACATTGCAGGCAGCCTTTCCTCCGGCCAGGATGAGAGCACCTGGATTCTCACGTCCTACCTTGTTTCGAACGCGATCGTGCTTCCGATGAGCGGGTGGTTCTCCGCCCTGATCGGGAGGAAGCGTTTCTATATGTCCTGCGTGGCGCTGTTCACGGTGAGTTCGTTCCTGTGTGGACTTGCGCCCAGCCTCGGCTGGCTGATCTTCTTCCGCGTCGTGCAGGGAGCGGGCGGCGGCGGGTTGCAGCCGAGCGAGCAGGCTATTCTTGCCGATACGTTCCCTCCCAAGCAGCGCGGGATGGCGTTCGCCGTCTACGGCATGGCCGTGGTGTTGGCGCCAGCCATCGGGCCTACTCTTGGAGGTTGGATCACGGACAATTTCGATTGGCGCTGGATTTTCTTTATCAACATTCCCGTCGGAATTCTTTCCCTTTTCCTCACGCAGCGCCTGATCACCGATCCGCCTTACCTGCAGGAAAAGAAGCGCTCGACGTTTCGCGTCGATTACATCGGGCTGGGCCTTCTAGCCGTGGGACTGGGCTTCCTGCAGGTCGTTCTCGACAAGGGCGAGCGCGACGACTGGCTTTCCTCTCACTTCATTCTGACCTTTTCCATCATTTCCGTCGTTTGCCTGGTCGCGCTGATCTTCTGGGAGTGGTTCCACGAGCACCCGATCATCGACTTGCATCTGTTTCGCGAACGATCGTTCGCCATCGGCAATCTGCTGATGTTTCTCGTCGGCTTCGCCCTGTTGTCGAGCACCGTGCTGCTCCCGCTCTTCATGCAGACGCTCCTTGGCTACACGGCGGAGCGCGCCGGCTTCGCGCTGATGCCGGGGGGCTTTGCAATCATCATCTGCATGCCGCTGGTCGGATTTTTGCTGTCGCGCTACGACGCGCGCCGGCTGCTCCTCTTCGGGCTTGCAATGCTTTCCTTTTCGCTTTTCCACATGACCACGTTCGACACCCTTATCGATTTCCGCACCGTTGCGACCGCGCGCGTCTTTCAAGCCATGGGCCTGGCATTTCTCTTCGTGCCTATCAATACAGCCGCCTATGCATTTCTGCCCAAAGGCAAGAACAACGAGGCATCCGGCCTGATCAACCTGGCGCGCAACGTGGGCGGCAGCGTGGGTATTTCCATCGTCACCACGATGCTCGACCGCCGCGCGCAATTCCACCAGCAGAACTTGAGCGATCATCTCTACAACGGGAATTCGCATTTCTCCGCGGCTCTGCATTCGATGACGCAGATGTTCGTCGCGCGTGGCGCCAGCCTTTCGCAGGCCACGCATCAAGCCTACGCTCTGATGGGACAGTTACTCGGCCAGCAGGCCACGACGCTCGCCTACATCGACAATTTCTGGCTCTTGGGCGTTGCCACGATGGCCATGATTCCGTTCGTCTTTCTGATGAAGAAGGTGAAGCCCGGCGGGGCGATTGCGGTACACTGACGCCGAGGATGGCGGATGGTCTTCCGGGCTATTACCGTCGAACGCGAATACGGCAGCGGCGGCGCTAATATTGCGCGCCGTCTTTCCGAAAAGCTTGGCTGGAAGCTCTGGGACCAGAACATCACTGCCGAGATCGCCCGCGTCGCCAATGTCGATCCCAAGGCCGCCCGCATTTGCGACGAGCGCGTCGATTCGCTTCTCTCGCGCCTCTTCCGCGTCTACGCTCGCGGCAGCTACGAGCGGTCCCTGCCTGTCGGCGAGACCAAAGCCTTCAACACCGACCGCATGTTTGCGATCCTTCACCGGGTGATTGAAAGTATCGCCGATCAGGGAAACTGCGTGATCGTCGGCCGCGGCTCTCCTTACTTCCTTCGCAACCGCCCGGACGTTTTTCGCATATTCGTTTACGCGCCACTCGAAGAGAAAATCCGGCGCGTCATGGCGCTTGGCAAGAGCGAGAAAGAGGCGCGGCAGCTCGTGGAAGAAATCGACCGGGAGCGCGCTACATTTATCCGCCACTATTTCAATTCCGAATGGCCGCATCGTCCGCTCTACCATCTGATGGTCAACTCGGCCTATGGCGACGAGCATGTGATCGACACGGCCCTGCACGGCATCGCCGAACTCGAGCGTCGATTCGCCACGGAAACGGTCTAGCGGCCCGCCTTCTTCTTTATTTCGCGGCTTGCCATTCCTATGGATAATCTTCGCGTGGCGCAACTTGAAAACTTTCGCCTAAAAGTGTTCCGCACGGTCGCCGAAGAGCTAAGCTTCCGCAAAGCGGCCGAGCAGCTCTTCCTGACGCAGCCGGCCGTCACGCTCCAAATTCAAGCGCTTGAGGAGGATCTCGCGGCGCGCCTGTTTGACCGCGCCGGCGGGCGTGTCTCCCTCACACCCCAAGGAACGCGTCTGCTCTCTTACGCGCGCAAAATTTCGTCGCTCGCCTCGGCGGCTGAGCAGGAATTGGCTTCAGCTGTCGACCGCGTGTCCGGGCCGCTCCCGCTCGGTGTTTCCACGACGATTGCACAGTACGTGTTGCCTCAACTCCTTGGCGCGTTCCTTGCCGAGTATCCTCAGGTGCAGCTCTCGCTCCACAGCGGAAATACCAGTGCGATCGTCGATTTGCTTGTAGAGGAGAAGGTTGCCGTGGGATTGATCGAAGGGCCCGCGCGCAAGCGCGCCGTCCGCGCCGAACCCTTCATGGAGGATGAGCTTGTTCTAATCGCCCCGCCTCAGTTCGCGCCGCATCGCCTGCCGCTCCGGCAACTGACAGCCTCCACGCTGCTTTTGCGCGAGCAGGGCTCCGGTTCACGCCGCGTGGTCGAAACAGCGCTTTCGCGCGCAGGGGTGAGGACAAAGTCTTTCCGCCGTGTCATGCACCTCGATTCCACCGAAGCAATCAAGTCCGCCGTCCAGGTGGGACTCGGCCTCGGTTTCGTCTCCAGGTGGGCTATCGCAAAAGAGCTGGAACTGCGGGCCATCAAAGTCGTCGACGTGCCTGGCTTGCACATCCGCCGGCATTTCTCGCTGATTTCGCTCGCCGGGCCACGCCCCCAGGGCTCCGCCAACGCCTTCCGCGATTTCACTCTCGCCCGTGCCAGAATTCTTTCGCGGGCTCACGCATCCAGGCGATAAGTGTTTCTTATCGTGAATAAGAATTGCTGCTTGGACGCATTACTCTCTCTCTCCTCATACTTTCTTAATGAACAAGAAGCTCTTCTTCATCGCCTTGATCTTGTCGGCCAGTGGTCTGGTTTCTCCTCCTTTTGCTCTTCTCGGAGGACTGGTCTATGGCCTTTCGCTCGCGCATCCCTATCATGTCGAGAGCAAGAGCCTGGCGAAGTTTCTCCTGCAAGCTTCCGTCGTCGCGCTGGGATTCGGCATGAACCTGCACGAGGTGATCGGAGTGGGGCGCTCGGGATTTGCCTATACCGCGATGAGCATCACGGCGGCGATGACGCTGGGTCTCGCGCTTGGATTTCTGCTGCATGTGGGCAAGAAGTCATCGTTCCTGATCAGCGCCGGCACGGCGATCTGCGGGGGCAGCGCGATTGCCGCGGTGGGACCGATCGCGCAGGCAGGCGAAGAGGAAATGGCCGTTTCGCTTGGAACAATTTTTATTCTCAATTCCATTGCTCTGTTTCTCTTCCCGGTGATCGGCCTGGCGCTGCACATGAGCCAGACACAGTTTGGCCTGTGGTCGGCGCTTGCGATTCACGACACAAGCTCCGTAGTCGGAGCCACGGCCCGCTACGGCCCGACGGCGCTCGCCGTTGGAACAACGGTGAAGCTCGCCCGCGCGCTCTGGATCGTCCCGTTGTCCTTCCTGACCGCCGTTGTGTTAAAGAGCAAGGCGCGCGTCCAGTGGCCGTGGTTTATCCTGCTGTTCTGCCTGGCCGCGCTCTTCAACACGCTTCTGCCGTCGATGAAGGTGACTTCAGAGGCGATGAGCCATCTCGGCCGAATCGGCCTCACCGTCACTCTCTTTCTGATCGGGACGGGCCTGAACAAAGACACGTTGAAGAAGGTTGGCGTGCGCCCTTTGTTGCAGGGTCTGACGCTGTGGATCATCGTCGGCACCACCACCTTGGCCTTGATTCTCTTCAACTTCATCCACCTCTAACGCGTTAGCCGGCGCGGTTCGTCTGTTCCACCCTTGCTCCTCCATCTGGGTTTCCGTACTCTGGAGTATTGTGCCGCGGCTGCCTCGCGGCGTTGAGGAGAATCGATGACGTGTGCTATCTGCGGCAAACGCCCTGCGAAACGGTTCTGTCCCCCCAAGGGGGAGAAAATCTGCGCCATTTGTTGCGGTGAAGGGCGCGAGACGACGATCGATTGCCCGCTCGACTGCTCCTATCTCGCTGCCGCGCACCGCTACGAAGCCGAGCATCGCAAGCAGCCACCTCCCGGAGAAATGCCCTATCGCGACGTGAGCTTTCCCGTCGAATTTGTCTACGAGCACTGGCCGATCGTCGCTCTGCTCGGTTCCACAATTCTCGGATTCCACGCACAGAACAAAGATCTTCACGACCGAGCTATTTTCAACACGCTGGCAGCCTTGGCGGAAACCTACCGCACGCTCACCGGCGGGATTCTCTACGAGCGTCCGCCGGATCTTGCCCCCGCACGCGAACTCTACGGAAGCATTCAGCAGACACTTACGGAATTCCGGCAGAAGGAATCCGAGCGTGCCGGCTTCCCGGTGCTGAAGGATTCGAGCGTGTTTCAACTACTTGTGTTCATGCTTCGCATGGGGAAATCGGAAAGCAACGGCCGTCCGCTCTCGCGTGCGTTTCTGGATTTCCTGCGCGCGCGCTTTCCCCTGCCTGCTTCAACTCCTCAGGAGACTTCGCGCATCATTGTCCCTTAGCCTTCCTAGGCAGCCCTTGCCGGAAGTATTGTTGCCTAAGGTCTCGCCAGCGCTCGACGCCGCGGCTATTTCTCTTCGAGCTTGAAGTGGGGATTTTGGATGACGCCGAGCACGTTGCCGAAGGGATCGTGCACGGCTGCCACCAGGATGCCGTCGCCGACGTCCTGGACCTCCTCCAAAGGAGTCGCGCCCGCCGCCAGAAGTTTCTTGTACGCGGCATGAGCGTCGTCCACGCCCCAATAGGCAATCCCTGCCTCCGCTCTCTTGGGCGCGGCCCCGTCATCCGGCGTGATGCCCAATTCGTACCCGCTGACGTTGAAACCAACGTAGAACGGCTGGTCAAAGTAAGGCTGTTTCCCTAAGATTCCGCTGTACCACTCCTTCGCCTTGGCCAAATCCTTTGCAGAATATTTCGCGGTGCGTAGTCCAAGAAACATGGCCATCTCCTTTGCACTTCCCTGCGGGGCGGCGCCCGCCGCCGTCAATGGTGTCCGGCCGGCCAGAAACGCGAGCAGGCAGAGAATCGACGTCATCATTACGAAATTGGAGACAGTTTTCAATTTCACGCCGCGCACTGGCCGGTCGTTCACCGCCGACGGCGCAGACAAGGAAGCAATGTCCGGTTCTGCTTTCTGCTTCGGCCTGCTTCTTTGCCTTCTCCGATATCTCCGCTTCATTTTTTCCTCCCGGCGATCTCTCAAGCTTCCAAATTAAGCGTCAATTGCGGCGAAGCCATTTCTTGACGCTTGCGAAGACTCGGCAAAGAGCTCAGCCCATATTTCTGTCGCAGATGGTTCACACGCGTACTGATTTCGCTCGCGTAGCTCTCCGGCGCATATCCGCCGCGGCCGTACCATGCCTTGTACTGCTTTGCGAGACGCGGAAATTTCTCTTCCAGGAACGGGATGAACTGTTTCAGCGAAGCGGGCATCAGGAAGAGCACGCTTGCACCAAACCACTGCGCGTCCGCGTCCCGAGCTCTCTTGGCCAACGCGTCCAAGTCCTCTTCGCGATCTGTCAGCCCTGGCAAGACCGGCATGGCAAAAACGCCCGCCGCAATTCCCGCCTCGCGCAGCTTCTTTACCGCCGCAAGCCGCAGGTCGGGTCTTGGCGCGCGCGGCTCCAGTAGCCGCGCCAGGCGTGTCCGCAGCGTCGTGATGCTCACATTGACAGTGAGTGACGATTTCTCTGAGATTTGGCGCAGCAGGTCAATGTCGCGGACAATCCGGTCGGACTTCGTTGTGATGGAAAGGCTAAGTCCCTCTCGCCCTGCCATCCTTTCCAGAATCGCCCGCGTCGCTTCGAATTCCTTCTCTGCTGGCTGATATGGATCGGTAGCGGTCCCTAAAGCGATGTGCTGCCCGTGCACTTCCTCACGGCCAAGGTCTCGCTCCGCCAGCACTCCGGCGTCCTGCTTCACGTAGATCTTCGACTCAAATTCCCCGCCGTCGATTTCCATGTATTCGTGGGTGTACCGCGCATAGCAGTATTTGCAGCCGAATTCGCAGCCTCGATATGGGTTCACGGTCCAGCGAAAAGGGACTCGGTCCGAATTGCAGCGGTTCAAAATCGACCGCACGGGAAGGAGGAAATATTCCGTTCCCCGCTTTGCTTCGGCTAACGGGGAGGAAGCGGCGAGGCGTGCAATGCCGACCAGTTCCGACGCGGGCTTCGTTCTCTGGACAGGCTCCAGAGGGGGCGCGGAAGCACCGCTAGGTTGCTCACGGTTGCCGTGGCGAGCGGCTGTGGGAAAAAGTGTGAGACTGGTCTGGTTCGCCCGTCTCCGGGGACGCGGGAGCGACCTCGGTTCCGAGTGAAGTATGGGAGAAGTGGCCATTGCACGCCTCGCTGCACAGGGCGCATCATATTCGCCTTTTATTCGCCATGTCAAGCACTAATTTTCGCCTTATATTCGCCTGCCCTCCCGGCCAAGTTCCCTACAGGACACGCGCTCTCGCTCCACTCGGCCGCGCTTCGTCCTGGCACCTATACTTGCCGGTGCAGTGTCAAAGGGACACGTGTGGCCGAAGTAGGTATCCTCATCCTGGACGACGACGCCGTCAGCCAGCGCGCGTTGAAGCACGTTCTCGATTCCGAGGGCTGGCGCGTGCGCATCGTCCCGCTGGCTTCCTATGCGCTGGCGGAAATCGCCACAGGCGCGTGGAACCTCGTGATCGTCAATATCGCCCTCACAGACCTGCGCGGTCCCGTCTTCCAAACGCTGAAGGACCTGGCACAGGGCGATGCCGACGCGCCCGACGACGCCGTCGTGGAAGAGTCGCAGCCCAAGCGCATTCGCGTCCTCTTTCTCGTTCCCATGCTCGCGCGCAAAGACGTCATCCCGGTGCTCGAGCGGGAAGGCCTGCCCTATTCGCTCAAGCCCTATTCCCTGCACGATTTTCTCGAAAAGGTCAGTGAGCTGCTTCTCGAGGCTCAAGCCATCAGTGAACCGATTCGCAGCATGGGCGATCGCTCCTTCGGCCGCCGGAGCGACCGCCGCTCGCGCACGGGCGCGCGGCGCGGCGCGATGTTCGCATCACGCGAGGAATATCAGATGTCCGAAGAAGAAATGCTCGAATACGAGCGCCAGGAAGAAGAAGACCGCAAAAAGCGCGAAAAAGAGCAGCGCGACCTCAAGCATCTCGGCTGATTCGGTTCACGACACTTTTGTCGGTCGTTGACGCAAGCAGTTCCGAGATTGTCCTGCCGAGAACCGGATGCCGCAACTCCGCCGCAATCTCCGCAAGCGGCACCAATACGAACCGTCGATCTGTCATTCTCGGGTGCGGTATCTGCAAACCTTCCTCGCGTATCACTTCATCGCCGTAGAGCAAAATGTCCATGTCGATCACGCGCGGCCCTTTCGGCACGCGCCGCTCGCGCCCCATTGACCGCTCGATCTCCAGCAGTGTTTGCATCAGCTCCCGCGCGGACAATTCTGTCTCCACTTCGATCGCGCTGTTCAAAAACCATGCCTGCTCGCGCACTTCCACCGGCTCCGTTTCATACACGCACGATTCGCGAACCACGCGTATTGAGTGCTCTTCGAGCATCGCTACTGCCCGCGCAAGATTCTCCGCCCTGTCTCCGATATTCGACCCTAGCGATAAAAATATCCGCTTCATGCGTTCACCAACTTACACATCTCTCTACACATTTGACTACAGATCAGGCTGTGTGAGACACCACACACCTCAGCTTCACGGTGCTCGCAAATGAGTCCGAAGAAACACTTTCCCCCAAGAATCTTCTCCTCGGACTCGTACCGGAGTAAAATCCGCGCTTCTCAAGATCCATGCGCGTCTATATCGCACTTCTTCGCGGCATCAACGTCGGCGGAAACATGCTGAAGATGGACCGCCTGCGCGAGATCTGTGCGGATCTGGGCCTGAAAAATGCGCGCACGTATCTTCAGAGCGGCAACATCGTTTTCGAAGCCGGGAAAAGCTCCGCACACTGGATCAAGACTCTCGAAGGCGCACTCGACGGCGAATGTCGCCTGCCTGTTTCGGTCATTATCCGCACGGCGGAAGAAATCTCCCGCACCGCTGCCCGCAATCCGTTCCTCAAGGAAAAAGGCATCGACATGAAGCGGCTCGGCGTCACCTTCCTGCGCGACGCTCCTTTGCCCGCTGCTCTCAAATCGCTTTCCATTCCAGGCGCTGGCAACGACCGCTTCTTCTGTTCAGATGGTGAAATTTATCTTCACTGCCCCGGCGGCTTTGGCGAGACAAAGCTTTCTAACGGCGCCTTTGAGCGCCTGCTCTCCGTCCGCGCCACCACGCGTAATTGGAACACCGTCACCTCGCTTACTGAAATGGCCGCTGGATAAGTCTGATAGCCAGTCCCTTGGGACACAAGTTGCACCACACGAAGCCGAAGACGTACACTCCCTTGTCGCCGACTTTTTGCAGCCTGCGGTGAGAATGAAATCTCCCAACGAAATCCCGCCGGTGAGCCCTGCCAAATGCTTTGCCTTGTTTCAGGAGGCATTTGGGTTTGTCCCGAATCTTCTTAGCTCTCAGTCGCGTGTGCCGCGTATCGCGGAAGCCCATGCGGCGCTTGAGGCTGCCGTTCGTCTTCGCAGCGGATCGATTTCCCGGCTCCAAAAGGAACGCATCCTGCTGTGCATTGCTGTCGAGCGGGGAGATGCCTACTGCGCGAACATGGACGCCAAAATTCTCCTCTCGCTAGGCGCGCCGCAGAGTTCTGTCGACGATCTTCTGAGCCGCCGTAGCCAGACTGACTTGACTTTGGCCGACGCCGCGTCCCTGCAATTTTGCCTCAAGCTAGCTCACGACTCAGTCTCGTTTGGAACGGACGATGTCGACGCGCTTCGCTCCGCCGGGTTCGACGACGCCTCTATCCTTGAAGCCGTCTTCCTCACCGGGGTCGCCGTTTATCGCTGCACCCTGTCTGCGGGTCTGGCCCTTGAGCCGGAATTTGGGCACCCATCAGTCGTTGCCAGGGGAATCGCCTCACCGGGCGAAGCGTCTCGCCGCCGGCTTCCTCCTCACAGCCATGGGATCTCCAGAAGCAAGCCTTATGTTTCGGCCCCTTATTTGAGCCCCAAGGCTTTCGAACCTTTTGCCATCCTGCGGAAGAGTCATGGCTTCATGCCTAACTTCTTCCGTGCTCAATCGCTCCGTGTCGATTTGCTCCAAGCGGAACTCGAAGCGGTTGAGCGAATCCTTCAACCGGAAGACATTCTCTCTCGTGTGCAGAAAGAGTGCATTCTTCTGGCCGTCTCTGCCGTAAATCTCAATTCCTACTGCGTCGCCATGCACTGCAACCTGCTCCGCGGCATGGGCATGACTCCCGAAGAGGGCGACCAGATTGCTCTCGATTACCATGAGTCCAGCCTTTCGCAAGCCGACCAGGCATTGCTGGACTTCGCCGTGAAGCTGGGAACGCGCGCATATCAGGTTACGCGCAAAGATGTTGCTGGGCTTCGCGCGCTTGGCTTCGCCGAGGAGCAGGTGCTCGAATGCATGGCCGTAACCGCTCTTAATAACTTCTCCAATACGGTCCAAATGGGCCTCGGAATCGAATTGGACTTCGAAGCCCCGCCACCCTACGAAGAGAATAAATTGCATCTTTCGGCTGCCGTGCACCGTCACAGTGGCGAAACGGGTGTCCCCAACACGCTCGGTTCCGCGAACGATCCGGACACCAGCCTGGTGGCCTCATCGCAAGCCGGTAGCTTAGAGGCATTTGAGGGGCTGGTCCGACGGCATAGCCAGTTGATTTACCGGGCTTTAGTCGCCATTCTCGGCAACGCCGCCGACGCCGAAGACGCTATGCAGGATGCTTTCTTGAGCGCATTCAAGAACATCGGTGGTTTCCAAGGCCGTTCGAAGTTTTCCACCTGGCTCGTGTCCATCGCGCGGAATACGGCACTCCAACGCCTGCGATCGAAGAAAATTATCGAAAGCCTGGACGAAACCGAAGACTTCGGAGACTCCGACTTGCGTCCCCGCCAACTGCGTGCATGGGAAGACAACCCCGAGCAAGGCCATTCAAAGACCGAAATCCGGCAACTCGTCGAAAAGGGGATCTTGAGCCTTCCCGCCAAGTATCGCGTGGTCGTGATGCTTCGTGATATCGAGCAACTCTCGACCGATGAAGTGGCTCGCCAGTTGGCCCTGAGCGTCCCGGCGGTGAAAGTGAGGCTTCTGCGCGGTCGCCTGATGCTGCGGGATTGGCTTTCGCCTCATTTCGCCGTCAAGGCGGGGAGAATCGCGCCGTGATCACCTGTGAAGAATTCTTCGCCGAGTTCGCGGATTACCTTGAGGATCGTGTGCCTGCAGAGGTCCGCAAGGAGCTTGACCTCCATCTGTCTCAATGCCGCGCTTGCCACGTGCTCTACGATTCGAGCCGCAAGACCATCCAACTCGTCACCGACAGCAGCTCCTTTGAGTTGCCGCCGAATGTTATTGATCCCATCGTGGATAAGGTCATCGCCAGACTTCGGTCCGAGCAAAAAAAGAAAGGCCAAGAGCCCTCTTAGCCCGCTCTCGTTTTCGCATTCACTTTCTTCTCCACGGCCATTTTCTCTCCGTGTAACTTTTGGTCCACAAATCACTCTTATCCCCTGAGGGGGGCGCGCCATTGGCGAGCTCTTCAAGAAATCATCTCCAGGCAGGATGTTGCCCGGGCCATTCCACCAGCTCTGTTCGTAGCAGCGGAGCGGAGAAAGCGCGGCCGTGTGGTCCTTTGTTGCCTTGCCTAAAATTTCGAGAGGAGCTCGCTTCCGACGACTCGGACGCGATGGAACGCCTCGTGAAAGGAGATTCCAGAGCGCTCGAAGTTCTCTACGATCGATATTCCTCGCTCGTTTATTCTGTCTCCCTCCGAATTGCGCGGCAACGCGCTTCCGCCGAGGAAATCGTGCAGGAGGTGTTTCTCCTATTGTGGCGAAATGCTGCACGCTACGAACCTTCTCGCGGCCCCCTCGGGCCCTGGCTCGTCACCTTGACGCGGAATCGCGCACTTGATTATCTTCGGCGGAGTCCCGAACGTCAGCGGCGCCGCGAAGATTTCCGAAATGACGCGTTCCACTCCTCGGTCGTCCCGTCTCATCCGGAATTGTTCATCGACAATGCGCGCCGCGCCACGCTCATCCGCGCTTGCCTCCACGACCTGCCTGAGGCTCAGCGCCTTGCCATCGAGCTTGCATTTTTTCAGGGCATGTCGCACAGCGAAATTGCCGCTGCGCTGTCCGAACCTTTGGGTACGGTGAAGACCCGCATTCGCTCCGGACTCATCCGCTTGCGCGAAGTTCTCGAAAACAACGGCCTGGTTGCGAAATAAGCCGCTGCTTCGCCGTGCAATTGCGGGCTGTCAACTAACGGTTTTCATCCACCATGGCGCCACGTCATGCCGCCCGCGAAGTCAACTTCGCATCGCCGCAAGGCAGTTAATGCTGCGCCTAGAAAAGTCCCGGCTGGCGCCGCGGCTCCTCAATTCCAAAATGCTTGTATGCCAGCGCCGTTGCCACGCGTCCGCGCTGCGTGCGGTCAAGAAGCCCGAGCTGCATCAGATAAGGCTCGTACATTTCCTCGATCGCGTCCTCTTCTTCGGAAAGTGACGCAGCGATCGTATTCAATCCCACCGGTCCGCCCGCGTATTTCTGAATAATCGTGAGCAGTAGGTTGCGATCGATTTCGTCGAGCCCGTGCTCGTCCACTCCCAGCATCGCCAGCGCGTCGCGCGCCACCGACAGTGTGATCTGCCCCTTCGCACGCACCTCCGCGAAATCGCGCACACGCCTCAGCAGGCGGTTGCTCACCCTCGGCGTTCCCCGGCTGCGCCGTGCGATTTCCGCGCCGCCCTCCTCGTCCATCGCGATGTTCAGAATCTTGGCCGAGCGCAGCACGATCTTCAGCAAATCTTCCGGCGAATAAAAGTCCAGCCGGTGCACGATTCCGAATCGCGAGCGCAACGGCGCCATCAGCAGCCCCGCGCGCGTCGTCGCTCCCACAAGCGTGAAACGCTGCAACTGATAGGGGTGCACGCGCGCCCCCGCGCCCTGGCCGATGATTAGGTCCACGCGAAAATCTTCCATCGCGGGATAAAGGATTTCCTCGAGCGACGCGTCGAGCCGGTGAATCTCGTCGAGAAACAGAAAATCGCGATCTTCAAGCGAGGTCAGCACCGCAGTCAGATCGCCCTTCTTTTCCAGCAGCGGTCCCGAGCTGACTTTGATTGCCGAGCCCATTTCCTTTGCCAGGATTTGCGCCAAGGTGGTCTTTCCCAGCCCCGGAGGGCCATACAGCAGCACGTGATCGAGCGCCTCACCTCGGCTGCGCGCCGCTTCCACGGCAATCTGCAAATTCTCCTTCACGCGCTCCTGCCCGATATATTCCGCAATCCGTGTCGGGCGGACGCTCGCTTCCTGCCGCGCGTCGTCATCAAACGCTTGCCCGGAAATGATTCGATTTCGTGCGGAGGCGGCCATCTTCGGTTGCATCGATTCTCCCTCCCCATGCCTGCCCAGCGCTTTCTTTCTGGCAGCGCTTCGCGGTCGCTACGAGCCGCTTACTTTCGTTCGGCTGGCGCCGACTTCTGCATCGCAGCCGCGCCCAGAATCTGCAAGGCGCCGCGAAGCAGCGCTTCAAAATTTCCGTCCGCTCCACCGCGTGCTTTTTCCACAGCCTTCTCAATCGACCGCGTGTCGTATCCCAGATTTTCGAGCGCCGAGGAAACATCCGCTTCCAGTTGCGAGCGCGTTTCCGGCTTCCCTGCGGCCGGCGCGTCGACGCCCGTCAGCTTGTCCCGCAGTTCCACCACCATCCGCTCGGCTGTCTTCTTGCCCACACCCGGAATGCGCACCAATTCTCCCAGATTTCCCGACCGAATCGCGGGAATCAGCTCGTCGATGCCCATTCCGGAAAGAATCTTCAAGGCCAATGACGGCCCCACACCCGACGCGGAAATCAACAGTTCGAAGCAGTGTTTTTCGCGCGCCGTCAGAAAACCGTAGAGCGCAATTTGATCCTCGCGCAGGTGTGTGTGAATCAGCAGAGAAGTTTCTGAATGCAAGGGCGGAAGCCCGGCGAAAGTCGACAGCGGGACGTGTACCAGGTAGCCTACGCCGCCCACGTCCACCAGCACCTGGTTAGGACGCTTTTCCGTCAGCTTGCCCCGCAGCGAGCCGATCATCTAGAGCGATTATTGTAGACCCGCCCATGTGTGTCAAACCGCGACGCCCGTTTCATTCCTGAAAAATATCTTCTTCGCTGGGTGAACTTTTTCTTTCGCACTCCGTATTACTCAGTGCAGCGCAAGTGAGACGTGAAAGAGAAGTGAAAAGCGGCTATCCGTTCATGGGAGGACGGTGTCCGCTTGCGGAACGTGTACGAATTTTCGTACGAGAAAATTTTCACTCACGCATTTCTCGCCGCTTTTGCTGCCGAAGCGAGAGGTGCAGCGTCTAAGGCTTGCGTGGGGCGAATCGAATCGAGGAGGAAGAAAGTCATGTCCCGACGTCTCAGTGTACGTTTGATCGCAGTGGTGGCCGTCCTGGCGTTTCTCTTGCCTTTGACCGCCGGAGTTGCCGCCGCCAAGGATTCCGCCAACATCATCAAGACGCAGGTCCAGCTCTTGAATCCTGCCACTCTTAACGGGACGCAACTGCAACCCGGCGTCTACGAACTGAAAGCCGATGGCTCGACGGTCAGCTTTATGCAAAAAGGGAAGGTCGTCGCCGAGGCACCGATGTCGTGGAAGGACGGTTCCAACAAGGCATCCTACACGGCTGTCATCGTAAACAATAACGCGGTTCAGGAAATTCACTTTTCCGGCAAAACGCGCTACGTGGCGATTGCCGGATGAAGATGAACAAATGCCAGCGAGTGGGCGGCGTCGCATCGTTCCGGCGCTGCCCATTCTGCAGTTTCAGGAATTAGGGGATTTACCGCGGAAGAAACTCGGTCTCTACTTCACGCCTTCGATCAAATCCACCATATCGATCACTCCCACCACCGCCGTATCGATGGGCGAATTCGGGCGGCCTACCGAAGTCATCGCCGAAAATCCTTCTGTGGTCAGCAGCACCCGGTCGCCGATTCCTGCGTCTACCGCATCGAGAGCCAGCACTGGCTCGCCGCGGTCGCTTCCGTTCAGTTGCAAAGGCTGGACCACTAGAATTTTTCGCCCTTCATGCGAGGGCGCTTTCTGCGTCGCCACCACGTCGCCAATCACTCGTCCAATCAGCATCTAGAAACTCTCGTTCGCCCCAGAAGGGATTGCAGAAGGGATGTTAAGGCGGTCCACGATCCCGACAATCGTCGCCTCCGTCGGCACTTCAACGGGCAGAAACGGGAAGCTCGCCTCCTTGCCGCGGCACCAGTAAACTGTCTCGCCCGCGCCCGCTCCCACCGAATCAAGCGCCACAAGCGGTTTGCCCTTGTCGCGTCCTTGGCGGTCGAGCGGTTGCACGATCAGGAATCGCTGCCCCTCGAGCGACTTGTTTTTCATCGTCGCCACTACGCGCCCAATCACGCGCCCTAGAATCATTGCTTCCTTGCAGCCGCCAACTCTGCTTCGCGCGTGGAGTCGAGCGACACCGAATCGACGATCCCTACAATCGCCGCGTCCACCGGCTGGTCCTTGCATTCCGTCGCGTTGCGTGCCGAACTCCCGGAAACCACCAGCACCGTCTCGCGGAACCCCGCATCCACCGTATCCACAGCAATCAAGTAGCCCGCTTCGTCCGCGCCTTCCGGCGTCACCGGCTTCACCACCAGCAGCTTTTTCCCCTCGAGGCGTGAGTCTTTCCGCGTGGACACCACCGTCCCGATAATGCGAGCGAGAATCATCGAAGGATTTTTCCAGGAGCCTCTTTTTTAAGGTTTGCAGGGAGCATTCAGCCGCCCCTCGCCCTCTTCAGCGATACTCCGGCGTACTTCGCACCGCTGGCCGCTTGCAGCCCGGCATCTCGCTTACTTCGCGGACGCCGCCAGCGCTGACTTGCCGATCGGCAGCACGTCCTCCAGCGACTGGTGCGGCCTCGGGATCACGTGCACGGCGATCAGCTCGCCCACGCGCCGCGCCGCTGCCGCGCCTGCGTCCGTCGCCGCTTTCACAGCGGCCACGTCGCCGCGAACCAGGGCCGTCACGTAACCGGAGCCGATCTTCTCCCAGCCCACCAGCGTGACCTTCGCCGCCTTCACCATCGCATCAGACGCTTCAATCATCGCCACCAGGCCGCGCGTTTCGATCATTCCCAGAGCTTCACCCATTCTTATCCCTCCAACCGTTCGCCAGCTCTTGCCGTCGCACCGACCTTACAAAAACTTCCGCTCCCTTTTCACCAGCCATCCAGGAGATCATCTCAACGGCGCGCACGATCTTTCTGCACCGCTTCTTCCACCAGCGCTTCCAGCTCGCGCCTCGTCAGCGTGATTCGCTCGGTATCTTCTCCATCGGAAGTCACCGGACATTCCGCGCCAACAACGGAAGCCGTGTGCGCTCCATATCGGGCCCTCGCCGCGAGCAATTTTTCCACATCCCCGCTGGAAAGCAAGACCTGTTTCCCCAGCAGCTCGGTCACAAGCGCGACGCGCGCGAAGTGTTCCGTCGTCTCCATGCGGAAGAATGCCGTGAGCAAATCCTGGCCTGCCGTCACCACCCCGTGATTGGCCATCAGAATCGCATCGGCCGATTGCACCAGCGGTTCGAGCGCTTCCGTCAGCTCCGGCGTTCCCGGCGTGCCATACCGGGCCACCGGCACACACCCCAGCGAAAGAACCAGTTCCGCCAGCAACGCTTTGTTCAGAGGGATTCCTGCGGCCGCGTAGCCCGTAGCCACGGGAGGATGCGCGTGGCAGACCGCATTGATCTCGGGCCGGCGGCGATAAATCAGCAAATGCATCGCCAGCTCGGAGGAGGGATTGCGCCGCCCGCTCAGTTTGTTGCCTTGCAGGTCGGTGATGACCAGGTCGTCGGGCGTCATCATGCCCTTGCTGATTCCGGTCGGAGAGGTCAACACTCTCCGCGGGTCCAGCCGGAGAGATATGTTGCCGTCGGTCGAAGCGACGTACCCCCGCTCGTAAATCCAGCGCCCGGCCGTGCAGATATCGCGGCGGTGTTCGTCCTCGGTTTTCAGCGCGCCCGGTTGTATGGATTCAGCGGCCAGCTCGCCCTCCGCGGGAAACTACGGTCGGAGAGCATTTACGCATAAATTCCGCGCAGCTTCAATGCTCGCGCCACGCGGTCTACCGCCACGATATACGCGGCGATGCGGTTGTTTACGCCGTGCGTTTCAGCGTACTTCATCACCGTGTCGAAGCTGTGTTCCATGAACCGTTTCAGCCGGTCGTTCACCTCGTCTTCCCGCCAGAAAAATCCCTGCCGGTCCTGCACCCATTCGAAATAACTCACCGTCACGCCTCCGGCATTCCCCAGAATATCGGGAATGATAAAAATTCCCTTCTGGTCGATCACCGGATCCGCATGCCACGTGGTTGGTCCGTTCGCTCCTTCGCACAGGATTTTGCAATCCACGCGATGCACATTCTTCGTCGTAATCTGGTTCTCCGTCGCCGCGGGCACCAGAATTTCGCACGGGTGAAACAGCACTTCCTGCGCCGTCATTTTCGATCCGCCGCCGGGAAATTCCGGCAGCGGCTTTCGCTGGTTGTAAACCCAGTCGACGAGTTTCGGCACGTCAAATCCATTCTCGTTGTGCAGCCCGCCGTGAATGTCCGCCACGCCGATAATTTTGTATCCCGCCGCATGCATCAGCATCGCTGCCTGCGAGCCCACATTCCCGAATCCCTGGATGATCACGCGGCAGCCTTCGCGTTTCATTTTCAGCTTCGCCAGCGCCTTGTCGCAGCAGATCATCAATCCCCGCCCGGTCGCCTCGGTCCTTCCCCGGGATCCGCCCAGCTCAAATGGCTTCCCAGTTACGACAGCCGTGGTCGCCTGGCGCACGTGCATCGAATAGGTGTCCATCACCCAAGCCATCGTTTGCGAATTCGTTCCGATGTCCGGCGCGGGAATATCGCGCTCTGGCCCTAGCCATTCGCTCAGTTCCGCCGTATACCGGCGAGTGATCCGCTCCACCTCGGTCTTCGAAAGCTTCGAAGGGTCGCAGATCACCCCGCCTTTGGCGCCGCCGAATGGAATATCCACCAGCGCGCATTTCCACGTCATCCACGCCGCCAGCGCCCGCACTTCGTCCAACGAAACGTCCGGCGCAAACCGAATCCCGCCCTTTCCCGGACCGCGCACCGCCGAGTGCAGCACGCGGTATCCCGTGAAGACTTCCAGTTGTCCGTTATCCAAAGCCACGGGTATGTAGACCGTGATTTCCTTGCTCGGATATTTCAGATAGCGATAGAGCCCGTCTTCCAATCCCAGCTTCTGTACCGCCGTTTCAAACCTCGCTTCGGCGGACTTGTATACGTTCAATTCGTCGTGTTCGGACGAAGTCATACCCACCTCCCGAATCTTCTATGACGATTTGTTGCGATTTTCCCGCGGCGTGGCAGTTCGACCGGCAGTAACCATCTTGGCAAGCCTTCCAGACAACGCGGGCCAGTATACGGGTACCCGGCCGCCGTGGCAAGAAAGCCGAAACCAATCCGTCACTCTCTCAGCAGGAGCAGTCGGGACGGCCTCTCAGCGCCATGTCCGGCTATATACAAAATGCTCCAGCAGCAGTTGAGCCAGCCGTGCGTAGTCATGCCGGATCAAGCCGTCCTGGTGCAATAAATCCGCAGAAATATGCCGCACCTTCATCCGTTCGAGTTCCGCAAGCGACGGATCCACAGGATCTGCGCCTTGCTCCCGGTAGCGCCGCAGCAATTTCTTTGTTGCCGGCGTTCGGTTGATCACCACACAATCGAAAAGCCCCGGCCGCGTATTCTCATAAATCGCTCTCACGTGATCCGCCACCGAGTAATGATCCGTCTCTCCCGGCTGCGTCATGATATTGGCGATGTAGACTCGCGTCGCGCGCGCCTTGGCGATCGCTTCCTGCACCTCTTCCACGAGCAAATTCGGAATGATGCTCGTGTAGAGCGAACCTGGCCCTGCCAGAATCAGGTCCGCGCGTCGCAGCGCCTTCAGCACTTCCGGCAGCGGCCGCGCATCCTTCGGCACCAGGCGAATGCTTTCGATGCGTTTTTTGGACCGGGAGATATTTGTTTCGCCCAATATCCGCGCGCCTCCGGCCAGCCGCGCTTCCAGTGTCACGTTCTGCGCCGTCGATGGGTAAATCCGCCCGCGCGTGGAAAGCACGTTTGAAGATACGCGTACTGCCTCCGGAAAATCTCCCATCACGTTGGTCAGCGCCGTGACAAACAGATTCCCGAAACTGTGTCCCGCCAGCCCCCGCCCCATCGGAAACCTGTATTGGAAGAGCTTGCCCAGCAGGTCTTCGTCGCTCGAAAGCGCCACCATGCAGTTGCGGATATCACCGGGCGGCAGCACTTTGTATTCGCGCCGCAGTCGCCCCGAGCTTCCGCCGTCGTCCGTCACTGTGACGACTGCTACGAGATCCGCTATCGGCTTTTCCCGGCTCGATTCTGGCCCGTCTGCAACGTATCGCTTCAGTCCGCGCAACACCGTGGAAAGTCCCGTGCCTCCTCCGAGCGCAACGACGCGCACGGGCCGGGGGCCCGAGTTTTTAATGTGCTTCATTCAGTGATTGCTGGATCAGCCCGCGGAACCTTCTCGTTCCGGGTAGAGAAGTTCGGTGAAGCGCGGGTCTTCCTGCAAGAAAGAAAAATCCTCGTCGTTGCGCGCGTGATAGCGGTTTTCCGGCCGCAGTTGAATTGCCATTTTCAGGTTTTCCATCGCCGATTCGGCTTCACCCGTCAGGCAATCGAGCGCCGCCATCGCGTAAACGATGTGGTCGGCCTTCGGCGACGCCTTGCGCGCGCGGTCCAGATGCTCCCTGGCTTCGTCCCAACGCCCCAGATTCATCAGCGCCACACCTTGCGTGTAGTGTTCTTCGGCGGATTTCGCTACCGGAGCTGGCGTGCGCGAAATCCTCTGTTCGCAGATGCGCAGGTGCATGTGCGCGCGGTCGCGCAGCTCCTTGCTCGGTCCTTCCAGCACTTTTTCGAGCACCTGCTTGGCGCGCGGATATTTCTGTTCCTGGAAAATCTTCAGTGCTTCTTCGTAGAGCTTCAGTTGCGCTTGCTTGGCGGGAGCGTCTGGATCGGGTGGCATGGCAGGAGCCGTGTGCGACTTAACTGACTTACTTTTCATAGGTTTGCGGCTGGACCGCGATCCACGAGAGGACGAACTGGCTCGACGAGTCACAGGTCAACTCCAGAAATTCTCTTCGCTGAACATAGCAAAGTCGCATGGGCGCGTCAATCCGGCCGTTTTTCCTGGATTTTGGGCAGTTGACCCTATTCCTCCGCTCTTGCATTTGCAGTGAACTGATTCTCACGCCTTTCCAAGCGTTCAATTTCCCTTCTTTCGCTTCATCCTTCATAATTCATGCTTGGCGGTTGCCTTTTGTCCCCTCGTGCATCCAACCACCCACAGGCATTCCGCCCGGTCCTGAAAGGAATTCTGCAATGGCCACCAATCCCTACGCCATCACAGGTATCTCCGAAGCGGAGCATAACCGCCAGATGTTTCCCGTTCTCACTGCCGATGAGATTTCGCGCGTCTCTGACTATGGGAAGCGACGCAACGTCCGCGCCGGTGAAATCCTGGTCGAGCAGGGCGATCGCAATATGCGCTTCTATGTCGTCATCCGCGGTAATCTTGAGATTTCGCAAAGCTCGAGCCTCGGTCACGAATTGATCACCGTTCACGGTCCCGGCCAGTTTATGGGGGACATTCACACTCTTTCGGGCCGGCGTAGCATCGTCCGCGGCCAAATGCGCGACGACGGCGAGGTGATTGAGCTTGACCGCGAACAGTTGCAAAAACTCGTCGAGACCGACACGCGCCTGAGCGAGATTCTCGTGCGGGCCTTCATCCTTCGGCGCGTCGAGTTGCTCTCCCACAATCGCGGCGACGTCATCGTCGTCGGCTCGAGCTATTCCGCGGGCACGCTTCGCATCAAGGAATTCCTCACCCGCAACGGCTATCCCTACACCTACATTGATCTCGAGCGCGACTCCGGCGTGCAGGACATCCTCGATCACTTCAACGTGAAGGTCGACGAAGTTCCTGTGCTCATCTGCGGCCAGGGATACGTTCTCCGCAACCCCGCCAACCAGGCCATGGCCGATTGCCTCGGCCTGAATCCCAATATCGACGACACGCAGGTGCGCGACGTCATTGTCGTCGGCGCGGGTCCTTCCGGCCTTGCCGCCGCCGTCTACGCCGCCTCCGAGGGCCTCAATGTCCTCGTCGTCGAGACCACTTCCCCTGGCGGCCAGGCAGGCTCCAGCTCAAAGATTGAAAATTATCTCGGCTTCCCCACGGGCATTTCCGGCCAGGATCTCGCCGCGCGCGCCTAT
>DATKPM010000047.1:0-42585 GCA_035524135.1 Candidatus Acidiferrum sp. | reverse complement strand
GCGCCGGAAGGAGCGGCGGCGGGGGACGCGCCCGGGACTTCGACCTTGGCGAGAAGCTCGGCGAAGCGCGCTTCGCGTTCTTTCTGGTCGAGGCCTTGATAGGCTTCGGCGATCTGCGTGGTGTTCATGGAGCAGAATTTCGGGCCACACATGGAGCAAAACTTGGCTTCTTTATAATAATCATCTGGTAACGTTTCGTCGTGCATTTTGCGGGCGGTCTCGGGGTCGAGCGAAAGCTCGAATTGTTTTTTCCAGTCGAAGAGGAAGCGGGCGTAGCTGAGCGCGTCGTCGCGATCGCGAGCGCCGGGGCGATGGCGGGCGACGTCGGCGGCGTGCGCGGCGATTTTGTAGGCGATCACGCCCTGGCGAACGTCGTCGGCATTGGGCAGGCCAAGATGTTCCTTAGGAGTAACGTAACACAACATGGACGCCCCGTGCCAGCCGATCATCGCTGCGCCGATGGCGCTGGTGATGTGGTCGTAGCCGGGAGCGATATCGGTGACGAGCGGGCCGAGGGTGTAAAAGGGCGCCTCGTGGCACAGCTCGACTTCTTTTTTCACCTGGAGCTCGATCTGATCCATGGGAATGTGGCCGGGGCCTTCGATCATGACTTGCACGTCGTATTCCCAGGCTTTTTTGGTGAGCTCGCCGAGAACGCGAAGCTCGGCGAATTGCGCTTCGTCGCTCGCGTCGGCGAGGCAACCGGGGCGAAGGCCGTCGCCGAGCGAAAAGCTGACGTCGTGCTTCTGAAAAATTTTGCAGATGGCATC
Organism: Candidatus Acidiferrum sp.; assembly: GCA_035524135.1. Taxonomy (GTDB): domain Bacteria; phylum Acidobacteriota; class Terriglobia; order Acidiferrales; family UBA7541; genus Palsa-295. The sequence continues at coordinate 41,815 of DATKPM010000047.1, read as the reverse complement.
GAAATTTTCGTAGAGGAAATTCTGCTGCTTGTGGAAGCTCATCCACTGGGCGAGGAGCGCGCCGCCGCGGCTGACGATACCGGTGATGCGGCTGCGCACGAGAGGGAGGAACTGGCGGAGGACGCCGGCGTGGATGGTCATGTAATCGACGCCCTGCTCGGCCTGCTCTTCGATGACTTCGAGCATCAGATTGATGGAGAGGTCTTCGGCGCGGCGGACGCGGGAGATGGCTTCGTAAATCGGGACGGTGCCGATGGGTACGGGCGAAGCGTTGATGATGGCTTTGCGGATTTTCGGGATATCGCCGCCGGTGGAGAGGTCCATCACGGTGTCGGAACCGAGATGCACGGCGCGATGGAGTTTTTCGAGCTCTTCGTCGACATTCGAGGTGGTGGCGGAGTTGCCGATGTTGGCGTTGATTTTGCAGAAGAAGGCGACGCCGATGCCCATCGGCTCGAGATTGCGGTGATGGATGTTGGCGGGAATGATGGCACGGCCGCGGGCGACTTCGTCGCGGACGAGCTCGGGCGAGATTTTTTCGCGTGTGGCGACGTAGAGCATCTCCTCGGTAAGGATGCCCTTGCGGGCAAAATGCATCTGGGAGAAATTTCGATTACCACTGTTCATCGCCGTGTTTCGCTTCTCGATCCAAGCGTCGCGCAATGCCATAGGAGCCCCCATGTACGCCCGCAGCCGTCTTGCAAGCTGAGGGAAGAAAGCATTATGGCACCGGAATTTGAGCGGAGCAATCAGAGGAACCGCGAAGCGCAAGAAACGACGCGGATCTTGCGCGAGGGCAGTTCACAACGATTTGAGAACGCGACGAACTAAATTTTCGGAACTCAGAAGGCTTGGATGGAGAACTATGAAGATGAAGGCAGGAAGATGAGCGAACGCTGCGACAAACGCTACAAGCGGATTTACTGGAGATGGGGTGTGATACTGGGCGCCGCGATTGCGCTGGGGCTGGTGGCGACGGCGCTGGCTCACGCACAGGCGCAGGGACAGCAGCAGGCAAAGACAGAGCCGACGGCGCAAGCGGCTGCACAAGCGGGCCCGCAGACTCCTGCGAAGGCGCAGGGGCCGCCGATCAAGGTGCAGGCAAATCTGGTGACCGTGTACGCCACGGTGAAAGACAAGCACGGAAAAATTGTGCCGAACCTTACAAAAGATCAATTCGCACTGACGGAAGACGGGAGCCCACAGACCATCACTTACTTTGTCGCCGACACGGACGTGCCATTGACGCTGGGGTTGCTGGTGGATACGAGCTTGAGCCAAAGAAACGTGCTGGGGCAAGAGCGCGAGGCTAGCCAGAAATTTCTGGACGACATGCTGCGCGTGGACCGGGACAAGGCGTTCGTGATTCATTTCGACCGCGACGTGGAGCTGCTGCAGGATTTGACGAACTCGAAGGAAAAATTGGAAAAAGCCCTCGAAGATCTCGGGATGCCGGAACTGAGCCGGTCAGATGGAGATGAGCGGCCTGTTTACATGGGCGCGGACTTTGCTCCTCAGTATCAAGGACACCACGGCGGCGGTGGGACGACGCTCTACGACGCCGTGTACCTGGCGTCGAACGAGCTGATGAAAAAGCAGAAAGGGCGCAAGGCGGTGATCATTCTCTCGGACGGCGTGGATCGCGGAAGCAAAGTGAGCATGGAAGAAGCGATCGACGCCGCGCAGCATGCGGACACGCAGATTTATTCGATTCTATTTGCCGACGAAGAGGCATATGAGAATCACGGCGGCTTCAGCCATGGCGGCTGGGGACACGGCGGCGGGATGGGAGGCCCCGGCGGGCAGTGGCCAGGAAGCGGGCGGCCGCCACAGCAAGAGCGCCCGGACGGGAAAAAAGTTTTAGAGAGACTTTCGAGCGCGACGGGCGGAGAGATGTTCAAGGTTTCAAAGAAAGAAACAGTGGACGACATCTACGCGAAGATTGCCGAAGAGCTGCGCAACCAGTACAGCCTGGGATACGTGCCGAGCGGAACGGAACCGGGCGGGGGATTTCACAAGATTGTGCTGACCACGACGGACAAGGGGTTGGTGGTGCAGGCGCGCGAAGGATATTACTCGGAGAAATAAATCCGGAAGTCTTTTCCACAACCGAATGCCGCGAGCTGAAAGTGCGCGCGAAGGAATTGGCGCAGGACCGGCCGTTGCTGGTTTACTGCGCGGGAGGTATAGGTCGTCGATTGCAAGGGGTGCGACACAAGCCGCCAGGGCTAAAGCCCTCCGCTTCCACCGAAAGACACCGTTGGCACCCGAGCACGGAGAGTAAAGTTTGGGAGCCAAAGTCCCGCTTCGACCGAGAAGAAGAGTTGGCGCACGAGGTTCAGGACAAAGGCCTCCCCTCAGCGGCTGAAGCCGCGTTTCCCCATGCCGGTTACGGCACGACTGGCCTTCGTCCTCAGGATAAAAAGCCGTGCGCTGACGAACTGAAAAGTTGGTTGGCGCCTGAGCATGGAGCTCAGGCGCCAACGGACGCAGAACGATGCTACTTACTGCACTTTGCCAGATGGTTGGTGCAGAACTTCGCCTGGTCGAGAAGCGCCTGCGACTCGGTGATTACGTTGTTCGCAAGCCTCTCGTTGATCGGTATGCCCTCGAACTCGGCTCCCTCCAACATGGACTTGATTTGCGCAGCGAGGCCATCACGTTCGCTGGTCCACTGCGAGATGAGGTTTTCGAGGTTGGTGTAGACCACGTCGCCATCCGAAGTGCTCGTAATCCCATACGTCGAGATCTTGAGAACGTCTTCGGAGAGATCGCCGAACGGCGCGTCAATCTGTTTGTAGATTTGCCCAAGCTGCAGGAGCGTATCGGAATGCGCGCGCAAGCTGGATGGCAGGACGTTCGGTTGAAGCAGCTCGGTGATCGTGCGGCCATCGTGCTGATAGTCGTCGGTAAGGCCGAGAAGCGTCATCATGGTGGGCCGAAGGTCGACGTGGTCGGTGAAGAAATCCTTCGGCGTAGTGACGCCAAGGTTCTTTACACCGGGACCGGCAACACCGATGAAGGTGCGGGCGATCTCGGGCTGGATATCGCCGTGATTCCAGGCGAAGCCGGTGCCTACGACTGGGGTGTTACTGCCCGAGGTCTCGAAGAAGAAATTGGGATTGCCGAAGAACGTGAAAGTGGGTTCGCGATTGGGATCGGCAACTGTGTTCATGTGGAGCAGATGCATCGCTGCCGGATCGACAATGGCTCCCTGGAGATCCGGACCCAGACCGGTTCCGAGCAAGCTCTCGCTGAGTCCGGTATGGGGGTTGATCGCAGTCAGGCCTGCCATGGTTTGCTCCAGCGTGCGGACACTGCTGCTGTCCGAGAGCGGCTGTCCGTTCACGTAAGTGGTGGCGGCATCGTCGAAATGGATCGAGTACTGGGACGGATCGCCAGCGGCTTGCGTGAGGCCGAGGAGATTGATGTCTAGTTCGCCCACGCCGTTGGTTCCGTAGGTGCAGGGGACATCGGCAATGACTTCACCGTTCTTCTTGATTTTTGCGCCGTCGCAATTCGCCGGGGTCGGAGCGCCGCCGACGAAATGGTCGCCTTCGTCGGGGGTGAAGATGAACAGGGTGTTGTCGGCATTGATGCCGGCTTCCTTGAGATGCAGGAAGAAGGTGCCGAACGCGGCGTTGTAATCGGCCAACTGAGCGACATAGGCAGCTTCACCAGGACCAAAGGTACCCGCGGAGTCGATCGATTTTTCCTCCTGGTTGTCGTGAGCGTCGGCGATATAGGCGTAGACGACGGGAATGCCCTTTTTCAACATGGCTTCGACGACTGCGAGCGTTTGCGCCGGCGTCGGATCAAAGTTCAACTGGTTGAATCCGGTAAGCGGAACGCCGTGGTAATCGACGATGGCTCCCGTAGAGCTGCCGGTGAGCGCGGGGTTGATGTACTTCAAGCCGAACAAGGCCTGGTAACCGGAGTAGCCGCCCGGCTCATCCGGAAGGAGATCGGGAACGCCGACAACGCCCAAGGAGGAGTTGGATTGGCAGAGCGGATCATTGAGCGCGCAATGGATTGACGCACCGATGAAGTCGTTGTTCTGGTTCGTGCTGCTCTCCATGGCTTGTGGTGAGCCAGAGCCGAAGACCTTGTCAATGTCGAACGGCGCGCGTTCGAGAACGATGTTGGCCGTCGAAAAGGCGCCGACCGTGCATCCCGCGCGAGTGAACGGCACCCAGGGCGCGGGCACGTTGGTCCCCTCCGGCGTGGTCAGCGCGAAGGTGTTGTCGTCGGAACTGGCGTTGATATCCGACACCAAGTCGGTCCAGTAGAAGAACGAGGAAGGAAACACACCAGCGCCATTGGCAAACACGCCGAAGCTATTGGCGATGAAGATGCCAGTATCGTCGGAATAGAGACCGGTCTGCGTGGTGAGGATGTCGTTTGCGGTGTGGGAGACCAGGACCGTATGGTCACCGGCGTCGAGCGTGCCATTCTGCTCGATGAAATTGAGGAGGTTCGGCATTTGCTCGAGGTCCGAGGGAACGTTGGGATTGTCGCGGGTAAAGTGCACGTTGTCGAATTCGATGTAAACGACGTGCTTAATCTTTCCGGACGGCGAATTCAATTGGCATTGGGCACGAACGGATGCCGCAAGCCCGATCACAAGCAGGCTGCAGACGAGGCCGAAGCCGAGCGCACGACGGAGCAGTTCAACTGGACGCATCTCGAAGTCCTCCAAATGGCGTGTAGGGTCGCGAAGTGCAAGGCGCGCCATTCGCGACACTGTTGCAATACGCCACTTGGATGAATCGCCGTAAAACGTACGAATAAGATTGCGTGTCGGTGGAGATAAATTCGTATTAACCAGAAAGCGAAGACGGCAAACCGTTTAGCAGCTTCTCAGGAAAGATTGCCGGGCCGTACGACCGGGGGCAACGAGGCGCAGAAGTTGCAAAACAGCGAGAACCCAATTCAGCGTTCGGCGGCGGAGCGAGCCACCGTCAAGCCGTATTCCTTCTTCAATATTTCCGCGAGAGATGCGGGGTCGGAGACGGGCGGAAGGCAAGAGGCGCCAAAGCAGACAAGGGCCTGCGGCATTGCGGCGTCTAGATGGGGCAATGTTTCGCGCAGAGCGGGGGCGAGCGAGGCGTTGGCGAGCCGTTCTGGTGTAACGCGGAGGACGGCTTTGCCGAAGCGATAGATTTCGTTGGCGGATTTTTCGAGAGCGGCAGCCTGGGGATCGCCTCCGGCGCCGAGGATGACGACTTGCAGCGTGTGGCGAGAATGCAGGAGCGCGGCGAGACCGTAGGTGGAAGCGAAGAGACCGTATTGCGGAATGCGCGCCGCAAAGGCCTCCAGAGTTTTTTCCGCCCAATCGTGATAAAGGCGATTGCCGGTGAAGGCGTAGAGAAGATCGAGAACAATGGCGGCGACGGAATTCGCGCCGGGCGTAGGGGAATCCTGCAGCGGCTTGCGCCGAACATCGAGGCCGCCCATGGGAGCGGCGTCGCGGGCGCGATCGAAAAAACCGCCTGCGTCGGGATCGCCGAAACGCTCAACAGCGAGCTGCATGGCGCGCTCGGCAACGTCGAAGTAGCGGCGGTCGAGCGTGGATTCGTAGGCGTCGAGAAGCGCGGCAGCAGCAAAGACTTGATCATCGAGCGAGCCTTCGAGAGGCGCGCCGCCGACGCGATGCAAGAAGCCGCGCGAATCATTCCAAGCCTCGGCAAGAATTCTGTCGAGAGTTTTCAGAGCGAACGCGCGGCAGTCGTCCCTTTGCAAAACGCGGGCAGCTTCGAGATACGCCGCAACAAACATCGAATTCCAGGCGACGTAGAGGGTGTTGTCGATCATCGGCGTAGGACGGCGAGCTAGACGCGCAGCTAGCAATTTCCCTTTTGCACGAGCGAGGAGGATGCGCGTGCTGGCTTCGTCCAGGAAGAGGCGCTGGGCGAGCGAGGCGATGGATTCGCGCACCCACAGGACATTCTTCTGCGGGTTGTGGTGCATTTCACCGTGCGGGTCAACGTCGTAATACATCTCGATGGCGCGCGACTCTTCGGGCGAGAGCGCTTCGCGGACTTCCTTGGTGGTCCAAGTGAAATAATCGCCGTCGTCTTCGAGCGTCTGGTCGGCATCCTGGCTGGAATAAAAGCCGCCGCGCCGCTGGTCGGAAAGAACTTCATTAACCCAGGTGATGATGCCTTCGGCCGTCTCCCGAAACAGCGCGCTGCCGGTGACTTGAAATCCGTGGAGATAATTCCGGAGAAGCTCGGAATTGTCGTAAGACATTTTTTCGAAATGCGGGACGCACCAGCGCTCGTCGACGGAATAGCGGTGGAAGCCTCCGGCAAGCTGGTCGTAAACGCCGCCGAGAGCCATTTTTTCGAGAGTATGCGCGGCAATGTGGAGAAGATTCGCGTCGTGCGCTGTCTGGCCGCGGTCAAGAAGAAGGTCAATGGCCGAGGCGTGGGGAAATTTCGGCGCGTGGCCGAAGCCGCCGTTGTGCTCGTCAAACTGGTGCACAGCGGAATCGACGATGGAGTCGATGACAGCGGGATTGAAATCCGCGCGGCCACCGTGAAAGATTTCAGCTTTGGCGACGGCGTCTTCGAGAGCTTTCGCGGAGGAATCGACTTCGCTGCGGCGCGTCTGGAAAGCATCGGCGATGGCGGAGAGGATGCGCTTGAAGCCGGGACGGTTCATGGCATCCTCGGGCGGGAAATAGGTGCCGCCAAAGAACGGCTTGCCGTCGGGTGTGAGGAAGGCGGTGAGGGGCCAGCCGCCTTGACCGGAAATGGCGCTGATGGCGGATTGATAGCGCGAGTCGACGTCGGGACGCTCGTCGCGATCGACTTTGACAGCGACGTAATTTGCATTGATGAGAGCGGCGATTTCGGGATTTTCGTAGCTTTCGCGATCGATGACGTGGCACCAATGGCACCAGACGGCGCCGATATCGAGCAGAATGGGCTTTTGCTCGGCGCGGGCGCGAGCGAAGGCCTCTTCGCCCCATTCGTGCCAGTCGATAGGCTGATGGGCGGCTGAACGGAGATAAGGACTTGCGGAGTCCTTCAAACGATTTTGCGTTTCGTGCATCATTCTACTTTACCCTAAGATTCCAATAAGATGCCCAGCGGAGTGATAGGGAGCAGAGAGTTTGGAAGGTCTGGAAAGCGAAAATTTTTATCGGGTGAGCAATGGAGGCAAAGTGATTTTGCAACCATGCGCCCTTCTCAGCGGTCTAAAGAGCTGAAGGCCTCCTGGCTTGCAGGGATAGAGGGGTTCAAGCGCATGAACATCTACGAACGTGGACACGGCTCCAGATTTCGACAAGGAACGCGGGCATTGTGTTTCATCGCGTCACTGGCATTGCTGACGGCAACGTGGCCGCAGAACCTGGCGGCATATCAGGAGCAGGATCAGCAGGAGCAGGACCAATCTCAGGCACAAGACCAGTCTCAGCCGCAGGACCAGTCTCAGGCTCCGCCGCAGCAACAATACGCACCGCAGACGCCCGAACAATTGCAGCAGCTCGTGGCTCCTATCGCGCTGTATCCGGATTCGCTGGTGGCCCAAATTCTAGCGGCGTCGACATACCCCGAAGAGGTCGTGGAAGCAGACCGGTGGTTGCAAGCGAACCCAAACTTGCAGGGGGACGCGCTGGCGCAAGCCGTGAACCAGCAGCCTTGGGATCCGAGCGTGAAGGCGCTTACGGCGTTTCCGTCCGTCCTGGGAAATATGGACAAGAATCTATCGTGGACGTCATCGCTGGGCGACGCTTACTACAACCAGCAGGATGATGTGATGAACGCGATTCAGGTGATGCGGCAGAAGGCGCAGCAGGCGGGCACGCTGCAGTCGACGCCGCAACAAACCATAACGACGCAAGGCTCGACAATCATCATTCAGCCGGCCAATCCGACGGTGGTTTACGTGCCCGCGTACGATCCGTGGGCGGTTTACGGATACCCAATCTCGCCGTGGCCTTATTGGTATCCGTATCCCGGGATTTGGTACGGCGGCCCGTATCTTTCCTTCGGCATCGGGTTTGGAATTGGATTTTTTGGCGGATACGCATGGGGTTATCCGCGATGGGGATTTGATTGGGGCCGACGAACAGTGATTTACAACCGGAACGTGTACTACTCGGGAAGCAGAACATTTTATAATCGCGACAATTATTACCGGGGCGGAAGACCTTATGGCGGCTCCCCGGGACATGCGTACGCCGATGGCAGACCTCCCGCCGGAAACTTCAACAGACCGGGAAATGTATACAACCATCCCGGCGCGTCACCGAGACCGTTTGAGGGAAACACGGAAGCGGCGCGCGGATACGCTTCACCGCACGGACAGAGCGACGTCCGCACGGGGGCATTCAGCAACTACGATCACGGCGGAGAGACAAGAAGCTATTCGGCGCGAGGAAGCGCCAGCTTCGGCGGTGGAGGAGGGTTTCATGGTGGTGGGGGCGGAGGCTTCCATGGTGGCGGAGGCAGACCACGATAATTCATGCTCCGAGAGCCTTTTCAAGAATTGTGAAATTCGGAAATGGAGAGAAGCCACATGCAGTGGATAAAGCCGAAGAAATTTCAATGGAGCCGTTTTTCTAAATTAGCGGCAGCCGCCGTTCTGCTGGCGTCCTGCCTTCCCGCGCGTTCCGCGGCACAGCAAAAGGGCCAGGAGACGTTTTCGTCTCCGGAGGAGGCGAGCAATGCTCTGGTGGCCGCCTTGCAAAACAATGATGAAAAGGCTTTGCTGCAGATTCTCGGACCCGCGGGTAAGGACGTCATCTCTTCCGGGGACGCCGTGCAGGATACGGAAAATCGCGAGAATTTCGTGCAGAGATACCTTCAGATGCACCGGCTGGTGAAGGAACCGAACAGCATGACGACTCTGTACATCGGCGCTGAGAATTGGCCGGCTCCGATACCCATCGTGAACAAAGGGAAGGTGTGGTACTTCGATACGCCCGCCGGAGAAAACGAGATTTTATACAGGCGAATTGGGCGGAATGAAATCTCGGCCATCAGGATCTGCCAGGCGCTGGTGGCGGCGCAGAAACAATACTACTCGATAGAAGGTGGCGAGTACGCGCAGCAGACCTTCAGCGATGAGGGAAAGCATAACGGACTCTACTGGAAAGTTTCCGAAGGGGAACCACAGAGCCCCATCGGGCCACTGGTGGCGCAAGCGAACGCCGAAGGATATAAAAAGGGCGAAGCAGGACCTCCGACTCCCTACCGCGGATATTTGTTCCACGTGCTTACGTCGCAAGGCAAGGGCGCACCAGGCGGAGCGAAGAACTACATCGTGGACGGGAAAATGACCGGAGGATTTGCATTCGTTGCGTATCCGGCAATGTACCGGTCGTCGGGAGTCATGACGTTTATCGTGGGAGCGGACGGAGTGGTGCTGCAGAAGGACCTGGGGAAGAAGACAGAAGAGATCGGGAAGGCGATGAAAACGTACGATCCTGACTCAACCTGGCAAAAGGCGCAAAACGAGCAAGAGGAAGCAGCGAGCGACCAAGAAACGAAATAGCAGCTCAAGCGCGGGATTGGAAAAAAGCTACTGAATCGGAGTGCGATAGTCGGTGTCGCGCGGGTCGATGGGCTTGCGGCCGGCAAAGCCTTCGTCCTGACTGTGGTAGAAACGGATGCGGTCTTCGCCGAGCTTCCAGCAGAGATAGACGTCCTCGTCGTGGATGCGCGCGGGGAAATCGAGAAGTCCCACGTCGAGGTCCTTGACCAGGCAACCGGTGGAGTGGATGCGATCGATGGCGTCGCGAATCGCGTCCTCCTGCTGGTTGCGGTCGAGGCGAAGGCGCGCGGTGCGCTCGAAGGGAATTAACATTCCGCCGGAACGCTGGATGCGCTCGGCAAGAGACGTAAGCTCGAGCTCCGCCTCGGCCATTTTGCGCCGAGCCTCCATCGCTTCGATCAAGACAGGCTCCAGCTCTTTGCGGAGGCGTTCGGCTTCCGGCAGCGAAAAGCATTTTTGGTCTTCGTCGGCCATTCGCCAGGGATCTCCGGGAAAAATCAGCCACCAATAAAAACCATGGTACGCGAAGGCGGATGGAAATCCGGCTCGTTGATGCGATGGCCCGCCTCCTTTTCCATAACGATGCGGGAGACGGCATCGGCGATGTCTCCATCCGTGGCGCCGTTGCGAAGAAGATAGCGCAAATCGTGGTCCTCGCGGCTGAAAAGACAGGTGCGGAGCTTGCCGTCGGCCATGATGCGGATGCGGGAGCAATATCCGCAGAAAGGCTGCGAAACGGGGGCCACGAGACCGATTTCGCCGCGGCCATCAGCGAAACGATATTTGCGCGCGGTCTCGCTGCGCTCGTGGGCGATGGGAATCAGAGGCCAGCGCTCGGCAATACGGGAATGAATTTCGGCAGCGGTGACAACTTTATCGCGCGTCCAGGAATGGTCGGCATCGAGAGGCATGAATTCGATGAAACGCATGATGAGATTGCGGCCGCGGGCGAATTCGGCGAAGGCCTCGATTTCATCGTCGTTGATTCCTCGGACGAGGACGGCGTTGACCTTGACGGGACGAAGAGGCGAGGACTGAGCGGCGTCGATGCCGGCGATGACATGGTCAAAAACGCGCGTGCGCGTGATGCGTTCGAATCTGGCTGGGTCGAGAGAATCGAGGCTGATGTTGATGCGGTCGAGGCCGGCGGCCACGAGATCGGCGCAATGCTCGGCGAGGCGATAAGCGTTGGTCGTCATCGAAAGGTCGCGCGTGCCGAGAGCTTTCAAGCGAGCGATGAAGTCGATGACGCCGGGGCGAACGAGAGGCTCGCCGCCGGTGACGCGAATTTTGCGGATGCCCATGCCGATGAGGATGCGGGCGAGGCGCTCGTATTCGTGCCACGCAAGGAGTTCGTCCTCGGGTTTGTAATGTTCGGGATCGGCGGAGCGGCAATAGACGCAGCGAAAATTGCAGCGGTCGGTGACCGACAGGCGAAGGTCGGTGATGGCGCGGCCGAATTTGTCCGTCAAATTCACGTTCGTCCGATTCACGCTCATTGGATACGCACGCCCATAAAAAGTCACAGCCAATAAAAAAGCCCAAGTCCGAGAAAGGAGATGGGCAAACGAAGAGCGGCGCTTTTCCGCCGCATTCTTCTCTCCTTTCCAAAACGCGATGCAAGAGCATCACGAAGGGAGGCGCGAACGTTTCCAATCGCACCCTCATCCCGGTTGCCGCGGGCGGTGATGAAATGCTCCATGGCAAAGCGGGAAACGCCCTCAAGCCATTGGTTGTCTCTCCGGCAGGCCTTGAGGGTCGGAGTATTAGAGCGATTCTACTCTTGCAATGGCAGGGAGACAATCGCCACGCCGGTCTGAATGAGATCAGACGCCGAGCTGGCGGAAGCGATGATCGGCTGGGAAGTGTCCCCACCCCGGATGTCCCGCTCGCCCAAGGGGTTAAAGATTGGATGGGAGAAGCGTGACATGGCGAGTTACGATTCACGACAAAAGAAAGCGATCAAACGTACGGATGATTGATATTTCGCGATTGGCAAACGCCTACCATTCTGTGGCCCGAGGGATGTGGTAGAGTTTCGGACCGATGCGGATCTTCGTTCTGGGGGCGGGCGGGACCGGCTCGCTGCTGGCGCAACTGCTCGAAAAGCAGGGCCATACGGTGTGGTGCGGCGACCGCGACGTGGAGCGGGCGCGAAGGTTTCTGGGCAAGAAAAGCAAGATCGAGGTGGTGGAAGCAAACGCGCGAAACCTGTGGTCGATCGTGCGGGCGGGGCGAGGAGCGAATCTGGTGGTGAATGCCTCCCCTGCGGTGTTCAACGAGATTATTCTCCGCGCGGCGCTTCGACTGCGCGCTCATTACCTGGACCTGAGTTCTCACCTAACGCGGCAGCCCTTCAAGCCGGAACAATTGCGATATCACAAGCGATTTGTGTCGAAAAATCGCGCGGCGGTGATTTGCGCGGGGGCGGCGCCGGGGCTGACGGACTTGCTGGCAAAGCGCGGTGCGGAATTGCTGGAGGCCTGCGAATCGATTTTTATCCGGTTATACGAAAGCACGGAAAGCAAAGATCCGGTGTCGATGTGGTCGGCCGAAGTGGCGTACGACGAGGCGACATCGAGGCCGAGAATCTACCGCGACGGACGATTCGCGTTCGCAAAGAGATTCGGCAACCGCGAGAGGTTTCGCTTTCCGGCCCCAGTAGGAGAAACGGCCGTATATCTGGCCGCGCAGGACGAAGTGTGCCTGCTGCCACTGGCCGTGACGGTGAAGAACATCGACGCCAAAATCGGCGGAAACGAATTCGAGCGGTTGCAGCGGTGGTACCGGCAAGGAAGGCTGCACCGGTCGCAAGGGCTCGTGCGAAAGAGGTTTCCGCAAACGCCCACGCCGGGGAAAGTGGCGAAGCTGATTCGCGGAGGCAAGCTCGAAAATGCGCGATTTCTGGCGGCGGTGGTGGTGCGCGGCGAAAAAGATGATCAATTGCTGGAAGTTCGGTGGGATGTGAGTTTTCCGACGCTCTACCAGATACGGGTGAGCGGCTGGACGGCTTCGCCCATCTCATACGCAACGGCTCACGTAGCGGCAATTTTCGTGAAACATTTTCCGCGCGACGCTGCGGGAGTGTTCGTTCCGGCAGGACTCCCGGTGGAGACGCGAAAGAAGATCCTGGCAGACGTTCGCAGCCGGGATTTCCGCGTGTCACTGAAGATCACGAAGAGAAAAAACCGGGAGGAAAACGAACACTTGGATTAGAGGCGGAGTGCATTGCCTAGCGACGGGAGGGAGGATCGTTATGAGTCAGATTGGGGCGCGGCTGGCAGGCGTGGAGCTTTATTTCGACGATTTGAGGAAGGCGAAAGATTTCTACCAGGAAACGCTGGGCCTGAAAATCACCTTGGAAGAGATGGGACATCACGCGCAATTTGATGGCGGCGCGAGCTTTGTGTGCCTCGAAAGAAAAGGAGCGGAATCGTACCCGTCTTTGGATAAGGCGGTTCTCTTCTTTGAAGTCCCCGATCTGCCAGCGGCGCTCGCCACGATCGGGAAGGAGCGGATTGTGCAATCGGAATCTTCTTGGGCCGTGCTTCACGATCCTGAAGGACACAGCATTTTCCTGTTGCAAAAACCCCGCTGAGATATTTCCCAGTGGAGCAGAAGAGCTAAAATAGTTCCCGGCCCTCAGACAGCAGCCAAGCCCTCAGAACATTTCGGCGACGAAAAAGCCGAAATGCCCCGAATCATCCGATGAAGACACGCGAGGTGCGTTCATGAGCTTCGATCAATATGTGACGATTCCCGGCAGCGAGAGGAAGGCCATGCCGGCGGCGAGCGTTACCGGCCCGTGCGATCCGAAAGAACCAATTCGCGTGACGATTGTCCTGCGCAGGCGCAAGCCTGCGCGAGAACAGGAGACGCTCGAACAATTGGTGGCTCGCGGCGGACGGTTGACACGCGCCCAACTGACGATGAGATATGGCGCGGACCCGAAGGATGTGAAACAGGTGGAGAAATTCGCGCGGGCGTACGGATTGAGTGTCTCCGACGTGAATCGGGGAGCGCGAACGCTGGCGCTTTCCGGAACGGCGCAGGATTTCCAGCGGGCATTTCGCGTCGAACTGATGCGTTACCGCCATCCACACGGAGTGCACCGCGGATACACAGGAGCGGTCAGTGTCCCCCAAGAGATGAAGGACATCATTCGCGATGTGCTGGGATTCGATAACCGCCCCCACGCGCGGCCGCATTTTCGGATTGCTCCCAAAGTGAAGCCGCGCGCTGCATCGACGGCTTCCTATACTCCCTTGCAGGTGGCAGAACTTTACGATTTCCCCACGACGGCCAACGGGCAAGGCCAGACAATTGGAATCATCGAGCTCGGAGGCGGCTACAACGCGGCGGACCTCAGCAGCTACTTCGCATCTCTGGGAATTTCGCCTGCTCCGTCGGTAACAGACGTTGGAGTCGACGGTGCGAACAATAGCCCGACGGGCGATCCGAGCGGGCCGGATGGCGAAGTGATGCTCGATATCGAAGTATCGGGCTCCGTGGCTCCGGGAGCGAAGATCGTTGTGTATTTCGCGCCAAACACCGACGCGGGATTTCTGGACGCCATAAATCAGGCGGTGACCGATAAAACGCACAGCCCGACGGTGATCTCCATCAGTTGGGGCGGGCCGGAATCGTCGTGGACGGCGCAATCCTTGCAATCATTCAATAATGCATTTCAATCGGCAGCGGCAGTTGGCGTCACAGTGTGCGTCGCCGTGGGAGATCAGGGTTCGACGGACGGAGTGAGCGACGGCGAGGCGCATGTGGATTTTCCGGCGTCGAGCCCGTATGCGCTGGCCTGCGGTGGAACGCACCTGATTGGAAGCGGGACGACAATCACGGACGAAGAGGTGTGGAACGACCTTCCCGACGACGGCGCGACAGGCGGCGGGGTGAGCGCCACGTTTCCGCTGCCCTCGTGGCAGGAGAACGCGGGCGTGCCGCCATCGGCGAATCCCGGAGGCAAGACCGGCCGCGGCGTGCCCGATGTCGCAGGCGATGCCGACCCGCTGACGGGATATCGCGTGGACGTGGATGGCTCGAACACGGTGATTGGAGGAACGAGCGCCGTGGCGCCGCTCTGGGCCGGACTGATCGCATTGATGAATCAGGCGCTGGGAAAGACAGTGGGCTATTTCAATCCTGGGCTCTACGCACAGGTGGCCGGAGTGGCGAGCACATTTCACGACATCACGGTGGGAAACAATGGAGCGTATAAAGCAAAAGCTGGATGGGATCCTTGCACGGGCTGGGGAACGCCTAACGGCGCTGCAATTCTGCAACGGCTGAAGAGTGGCGCCGGGAACTAAGAATTGCGAGACCCGCGGTCGAATGCAAAGAGAAAGCCGCTCACCTAATAGGGCGCTTGCAAAGGTTTGAGAAGGCCGAAATCGATCAAGCCGTTGGCAACAAACTGAACGGCAAGAGCTACGAGGAGCAATCCCATCAGCCGCATCAGAATGCGAATGCCTGTTTCGCCGAGAACGCGGCGGACTCCGTCGGCTCCTGCCAGAACCAAAAAAGAAACGTAGGAAGTAAGCACGATCGTCGCGTAGACGACTACGTGCTGCCAGGGAGAGGACGATTCGCCGACAAGAACCATGACGGTGGAGATCGCACCCGGCCCTGCAAGCATGGGCATTCCAAGCGGAATGATGCTGGCGTCGGGCTTCTCTGCACCTTCCTGCTGCTCCTCCGCAGTGACACGCTGCCCCGACTGGCGCGCTTGAAGCATGTCGAAGCCAATCTGCAGCAGGATGATGCCTCCGGCGATTTTGAACGCCGGCAAAGTGATCCCGAAGGCCTTGAAAATCAGGCTGCCGGCAATCGCGAAAGAGGCAAGGACAATCGTACAGGTCCACGCAGCCCGGCGGGCGACGCTGCGACGCACAGGGAGGGGATCGTCGGCGGTGACCGCCAGAAATAGCGGGATGACGGCAAAAGGGTCCACGAGAAAAAAGACTGAGGTCACGGAGAGAAGGACGAATTCGAAGACATCCCTGATGGAATGAGGCATCGCCGCAAGCCTGATCGTCCAGATGAAACGAGAGGCATCGCAACGTTAGCATTTTTGCGCCGGAGAGAATAGTCCGAGCCGGAAGAAGAACAAAACGGCCGGCAGCATTTGCTGCCGGCCGAGAGTGCAAGTCAGAGTGTGCTCGGATTACCTGTGTCCACCACCATGGAATCCGCCACCGCCGTGGAAACTCGCTCCTCCACGGAAAGCTGGGCCGCCATGGAAGCTACCGCCGACTGCTCCATGATTGTAATAAACGGGGCTGTGACCAATTCCGACATATCCAGGCCGACCGTACGGAACGGGACGAGGATAGAAGCCGGGGCGTCCCCAGTACGCTGGGTGGCCATAGTAGCCGTGATACCACGGGCCAGCACCGATGAAGACGCCGCCAACAAACCAGTTCGGACCGTAGTAACCGACAGGAGCGCAGGCGTAGGGAGCGTAAGGATAGTAGCCGTACGCGCAGACAGGAGCGGGACCAGGATACACAGGGCCGCCGACCCCGACGCCAATCGCAACGCTCTGCGCATGGGCAAACGGCGTGATCGCCAAGAATGCGCCAGCCAAAACCAGAAGTCTTAGATATCTCATCTGAGCACCTCGTTTGCTGCTCTAAGAACCAGCTTACGTGCACGTAAAATGCAGGGCGGATGCCAAACGGCAGACTTCGCTGAATGCACATATAAACAAAGCACAATCAATAAGTTACAAGGCGGTGGCGCAGAGCAAGGAGGATACTCAGGCAGGCCGGCGATGGTGCTTTTCAAGCAAGGTGGTGGTTTTCGGCCATAAGGCTGCGGCCGTGTTTCGCTTCTTGTGGAGGAAGCATGCTTTCGGCGATAGCATGGATGAAATCCTCGGCAACAACTGAAAGAAGGGAAAACAAAGCCAGCAGTGGAATTCGCATTGATGCGGCTCAGCAGAAGCGGGCGTTATTGCCTGATATTCGTGGGGCTGCTAGAATGTGCGGGCAAGAGCTGTCACAGTTTGCTCCTGCCATATTTCCCTAAGAAGGTTTATCCATGTCTGGACACTCCAAATGGGCCACAATTAAACACAAGAAGGCCGCGACAGACGCCAAGC
Source organism: Candidatus Acidiferrum sp. (assembly GCA_035524135.1). Lineage (GTDB taxonomy): Bacteria > Acidobacteriota > Terriglobia > Acidiferrales > UBA7541 > Palsa-295. The sequence goes on along the minus strand of DATKPM010000047.1, from coordinate 25,194 downwards.
GCGGCAAGGCGTTCACCAAGATTATCCGGGAATTGAGCATTGCGGCGCGCACCGGAGGGTCGGACCCGAACACGAACCCGCGCCTGCGAACGGCGATTGCGGCGGCGAAAAACGAGAATATGCCGAACGACAATATCGAGCGGGCCATCGCCCGCGGCGCGGGAACGCTCGAAGGCGAGACGCTCGAAGAAGTGATGTACGAGGGCTATGGCCCCGGCGGGGTGGGAATGCTGGTGCAGGTGGTAACCAGCAACCGGAACCGCGCGGCAGGCGAGATCCGGCACCTGTTCTCAAAGAATGGCGGGAACATGGCGGAAACGGGCGCAGTCGGCTGGATGTTTCACCGCAAGGGCGAAATCGTGATTCCGAAAGAAGCAGCGGACGAAGAAAAGCTGATGGGAATCGTGCTCGACGCCGGCGCGGAAGATTTGCACGATGACGGATCCTCGTGGCAAGTGGTGACGCCGCCGGAAGTGTTCGAAAAGGTCCGCGAGGCCATCGTGGCGGCGGGCATCACGCCCGGCTCGGCCGAAGTGTCGTGGGTGCCGCAGAATTACGTGAAGCTCACCGGGCAACAGGCACAGCAGATGATCCGAATGGTCGAAAACATGGAAGATCACGACGACGTGCAGCACGTCTACGCGAACTTCGACATTGATGAGAAGGAACTTCAGGAAGCCGTCGCAGGCTGACGGCTTCCCGCTTCATCTGCTGGACTCCCTTCCCGTTGTCTTCGCGGTGAAAGAGCGCAAAAAACAGTAGCCTGCTTTCTTGGCTCGCACGTACACTTGTGCGGGTTATGAAAGAAGTGGCGGCGTCGCAAGAGACGACACGGACAAAGCGCGGCCTGCGCGTTCTGGGAGTTGACCCGGCGGTGGCAGGCGCGACAGGCTTTGGCGTAGTGGATTGCCAGGGGCAGGCGGCCCGGCTGGTCCACTTCGGGGCGATAAAGCTGCCCGCGCGCGCGGCGTTTGAAGAACGGCTGCGCAAAATTCACGGAACGATTGCGGAACTCGTCGCCGAATTTTCGCCGGACGCCGTCGCAGTGGAGGCGGTATTCACGGCTCTGAACATGCGCACTGCTTTGAAGCTGGCGGAAATGCGCGGTGTGGTGCTGTTGGCCGCGGCGCAGGCCGAGATTCCAACGCATAGTTACTCGCCGCGAGAAGTGAAAGCCTGCGTGGCAGGCTATGGCGCGGCTTCCAAGCTGCAAATGCAACAAATGGTGGCTTCGCTACTGGGATTGAGCGCATATCCGGAGCCAGCGGATGCCGCCGACGCGCTGGGCGTGGCAATCTGTCACGGAGTTCTGTCTCAGGCGCGTGCCCGGATAGATACATCCAGCCAGCAGAATTCATTCACAGAAACCTCTCGCACCCTGATGCGCGCGGCGCGCATCCCATGGCAGTGATGATGCCTTCCTTCCGAAAAGCGGCCCGGCAGGTCCTTTTTCGATTTGCGCTTGCGTCGCTGCTGATGTCGCTGGCGGCGTCCATGGCGATCGCACGGCCACAATCCGCTGCTGAGGCGGCGCCCTCAACCAGCGGACCCGTCATCACCTACCGGAAGATATTCAAATCAAGCTATCCCGAATTTACGGAAGTAAAAGTATGGCGAAGCGGGAGCTGCACGGCGGATATCCGGTCGCTGGACGACGAGGCGAGTCCGCAGTCTTTCCAGATCAGCGCGACGCTGGCGGGAAAAATCTTCAGCCTCGCCGCACAGCTCCATAATTTCGAGGGCGTGGATCTGGAGCTTCATCGCCGAATCGCCAGCCTTGGACAGAAAACTCTCGAATACGAAAACGGAAGCGAAAAACACGAGACAACGTTCAATTACACGCTCAATGAAGACGCTTCCCGACTGCAGGATATTCTCGAAGGCCTCGCGCGCGAAGAAATGGATTATTCCGATCTGCAGCGAACCATGCGTTACGACCGCCTGGGTGTGAACGACGTGCTGATCCAGATTGAGTCCGATTATGCGGGAAAACTGCTCCCGGAACCTGAACGGCTGCTGCCGCTGCTCGACGAAGTCGCCTCGGACGAGAAGTACATCGACATGGCGCGGCAAAAGGCTCGCACGCTGGCAGGAAAGATTCGCGGAACGGCGTAGAAAGAAATCCGAGTTCGCTCCGCCCGCTGCCAGCCACAGGGCAATTTACAAGAAAATCACATATTGGGTTGCGATAAGGCGTATGATGTCGCCAAGAAGCCTGTCCCGCAGGGGGTGCCCCATGACCGGCAGCAAAAGCAGATTTTTCTCGCTGGTTCTTGCGCTTGTTTTGTCCGCCGCCTTGGTTCCGGCCGTCATTCTGGCCGGAGGAGATGACGCGACATTGAGCTACGCGAGAATCGTGCGGCTGAGCATGGTCCGCGGGGACGTGCAGGTGGCGCGGGCCAGCACCGGCAAGTGGGAACCGGCAGCCATGAACATGCCGCTGCAGCAGGGCTTTGCCGTGGGAACCAATGAGGGCTTGGCAGAAATCGAAATGGAGCACGGGAGCGTCGTTTGGGTAGCGCCAAACACGGTCCTGCAGTTCACGGAACTGGCGCTCTCCGATGGCGGGCAGATTACGAAAGTCGCGATGAATGACGGGACAGCGACCTTCGAAGCCAACCTTGGTTCGCAGGACGTCTTTTCGGTATCGAACCAGAATTTCGACATCACGCCGCAGGGAAAATCCGAGTTTCGAGTGGACTTGACGAAAAATGGCGTGGAAGTATGCGTCCTCAAGGGAAAAATCGAGCTTCACTCGGCGCAAGGCACGCAGAACCTGGCCAAGGACCAGACCTATTTCGTAGGAGTGCGCAAGCCCCAAGAAACAGGGTTGAAGACGATGCCCAAGACCGACGATTGGGATAAGCTCGTCAACCAGCGTGCGTCCTACCTACAAACCGTGGAGAACCGCACATCGCAATATACGACGGCGCCTTTCAGCTACGGAATGGCGGACCTCTCGGCGTATGGGAGCTGGACGTTCGTTCCGGGACTGGGCTACGCGTGGCAACCGTCGGGGATGGGTAGCGACTGGGTGCCCTTCTCGAACGGCTCGATGATGTACTACGACGGCCTTGGCTGGACGTGGGTCAGCGCCGAGCCCTGGGGCTGGGTGCCATTCCATTTCGGACAGTGGACCTATCAGACGACTTACGGATGGATGTGGATGCCCGGAAACTTCAACCAGTGGTCTCCCGCGCCGGTGCAGTGGGTTTCGTCCGGAAACAAGATTGGATGGTCTCCTCTGACGGGCACAAAGAGTTCGCTGGCGGAAAAAACCCCCACGATTGTGCTGGCAAAGAGCGGGCTGGAAAATTTCGATTCTTACAAGGTGTTGAAGTCGCTGAAGAAGGGGCAGACGATTGAAACGCTGGCTTCCTCGCCCGGAGCGACGGGAAAGCTGGGGAGCGTCGCCGACGTCCGAATGGCGGTTCCCACGGCCCGCACGTTGTCTGATTTGAGCGCAAGTTTCGCGCATGAATCTGCGCGCCTGACGACAAGCCCCACGGCAAATTTTCACCCCCTCAACGCACCGCGCACGATGACGCCTCCGCGTCCGATGAATGCGTTCAACTCCGTCGGCATGAGAGAGACCATCAGCAGCCGGCCGCCCTCACGCATGATGATGGGCGGCTTCAGCGGAGTGCCTGAAGCTAGGGCAGGCATCGGGGGTGCGTCCAGCCTCTCTGCCGCGTCTCTGGCGACGTCCAGGGCGGCCAGCGGGGCTGCCAGCTCTCAGGCATCTGCGGGTGCGGGAAGATCGCACTGAGAATTTCGAATCGAAGATTTTCCCGTTGCGCGGGGCAGGCCGGGTCGCAAACTTAGGGAATCAAGCAGCCTGCGTAACCGACGACACGATTGTAGTCGCCGCTCACGTCCGCCGAAGTTGCGTAGCGAACGAGCGAAGCATTTTCCGCACCTAGGTCCAGCATTGCAACAAGAGCAGCCACCGTTGCCGCATATCCGCACATCGTAATTCCCTCGTTTCGTACGGTGTCGAATAAGCCGCGAGGGTCAAGCGCAAGAATCCGCTCGATCGCTCGACGGTCCTTCACACGCGTTATCTCATCGCTTTCGTAGTGATTCATATCCGTGCTGGCAACGATCAGAATCGGATCCGGCTGCGCGCGGATCACGCGCGCGAGCGCGTGGCCGAGGTCTTCCAGAACAGGAAAGCGGTCCGAAACGAGCACGACGGGCACAAGACGGAAACCACTTGCCAGACGTTGCAGGAACGGGATTTGGACTTCGAGCGAATGCTCACGTTGATGGGCGACGGGATCATCACGAAGGCGCGGAAACTCGCGGATCAAAGCTTCCGCTAGCGAGGCGTCGATTTCTACATTTCCGAACGGCGTTTGCCACGCGCCGGCCGCAAAGATTGCAAGCGGGCTCCCCTGCGGATAATGGCGAGGCCCCAGAAGAATTATGCGAGCGGGGATTTCAATGGACGAATAGACGGAGCCCGCCACGCCACCCGAATAAATATAACCAGCATGAGGGACGACACAGCCGCGAACGCACGTTTTGATAGCGGGAGGCAAAAAGAAGCTATCGATTTGCCGGGCAAGTTCGGAAGGATCGCGTGGATAAAAAGCGCCGGCGACTGCGGGAGAGCGAATCATGATGAGCAGCGGCGCAACCCGGAGGCGCGGCCGCGAACGAATCAGGGAGACTTCGACGGCTTGCCGCGAATATCGAGCGCAACGGTATCGCCCGGCTGATAGAGAATCTTTACCTTATCGCCAGTCTGATAGCCGCCTTCGTTGAGAACTTTTGTCATTTGCGTGAGCGACTTTCCGGCGTACGTGAACGTGTGAATGGCGCGCGGATTATTCAAGTCGCTGACAACAATGGAATGGCCGTCGGCATGGATTACGTTGCCCGTCAGCCAAACGGGTTTGGGATGGTTTTGCTTGACGACGATTTGGGAAGATGTATCCACCTGCGCGCAGGCAGGCGCGGGAGCCAGAGCCGCTGCCGCAAGCGGCAGCAGTAAAATCGCGAGGTGGTTAAGTCTCTTCATCGAACGAAATTTTGAGCGATTTGAGGAACTTGATGTCTTGAGGCGTGATTTCAATTCTTGGCGAATCACCTTCCTCCTCAAGGACCTCTTCGTCCACGCGGATATGAAGGGACTCCAGGAAGCGACGGTCTTGCTTGGTCATCTTGGCATCGGAAGACTGGCGGCGCGCCAGGCCGATGGTGGCATCGAGCTTCAGGACGATATCGAAGCCTGCGGCGCGGATATTGGAGATGGCGTCGGTGATTCGCTCGGACTCGGAGACCGTGTCGTTGATGGCGTGGCCCAATTCCCGAAGCAACTGCTTCATCCGATCGTCAAGTTGCAAGGGCGTACCCTCCTATGACTGCCCTTCCTACAACAATTCTAGTTTCGGGGCAATAGCGAAGCAAGGGTGCGCGAAGAAAAGAGGCCGATTCGGTTACCTGTCCGTGGGTTTGGGGACTCGGAAGTGGTGAGCAGGATGTATTAGAATCGGCGGATGCCGGGGAATTTCTGGATAGCCTTGTGGCGTTCGGTCCGCCACACGCTCCGCGTGATGTGGCGCGTGGCTCGGGAGCTGTTCCATGAGGCGACGGGAGCGCTTTTTGCCGTTTTTGCCGTCTATGGCGCGTATGCGGCGTGGCGGCAATGGCGTTCGCGCACGATGCTTTGGGTCATGGTGATTGCCGCCGGCTATGCGGTATTGATGCTTTGCTTTGCCTTCGGGTCCTTTCGCCGCGCACGGCGGGTGCGTTGACGCAGGAGAAAATGCCTCCCAAACAGGAAGTGCGCGCGGACCAGCCAAATTCCGTTTCGCACCAGCAGAATCTTGCGGCGAAAACGATGGTCAATCGCGGAGACCTCGGCGACTGGGATCCGGCAAGCGAACTCGGCTATCCGGGGCAGTTCCCCTTCACCCGCGGCGTCTACCCGTCAATGTACCGCGGGCGGCTGTGGACGATGCGGCAATACGCCGGATTCGGGTCGGCGGCCGAATCGAACCGGCGCTATCGCTACCTACTGCAGCAGGGACAGACCGGGCTCTCCGTCGCGTTCGATTTGCCCACGCAAATCGGAATGGACTCCGACCACCCTCTCGCGCAAGGCGAGGTGGGAAAAGTGGGCGTCGCCATCGACTCGCTCGAGGACATGGAAACCCTGTTCGAGGGGATTCCACTCGACCGCGTTTCCACTTCGATGACCATCAATTCGACCGCAGCGATCCTGCTGGCGCTGTATGTGGCCGTCGCGAAAAAACAGGGCGCGGACCTGAGGCGGCTTTCCGGCACCGTCCAGAACGACATTTTGAAGGAATACATCGCGCGGGGGACGTACATTTATCCGCTGCACCCGGCGATGCGCATCGTGACGGATATTTTCTCCTGGAGCCGGACAGAAATTCCGCACTGGAATGCGATTTCAGTTTCCGGATATCACATGCGAGAGGCCGGCGCGACGGACACTCAGGAAGTGGCGTTCGCGCTTGCAAACGGGATTGCATACGTGGAAGCGGCGATCGCGGCTGGATTGCAGGCGGACGACATCGGGCCGCAAGTTTCGTTTTTCTTCAACGCACACAACGACTGGCTGGCGCAAATCGCCAAGTTTCGCGCCGCGCGGCGCCTGTGGGCGCGGGTGATGCGAGAGCGATTTGGCGCGCGCGATCCGCGGTCGATGATGCTGCGATTTCACGCGCAGACGGCGGGCTCGTCGCTGGCGGCGCAGCAGCCGGAAAACAATCTGGTGCGAGTGGCATTGCAGTGCCTGGCGGCGGTGCTGGGCGGATGCCAGTCGCTGCACGCAAACGCGCTCGACGAAGCACTGGCGCTCCCGACGGAAGGATCGGCGTTGCTTGCGCTGCGCACGCAGCAAATCCTGGCGCACGAAACAGGCGTCGCAAACACGGCGGACCCCGTGGGTGGATCGTACGCAATCGAATCGCTGACCAACGAAATCGAAGCGTCCGCGTGCGATACCATTGCGAAGATCGACGCTTTAGGAGGCGTGCTGAGGGCGATTGAGGAGGGCTACATTCAGCAGGAAGTGCAGAAATCCGCTTACGAGCACCAACAGGCCGTGGACAGCGGCGAGCAAGTGATCGTCGGCGTGAATCGGTTTCAAGCTGAACAGGAAAAGCCAATTTCAACGCTGCGCGTCGATGCGGAAGTGGAACGGCAGCAGTTGGCGCGTCTGCAAGCCCTTCGGGCGCGACGCGAAGCTGCCAGGATAAACACAGCCATCCGCGAAGTCGAGTGCCGCGCCGCCAGCGGAGAAAACCTGATGCCTGCGATTCTCAATGCCGTCGAATCCTATGCGACGGTGGGCGAAATTTCAGACGCTCTGCGCCGCGTCTTCGGTGAATACCAGGAACCGGCGCTGGCATGATCGGAACTTCTCCTCCGCTTGCGTTCATTTCCGCTCCGAAAACAATTCCCAAGGAAAGGAACTTTCCATCGTGAAACTGATTCTTGCCTCAGGTTCGCCGCGCCGCGCGGAGATACTGCGCCGGGCGGGGTTCATCTTCGACGCGCTGGAGACGCGCATCGAGGAAGTGCACCGAACCGGCGAATCGCCCGAGGCGTACGTACAACGCCTGGCAATCGCCAAGGCACGCGCCGCCGCGGACGATTTGATTGACTGGGCGGAGACGACATTCATCGTCGGCGCGGACACGACTGTAGTGGTTGCCGGAGAGATGTTCGAAAAGCCGGTCGACACGATCGACGCGCGGAGGATGCTGCGTCTGCTCAGCCACCATAGGACTCACGATGTCCTCACTGGCATTTCGGTGATAGTTCTTCCCGAGGGGCAAAGCGTTAATTTTGTCGAGCGAACCCGCGTGGAGTTCTCTGAATTGTCGGAGGCGGAAATCGAAAAGTACATCGCGACCGGTGAAGCTTTTGGAAAGGCCGGCGCCTACGCAATCCAAGGATATGCGGGACGGTATGTAGGGCGGGTCGAAGGCTGCTACTTCAACGTGATGGGTCTGCCGCTATCACGCGTGTGGAACGCGATGCTCTCGCTCGGCTGGACGGATTCTGCGCCGTAGGCTATTGTCCAGCGCTCCTCTCTATAAATCCAAGCCACTCTCACTGTCGCATAACACACACCCGCAGGCTCTTGGAGACAATCAAGCAAAATCAGCCTGGCTTTGGGTTAAGATTCACCTGCGCCCTGCCACCAATGGGCGGAAGAGTTCCAAAAGAATTTCCTCCGAGGTGCATCATGTCCGCCGGCAACCCAGCACCTATTGTGGAGCGAGGTCCTGACCTGAAGTTCTGCCAGGATTGCGGCGCGCAAATTTCCGGGCGCGCGGAGATTTGCCCAAAATGCGGAGTGCGACAGCTTCCGCCGCCAGCTCAACCCGCAGCCGTAGCCACGGGAAGAAACCGCATCGCCGCCGCGCTTTTCGCAATTTTTCTCGGCGACTTCGGCATTCACAAATTCTATCTCGGCCGCGTCGGCGCGGGCGTTGTTTACCTGATCTTTTTCTGGACGGGGATTCCCGCCATCATCGGATTTATCGAAGGGATCATCTACCTGGTGATGAGCGATCAGGATTTCGCGGCGAAGTATGGGAAATAGCCCCGCGCGGGCAGGGAGAGGTCAAGGCAAGAACCAGCGGGAAGAAATCCGGCGAAAGACGGCGCGCGACGGCGTGGCATCAGCCGTCACGGGGCAATCCGGGGATTACTTCTTTTCTTCGGTCGTCGTTGAGGCTGGCGTCTGCGTCGGAGCCGGAGTTTGCGTCTGGGAAGACTGCGCCGGCTGGTCACCGCGCATGCCTTCCTTGAATTCACGAACTCCCTGGCCGAGTCCGCGCATGACTTCGGGAATCTTGCGTCCGCCAAACAGAACGAGAATCACGATCGCAATGATTAACAGGTGTACTGGGCTATCCCACATGGGGCGCCTTCCTTTCAAGCCCGTGGCGCACCGGCCGCGGGCAAGACCGCAAAAACGCAACGCCTAACTGACAAGTATAACACGCTCGTCGCCCGCCCGGCGCGTCACCTGTTCGCGGTCGAGATATTCGAGCAAGGGGATGGCGTACTTGCGGGTAATGCCCGTCAGGTCTTTGAAGGCGGGAACCCCGATGCGTTCGCCGTGCTCGCGACGGTACTGAACAAGCAACGAGCAGAGATTGGCGAGCGCTAAGGGGTGGAACACGAGGTCTTCGGTCACGCGGACCAGCGCCTTTTCGCGCAGAAGGATTTGCAGGATCTTGCTGGCGCGCGCCGCTTCGACAGGCAGCTTTTCAAGCACCGCCGAAATGCCGGGAACAGCCAGTCCGGCGCGCTCGAATTCGCGCTCGATCATCTCTTTTGCCTTTGATTCCTCTGGCGAGAGGGCGATCTCGCGTCCGGCCAGGTGGACAAGGTCGCCGGAAACTGCAAGCACCTTCGAGCGGACCAGGTCATCCAGCGCAACAAGAAAGAAGTCTTCCATGGCTGCCCCGGCGCGGATTCTGAGCTCCTGTTTGGGAACACCAGGAAGCAGAGGGTTGGCACGGTGAAAATCTTCGACGGTGCGCCTCAGGGAGTCGCGCAGAGCCATGAAGGCGGCCGTTGATGCGATCAGGAGGGGCTTCAGGCGAATGATCTTCGCGCGCTTCTTGGACCCCAGCGACTTCGCTGTCTCGTCCATCTCCGTTTCAAGCCACGCAGTGCGCGGGCGAATCTCTTTCGGCCCCAGAGGCCGCGGAGAGGATTCAATCAGTGCGGCAAGAATCTCCTCCCGATTTCCCGATTCGAGCGTGTGGAGAAATGGAAGCACGGAGGAATCGCTGCGGCGGTGGCGTGGCGCCCGCGGGTCGATGACGACACCGCCGCCAATCGTAACCATCGGAGAAAACTGGCGAAGAATGAAGCGGTCGCCGGGAAGCGCCACCAGGCGTTCGGGCAAATACAGCTGGGTGAGCGCGCTCGAGCCCGGAGAGAGTTCCTGCTGTCCTAGAAGGATGACTTCGGCGACTGTTTCCGCAGCGCCATGGTGAAAATGGACGCGCGCGCGCTGGGGCAGGGCCCGCGCGGACGGCAGAAGAGTCACACGCGCGTCAAAACGACGCGATAGATCAAAAGCCCGCGGGGTACCGAGGACCATTCCGCGGCGAATTTCGTCGCGCTCGATGGTTGCAAGATTTGCTGCCGTGCGCTGCCCGGCCACCGCTTGCTCCACAGATTTGCCGCCGGAGTGAAGGCCGCGAATGCGAACGCGCTTTCCAACCGGATAAAGCTCCGCTTCCGTCTCGGATTTCAAGGAACCTTCGAGCAGCGTGCCTGTAACGACCGTGCCGAATCCCTTCATCGTGAAGGCACGGTCGATGGGAAGGCGGAAGGGGCGCGACGCATTTCGCACCGGCGATTCTTCACCAAGACGGCGCATGGCATTCTTCAGATCGTCTATGCCTGCGCCTGTGCGCGCGCTGACGCCGACAACCGGTGCGCCCTCCAAAAAAGAACCGCGAACGAAGTCTTCGATTTCGAGCCGCACGAGGTCGAGCCAGTCGGAATCCACCAGATCGGTCTTCGTGATGACGACGATCCCCTTCGAGACGCCGAGCAGGCGGCAAATATCGAAATGCTCGCGCGTTTGCGGCTTGATCGATTCGTCCGCGGCAATCACGAGAATCACGAGATCGAATCCGCCAGCACCCGCGAGCATGTTGCGGACGAATTTTTCGTGGCCGGGAACATCCACGAAACCGACGCGCAGCGAGCCGAGATCGAGGAACGCGAAACCGAGGTCGATGGTGATGCCGCGGCGCTTTTCTTCTTCGAGACGGTCCGGATGCGTGCCGGTGAGAGCCTCTACCAGCGCTGACTTTCCATGGTCGATGTGACCCGCTGTGCCAACGATGAAATGCTTCATCTGAAGAATGGGATGCAACACAGGCTCAAACGATGCGCTTTGAAAATTGCCCGGCTCGAGTTCTGTCCACCCGGCATGAGCCCTGGTCCCTCAGGCGTGCGGGTGACTTTTATCGTAGATTTCCATCAACTGTTGAATCGTCGCCTGCGTGTAGCGCTGCGTCGTCGACAGGGAGACGTGGCCAAGAAGCTCCTGAATGGCGCGCAGGTCCGCGCCGTCGGCGAGGAGATGTGTGGCAAAAGCGTGACGCAGGGAGTGGGGATGCAAGTTCCAGTCCACGTTCACAAGGCGCGCATACTTGCCCACAATCACCCGGACCGTTCGCACGGTCAAGCGCCCGCCGAATTGGTTCACAAACACCGCCTCGGGATCCGCCTTTCCTTTGGCCTTGGCCAGCCAGGATTGACGCGTGGGCCAGTAGGCTTCGAGGGCAGCAAGAGCCTTCGAGCCGAACGGAACGACTCGCTCCTTTCTGCCTTTGCCGAGGACGCGCAGCATCTGGCCTTTCCAATCGACATTGCCGACGCTCAGGCCCGTCAGCTCGCTGACGCGAATGCCCGAGGCGTACAGCAGCTCCAAAATTGCGCGGTCGCGCTTGAGCTGAAGCCCGGAACCCTTCGGCCCTCTCCGGGGACGCCTGGCATCCGAGCCGCCGGCCGTAAGGGGATCTCCACTGGCCAATTGATCGAGGAAATTGTTCATTTCTTCGGCGGTCAAGACGTGGGGGATGCGCTTGGGAAGTTTCGGCGTGCTGACCAGTTTGGCCGGATTTTGATGGGTGATGCGTTCGCGCATGCAAAACTTGAAGAAAGTTCGCAGCGCCGCCAGGCGCCGGGCCACCGTGGCTTTCTGCATGCCGCGATCGTATTCGAAGCTGACGAACTCGCGGACGATCCGGTGATCGACATCGTTCAAAGGAAGCGTCGCTTCGCCCGGCGGCGTGATGTAACGCAGAAAGCCTTGAATATCATCCTCATACTCGCGAATGGTGTTGGGAGAGGCGTTTCGCTCGTACCGCAGATAGTGCAGGAATCCTTCAAGAGCAGGGTGCATGGATGTGCGCCGGAAACATTATAGGACTCCGCGCGAACACAAGGCGAAGCATTTGGATAACAGTTTCTGAGCGGGCCACTCCTTGGAGTGAGCCGAGGCGAAGGGTTCTGGGAAATTCACAGCTCGCCAAACGTTCAGGGCTTGACGGATTCCCCGACACCTGCACCTACCGGCTGAGGTTCAGGAGCCCCCGTGGAAGCGGGAGCCGCCTCCGGCACAGGAGCCTCCCAATCACAGTTCTCGCGGATGCATGCGCGGAAATTCCCCTGCTTCGTTCGCTTCTCGACGATGAAGGGCGCACCACACTTGGGGCACGGCTCGGCAATCGGCTCGTGCGGCGTCGTGAAATCGCAATCGGGATAGCGGCTGCAGCCGTAGAAAATTCTGCCGCGCCCGCGGCCCTTCGCCGTGCCGCGGCGGACAAATTCTCCCTCGCCGCACTTCGGGCATTTGATTCCGAGCGTGATCGGCCGGGTGTACTTGCACTTCGGATAGTTGGCGCAGCCGATGAAATCGCCGTATCGGCCCTGGCGGCGAAGCAATTGCCCGCCGTCTTCGGGGCATTTTTCATCGATCGGAACGTCGGGCTGGCGAGCCTTGCGCGTGCCGGTGACGAGACGCCGCGTGGTCTTGCAGTCAGGATAGCCGGTGCAAGCGAGGAACGGCCCAAACCGCCCGCGCTTGATGGTCATTTCGCGGCCGCAGTTTTCGCAATACTCGACAGTGGCTTCGCTTTCCACTTCCTCGCCGCCGATTTCCGGCGACAAATCCTTGATGAAGTCGCATTCGGGATAGCGCGAACATCCGAGGAAGAAACCATGGCGGCTGATGCGCTCGAGCAGTTCCCCTTGGCCGCACTTCTCGCACTTCTGGCCGGTGGGTATGCCCGCCTTGTACGACTCCATTTCGCCGCTGGCTTTGTCGAGATCGAGCTCGAAGCGGTCCCAGAAATCCTTCACGGAACTGCGCCAGCCGAGCTTCCCTTCCTCGATTTCGTCGAGTTCTTCTTCCAGGCGCGCGGTGAAGCCAACGTCGAAGATGTCCTCAAAACTTTTGACAAGCAAACCGCTGACGCGCTCGCCGAGCATCGTCGGCGCCATTCTGCCCTGGTCTTTGGTGACATATTCGCGCTCGACAATCGTGGAAATAATCGTCGAATACGTGGAGGGGCGGCCGATGCCCTTCTCTTCGAGTTCTTTCACCAGCGTCGCTTCGGTGTAGCGCGGCGGAGGCTCGGTGAAATGCTGCTCGGGGCGAATCGATTCGAGCTTCAGCTCTTCGCCTTCGCGCACCTGCGGCAGCCGGCGGTCGGAAGAATCTCCTTCGTCTTCCTTTTCCTCTTCTTCCTTGACGACCTGATACGCGGCCAGATATCCCTCGAATTTGAGGACCGAACCATTGGCGCGGAACGTGTAGTCGTTCGCGTTCACGTCGATGGTGGTCTGGTCGAATACAGCCGGAACCATCTGCGAGGCGACGAAGCGCTGCCAAATCATCTGGTAGAGCTTGAACATATCGTCTTCGAGATAACGGCGGACGCTTTCGGGCGTGCGTGTCACATCGGTGGGACGGATCGCCTCGTGTGCTTCCTGAGCGTCTTTCTTCGACTTGAAGAAATTCGGCTTTTCGGGAAGATAGCTCGCGCCGAATTTCTCCGGAATCAATTCGCGAACCTGCGCCAGGGCGTCGTTTGAAACGCGCACGGAATCCGTGCGCATGTAGGTGATGAGCGCAACGGCTCCTTCTTCGCCCAGATCAACGCCTTCATACAGACGCTGCGCAAGCATCATCGTGCGCTTGGTCGTAAAACGCAGGCGATTGTAGGCAGCCTGTTGCAGCTTGGATGTCGTGAATGGCGGAGGAGCGAAGCGCCGCTTTTCTTTTTGTGTAACGCTTGCCACTTGCCAGACGGCGTGCTCGACTTCGGCAAGGATTCGCTTGGCTTCGGCTTCGTCCGGAATCTCGATGTCTTCGCCCTTGTACTTCGCGAGCTTTGCTTCAAAGGCGGGCGGCTCTCCGGCCTCCAGCAGCGCATGGATGGTCCAATATTCCCTGGGAACAAAGGCGCGAATCTCCTGCTCGCGTTCGACAATCAGGCGAAGAGCGACCGTCTGCACGCGTCCCGCCGAAAGGCCGCGGCGAACTTTGTCCCACAAAAGCGGAGACACCTTGTAGCCGACGAGGCGGTCCAAGACGCGGCGCGCCTGCTGTGCATCGACGAGCTTCTCATCCACTTGCGTCGGATGCTCGAAGGCCGCACGAATCGCCTTAGGCGTAATCTCGTTGAATGTCACGCGGTAAATCTTCGACGCGGAAGTCGCTGCAGGTTCCACTTTGACCGGCTTGGCCTTTTCTTTTTCGTCCTTGGCTTCTTCAGGCGATTTCTTTTTGCCGTTCTCATCCGCCGCTTCCTTGGGAGGCCTATAGGGCTTGCTGAGCACTTCCTTCAGGTGGGCGCAAATCGCCTCGCCTTCGCGGTCCGGATCGCCTGCCAGATAGACTGCTTCCGCATTCTGAGCAGCCTTGCGAAGCTCGTTGATGACCTTAATCTTTCCGGGGATTACTTCGTAAGTAGGTTCGAAAATGTTTTCCGCTGTGATGACGACGGGTTTCGCTTTGGCGGCCTTCTTACCCTTCCCGGATTTCTTCTTGCGGCCGTTTCCTTCGCCAGGCAGCAATATGCCGATGGTCTTCTTGGGCAGGTCCATGACGTGGCCGTAGGAGGCTTTCACGGAATATCTCGGCCCAAGGTACTTATTGATGGTTTTCGCCTTTGCCGGCGATTCCACGATTACCAGTGATCTTGCCATTGCGAATCCTTTTCCAAACACCTGCACGCCCGGCTGCTGGGCGCCCTTCCATCCTAACCCTGCTGTCCCTGATTGGATTACAACAGGACTTTCAAGAATTGCTTCCCTGGCAACTGGCGTACCACACCTTTCAACTCCAGGTCAAACAGGGAAGCGAGAACCTCAGAAGAACTCAACCCTGATTCCTCGACTAATTCATCCACGTGCTTTGCCGCATCCTCAGCCAGCAATGCATATAATACACGCTCTCCCGGCCCCAAGCCCTCCGCGACCAGAGCAGTCCGTTCCTGCCTGGGAACCGATTCGACCGGAAGGAGTTCGGCGCGCACAGGCGTCGGAAGCTCCTCGATAACATCTTCCCAACTGGTCACCAGCTTTGCACCTTGTTTGATGAGCTGATTCGGCCCGAAGCTGGACGGTTGCGTCACGTTCCCCGGAACGCCGTACACCTCGCGTCCGAATTCCATCGCGAGACGGGCGGTAATCAGCGAGCCCGAATATTGGGCGCCCTCGACCACCACCACTCCCAAGGCCATTCCGGCGATCACGCGGTTGCGAATCGGGAAGTTCTGAGGCGCGGGAAACGTACCCAGCGAAAACTCAGAGATTAACAAACCTCTCTCGCGAACCTCCGCAAAGAGCTTTTTGTTCTCTTTCGGATAGACAGCATCTATTCCGCACCCAAGCACTCCGACTGTCTGCCCGACCACGGAACATAGGGCTCCCTTATGAGCGCTGGCGTCAATTCCACGAGCCATACCGCTTGTAATCACCAAGCCACGATCCGCTAAATCCTTTCCCAGCCGCTCTGCTATTTGATTCCCGTAAGGCGTTGGACGACGCGAGCCTACGATAGCCACGCTATGCTTCGTCAGAAGGTCAATATTTCCAATGCAATACAGAAGAGGCGGGGGATCGTAGATTTCCCGAAGTCTCGACGGGTAGCAGGGGTCGTCCCAGGTGAGCAGGCGGCAGCCTGCGGCTTGGACTCCGGCCAATTCCTTTGCCGCATCGCTGAGCGGACGCCTCGAATGAATCGCCTGAGCCACCGCTGCGGGAAGGCGCTGGGCCTCGAGAGCAGTCAGAGAAGCCGAGAAGATTGCTTCCGGGCTGCCGAACTCCCGCAGGAGTTTCCCAGCCATGCGCGCGCCGAGGCCGGGAGTCATCGCCAGAGCCAACCACCCCAAGTATTGGTTGGAGTCCATGGAAAAGCGTATCCGCGAGGGAGCCTACGCAGCGTCGCGGCGAGTTGTCAATTGCGGCGACTACGTAGGCGTTGTCACGGACATCCAGAAGGCTTTTTGCGATGGGTTCGGTTCTAGCCTATTGGGCAGAGTGAATCGTGCTGGCGCGATAGACGCGCAGAATCCGAATCGGAGGCGTCAAGTTTTGCCCCTTGGCCGGAGAGTCCTGGATTTTCCGCACCACGTCCATCCCCTTCACGACGCGCCCGAAAGCGGCAAATCCCTGGCCATCGGGGTTCCGCTTACCTCCGTAGTCAAGCGACGGCTGGTCACCGATGCAGATGAAGAAGTCCGAGGTCGCCGTGTCCGGCCCGTCGCGGG
Source organism: Candidatus Acidiferrum sp. (assembly GCA_035524135.1). Classification (GTDB taxonomy): domain Bacteria; phylum Acidobacteriota; class Terriglobia; order Acidiferrales; family UBA7541; genus Palsa-295. The sequence goes on along the minus strand of DATKPM010000047.1, from coordinate 8,890 downwards.
CCATCGAAATCGTTCCGTCCAGATGCCTTAGACCAGTTTTATTGGTCCTTTCCAGAGGGATTGGCGGACCATCCTGCCGGGCCCGGGCAGGATCGATGCCTCCCTGGATCACCTGAATCTTAATGGCGTTGTTGGGCTGGTTATCGGGTTTGACCGTGCGGTGAAACACACCGCCGTCGTACAGGCCCGCATCGACGTAATGCAGAAAGTTAGCCGTCGTGATGGGAGCATGCGTAGCATCGAGCGCAATTTCGATTTCCCCCTTCTCCGTCTGCATTACGACGAGGCTCTCTTTCGTGTTCTGATGCGTCCAAACAGGAGTGCTCAGCAGCAGAAAAGCCGGCGCAAGGGCCAGGAATTTCACTAAATGCAGCTCTCTCATAGGAGCTCAGCGGGCAAATGCGTGAGTTGCGTCATGGAATTGCCAGCCATTTTGGACCCAGGCGGCAAAATCGCAAACGAAAAACCGCCTGTTTTGCCTGTGCTATATTGAGTCTTTCCATTTGCGAGGAGCTAAGTGGCAAAGCTACGCATTTCCATTGTCGAGTTTCTGAACACAGCACCGCTTGTCTGGGGTTTCACTGACGGCCCCTTGGCTGGCAAATACGATTTGTCATTCACCGTACCGTCGCAATGCGCCGAGGCTTTGCGCCGCGGCGATGCCGACGTCGCCATCATTCCAGCCATCGAATACCAGAGAATTCTGGGGCTCGTGATGCTGCCCGGAATGGCCGTGGCGGCTCGCGGCGAGGTGCGAAGCCTGCTGGTGGTCTCGAAGAAGCCGATCGAGCGGGCGAAGAAAATTGCCCTCGACACCAGCTCCAGAAGCACGGCCGCCATGGTCCGCTTGCTGGCGCAGAATTACTGGAAGATTCAGCCAGAGTTCGTGGATGCCGCTCCCAACGCCTCCGAGATGCTCCAATCAGCCGATGCTGCATTGATCATCGGCGACCCCGCCCTGCGTATTTCGCTGAAGATGGAAACTCTCGCCAATCGCGCGCCGAGCGGCGAGCAGTGTTGCCAGGGCGACCCGGACGACATGCCAGTGCCAGGCTTCGAGACGATTTTCGTCTATGACGTGGCCCACCAATGGACGGAGATGACCGGTTTGCCCGCCGTCCTCGCTATCTGGGCGGGCCCACGTGAGAAGATCACTGAAGAAGTAGTTGCGGACTTTCGAGCTTCGAAGAAATACGGTCTCGACCGGCTGCGCGAAATCTCCGAGGGCGCGTCCATCAAGCTGGACCTTCCTCCACGAGCGCTTGAGCGCTACCTGACGGAAAACATCCATTTCGACCTCGACGATTTGAGTCTTTCCGGACTTGCAAGGTACTTTGAGCTCGCCTCTTCCGCAGGCTTGATTCCTCAGAATCGTCCGGTCGAATTTGCAGACACGCTCGGGAAATCCGCGCTTCGCCGGGGAGTTTGAGCGAACACGCATTGCGCGCGTCCGGTGGCTTTTTTGCGGGGGCGATCCGGGCGATCCAAGGCCGCAATCCTGTATACTTATTGCGAGTTGAAGCCGGGAGCAGCCACACAGATATGGGATTGACGCAGCAGGAAGCCTTGGAACTGTTTGAATCCGACGACCTGATCGGCATTGGCATGGCGGCGAATGAAGTCCGCCGGCGGAAGAATGATCCCCGCGTCGCGACCTACCAGATCGACCGGAACATCAACTACACGAATTTCTGCACCGAGTATTGTTCGTTTTGCGCCTTCTACCGTCCCCTCGGCTCCAAAGAGGGCTACATCCTGCCTCTGGAAACAATCTACGAAAAAATTCAGGAGATGGTCGAGCTGGGCGGCACGGGAGTGCTGATGCAGGGCGGGTTGCACCCGGATCTGCGCATCGAGTTCTACGAAAACATGTTGCGCTCGATCAAGCAGAAGTTCCCACAGGTTCATCTACACTGCTTTTCCGCTCCGGAAATTACTTGTATCGCCGAAGTCTCGGGACTTTCCATTCGCGACACGATTGTCCGACTGCGCGACGCCGGGCTTGATTCCATCCCCGGTGGCGGCGCGGAGATTCTCGATGACGAGATTCGCGCGAAGATTTCGCGCCTGAAATGCCGCTCCGAAGAATGGGTAGAGGTCCATCGCGTGGCGCATTCGCTCGGCATGCGCACCACGGCCACAATGATGTTCGGTTGCGGGGAGGAATATCGGCACCGCGTAAACCATCTGGAGCTTCTCCGCCACATGCAGGAGGATTCCGGAGGCTTTACGGCTTTTATTCCCTGGATTTTCGCTCCGGAAAACACGCCGCTGGGCAAGAAAATCCCCGAGGCGACCGCCGTCGATTACCTGAAGACGCTGGCCATCAGCCGCATGTATCTTGACAACATCGACCACGTGCAATCGAGCTGGCTCACGCCTGGCATCAAGATTTGCCAGGTGGGGCTCCAATTTGGAGCCGATGACGTGGGCAGTATTCTGATTGAAGAAAATGTGGTCTACGCCGCAGGCGTGCGCAACCGGACCAACGAGACCGAACTCCGCCGCATCATCGTCGACGCCGGCTTCATCCCCGCGCAACGAGACACGCTCTACCGCTCCTACGCTTTGAAATAGCCGCTCTTACGCCATATACGCAGCGGCGTGTCAGGTGGGCCCCAGCCTTGCACTCGCACAATTTTTACGGAATTTTCAGGCGGGAAGAGTCGTCATCGCGCCGATCGGCTGTGAGACAGCCACGGGAAGCTCGATCGTCACCGTGGCTCCGAAATCTTCCCGGTTTGTAATCGAAATCTCTCCGCCACACTCCTGCGCGATGCCGTAGCAGATGCTCAAGCCGAGGCCCGTGCCCTTGCCCACCGGCTTGGTGGTGAAGAAGGGATCGAACGCACGGTTCAGGTCCACGAATCCCGGCCCGGAATCTTCGAACCGCACGACGACGCGGCCTTCCCGAGTCAACACCCGCACTTCGATGTCGCGGCGGGCGCTTTCTTCGACGGCGTCGATTGCGTTGTTCAGGATGTTCAGCAGGACCTGCTTCAATTCGTCCTCGCCGATCCCGACGCGTGGCAGATGCGGCTCGATTTCGACGGCCAGTTGAATGCCGTGCTTTCGAATGTGGTACTCGCGCAATTGAATCACGTCGTGGAGCGCCGCTTCCAGGTCCGCGGCGCGCATCGCGGGATTGTTCTGCCGCGCGAAACGAAGCAGCCCGTCGACGATCCGCTTCATCCGGCGCGCTTCGTGTCCCAATTTCTGGATGCGCTTTGCAGGGCCTTCCTTGTCCACTTCCTCCGCGAGCAAGTCTGAATAGCCGATGATGCCCGTCAGAGGATTGTTCAATTCGTGCGCAACGCCTGCGACGAGCTGTCCCAGGGCCGCGAGCTTTTCGGAGCGGACCAGTTGATGGTGCAGCCGCGTGTTTTCGATTGTGACGGCCAAGTCGGAAGCCAGGACTTCCAGCTTGATGATTTCCCGCTCTTCCGCGCCGCGATTGAATTTCGATTCGCTCAACAGCAGGCAGCCCACCTGCGACCCACGCAACGAAACAAGGGGAATCAGCAGCCTCTCGCCGGCGAGTTCGATGAAGAAGCAGTTGTTTCCGACGCGCACACCCGTCCGGCAAAGATGCTGGATCATTTCAATCGTCCAGCCCGACGTCTCGCGTTCAAGCGCCTCGGCCTCGCCGGCAGTAAATCCATCCCAGCCGGCCAGTCGAAGCATGCGATCCTCACCCCCCAGGAAGAAGGCGGCCTGCGCGAAGCTGCTCGCGCCTGTCACAGACCGCGCGATTTCACCGCAGAACGCTGCCGGGTCGCTGCCCGATAGCAATCGCGACGTGACCTTCGACAGGTTCATTAGCAAGCGGTTTTCTTCGTGTTCGCGGCGGCTGGCGCTTTCGATGACGCTTGTCTTGTCCTCGATCAGGGTCAGCACCATTCCGAACGCAACGAAATACTTCGGGACGTTCCAGAGTTCGCCGTTCAGATTCAGGTTGGGATCATAGATGCTCAGCCAGGTGGCGACGGGAAATACCGAACCCCACAGCAAAAATCCGCCGGCTACAAAAAGAACGCCCGGCGAAAATCGCGGATACCTCTTCCAGAAAAGGACTCCGCACAGCCCGTAGGAAAGCGTCAGAATCGCGTTGACCCCAAAGTCGGGGCTTCCCTGAAGCTGGCTATGAACGGCCCACGCGCCCGTGGCCATCAACAGCACGGCAAGAAAGAGGTTCAGTTTCTCGGAGTGCGTGTGCACGAAGAGGGGAAACAGCGCGCCGCCGAAAAAGATCAGGCCGAGTGAGACAGCCAAGGTCACGGGCATGTTCCAATTGAAGGTAATCGCTGTGGCGTGGAAGGCGGCGGGAACGCCGAGCATCACCAACAGGCCGAGCCGGTTGGTGCGGCGATCCACGGAGAGCATCAGCGAGACAACAAATACGATCCCAGCAAGCTCGAGCGCGGCGAGGTCGATGCTCTCAAAGATCATTTCCGGCACGCCCGTGCGCGTCTCAAACGCCTGAATGAAGAAATGAAGGAAAATCAGCGCCCAGGCGTAGGTCCACAATCTCACGCGCTCCGTGGGCGCGTGCCGCCGGAGAGACAGAAATGTGCCGAGCAGCCCGGCGAGGATTAATACAGTAGGCAGATGATCTAGAAAGGCTCTCACTGAAAATTTACCGGAAGGTAAGTCTAGAGAGGCGGGGAAAAGGCGCTCAATAGCCACAAGGTACTAATCTCGCGGCGGTACTTCTTAATTCGCAGTTTGAGAAAAAGCTGTAATTGTCACTTCTTGAAGGAAATACGGAGCGTCCCGGTCACTTCGGCGCCTTCTTCCAGGTTGAGCGAATCGACCGGTACGAGCTTCCCACCCACATATCGCGCACGAAAGCGAATGTCACGCGAACCTTCAGAGTGGCCATGATCTTTGGAGTCGGCGGCCAAACCGGCGTCTTTTCTTGTCACGCCCGCGACGCCCGGCCCGGAAATGACGGCCGAGTTGCGATCCAGAGCGAGATTGGCCAGTGCGTCGGCGTCGCGGTTCAGTTCGCGGCGCACATGTTCGATCTGGAAATACGCCAGTTGGCGAGCGGTTTTTTGCGCGCGCTCGTGGAGCGGCTTCAGATCAGCGCTCTTCACCTTGTACCGCCCCTGCATTTGCCGCACGAGCAGTTCGGAATCGCTCTGAATCCGCAGCGCGGAAATTCCGTGCGACGCGGCGAAATCGAGCGCGGCGAGAAGCGCGTAGTATTCGGCGACGTTGTTGGTTTCACGCCCGATATTCTTCGCCAATTCGAGCACGATTTTTCCTTCGGGATCGCGTAGGACGACGGCATACGAGGCTGGACCAGGATTGCCGCGCGACGCGCCGTCGATATGCGCCAAGTGAACTCCTGCCGGCGGAGAGCCAGCACGCTCATTCGAAAACAGCGACGATGTGGATGGATGGGGAGCGCTTGAGCGCCGGTTCATGAATTTGCTTCTCGCAGCGATGTCGGCACGGGCGGGTGGCGCTCAGCTTTCGCCTGCTCTGGCGCGCGAGGCAGATTCCGGGCGGGGCGAGTGCGGCAAGTCGGCGGGAGACTCCGTCTCGACGAAATACAAAATCCGCGTGCAGGTCTCGCAATGAAACATCTCCGTGCTTCCGCTGCGCCGGATTTCCTGCATCACGTGCGGGCGGATGCGCATACCACAAGCGCCGCACAGTTCGTTGTGGATTTCCGCCAAGACCACCCCGTGGTGCTTCTTGGCAATCCGGTCGTAGTGGTCGAGCATATCTTCCGGAATTTCCGCGGCCACGCGGGTTCGTTCCGAAGTGAGCTCTGCAGCCTCCTTCTCGACACCGGCCTTTTCCGTCTCGATAGTAGCGCGCTCCACCCTCGCGCGCTCCTCCACTTCCTTCAGCGCCTTTTCGGCAGTCTTGATCCTGCGATCGTACTCTTCGCTCGCGACCATCTGCTCGAGTAGCCGGTCTTCGGCCTTGGCGATTTCGCTTTCCGCCATTTCCACTTCGTGCTGAAGCGCTTTGTACGCTTCGTTGGTCTTTATCTGTGCCGTTTGATCCTTGTACTTGCGGACGCGGTCTTTCCACTGCTCGACGTCGAGCTCGAATTTCTTGCGATCCTTGAGATTAGCGACCTGCGCGGTCTTGGTTTGTTCCACTTCGCCGCGGGCCGCAGCCAGCCGCGAATCCACTTCTGCAATTCTTTTCGGAAAAGCCGCAAGGCGGGAGTGCACCGCGGCCAGGCGTTCATCCAGCCGCTGCAGTTCCAGCAGGTCCTGCAGAATTTTCATCACAATGGCTGCATTCTAGCACATTGCGCGGGCCGCCTGTTTCAGCGGGAAAGCGACTTCTGAAAAAACGCGACTGCGCGGCTCCACGAGTCAACGTCGGCCTCGGCATCCGCCTCCGCCGTGCCGCCGTAGACGAATTTCGCGTTGCGCAAATGCGCGTGGCGCGAAAATCGCGGGGTCGTCGGCAGAAAGGGGTAGCGGAGCATGTGACCTGCGCCCGGATAGTGGAGATGCTCGACGCCGTGGGGAAAATAATGCTTCTTCAGTCGCGCAACAGTCGCCTTGCTCATTTTTCCGGCAGGCCACACGCGATCGTCTCCGCCGGAAATCAAAAGAACCGGCCCCGCAATCCGTTCGACGGCGATAGCGCCCCTTTCAACTTCTTTGCGGTTTCTGAGCCCCGCACGAAACAAATTGCGAAAGACCACGGGACGGTGAAAAGCAACCACCGGAATCGCGGACCGCAGCATGAACCGGCGCAACGGCAGCCGCGCGAAAGGAATGGGCCGTTCACCGCTCGTCCAGACAGGAATTTCCTCGCGTGTTTCCTTGTCTCGCCCGCCCGCCGCCCAGGCGACATGGCTGGGAGCGTAGGCAGCCACGGCGCGGATCCTCGAATCCAACGACGCCAGAAGTAAAGAAAGCTCCGCGCCCCGCGAAACCCCCAGCATTCCGATTCTTTCTTCATCCACTTCCGGTTGGGACGAGAGCCACGCCAGCGCGCTTTCGAAGTATTCAAGCGGAATCCTGTGAAGCCACGCCGGCAGCGGAGGGATTCCAAAGTAGGCGAGCGCGAGCGTCGCAAATCCGTGGCGAGATAGCACCGCCGCCTTGTCCTGATCGAAGCCGCCTCCCGATCCGCTGACCACGATCACCGCGGGATGAGGCCCTCGTCCCGGAGGAAGAAAGAGCTTTCCGACTTTTCCTTGGCCGTCTCTCCCAACTGTCAAGTCGCGCGTCGCGGCTCCCGGAGCGACAAATCTGCGCCGCAAAATCGCGCGCGCCACTTCCCTCCCCGAGACTTCCGCCGCAATCTCAACCGCGTCCTCGCGCTCGTCATTTTTCGCGAAGAGTCCGCGCCCGTTCTCATCTCCGTCTTCCGGATGCATCGACCAGAAAAGGCCCATGGGCGACACGCCCCGATATGTGCCGCTCTTCGCCGCATCCGTCCGGGTGTCAATGCAACCGCTCTCGTTCGCTTTGAATGCAGCGTAGGAACACCAGCGCCGCCCCGTGTCATCCGTAGCGAAGGCTCGCAAGGTCACGATCTCCCGCTGCTCAAGTCCCGAAATCGTAATTCTCGCTTCCTCATCCACAAAGCAGGGATTTGGCGAGACTTCGAGGCGAATGCTCCTGGAAAAACTCGCAGCGGTCGGATTGAGGTGCTCCACAGTCGCCATATCAAAATCCTACCCTATGAGACTGTCTCCCCATAATCGGCAGTCCCCTTGAATCCTTTCTCAGGGGTCGCTCGTACCTGGAATATGATGACCAGTGCAATTCAGGTCTGGGAGTCTCCGATGGTGCTTGATGCAGACGTCGTGCAGTTGAGGCGCGGGGACCTGGATGCTCTTACGGCGCTGATCGCGCGTTTCCAGAATCGCCTGTACCGCTATCTTCTGCGGATCGTTCGCGAGCCGGCCGAGGCCGAAGACCTCTTCCAGCAGTGCTGGCTCCGTGTGGCCGAAAAGATTCAGAGCTACGATCCAAACCGCAGCTTCGATTCCTGGCTGTTTGCCGTGGCCCGCAATCTCGCGTTTGACCATCTTCGCCGCGTGCGCCCGCGAAGCCTGGACGAACCCCTTTCCAAAGACGAAAGCTCTGGGTCCTTCGCAGACCGGATTCCTTCCAAGGATATTCTTCCCCTCGAACGCATCCTGGAAAGCGAGCGCTCGGGAAAGCTGGCGGAGGCTCTTTCGCATTTGCCCGTCTCCAGCCGCGAAATTCTCTCGCTTCGCTTCGAAGAGGAAATGAAACTCGAAGAAATCGCGCGCCTCCTCGGCACGCCGCTTTCAACCGTAAAAACGCGCTTGCGCCGCTCGCTCGGACAGCTTAGAAATTCCCTGCAGGCCGGTTATTTCGGGGGAGAGCCTTCATGACCGCAGCCAACGAGCACGATAAGATTCGCTCCCTCCTCTCGCTTGCCGTCGCGGGAGCTCTGGACTCCGCCCAGGAATCCCTGGTCGAGAACCACGTGCGCACCTGCCCGGAATGCGCGGCGCAGCTCGACGAATGGCGTGCGCTCGCCGGAGGTTTGAAGCGCCTGCCGACACCCCAGATTTCCGCTCAGGTATTGCAGCGGACCGTGGCCCTGGTGCGCCAGGCGCGCGAAGCCGAAGACGAGCGCCGCGCCACACGCAGAATTCTCGCGCCGCTTCTGGCATTTTCCTGGGTTCTGACTGTCTTTAGTTGGCCGCTCTACAAGATTGCCAGCTCGGGATTGAGCGTTGTTTTCGACATTCGATTTGCCCACGACTGGCGGGTCTTCGCCATTCTAGTGGCCTGGACCTGGCTGTGCGGAGGCGTTGCAGCATTCCTGCTCTCGTCCCATCAACAGCGCCATAGGAGGCTCGCATGAACTCCCCGGCACAAAAGCAGCGCGTCATCCCGAAAACCGCATGGTTCCTTGCGGCGAT
>DATKPM010000046.1:0-56846 GCA_035524135.1 Candidatus Acidiferrum sp. | reverse complement strand
TTGAGCGCGGGCTTCGGCCATGACTTTTTCGACATCGTCGGCGGAACGCGGAAGGCGCGCGGTGAGAAGCTGGTGGCCATCTGCGGTGACAAGAACGTCGTCCTCGATGCGGACACCGAGATTTTCCTCAGGGATGTAAATGCCGGGCTCGTCGGTGATGACCATGCCGGCGCGAAGAGGGCGATTGTAATCGGTGGGATCGTGGACATCGAGGCCCAGGCCGTGGCCGATTCCGTGGATGAAATACTGGCCGAGCGGCTTGCCGTGAAGATCTTTTCCGTGCGTATTGATGTAGTCGTAGGCGATTTCCTGGAGGCTGTCCGGGCCGCTGTGGAAGTAGACGCCGGGCTTGATGGCGTTGAGAACAGCGGATTGAGCGCCGTAAACGATGTCGTAGATTTCGCGCTGGCGCGGCGTGAATTTTCCGTTGGCAGGAACGGTGCGAGTGATATCGGCCGCATAGCCGCCGTATTCGCCGCCAACATCCATGACGACGACATCGCCGTCCTTGATTTCGTTGTCAAGGCGATCGTAGTGGAGGACGGTGGAGAAAAATCCCGCACCGACGATGGGGGCGTAGGCTTCGCGCGAGCAGCCCTCCATTTCATGAATCATTTTCATGCGCGCGGCCACCTGATATTCGTAGAGGCCGGGATGCATGGTCTTCATGGCGTCGAGCTGAGCGTCGATCGATGCGTCGATGGCTTTTTGCATGAGAGCAAGTTCGCCTGCGGATTTTACTTCGCGCATGTTGGTGAGTACAGCCGTGACATCGCGTACGGAAGCGTTGGGGACGGCGGCGCGAACCCAGTCGCTCCAAACGGTGAGATGCGGGTAGCCGTTCTCCGGACCGTTGGGAAGCAGCGTGTAAAAATTCGGGAAGGTCTTGGCAAGGGTGGCGAGATTGCTCTTGAGATCGGCGAAGGGACGGACAGTCTCAAAGCCGGTGCGCTCGGTGACGTCAGGATCGTCGGGGCCGATTTGGGGTCCGTTCCAAAGAGCGGCGCGAGGATCACGCGGCGGAAGATAGAGAATTTCGCTGGGGCCTTCGACAGGTTTGCCATTAGGAGCGTCGGGGATCAGCAGGAGAGCGGCGTCGGGTTCGCTATAGCCAGTGAGGTAATAGAAATTTTCTTCCTGGAAAAAGACGGCGACTTCGCCGGTGTCCTGGCGGCTGGTGTAACCGAAGAGGACGACAGGGCCGTCGATGGTGGCGCGAAGAGCGTCGCGGCGGGCTTTGTATTCGGCATTGGGCTGGCGGAAACGGGCCTGGAGAAATGAGTAAGAAGACGCGAGAAGAATGGCGGCAAGAGCGAAGATGCCGAAGACAGCGACGCGAGCGAGTTTCATGGAGTTTCTCCAGAGCCAAGGCGTAAAGTGCAGGCGAAGTTGAAGATAGCATGGAGCGGCGATGGCACACGAAGTGAATTGAGGTGTGCTGTGCCACCCTTGGCACGACGGCGAAGGAGTGGAATTTATTCGTAGCGGAGGGCAACGAGGGGATCGATGCGCGTGGCGCGGTGCGCGGGAACGTAGCAGGCAGCGAGCGCCACGAGGAGAAGAAGAAGTGCGAAGGCTCCAAACGTAAGCGGGTCGTCGGGGCGAACGCCGAAGACGATATTGCTCATCAAGCGCGTGAGCCCGAGAGCGGCAATAAGCCCAATGCCGACACCGATGAGAGTGACGCGGGCGCCCTGAAGGAGAACCATGCGCAAGACGTCGCGCTGCTGCGCGCCAAGAGCCATGCGCACGCCGATTTCGTGGGTGCGCTGAGCAGCGATATAGGTGAGAACGCCGTAGATTCCGACGGAGGAAAGGACGAGAGCGAGTACGGCGAAAGCGCCGAAAAGAACCAGGGAAAATCGCTGCATGGCGATGGAATTGGAGACGATTTCGTTCATGCGCTGGAAACGGTAGACCACCTGGTTGGGATTGAGTTGTTCGGAGACATCGCGAAGGGCGGGCTCGAAGGCCTGGGGTGGCCCGGCGGTACGCACGACCATCCGTATGCCTCCACTCAGAAGCGAAAAAATCTGATCGGGAAATTGAAGGATGGAAAAGTACATCTCGGCCTGGAGATTGCTGTGCGTCTTGTCGGCAAGTCCCCAGTGATGGACGTGCCCTACGACGCCGACGATTTGCGCCTGACGGTCGATGAGAGAAAGATTGACGAGCTTGCCGATGGGGTCCTGGCCGGGAAAGTACCGGCGGGCGAATTCCGTATCGATGACGAGCGCGAAGGGAGCGTTGGCATCGTCGGAAGAGTTGATGAAACGGCCGCGGAGAAGAGGAATCCGCATGACGTTGAGGTAGTCGGGTTGGATGGCGTAAAAGAGCGCGACAGACATAGCGTTTTGCGAGGAAGGTTTGGGCTGGCCTTCGAGCCAGAAAGGAAGCTCGGAATCGCCCTGCATGGGAAGTGAGCCGCCCATGGAGGACGAGCCAACGACGCCAGGAATCGAGTCGTATTTCGCGACGATATCACGAAGGACCTGACGGGCTTTGGAAGGCGTCGAGAGCTGGTCTTTATCAAAGGAGACGGAGAAGGCAAGGACATGGCTGGGATTGAAGCCGGGATTGGAATGCCAGAGAACGGCGAGGCTGCGAATCATGAGGCCGGCGCCGATCAAGAGAATCATGGAGAGCGCCATTTCGACGGCGACAAGGATGTTTTGGGTGCGATGACGCGCGCCGGAGGAGCCGCGGCCTCCCTCTTGAAGCGTGCGCGAGAGATTGGGGCGAAGCGTCCGAAGAGCGGGAGCAAGTCCAAAGAGAACTCCGGAGAGGAGCGAGACACCGAGCATAAACAAGAGCACATGCACATCGAGGTGAATCGTGTCCTGGCGCGGGAGCGTGGATGGCAAGGAAGTGAGCACTGCGCCAGTGCCCCACTTGGCGATGATAAGGCCGAGAATACCGCCGGCGAGAGACAAGAGAATGCTTTCCGTGAGCAGTTGCCGGACGATGCGCCATTGCCCGGCGCCCATCGCAACGCGGATGGCAAATTCGCGCGCACGGCCCGTAGAGCGTGCGAGCAGGAGATTGGCGACATTGGCGCAGGCAATGAGCAGGACGAAGCCGACAGCGCCGAGAAGGACGATGAGAATTTCGCGAACGTTGCCGACAATGTCTTCTTTGAGAGGAACGATGGTGATCGAGGAGCCCTTGTCTGCATCGGGATACGTGGAAGCAAGCGACGCGGCGACCGATTCGAGATCCGAGCGCGCTTGTGAGATGGAGACAGACGGCTTCAGTCGACCGATAGCTTGTGTGCCCATGCTGATCTTGCGATTCAAGAAGAAGGGGTCGGCCCACTGGCCGATGGGGACAAAGACATCTGGAAGATAAGAGGGATCAAACAAAGGGAGATCGGAGGGGTAGACTCCCACGACGGTTCGAGCAACATCGTTGAGGACGACGGATGCGCCGATAATTTTAGGAGAGGAGGCGAAGCGCCGCTTCCAGAGCCCTTCGCTGATGATGACGACCGGCGCGGCGCCCGCAAGGTCCTCCTGATGCGTGAAACGGCGGCCGAGGATGGGCTGCACGCCGAGGACGGGGAAGAAATCGGCGGAGATCATCATTCCTTTCAGGTGCTCGGGCTGGCCGATGCCGGTGAGACTGTAATCGGAACCGCGATAGGCGGCGACAGAGGAAAGGGTGGTGTTCATCCGCTGCCAATCGAGGAAGTTGGGGTAGGAAATGGAGCCTTCGTTGAATTCACTCGTTTTTGTATAGAGCGAAACAAGCTGGTCAGGAGCCGGGAAAGGGAGAGGATTGAGAACGACGGCGTTGACGACCGAGAAGAGAGCGGTGTTAACACCGATGCCGAGAGCCATGGTGACGATGGCGATGATGGTAAAGCCGGGGCTTTTCAGGAGCAGGCGGAAGCCGTAGCGGAGGTCCTGCCAGAAGGTGTTCATTGGTTCGTCCTTCCCGAACAGACGACATCAGAGTTGCTGTGAGGAGGTACGAAGGGAGCGGGGATTAAGTTCCGCAGAAAACTGAAAGCGTCAAAAGCCGGGGACTCCGGTGGAAGCAGGGCGAACTTCTCCGGCATCCACGCCGAAGCGGAAGCGCTCGAAATAGACCTGAGCGATGGACATGAAACCGGTGTAGAGATAGCCCCAGACAAAGAGAAGAAGGAAGGGGATGGTGGCGTAGTTTTCCATCTGGATGGCATAGCCGACGGCAAAGGCAAAATAGATTCCGAGAATCACTTCGGCGAATGGCATCCAGCCGGCGCCCTTGCGGTAGGTCTTCTTTTTGATCCAGGAAGCCTGGTCTTTCGCCTTGCCCTCGACGCGGTATTTGGGCGTGCGGACAAATTCGGATTTCACTCCGAAAATGGCCTCCAGCACTGCGAGAGCGTTGCGCACAGAAAGGCCGATGCCGACGGCCATCACGAAAGGCAAGTAAAGAAAGGTGCGCTTCCAGGTTTTCGGGTAGAGCGCGCGTTCGGCGGCGAGATAGAAGGAAGAAATCGAGCAGGTGGAGGCGAGGAAGAGCGGAAGGTCGATGGTGAGAACCTGAAACCAGCCCTGATAGAAACGGACCATCATGGCGGGCAGAAGAATGATGGAAAGAAAAACCATCAGCGGATAGCTGATGTTAGCGGTGAGATGGAAAAAGGCTTCAGCCTTGACGGCGGCGGGAACATCGGAGCGCAGCACGCGCGGGAGAATTTTCTTGGCGGTTTGCATCAGGCCTTTGGCCCAGCGCGCCTGCTGCGATTTGAAGGCATTCATTTCGACGGGAAGCTCGGAAGGGCAATCGATTTCGGGCAGATAGAGAAATTTCCAGCCGTGAAGCTGAGCGCGGTAGGAGAGATCGGTGTCTTCGGTGAGCGTATCGTGCTGCCAGCCGCCGGCATCATCGATCGCCTGACGCCGCCAGACGCCGGCGGTGCCGTTGAAATTGAAGAAAAGGCCGCTGCGGAAGCGCGAAGAGTGCTCGATGGCGAAGTGGCCGTCGAGGAGAATCGCTTCGACTTCGGTGAGGGCCGAATAGTTGCGATTGATGTAGCTCCAGCGCGTTTGCACCATGGCGATTTTGGAATCGGAGAAATAGGGAACGGTGCGGCGGAGAAAGTCCGGCGGCGGAATGAAATCGGCGTCAAAAATTGCGATGAGTTCGCCGCGAGCGGATTGGAGGCCTTCTTGAAGCGCACCTGCTTTGAAACCTTCGCGATTGTCGCGGTGGATGTAGCTGATCGGCAGAGCGAGGGCCTGGTGACGCTCGACGCAGTTGCGGGCGACGGCCTGCGTCTCGTCGGTTGAATCGTCGAGGACTTGAATATCGAGCAGGTCGCGCGGGTAATCGAACTGCGCAACAGCGTCGACAAGACGCTCGATGACATAGCGCTCGTTATAAATGGGGAGCTGAACGGTGACGCGCGGCCAGAGGGAAATTTCGGGAGGAGGACCGGCAGCGTTTTTGCGATGGCGGAAGAAATTGTAGACCAGCGTATAGCGATGAATGCCGTAGGACGCCAGGATCACGAGGACGACGAAATACGGCGTCATGATGGCGATGTCGAAAGCGTTCAACTGATAGAGGCCTTTGAAAGGATTGAGATTGGGGTCGAGGTTGCGACGGAGATACTCCGTCAAGGGATTCGCCCCCGGATTGAGCCAGAGAATGAGATTGGCGAGCACAGGCAAGGAGGAAGGTTCTCCGTGAAAATTTCATTATAAAGGCGATTTGTGGGGTGTCAACGAAACGGGGCTGCGAACCAGGGCGGCGAGGAGGGCGCAAGGCGGCGTTGACATGAGCGGTTGCGGCACCTAACATCGCGGGCGCGCGATACGCAGAGAAGTCCGGGAGCAACGAATGAGACCAATTCGAAATCATTTTTCGGCATGGATGCTGGCGGCGTGTTTGATGATTCTGGCGGCGCCGGTGATTTTTTCCGGCGGACACGGAACAGCGAGAGCGGGCGGGACAACAGCCGCGGCCGGAGGACGCGGAGGCGCGGACGAAGCGGCACTGGACAAGGCGTACCGCTTCGACAAGGGCGGATGGATTTACGTTCACCTGGAAGGCTCGCCGCACGACATCGGATACCAGCACGGATATCTTCTGGCATCGGAGATTTCGAATGCATTTGTGGCGCTGCGGCTGGAGATGACGCACGAGACGGGGAAGGATTGGGAATTCTTCCGGCGTGCTTCGCGCACGATGCTGTGGCCAAAAATCGATCCGGAATATCAAGCGGAGCTGCAAGGAATCGTGGATGGCGTGGCAGCGCGAAAAGGAAAGCTCGATCTTGACGACATCGTGGCCATGAACGCTTTTTCGGAGCTGCCGGATTACTACGTGCCGTGGCTCAACGAACAGACGAACCTGGCGAGCCCGCCGGGGCATACGCCGGAGAGGTGCAGCGCAATCGTCGCGACGGGGAGCTGGACAAAGGACGGCGGAATCGTGATGGGCCACAACAACTGGACAAGTTATCTGGAAGGCTCGCGATGGAAAATCATTTTCGACATCGTGCCGCAACAGGGGTACCGGATTCTGATGGACGGATTTCCGGGCGTTATCGTGAGCGACGACGATTTTGCGATCAATTCCGGCGGACTAATGGTGACGGAGACGACGATTTCGAATTTTCACGGCTGGGATCCGAACGGGAAGCCGGAATTTGTGCGGGCGCGCAAGGCGATGCAGTACGCGGGCTCGATCGACGATTTCGTGAAGATCATGCTCGACGGAAACAATGGCGGCTACGCAAACGATTGGCTGCTGGGAGACCGGAAGACGGGAGAGATCGCGCGGTTCGAGAATGGATTGAAACACAGCAGAGTGTGGCGGACGAAGGACGGATATTTCGTCGGGTCGAATTTTCCGAGCGATCCTGAGGTGATGAAGGACGAGACGACATTCAATCCGAATGATCTATCCAGCTCGCCGAATGCGCGGCACATTCGATGGGAGCAACTCGTGAGCGCGAACAGAGGGAAGATCGACACGACGATGGTGGAAAGCTTCCTTTCCGACCACTACGACACGTTCACGAAAAAGGAAGGCGCGGATTTGCGGACGTTGTGCGGGCACGGCGACATGGATCCCGAAACACGGCCCGAGTGGGATTCAACGCCCTACAAACCGCACGGGGCAGTGCAAGGGAAAGTAGTCGACAGCGAGATGGCGGCGAAGATGACGTTCATCGCGCGAATCGGGCATCCCTGCGGGACAGATTTCATTGCCGCGAAATTCCTGGAAGAGCATCCGGAGTATTCGTGGGAATCGTCGGTGCTGGAAGACATGAAGGCGGGGCCGTGGACGCAATTTTCGACAGGAGAGAAAGCGCCGGACGCCACGGGGAGTGCAGCATCCGGCCGCTGAGCGGAGCGAGAGAGGGAACGTTATTTCACGGGAGCGTTGAGCGCGGCGACGAGTTCGACGAAGGTGTTGGCGGCAAGAGCCTGCTCGACGGCTTCGGGGCGGGCAAAAATCTCGCCGGCATCGACGAGGAGATCGTGCTGGGACTGGTTATCGGGCGTGAGGATCAAGAGGATGAGCTTCGACAGCTTGCCGTCGCGGGCGTCGAAATCGACGCCGGCTTTCGCGCGGGCGACAACGGCCATGGGACGCAGCAGTCCCGTGACGCGCGCGTGGGGAACGGCCAGGCCGTCGCGCCAGCCGCTCGGAGAGATGCGTTCGCGCTCGAGAGTGAGGCGCAGAAGGCGTTCGGGAGCGTTGCTGACGACGTCGGCAGCGGCCGTACACATGATTTCAAGAGCCTGCTTTCGCGTGGAGGCTTCGAGGTTGGGAAAGAACAGTTTGCCGTCCACGGCGTCTTTGAGCCGCAGGGCACGGTGGCGTTGAATCAAAAACCGCAAAGAAGGCGCGGAAATCAGCGAAGTAAACAACGCCATGACGACGAGAGCGACAAACATGTTCTCGCGAATGAGCCCGGCGTGCAGAGCGAGCAGGCCTAGAATCATTTCCATCGCCCCGCGAGCGTTCATGGCCAAGCCAATGCCGAAAGAAGTGTGCCGATCGAGCCCGCCGAGATGGGCGCCCCAACTGGCGCCGACGAGCTTTCCGATGGAAGCGACGGCGATAAGAATCAGCGTAAGCGGAAGATCAAAGTGCGAGATGAAATTCGTGCGCAGACCAATGGTGGCGAAAAAGAAGGGCGCGAAAACGTTGGTGACAATCTGGTGAATTTGTTCGGAGGTGCGCTTGCGGAGATGCGAGGATTCTCCGACAGCGATGCCGACGATGAAGGCCCCGAAGACGGCGTGTATCCCGGCGAATTCGGCGAAGGCGGCCGCGAGAAGCGTGAGAGTGAAGACAAATGCGAGGACGCCTCCCGGCCAACTGGTGTGCGCCTGAATCCAGGGAAGGATTTTGTCGAAGAGCCAGCGAACCACGGTGAGCATGACGATGACAAATGCGCCGACGAGAAGGACGGTGCGGCCGACGCCGCCTTCCGCGCTTGCTCCCGCGTGCATCATGCCGAGGATCGTGGAGAAGAGAATCCAGCCGACGAGATCGTCAAACATGGCCGAAGACATGATGACGGTTCCCATCTCGCTGCGGAGGAGATTCAGGTCCATGAGAATCTTGGCGATGACGGGCAGAGCGGAGACCGAGAGCGCCGTCCCGACGAAAAGCGAGAAGACGAGATGATTCGCGCCGGGATTGGCGCCGAGGAAATTGGGGAAGACAGCGGCGGATCCGAAGCCGAACGTGAAAGGAACGAGGACGCCGAGCAGGCTGACGAGAAGGGCGCTCCTACCCTGGCGAAAAATGCTGCGCAAGTCGATTTCCAAGCCGGCAGTCAATAAGAAATAGACAACACCGAGATTCGTGACGGTATCGAGAACGATGGGAAGAGAGCCTTGCGTGGGGAAGAGAGCGTTGTAGATATCGGGGCGGAAATGGCCGAGGAGCGTGGGCCCCAGAAGGATGCCAGCGAAAATCTCACCGAGGACGGAAGGCTGATCCAAAGCCTGCATGAGCTCGCCGGCGAATTTGGCAGTGCCGAGGAGAACGGCAAGCGAAAGGAACATCATCATCACGTCGTGCGGCGTGAGATGCGGCAAGAGCAGGGTCCTTTCGCGCGGCGCTTGAGAAATGTGCTGGGAGGCGGGGAATTGAATATCACCGAGTGGCTGAATTCGCAAGCGGGGAGCTAACTGCAAGCGGGAGAAGAGGTTGGCGAAACGCGCTGCAGAGGCAAAGGGTGATCAGGCGGACGAGCGTGCTGAAAAGCGAACCAGAGGAAGGTGCTGCCGGATTCGCAGCAGGGTCTTTCATGCGAGTGGAATTCGTGAAAGGAAGATGCTAAAGGTGTTAACAGAACGTTTGCGAGGGTGCGCCGGTGGCGGAAGGGTGCGGTGCCAAGGGATGCAAGGCGAATGTCCCCGCGGGATTAGCGGGGGAGAAGCTTTGCATTTTGCACTTCACGCTTTTCGTCGAACAAGAGTGCGCGGAAATGAGACGCGAGTCGGCGCTCGGCACGAACACTCACGAACGGCAGACGGAGTTCATGAGGCGAATCGCGGACCGCGGCGAGACGCTGATCCACGTGGCGACCAGCGGATTTCCGATGAGCGATGAAATCAAGGCGCGAACGCTGAGCACGCTGCTGACGCTGATGAACACGCGGGAAAATCTGGACCGCGCAGCGATGCGGCAGGCGGCGTCGCGGCGGTTTGCCGGTTAAGACGCAAGCGGGAAACCCGCGAATTTCCCAAAAATTTTTCCCAGCCCTGCAAGAAAAAATCCAGCCCTGACAATTCAAGCGTCAAGCGCCGACAAAGCGCGCGTAGAGAGAACGCGCGACGGCGGGATCTTTCGTGCCTTTGATGATGGCGCGGCCATCGGCGAAGACCGTCATCTCGTAGGGTGCGACCTGAAAGCGAAGCAGAAATTCGTTGGCGCGAACGGAAGAAACGGAAGCGGAGGAGAGGCGTTGACCAAGAGAGCTGAGATCAAGGCGGCGGTGGCGCTCGTGGATCTGCACGGAATCGCGGCCGCACATGGTGATATGCGGCTGTGCATCGCCTTCGAGATACGTCCATTGATGAAGCGCGCACGCGCGGCATTCAGGGTTACGAGCGACACGGACCGATTGAAAACGCGCGGACCAGACGTCGCATGAGATGAGGCGGGATTCGGAGAAGCTGGATTTTCCCGCGAGGAATTTGACGGCTTCCGTAGAAGCGAGAGAGGCAACGATGGAAGCAGCGGAATTGAGAATGCCGGCCGTATCGCAGGTTTCTTCCGCCGCAAAGGAGGATGCGCCCGTGGTTTCGAGGAGGCAAGCAAGACAAGCGGAAGCGCCGGGGCGAACCGGCATGGTGACGCCGTAACTGCCGACAGCAGCGGCATAAATCCAGGGGATGTTGAGCGAGATGGAGACGTCATTGATCAGGAGACGCGTCTCGAAATTGTCGGTGCCGTCGAGAATGAGAGGGAAGCCGGAGAGAAGCTCGCGGGCGTTTTCCGGTGTGAGGTCGGCGACGATGGCTTCGACCGAAATGCGGGAGTTAATAGCACGAAGGCGGCGCTCGGCGGCGGCTGCTTTCGGGAGAGATTGGCGCGCGTCTTCCTCTTCAAAGAGCGTTTGGCGCTGGAGATTCGAGGGCTCAACGAAATCGCGGTCGATGATTCGCAGGCGCCCAAGGCCGGAGCGGACAAGCAGATTGGCGATGACCGTGCCGAGAGCGCCGCAGCCAACCAGGACAGCGCTCGAAGAGAGGAGAGCTTCCTGGCCGGACTCGCCAAGAGGGCGAAAGAGAATCTGGCGGGAAAAACGCTCGCGGTCCTGCGGATCCAAGGGTTGTTTCCTTTCCTGCACTTCATGATAGCGCCTTTTCGGAACCGGCAGGCAACGCGGCTGTGCTAACCTTTCTTCTCATCTTCAGGCGAATGAGATTTCCTCAAAAAAGCCCGTTTTTTCAACGTGTCCGGACGCTTCGGACGGCTTTCCTGTTTTTCATCCTTGCGAGTTCGGGGCTGTCGATTTTTGCCGCGACAGCCAAGGGGCAAGAGACGGAATGGGAAGGCCGCATCGTGAAGGAAGTGCGCGTGGTCGACCGGAAAGGACAGCCCGTTTCCAGAAAAACGCCCACGCTGGCTCTGCAAGTGGGAAATCCATTTGAATTCGGGACGGAGAGGGAAAGCCTTCGAACGCTTTTTATGACCGGAGATTACGGTGACATACGCGTCGATTTGTACGAGGAAGGCGGCGGCGTTCGAGTGGACTTTGTGGTGCGCGACAATTTTTACAACAACGTCGTGCGGGTGTACGGATTGAAAGAGCCGCCGACGGAGGGGGCAGCGCTGGCAGCGGTGCGACTGAATCTGGGAGAGCCGTTTCGACGCCGCGATTTGCCGGACGCAGCGGACAGGCTAAAGAACTCGCTGGCGGGGGAAGGGTTATATGAAGCACAGGTGACGTGGACGACGGAAGCGCACCCGGAGACGAGACAGATGGATGTGCTGTTCACAGTGAGGCCTGGACCAAGAGCGCGGGTGGGCGACATCGAAATCCACAATGAGACCACATACAGCGAAGGGGAATTGTTGAAGCGGTTGAAGCTGAAGCCGAAAACGTACGCGACATCGGCGAGACTATCACGTGGTTCGCAATCACTGAAGAAATTTCTGGTGAACCAGGGTTATCTGGGTGCGTCGGTAGGGATTACGCGCGGGACATACGACGAAGCGAGCAATCGCGTGCCGCTTTCCGTGACGGTGACGGCGGGACCGAGGGTGCGAGTGGAAGTGGAGGGCGTGAAGCTGAAACCGTCGCGGCTGCAAAAACTGCTGCCGATTTATGCAGAAGGAGCAGTGGACGAGGATTTGTTGCAAGAAGGACGGCGGAACATCCGGGACTTTTTGCAGCGAGAAGGATATTTCGACGCGAAAGTGGACGAAATGTCGCACGAGGACGCTCAGGAAAAGGAGCGTGTGATCGTCTACGAGGTGGAGAGAGGAGAAAAGTCGCGGCTGGCGGGAATCTCGATTTCGGGAAACAAATACTTCAGTACGGAACTGTTGAAGAGCCGGCTGGGGCTGCAGCCAGCGTCGTTTGCTTTCAACGGACGGTTCAGTCAACAACTGGTGCGAGACGACGCAGACTCGATCCGGGGCGTGTACCTGGCGAACGGATTTCAAAGTGCGAAAGTGGATGCGACGGTTCAGAACGACTACGAAGGAAAGAATGGAAATTTATTTGTAACGTTCCACGTGGTGGAAGGGACGCAAACCCGCGTGGGGTCGATAGCCATCGAGGGAAATTACGCAATCAGCACGGAATCGCTGCTGACGGTGATTGGCTCGTCGAAGGGGCAGCCTTACTCGGAAGCGAGCGTGGCGAGCGACCGGAACAACATCCTCGCCATGTACTTCAACGAAGGATTTCCGTCAGCGATTTTTCAGGTTGAGTCGAAACCGGGCACGGAGCCGAATACGATGGACCTGACGTACCGGATTATTGAGGGACCACAGGTTCTGGTTTCAAACGTCCTCCTGACCGGATACCAGTTCACGCGGCCGGGAATTATCCGGCGGCAGGTGCAAATCAAGCCGGGACAACCGCTGCGGGAGGGCGACGTGGCGGATACGCAGAGAGGGCTCTATAACCTCGGAGTGTTCACGCGAGTGCAGATTGCGCCACAAAATCCTGGCGGAACCGATCCGGACAAAACGGTGGTGGTGGACCTAACAGAAGCGAAGAGATACACGATCGGATATGGTTTCGGATTCGAAGTACAGAGAATCGGCGCAAGCTGTCCCTCGACACCACCAGGACAGACGCCCTCGAATTCCTGCAATCCGAACGCGACGGAACTGGCGGCGAGCCCGCGAGGAATTTTTGAAATCGCGCGCGGCAACATGTTTGGGCGGGCGCAGACGTTATCGTTCAAGGTACGCGCGAGCACGCTGCAATACCGTTCGGCGCTGACATATTCCGCAGACAACTTCATGAACAACAAGAACCTGAGCCTGCAACTGACGGGGTATGCCGAAAAGTCGCAAGATATTCAAACATTCACCTCCACACGATATGAGGGCGCGTTCCAGCTGGTGCAGTCGGTCGGACGCGGGAATTCACTTCTGTACCGGTATTTTTACAGGCGAGTGGAAGCCTCGAACCTGAACCAGACGATCGACCCGGAGCAGATTCCGCTCTTGAGCCAGCCGACGCTGGTTTCCGGTTTCGGCATCACCTACGCACTCGACCGGAGAGACAACCCAGCGGACGCGACCCGAGGAATGTTCAACACGGTAGACCTGAGTGATGCGATTGAAGCGCTGGGATCAAGCGCGAGTTTCTTCCGTGCCTATTTCCAGAATTCGACGTATCACCCGTTCGGCCGGGCGTTTGATTTCGCGCGGTCGCTGCGATTCGGTTTCGAAGAGCCGCTGGGCAATACATCGTCGGGTATTCCAACGGAGTGCACGGCGGGAACACCGACGACAAACGAGTCGATTATTCCGCTGCCGGAACGGTTCTTCGCCGGAGGTGGAACGTCGCTGAGAGGATTCGGGCTGAATCAAGCGGGGCCGCGCGATCCCTGCACGGGATTTCCGATCGGCGGCCTGGCGCTGCTCATCTTAAATCAGGAACTGCGGTTTCCGATGAAGCTGCCGTTCATCGGAAACAAGCTGGGCGGGCAAGTGCTATACGACCTCGGGAACGTCTACTCAGATGTCAACCACATCACGTGGCGCTGGAAGCCGCCGTCGCTGACGGACTTGAATTACATGTCGCAGGCGGTGGGATTCGGAGTGAGATATCCGACGCCGATCGGGCCCGTGCGCGTGGACTTCGCGTACCAATTGAATTCGCCGCAATACCAGGTGACGAACAATACGACGGGAGCGGTGCAAGTGTACCGCGTGCCGAGGTTTCAGTTCTTCTTCAATATCGGGCCGGTGTTCTGATGCGACGCCTGATTCCTTTCGCGAGCTTGCTTGCGTTATTGGCAGCAGTCCTCGGGCCCGGAGCAATGCGAGCGCGGGCGCAGGACCAGTCCCCAGTCGATTCAGAAAATCTGGTAGGTCCTCCGGTGGCAGGGCACACCGTGGACGGAGTGGCGGTGAGGATCGAGGACGACATCATCACGGAAAGCGAGGTTCGTGAACTCGGGAAGTTCCAGGAGCTTGTGGACGGGAAAGAGGAACCACGCGCCAAGATCCTTGAGGAACTCGAAGATCAATGGATCATCCGCGGCGACGCAAGTGCTACGAAGGTGGCTCAGCCGTCGGAGGCGGACGTACAGAAGCAGTACGACGCGTTCGTGAAGCAGTTTGGGCCGATGGAAGCATTCGAGAAGAAGCTCCAGGAAGTGGGATTGACGGACAAGGACGTCCGGAGGCTTGTGGCCAGCCAGCTCTATTACTCGCGATTCCTCGACTTCCGGTTTCGCCCGGCGGCGCAGGTGGACGACGAACAAGTGGCCGACTATTACCGAGATCAACTGGTGACGGCGATGAAGGCGAAAGGGGAAACGCCTCCGCCGCTCGATCAGGTGCAGGAAAGGATCCATGAGGTGCTGGTGCAGCAGGCAATTACGAAACTTGCGGACAATTGGTTGGATGAGACCAGAGCGCAACTGAAGATCGAAATTCCCGGAAGAGGAGCCAGAAAGTGAGCTCGCGCTGGTTCCGCTGGGCGAGGCGGTGCGCTTATGTGGTGGTGGCTGTGTGCGTGCTTGTTGCGGCGGGCACCGTGGCTCTGGTGCGAAGCGGATTCGTGGAGAGGTGGGCTCGCCACAAGGTTGTGGAGCAATTGGAGCTAAGGACGGGCGCGCGGGTGGAGTTGGGAGGATTCCACCTCCAAGTGTGGAAATTGCAGTGCGAACTGGACGATTTGACGCTCCATGGGTTGGAACCTGTAGATGTCGCACCATTGTTGCACGTGAAACGAATCGTGGTAGCCGTCCGAATCGTTTCCTTCCTGCACCGTAAGATCGCCCTCGACGAGCTCCTTCTGGACCAGCCCGAAGTCGCCATCCGTGTGGATAAACAAGGGCATAGCAACCTGCCGCATCCACAAATCACTGCCAACAAGCGGCCGTGGAATGAAACGCTGTTCGATCTGGAGGTGGGGAAGCTGGAATTGACCGGCGGAAGCGCGTGGTTCAACAACCGAAAAATTCCTCTGGCGGTGCTCGGAAACGAATTGGATTTTACGCTGCGATATACGACAGGAGATCAAGGGCTCCCTGCTTACGTCGGAGATCTGGAATGGAAGCAGGTATCGCTGGCCGCGCGCAAGGAAGTCCCCATCCGCATGAGTTTGTCGTCGAAGTTTACGCTCTATCCGTCCTCTTTCACGCTGGACGATTTTGTGTGCAAGCTCCCTGGGACGGAACTGGACCTGCGGGCCGAACTCCCATCGCTTTCTGAGTCCAACTGGAATTTTCACTACCGCGGCCGCCTGTCGCTGGCTGATCTGCAGCAAATCTATCGAGATAAGAACATTCCCGACGGTCTCGCCGATTTTTCAGGGCAGGCGCAAGTGGCGGACGGAAACTGGTCTGGCAAAGGGCACTTCGACGCGCGCGGGATCGCTATGCACAACAAGTGGTTTCATGCGAAGGACATGAGGACGTGGGGAGATTACGAGTTTGGGAAGGACCGGCTGGGCGTTTCGGATCTACAGATCCTCGCACTGGGGGGGAAGATCGGCGGGCGGCTGGACTTGAACATGAAGTCGTTCGAGTTCAGGACGGAGACAGCGATGCGGGGCGTGAGTTTGCACGCTGCGCTTGATGCCGTGAACAATCCCAGCTTTCCAGTGGACACGATGCATTGGGACGCTGTGATGGACGCGGATACCGTCAACACTTGGAAACTGAATTTCCACAATTTCCGCACGCGAGGAACAACGCAATGGTCGCCGCCGCCGGCACCCACACCCGGATTGATCCCAGTGACCGCGCGAATCACATACGACTACTTCGCCGACCGTCGCAACGTGGCGATCACGCAAAGCGAAATCCGGACGCGGAATACGGCGATCGAGATGGATGGAACGCTCGGCGCGCATGATTCCACGATGGAGCTAAGGCTCGACGTGGCCGACCTGCATGATTGGGATGACTTCATCAACGACATTCGCGGGCAAGATGCAAGGCCGGTCCGGATCGGCGGCACCGTGACGTGGAAGGGCCGTATCCTGGGGCCGATTGCGGGTCCGACTTTTTCAGGACAGCTAAGGGCGCAGAACGCGAATTTCGGGCGATACGCATGGAACGACATTGTGGGGATGCTCGAATATTCTCCCGATTCCTTCAGCCTGACCAATGCCACGACGCGCTGGGGAGACACGACCGCAGACCTGAATCTGCAGATGCAATTCGACGGTGATTGGGGCTTCCTGCCGGAGAGTGTCTGGTCCGCGGAGGTCCGTACAACGGATGCGCGAGTGGAGGACCTGCAGGGACTATTGGGGACAACTTATCCAACGAGCGGGTTGCTGTCCGGGGATTTTCACGGAAGCGGGACGCGAGAAGCTCCGGTGATGGAGGGGAATTTCGCTCTCAGCCATTTTGGTTACAAGGGGTCGCAGATTGGCCGCATCAGCGGATTGATCCACCTGGAGCAAAACGAGTGGAGCTTGACGGATGCAGTGCTGACGCAGGGAGCGGCACAGGCACACGGCGACGTGATCTACCAGCCAGTGGAAAAGGAAGTGAAATTCGAGGTGTCGGGGCACAGCATCGCTCTGGAAAGCATTCCCGAGCTGCACAATCCGAGCTTTCCGTTTGCCGGGAAGCTCGACTTCGACGTGCACGGCAGCGGGCCGGTGCTGGCTCCGGAAGCCCAGGGACATTTCCGCGTGCTGGGGCTAGAGATCGGCGAGGACGTGCAGGGAAACTTCCACGGAGAGATTGAGGCGGATGGCCGCGCGGCACATGCGACGCTGAACTCCGAAATGAACAGCGGAAAGATGGACGCGGTGATTGACGTGCAACTGCGTGGGAACCTTCCCGTGCAGGGCAAACTGTCCGCTGTGAACATCAACATGGACACGGCGATCAAGTCCGGGTTGCATCTGAAGCAGGTGACCGGGCACAGCAGCGTGACGGGCGAATTCACGATGACAGGTGAATTACTGAGGCCTGAGACCATCGAGGTTACTGCTGCCATATCAACGATTGAATTCAACTACGAACTGGTGAACGTCCAGAACGACGGTCCCGTGCTGATCGTATACCGGAAAAATGAAGTGAGGATTGAAAAGGCCCATCTCCATGGCCCGAATACGGACGTGCAGGTGAGCGGAACGGCGCGGTTCGATGGCAACCGACCGTTGCATTTCACGGTGGCGGGCGGCGTGAACCTGCGGTTTCTGCGAGGGTTTATCTCGAACCTGGACGCACAGGGAGCGATGACCGCGAACGTCTCGATTGAAGGCACGATGTCGAACCCGCGAATCACGGGGACCGCGAGCGTCCAGGACGCTTCGGCGAATTATGCCGACTTTCCGGTGGGATTGAGCCATGTGAAGGGAAATCTGGTGTTCGACCGCAGCCGGCTACTGTTTGACCGCATAACGGCGCAGGCCGGAGGTGGGGACCTGACGCTCTTCGGCAATGTGACCTACGGAGAAGGGCCACTGCGTTTTGAGGTCAACGTGGTAACGCAGCAAGTGAGGATCCGCTACCCGGCGGGAATGAGCTGGTTGCTGGGAGGGAAGCTGCAGCTTGCAGGGACGACAGACGCGGCGGTTTTGAGCGGGCAGGTAGAGGTGAAACGCGTGTTGCTAAGCGGCGACGCGGACATCGCCTCGTTTTTCCAGAACACCTCTCTGAGTTCACCGGGCGCGTCGGCGACTTCTCCCTTCTTAAGGAACCTCACGTTCGATATTTCCGGCCACACGGGACCAGGCGCGCAGATCGAATGGGCGGGGGCGCACGTGGAAATCGACGGAGACGTGCGAATGCGAGGAAACTGGGACCGACCCATAATCCTTGGACACATTCACCTGCTCGGCGGGGAGATGAGCTTCCGGGGGAACAATTACCAACTAACCCGCGGGGATATCAATTTTGCGAATCCCTTCCAACTCGATCCGGAGCTGAACATCGAAGCTACAACGACGATCAGCCAGTACCAGGTGACGATCAACTTCTCCGGCAAGGCCAGCCGGCTGTCGATGAGCTACCGCTCCGATCCGCCGTTGCCGGATTCCGACATCATTGCCCTGCTGGCCATCGGAAGCACCGGCGAGGAAAGTGCATACCGTTCGCAAACGTCCGGCTCGCAAAACTACGGCGCGACAGCGTTACTATCGGAAGCGATTTCGAGCGGTCTGGGCGGTCGGATCGAACGACTTTTTGGAATCACGCATTTCCGCGTCGATCCGTTTCTGGCGGGGACGGCGACGGAATCCAACGCGGCGGCGCGAGTGACGATCCAGCAGCAAGTGACGCGCGATATGACGGTGACCTACAGCTCAAACACCAGCTCGAGCCAATATCAACTGATTCAGGTGGAATATTCGATCCGGCGAGACCTATCTGTGGTTTTCCTGCGCGACATCAACGGAACCTACGGTTTCGACATCAAGTTTGTACGGCACTTCCAATAGAAAACAGGCTTTTTCGAGCGCGCTGCTCTAATCCGGAAAAAGAAGAAGTGATTCGGGTGAAAGGCGAATGTGCCAGGGAAGAGGGCTATTACGGAAGCGCGCCCACTTTTCCTTGAAAACTTCGGCTTGAAGATGAGGAGGAGTTGTCGATGTAGGAGGTGTTTGCAAGTGGAGGAAGAGTGTGATGCGAAAGGGTGTTTCCGACGAGCGAGCCAACCAGCAGGGAAAGACGTTTTCGTTGGCGCCAGTGCGGTCATGCGCCTCGACGAAATCGAGGTGATGGGCACGAATTCCCACATGGTTCACGGTCTTTCCGGACACATCCGGTACACGCAAGCGGCAGCCCCAGTCGAGCGCTTCGATTTCGGTGCTAGAGATGGCGCGCGCGCGGGAGAAGTTCTTGCAGCCCGTCAATCGGGCGACCTCGACGCTCGGAGGGTGACGAAAGATTTCCTCCTTATCTCCGAATGCGGCAATTTTGCCGCGCGTGAGGACGAGCAGCTTGCGCCCGAGTCGGTAAGCCTCTTCGATATTGTGCGTGACGAGGAGAGCCGGGCCGTCGAATGTATCGAGTGTTTCCTGAAGCTGCTGCTCCACTTGGCTGCGCAAGTGCGTGTCGAGGGCTGTCAGAGCCTCGTCGAGAAGAAGCGCTTCGGGTTGGATGGCAAGAGCGCGGGCCAGGGCAACGCGCTGTTGCTCGCCGCCGGATAGTTCACCGGGGAATCGCGACTCCAATCCGGTGACATGCACGCGTTGGGCGAGTTCCTTCACGCGTGCTTCCCGCTCTGCGAGGGCAAGTTGGTGCAAGCCGAACGCAATGTTCTCTCGGGCGGTACGGTGAGGGAACAAGGCATAGTGTTGAAACAAGACGCCAACCCGGCGTTCACGCGCGGGAACATGAATGTGCCGGGCGGCATCGAAAACCACGCGGCCATTGAGGGCAATGCGGCCACGATCGGGTCTTTCCAGTCCTGCAATGACGCGGAGGAGCATGGTCTTTCCCGAGCCGGATGGGCCGAGCACGGCGAGCGGCTCATCTCCCCCATGGAAGGAGACGTCGAGCGTGAATTCGCGCAGCGATTTCTGAAATTCAATTTCAAGCGGCATCTTGACTCATCCAGCGCGCCCGCCATGGAGTGCGCGCTTTGGTCCAGCGATAGAGTGCCGTGAGCAGCAGAAACGAAACAGCCAGATCGATGCCGCACCAGATGAAAGCGCGGCGCATCTCTCCGGACTCGACGGCGAAGTAGATAGCAAGGGGAATGGTTTCCGTGCGGCCGGGAATGTCGCCCGCGAACATCAGAGTGGCGCCGAATTCGCCGAGCGCACGCGCAAAGGAAAGCACGAGGCCGGCCAGCACGCCGGGCCAAGCCAGAGGAAGAGCTACTTCTCGCAAGACGCGCCATTCCGACGCTCCGAGCGTGCGCGCGGCTTCGAGGATGTGAGGATCCACCTGTTCGAGCGCGCCGCGCGCTGTGAGGTACATCAGCGGGAAAGCGACCACCGCGGCAGCGACGATCGTGGCAGGCCAAGAAAAGACAACTACCGCGCCGAATTTCATCAAGAGATGTCCAAGCGGCCCATTGCGGCCAAAGAGAAGCAAAAGAAGAAACCCCACAACCGTCGGCGGCAAAACGAGGGGCAGAAGCAAGATGCCATCCGCCAGAGCCACGCCGGGCCCTGTGCGGTTCTCACGCCAAACAGCCGCCGTCAGGCCCGCCACCAGGGTGATGGCCGTGGCAAGAAGGCTTGTGGCCAGAGAGATCCAAAGCGGTGACCAATCCATCGCCAGAGGATTGTAGCCGGATCAACTTTTTCCGGCTGAGTTTTCCGCAGGGAGAAAACCGAAGTGCAAGAAAACTCGCTGCGCACCGGGGCTTTCGAAATACCGAAGCAAAGCCGTTGCCGCCTGCGGGTGTTGCGAAGCTTTGAGAACGGCAGCCGGGTAGACGATGGGATCATGTGAAGAGGCGGGAGCGATTGTGACAACGCGGACCTTGGTGGAAGTCATGGCGTCGGTGCGATAGACGAAGCCCGCGTCGGCGTTTCCTGTTTCGACGTAGACGAGGACGGCGCGGACATCCTTCGCGTAGACGAGTTTCTTGCGTAGGTTCGTCAGCAATCCTAAGTGTTCGAGTGTTTGCGTTGCATACATTCCTGCAGGAACGGTAGAGGGCTTGCCAAGCGCGATGGTTCGTACCGTGGGAGATTCAAGGTCCTGAAAGCTGCGCACGGAGGAGGAAGCCGCCGGCGCAATGAGAACAAGGGAGTTCTGGAGAACGTTGGAGCGAGTGCCGGCGAGAAGGAGTCCTTCGGATTCAAGTTGATTCATCTGCTTTTCCGCAGCGGAAAAGAACACGTCGACTGGCGCACCTTGTTCGACCTGGTGCTGAAGAGTCCCGGAGCCTCCGTAGTTGAACGTGACACCGATGCCGGGATGCTGTTTCTCGTAGAGCGGGCCGAGTTCATCGAGTGCGTCTTTCAAACTGATCGCAGCTGAGACGGTCAGGCTAGTGGATTCGCCATCCCCGGCGGCGGGGATGCGCTGCGCCAGAGCAACCAGCAAAGCGACGATTGCTAGGACGAAGGCGAACCCACGTCGCCATCTTGCAGGAAGCAGATTCGGATTAGATGTTCTCAGCATTCTTCAAGACCAGGCCCGGAAATAGCTTCAGGGCTTTTGCGGCGATGGGTTCGAAGACGGAGCGGCATCCAGATGTGGCGGAGGCGGCGTAGACTCCGACGGAGACTGCGACCCCGCCGGAGAAGAGTTGTCGGGCGGCAGAAGCTGCTTCACTTCCGGATATTGATCAGCCATCTGCCGGAGGACCGAGATCGCCTCGTCACGAACGATTTTTGCGCCCGCCTGCTGGGATGACTCGATGATTTGCGGCAGCGCGTCCATGAATCGCATCCCGAGAGGCGACTGGTAGAACTGAACAAGCGCGGCGATGTCTGCCGCGGAAAGATGTGAAGCAAAGACCTGGACCATCGCCGTGGTTACCTTAGCGTCCGGGGACTGCGCGGCAAAATCCTGGTTGAAATCCTGCAGGAAGAGTTTCAGGCGGTCGTCAGGCATGCCGCGCGCGGTCATCGCACTCCGGAGCTGATAGTTCAACGATTGGTCGAGGTTTTCGGGAATCCTGTTTGATCCCATCAATTCCATCAATTGGCGAATGGACTTATCCTCTTGCGGGGAAACGGCGACGGGAGCTGGCTCAGTGGTATTCGGCGATGCTTGGGAGCTTGCGGGAGGGGAGGCAGCTGGTGAAGACGGCGTGGCCGTTCCGGGGGCGCGATGGAGAGGCGTTTGTTGCGTCCCGCTGGGAGAGGTCTGGGCGCGGGCGGACGACAAGGCAAACAACAAGACAGCCATCAGGGTGAGACAGGTTTTCATGGGGTTTATTCCTCTTTTCCGGTGTGGGCTTCTTCTTTGCCCTGCTGTCCGTGGATGAAATCGTAGCTGACTGCACGCTGCATTGCAATTTGGACCAGGCTTGGAACTGCCACCGGCAGAGCAGTGCGTTGGAAGCATCTCTGCGCGCATGATAGGCTTGTTTGAAACAGACACATCGGCAATAAGATTCGGCAATTTCCTGACGCATGAAACCCTTTGAACGAAGTAACGAGCCCGCTGAGACGGATTGGGACGCGAAGCGCCGCGAAATGGTTGCGCGGCAGATTCGCGCGCGGGGCATTCATTGCGAGCGCGTGCTTGCGGCAATGGCCGAAGTTCCACGGCATTTGTTCGTGCCGGCAAGTTTGGCCGGCGATGCCTATTCTGATTCGCCGCTGCCGATTGGAGAGGGGCAGACAATTTCCCAGCCTTATATCGTGGCCGCAATAGCCGAGGCTCTCTCGCTGCAGGGTCACGAATGCGTGCTAGAAATCGGCGCCGGGTGCGGATACCTGGCGGCGGTCCTTTCGCTTCTGGCACAAAAAGTGATCGCGATCGAAGCACAAGCGGGATTGGCCTCCATCGCGAGAGAAAAACTCAGACAGCTCGGGTACGGCAATGTAGAAATTATTGAAGGGGACGGATCGGCAGGGTGGCCGGAGGGAGCGCCCTACGAGGCGATTGCGGTCTCCGCGGCCGCGCCCCGCGTGCCCGTTCCTTTACTTGAGCAGCTTGGAAGGGATGGACGATTAGTGATCCCGGTGGGCCGCAGAGAATCGCAGGAGCTTTTGAGAATCGTTCGAACGGGTTCTGGATTTCGAACTGAGGCAATTTGCGATTGCCGCTTTGTGCCGCTTTTGGGACACTACGGCTGGAGCGAGGGCTCTTCTCCAGAAGGACAGCCGAATCCATGAGTGAGCTCACGTCCGAGCCTGAGCTATCCATCATAATTCCCGCCTATAACGAAGAAGCAAGGCTGCCTCGCACACTTGGCAGGATTCGCGACTACCTGGACGAACAGGGACTGGGCCCAGCAGCGGTGGAAATCCTGGTTGTGGACGATGGTTCAAAGGATGGGACCGCACGTGTCGCCGAGGAAATGCGGAAGGAATTTTCTTCCCTGCGGGTGATTTCCAATGGAGAAAACCGTGGAAAGGGCTATAGCGTGCGGCACGGCATGCTGGAGGCACGCGGGCGGCTTGCGTTGTTCACCGATGCAGACCTTTCCTCACCGATTGAGGAATGGCGCAAGCTCCGAAGGGCCATTGAGAATGGGTTCGATGGCGCCATCGGCTCGCGTGCCGTGGATAGGTCGCTTATCGCGGTTCACCAATCGCCGCTTCGCGAGTTGGCCGGAATCATTTTTAACCGTTTCGTCCGGCTGATGACCGGTCTTTCCTTTCATGACACACAGTGCGGATTCAAGGCGTTCGATCGGAAAAAATCGCGGGTTATTTTCGAACAGCAGCGTATCGAGCGCTTTGGATTTGATCCGGAGATTCTGTTCCTTGCAAAGCGTCATGGCCTGAAGGTCTCCGAGGTCCCCGTCCGGTGGGCGCACGACCCCGCTACGAAGGTGCATGTGATCTCCGATAGCTTGCGGATGTTCGGCGATTTGATCTATATCCGCTGGAACTGGATTTTGGGGCGCTACGCGAAGAAGGCAAGTTCCTAAGAGATTCTCTTTATTCCGCAAAGTACTTGACAGAGTGCCTCGCGTTTTGCAAACCTTCCTTTGTGCCGCTCCATTTTCCACGCCGCGCGTCACCGCTTCCCATTGAAGATCGCGCGCGCGACAACCTGCGCTACATCCGCGAGACAATGGAGCGCGCGGGTTCCTTCACCGCTGTTCCAGGCGGTGGGGGAATGGCGATCGGAATTACGGCATTGGGCGCCGCTGTAATTGCTTCACAACAGGCGTCGCCAAGGGCCTGGTTGGCAACGTGGATTTTGGAGGCTTGCGTCGCCGTATTTATCGCCGGATGGACGATGTTTTCAAAGGCGCGAGATACCGGTGTCTCTCTGGCAGCTGGTCCGGCGCGACGGTTTGCATACAGTTTTGCTCCGCCTGTCTTTGTGGGAGCGCTTTTGACGATGATCCTTTTCCGAGCGGGTATCTTTGGGCTGCTACCAGGAACGTGGCTTTTGCTCTATGGGACGGCAGTGGTTACCGGAGGAGCTTTTTCGATCCGCGTCGTCCGGCTGATGGGACTGTGTTTTATGGTGATCGGCTCGGTAGCTCTACTCTGCCCCTCTTCATGGGGAAATGTGCTGCTGGCCGTCGGATTTGGAGGATTTCACATTTTGTTTGGGGCGGTGATTGCGAGGAAACATGGCGGTTAGAAACAGAGCGGTGCAGGTGCATTCTGAGGAGGCGGGAAAGCAAGCGACGGCGCCCGTGCGAACCACGGGTCCGGCCGCAAGCCTCGACCGTGTGATTCACGAGCGGACGCGCCTCGGAATCCTGAGTGCATTAGCCGTGAACGCTTCTCTGACGTTCAGCGAACTCAAGCAGTTGCTTGCCGCGACAGACGGCAATCTGAGCGTACACGCCAGGAAGCTTGAGGACGCAGGCTACCTTCTGTGTACGAAGAGCTTTTCCGGCCGAGTCCCGCGCACAGAATTCCGGATAACGCCCGTCGGGCGCCGCGCGCTTGAAAAGTATCTGGACCACATGGAAGCTCTTATCCGCGCGACACGCGAAAGCTAAGAAAATGTCCGTACGGCCCAGCGAAATGACACCTAGAATGATGAAGCGCCCTCAGCCGCCGGGGTTGCACGTGGCGATTTTGCCCGACGGAAACGGCAGATGGGCGGCCGCACGAGGACTCTCGCGCTCTGAAGGACACAGGGCAGGGGTTTCTGCTGTGCGCCGCGTAATCCGCTGCGCAGCGCCCTTGGGAATCGGGACGCTCACGCTGTATGCGTTCTCCTCGGACAATTGGACACGTCCCACCGGAGAAGTTTCGACCTTGTTCGGGCTGTTGGAAGATTTCTTCGTTAAAGAGGCATCCGCAATGGCGGATACGGGCATTCGATTTTCGGCAATCGGAAGGCGGGATCGATTGCCACGGCGACTTGTTGATGCCATAGAGACGACGGAGGAAAGGACCAGGAGAGGCGCGGCGCTTGATCTAAGGATTGCTCTGGATTATTCCTCCCGAGAGGCGATCCTGCGAGCTGCCTGTTGGATGCTTTCCAGTCTCGAGGTGTCTCATAAGGAATTTGCCAGGCGGCTGGGAGAAGTAACACACGCGAAGGGTGCGGCTCTGGACGTGGACCTGCTGATCCGCACTGGTGGAGAAAAGCGGTTGAGCGATTTTCTTCTGTGGGAATGCGCCTATGCGGAACTTCACTTTACTTCGCGCATGTGGCCGGAATTTACCGCGGAGGACCTGTCGGCCGCGGTCGCGGATTTTCAAGCGCGCGAGCGCCGGTTTGGTGGACTCCCGAAGGTTGCTGCCGGATAAAGCTGTTTTGCCTTCAGAACTACTGCAACGATTCGAAGCCTAGACATTTCTCTGCAATCTGTACCGGGCCATTTCGAAAGCACGGCGAATCACGCGCGTAGCGATCGGTGTAAGAGAGAAATTCGAGAGATCTTCTTCTCGTGCCCACGCGACGTCGGTAACGTCGCTGCCCGCCCGCGCCGCCCCCTCCTCGGCCGAGCAGAGATAGTCCAAGATTACGAAGTGATATTTCAGGCGTCCTTCCTCGTCCGGGACAATGCGCTCGAAAACTTCGATCAACTCTCCAACATCGACAGCCAGCCCCGTTTCTTCTTCCAGTTCCCGTTGTACGCCTGCGGCGATGGTCTCCCCAAGCTCCAGGGTCCCTCCCGGAATTGACCATTCCCCTTTGAGAGGCGCACTTCCACGCCGGATCAAGAGTGCGGAGTCGCCGCGCACAACGACACCACCGACCCCGACGACAGGACGAGAGGGATACTCGCGCCAGGAAACACCAGATTGCGAGCCGGTGTGAGAAAAGTTTGACATTCACGGTATATAATACGCCGTCTGTTGCAGCCAAGCCCAGGAAGGAGAGACACGCCGTGGTGAAATGTCCGGAATGCGACGCTGAAATCGACCTGGACGAAGACGAAGTAGAGGAAGGCGAAATCCTGAGCTGCCCGGAATGTGACGTGGAACTGGAAGTGACGCAAACGCATCCGGTTCACGTGATTGTCCTCTCGGATGAAGATGAGGAAGAAGAGGACGAAGAGGACGAAGAGGGCGACGAATCCGAGGAAGGGGATGAAGAGGAGACAGAAGGCGAGCCAGACGAAGACGAGGAGTGAAATTCAACCAGTCGTTTGCGGAATCCGCGCGGGATTTCCGCTCACCCAAGGAAACATGGACCAGGCGACTCGCAATCAAGGGTTTCAGTTTGGCGTTCCTCATCAAGTCGCGATGAGCAATTCATCCGAGGGCTTTCTCCTTTTACGTTCGGCGGTGTTTGCGGTGTTCCTGGCTTTCTTGTTTCTATCGCTCACTCCAGGGGCGGCAAACGCCCGTGGATACGGGGACGACAACAAGAATGTGGAGCTTCGCACGGTTCACGGCATCGTGGTGGACAAGAACGAAAACGGCATTCCCTCCAGCATCGTCTATCTTGAGAACATGAAGACGCAGGGCGTGAGAACCTACATTGCCGACGATTCCGGAAACTACCGCTTCAGCGGCCTCGACCCAAACGAGGACTATGAGATTCACGCGGAGAAGGGGGCGCTGGCTTCTTCCACCCACACGATCTCGAGCTTCGATTCCCGCCGCGACATCGAAGTTGTGCTGCATTTGATCCACAAGAAGAAGTAGTGATGAGTCTTTAGGGAGCCCTCACCTGCAGTGCCCCGGGCAAAACCTCCAATTCGACAGGTGATTCGCCCAGAGACTCGCCGTCGCCGTGTACGCGCATTGGCCTATTAGGCTCGAAACGAACTCTCCTGGCCTGGAAGCGTTTGACTTCTCTAAATCGCAAATCGCCGCGAGCCAACAAAATTGTAAGGCCGTGAAACAATCGAAGCCAGCCAACCGGCTCGACCAGCACGATCTCGAGAATTCCGTCATCCATTTTTGCGTCTGGGGCAATGCGAATTCCCGATCCGTAAGAGGGGCCGTTCGCGACGGAAGCAAGAACGCAACTTCCGTTCCAGACCGCTCCGTCGATCTGCGCGCGCATTTCGAAAAAGGGCTCACGCGAAAACGTCCACAAAGCGCCTGCCAAGTAACGCAATACTCCGGGCCATTTTCGGAAGCGCGTGTTTGCTAGGAAGGCGGCTTCGGCATCCAGGCCCATGCCGCCGATTCCCAGAAAATGGGTAATGCACCCGTCCGAAAAGGTCGCCCGAACAACGTCGATTCGCCGAATTGGCGCTTCCAGAAATATCTCCGCCGCGCGGATGGGATCATCGGGGAGGTGAAGGCCTTCCGCGATGTCGTTTCCGTTGCCAGCTGGAAAGAATCCTGCGACCGAATCAGTGCCCAACAATGCCTCCGCAACATGGTGGAACATGCCGTCCCCGCCAAGGGCGACAATATTCCTGATTCCACTCCTGGCGGCACGACAAGCCCTTTCTTGCGCGTCTGCGGGAGAAGAAGAGCGGACAAATTCGGCAGAATGGCCACGTCTCGCGAAAATGGCGGCGATTTTCGGCTCGGCACGGAGCGCGCGGCCGCGTCCCGCCGCTGGATTTACGATCACAAGAATTTTCATTCAGTGATCGCTCGGCAGGTGCCGAACATAAGTCGCGGAGAATAGACGAATGGAGCGAGGTGGCTCCGCGCGTGCGAGGTCTGATAAAGAACGACTCGGAGAAGTCGTCATTCCCAGGAGATTTCGTCGACGTAGCACCACTTCCAACTTTCGCCCGGCTCGACGGATTGCATGACGGGATGTTTCGTGTGGTGGAAGTGCTTCGTCGCATGTTTATTAATGGACGAATCGCAGCATCCGACATGGCCGCAAATGAGGCACATGCGCAGATGAACCCAGGGATCGCCGGATTTGAGGCATTCTTCGCAGCCCTTCGTTTTTGGGCTGACTTTTCGAATTTCCTTGATGTGTGTGCAAGCAGTGGCCATGGATGGACTCCCCGCCGCCCATGATATGCTTTGCAGGCCGGATTGTCTCGCCTCGGAACGAAATTGCCCTGGACCTCCTCGTGAATGCACAAGGTTTCAATCAAGGAGCCCGAAACGAGAGCGAAACGGGAGGCGGAACGATGCTTCGGCTCACGATTCTGATTCTTTCCGTGGTTGTGGTTCTTCCTTTTCCCATTTCTTTGTCGGCACAGCAACGTGGGGCTGATCGCCACGCGCCTTGGGGTTACTCGGGCGCTGAAGGGCCCGAACACTGGGGAGACCTCGATCCGGACTACGCGGCCTGCAAGACCGGAACGCAGCAATCTCCCATCGATATTGAAGGGGCAAGGTCCGCCGACTTGCCTCCGATTCATTTCGATTATCAGGTGTCGCCGCTGAAGGTCACCAACAACGGCCACACAATTCAGGTGAACTATGATCCGGGAAGCACAATGACTGTCGGAGACAAGCAATATTCACTCGTTCAATTTCATTTTCATCATCCGAGCGAGGAAGAAATCAACGGGAAGAGATTTGACCTCGCAGCTCATTTGGTGCACAAGGATGCGCAAGGCCATTTCGCCGTCCTGACGGTTCTTTTTCAAAGCGGACAGACGAATCCGTTTCTCGCTCTGTTATGGAAGAACGTGCCCAAGGAAACCGGCAAAGAGGTGGCCAACAAGAAAATCAACTTGAACGTCGCCGACCTGCTTCCTGCGAATCGAAGGTATTACGCATTCACGGGTTCCCTCACCGCGCCGCCGTGCACGGAGGGTGTCACCTGGTACGTTTTGGAGAATCCCGTCGAGCTATCGCCTTCCGAGATCGACGCGTTCGCCAAATGGTATCCGGACAACGCGCGCCCCATACAGCCCAGGAATGGCCGCGAAATTCTAAAGTCTTCAAAATAGAAGAAGACCAGCTTCAGCCGACGATGCAATCTCACTCGTCAAATGGCAGCCCGACGTAATTTTCAGCTAATGATTGTGAGGCAGCTCGCGAACCGGAGACGTAAT
The DNA here is from genome assembly GCA_035524135.1 of Candidatus Acidiferrum sp. Lineage (GTDB taxonomy): Bacteria > Acidobacteriota > Terriglobia > Acidiferrales > UBA7541 > Palsa-295. The sequence goes on along the minus strand of DATKPM010000046.1, from coordinate 27,782 downwards.
CGAGTTCCGCCAGTTGTCTTTTTCGGTCGAACGCGCCATCGGTTTCGAACAGGTGCAACATAGAAGTCATCCACCAGGAAAAGCGCTGCACTTTCCACACGCGTTTCAGGCAAGTCTCGGAGTAACGGTCAAGAAGATCTCGCTGACCAGATGAATAAAACTCGCGGAGGGCGCGGGCAAGCACACGCACGTCCGCCACGGCGAGATTCAGGCCCTTCGCGCCCGTGGGCGGAACGATGTGCGCCGCATCTCCTGCCAGAAAGAGACTCCCGAACTGCATTGGCTCGACGACGTAGCTTCGCATCCCGGTAATCCCCTTCTGAATCACTGGGCCTTCCTCCAGCGACCAACCCCGCATTGCCAGCCGCGCGTGCAGCTCTTCCCAAATGCGTGCGTCGGGCCATTCTCTGAGGTCTTCATCCGGGTCGCATTGGATGTAGAGACGGGTGAGCTGCGGGCTGCGCATGCTCAAGAGCGCGAAGCCGCGGTCGTGGTTCGCATAAATCAGCTCGTGCGAAGAGGGCGGAGCTTCCGCCAGAATGCCTAACCATCCAAACGGATACGTGCGATCATATTCCTTCAGAATGCCGTTCGGAATGCTCGGGCGGCAGACACCGTGATAGCCATCGCATCCGGCTATGAAATCACATTGAAGTTCGCATTCCTTCCCCGCGCGGGAGTAGTGGATTCGTGGCGCCGTCGACTCCAGATCCTGGAAGCGCACGGCTTCGGCTTCGAACAAGATCTCCCTGCGATCTGCCAGTCGCAGGTCAATCAAGTCCTTGATTACTTCCGATTGCGCGTAGATGGTAATCGATCGCCCGGTCAACTCGCGAAAGTCGATGCGGCTGCCCTTGCCGCCGAACCTCAATTCGATCCCTTCGTGGACCAATCCCTCGCGTTTCAGGCGTTCGCCGGCGCCGATTTCCGTGAGCAACTCCACTGTCCCTTGTTCCAAAACCCCGGCGCGCACCCGCTCCTGGATGTAGTCGCGCCTTTTGGATTCAAGAACCACGTTTTCAATACCGTGAAGGTCAAGAAGGCGGGACAGAACAAGCCCGGCGGGTCCTGCTCCGATGATTCCGACTTGCGTTTGCATGATCAATTTATTTGCAGCCACCGTGCGTGAGTTGAAATGCGGCAGGCGGAGTTCCGCAATCCAAGAATCCGTTCCGGATTATTTCAGAATCATCAAGAGAGCTCAACGACTCGATAGGTTTGAATCCTGTTCATCCCATCGAACCTCTTGTGCTTAAGGGATCTCGATTGTATCGTTGCGCTTTTTTATCGAGCGGTGCGGTATGAGTTGTCGAAGAACGTAGCCGCAAATAGATGGAACACAAAGAACAAGGCACCTCAACCTACGGGTTGCGCCGCGACGCGTTGTCTCCGCTTGAAACGCTCGCTCAATCCGTCTCTACGATTGCCCCGACAACGACGCCCGTTGCCACGATTCCTCTGGTAGCAGCGCTCGCCGGAAATGGGACATGGCTTGCGTACATTCTCGCGACCGGCGCGATCTTCCTCGTGGCACTCTGTATCAGCCGTTTCGCGCGATATTCTGCCTCCCCTGGTTCTCTTTACTCCTACGCATCGATGATACTTCCTCCCTGGTTGGCAGCCAGCGTCGCGTGGAGTTTGTTGCTCGCCTATGTTGCGACCGGGGCGAGCGTGATCGGCGGGTTTTATCACTACGCGATTGTCTTGCTTGGCCACGGGGGCAGGATCGTCGCCGTGCCAGTCCTGTTCGCAGTTTTCGTCACAGGGATGTCTGTCTGTATTGCTTGGCGGGATGTGAAAATCTCAGCGCGCTTGATGCTGTGGATTGAAGCGACATCTGTGGCAATAATTGTCCTCGTTGTTGCGCTGGTCTTGATCCGCCACGGGTCCCACTGGGACAGGGAGCAGCTGCAGTTGCACGGCATGACGGGCAGCGGATTGCGGTTGGGGCTTGTGCTATCACTGTTCAGTTTTGTCGGGTTCGAAAGCGCCACAACGCTCGGTGGCGAAGCGCGGAACCCTCTCAAGACGATCCCGCGGGCAGTGATTGGAAGCGCGCTCATCGCTGGCGCAATTTTCACGATCTGCGCTTATGCCGAAGTCCTTGGCTGCCGCATCGCCGGGCAGGATTTGGGAACAAATCAAGCGCCGATGCGCGTGCTGGCAGCGGTGGGCGGCGTTCCCATACTTGGTACTTTAATCGATATTGGCGCCCTCGTGAGCATGTTTGCTGGCACCCTTGCTTGCATCACGGCAGCGGCGCGAGTCTTGCTCCTCATGGCTCACAATGGCCTCGCGCATGGTTCATTTCGCGCAACGCATGAGCGGAACGAAACCCCGGGGCTTGCCATCCTTGCGACAGGCCTTGCCGCTCTCGTCCCGGTTGCCATTTTGGCGTCCCGCGGCGCCAGTGGGCTCGATGTGTACGGATGGATGGGCTCCCTCGCCACGTATGGATTCATCGTGGCATACGCATTGGTCTGTATCGCGCTCCCGCGCTATCTGCGTGAGAAAGGAGAGCTTCACAGCCGGGCGCGAGTGATTCCTTGGCTTGCCTCCGCGGCCATGTTGCTGGCGTTGATCGGCAATCTGTATCCGGTACCCGAAGGTCCGTACGGTAAGATGCCCTATATCTATCTCGCTTATCTTGCAGTGGGTTTGGTGTGGTTCTTCGTGACCACTCGCCGCGAGAGGTTCGGCATTTCTTCCAACTGAACGGGTTTCCATTTTTTCCTTGTTCGAGTTATGGGGAACGCTTCAGGGAGGACTCTGTCAGCCGTCTGCAGAAGAACGGATGATCAATTCGGGTTCTAGAACGACAGAACGCCTCTCGTGCGCTTGCTGTTATCCTGAGAAGAGGTCCAAACTTTGCGAAGACCAACTCTTGCACTTTCCTTCCTTCTGTTGGTGGCGACCACTCTGCCACCGCATGTCACCGCACAATCCGCGCCCGGCGCGCAGACAATTCACATTCAGACGGCGGCAAAAGGACAGCCGTTTCCCCACTATTGGGAGCAGATGTTTGGTTCTGGCCGCGCGATTCTCTCGCTTCGCGAGGAATACCGCGACGACCTGCGGCAGGTGAAAGCGGTCACCGGCTTTCGCTATGTCCGATTCCACGCAATCCTCGACGATGAAGTCGGCGTCTATGACGAAGACGCAAATGGCCACGCCATTTACAATTTTTCTTACGTAGATGAGATATACGATGGGCTTCTGAAAAACGGCGTGCGGCCGTTTGTGGAACTCAGCTTTATGCCCAGGAAATTATCGGCTGAATACAAGCCGCAGGCCTTCTGGTACAAACCGAATGTCGCGCCTCCGAAGGATTACGATCGGTGGGGCGAATTGATCTATCAGTTTGCGAAGCATCTCGTCGATCGCTACGGCATCGACGAAGTTTCGCAGTGGTATTTCGAGGTTTGGAACGAGCCGAACCTCGATTTTTGGGCCGGCGACCCTAGACAGGCAACCTACTTTCATCTCTACGATTCCGCTGCGCGCGCCCTTAAGCGTGTCAGTCCCCGCCTTCGCGTCGGCGGGCCTGCGACCGCACAAGCCGCCTGGGTTGCGCCATTCATCCTTCATGCCGTGAAGAACGACGTCCCTCTCGACTTCGTCTCCACGCACGTCTATGCCAACGACCGGCCGGAAGACGTGTTTGGGACGCATGAGCCAATTTCCCGGACGCAGTTCGTTTGCCGCGCTGTCCAGAAGGTCCATAACGAGATTTTGTCTTCGGGACTTCCTCACTTACCGCTTATCTGGAGCGAATATAACGCGAGCTATAGGAATGAACCCGACGTCACCGACACGGTGTTTATGGGTCCCTGGCTTGCTGATACGATTCGCCAGTGCGATGGATTGACCGACATGATGAGCTACTGGACCTTCTCCGACGTGTTCGAAGAGCAAGGAGTGGTAAAGCAGCCGTTTTACGGTGGATTTGGTCTAATTTCTGAAGGCGAAATCCCGAAGCCTTCCTTTAACGCATTCCTGATGCTGCACCATTTGGGCGACACCAGGCTTCCTGCCGATGCCGATGACGCGCTCGCAACACGCCGTAAGGATGGCTCGCTCGCGGTCGCGGTATGGAATCTGTCGCTGCCCGAGGAGCCAGGCGAGCCAAAGAAAGTCGACCTCGTGTTTGATTCTCTCTCGGGCAATCACCATGCTTTCCTCTGGCGTCTCGATGCCAGTCACGGTTCCGTGCTGGCCGCATATGTGGCAATGGGAAGTCCGCGCTATCCCACTCCCTCTCAACTCGAAGACCTGCGCAACGCTGCGAAATTGCCGCCCCCACAGGAACAGGAAATTAAAGGCGGTAAACTGGACCTGACTCTCGCGCCGAAGGCGCTTCTTCTGGTAGAAGTTCGTTAAATGCGGCTGTTGCACAGCAATCGAACGGCGGATCGTTGCTTCTTATGAATCAATGATGTTGAAACACGTATCCAGGTTTGAGTTCGCAACGGTAACTTTTCGACTTGTCTTGTTCCGTACGAACCTCACAATTGGCCCAACTGAGGATCGGCGTCGGGCCAAGGGGAAAAATAATCTGGGTTCCGTTGATTTCCGCTTCCAACGTCGGGCCTTCGGCCTCCGAGGGAAGCGTGAAGTTGATGAATTGGCCGAAAATCACGGGATAGGATTCACGAACGATGTCGTTGATCTCTTCGCGGTACACTTCCGCCTGCAAGAGAAACGTCGTCGTATCCGACCAGTTGAGAACAGAAACGGCAATTTTTCGCACGTGGTGAGACGCATCATCGGAGAGCACTCGAGTGAACGGACAAGGGCCGGCGATGCAAGAAACCCGTATGTCGTCCAGGACGTTGCCGCTGCCTGCATCGAGCGTGCCTGATCCGATGGTTGCTTTCCATTTGCCGTCCGGCGAACACGGCCGGTGTCGGCGACACGGCACGTTTCCCTTGTTTTCCACCTCAAACGTGGAGATTGCGCTGCCGATGTTCATGGAAGTCGTTGTCTCGATCGAGTAGCGGATCAGGACGTTCGCTACTGCGTTCGGTCGCCCAGATGGAGCGACGGGAGCGGGCATTGGCACAGCTTTCATGCGGATGATGTCGAGATCATCTGAAACCAATTCCTCAAGATCGAGGGGCTGATACCCGGGATGGCGGAGTTGAAGCTCTACTTTCATTCCGCGGCGGATGCCGGGCGGCAATTGCAATTTGAAGAGTCCGGAAAAGTCAGTTTTTGCCGTGACCGGAGGCGTCATGCCGGCCACTGCGACTTGCACGTCGGAAATGGGGGATTGTTTCCTCGGATCCGAATCATCCTTTAGGATCGCTCCCCACATCGAAACAGGGTGTTTATGACGGTGGTAAATTGCGACCGCGGCGGCTGCAAAAACGCCCAGAAGGGCGAGGGCGCAGGCAGTCCAAATCAATCTACGCGCTCGGGTCATTTTCCCCATGCCTCTCAAGATAGATTATGTGTCAGGTCCGCAAGCGCGACTACTAATTTGCGCGGTTCTCGCCTGCCGGACGGTCCCTGTCACTTTGTTTTTGGTCCAATTTGAAGAATGCCCGGCTTTTGCGGAGCCCTCGGAACGGATATACTCGCGGAGATGCGCGCGATGAACCCACGACTGCTAACGCGCCGCAGTCTGCTCCAGCAAGGGTTCGTCGCAGGCGCCTCCTTGCCGTTTGCCGGAACGGCATCTCTGTTTCCGCCCGGCGTCGATCAGACGGCCCACCCTTTCACTCCGCTGGCCGGCCAGTTGCCTTTCACGAAGGATGATGACGCGCTTTTGGAAGACGTGGAACACTCGAATTTCCAGTACTTTTGGGACCAAGCCAACCCGGAGACAGGGCTCGTCCGCGACCGGTGCAACGTCACCATCGACGACAAGAACACGCTCTGCAGCATTGCGGCGGTCGGTTTCGGCCTCACGGCGATTTGTATTGGAGTGAAGCGCGGATATGTGCCTCGTGCGGAAGCGCGCGATCGTGTCCTGAACACGCTTCGCTTTCTTTGGAAGAAATTGCCCAACCATCGCGGATTCTTCTATCACTGGGCGAATCTCGACACTGGCGAAAGGCAATGGGATTCAGAGGTGTCTTCGATTGACACGGCCATCCTTCTCTGTGGGGTTCTCACGGCACGCGCATTCTTCGAGCATTCGGAGATCAGCGAGCTGGCGCGGCTGATCTTCGACCGCGTGGAATGGACATGGCTTTCCGAGGATACGCGCCTCCTCTCGCACGGATGGACGCCGGAGGGAGGCTTTCTTCCTTACCGCTGGGACAATTACAGCGAGAATATGATGATCTATCTGCTGGGCCTCGGGTCAACTACTCATCCCCTTCCGCCGGAAGCCTGGGCTGCCTGGAAGCGCACGATCTTCGAATATGACGGGATTCAATACATCGGCTCTTTTGCGCCTCTTTTCGTTCACCAGTATTCCCAAGCGTGGTTCGATTTCCGCAACAAGCGCGATGCCTATGCGGACTATTTCAAGAATTCAATTCTGGCCACCGAGGCTCACCGGCGTTTCTGCATGGACCTTTCAGGAGAATTTCCGGACTATAGTGCGGACTTGTGGGGTATCACGGCGTCGGATTCCGAGAAGGGGTATGTCGCGTGGGGCGGTCCGCCGGCGACCGGGCCGATCGACGGCACGGTTGTTCCCTGCGCCTCGGCGGGTTCACTTCCTTTCTTGCCCCAGGAGTGCATCCGAGTGCTGCACACCATACGAAACAAGTATTCCTTCCGCGCTTGGTGCAAGTACGGATTCGTCGACGCCTTCAATCCTCTGACGAATTGGTACGACACCGACGTTGTAGGCATCGATACCGGCATCACCATCCTCATGGCGGAAAATGCGCGCTCTGGTTTCGTCTGGGACATCTTCATGAAAAACCCCGAGGCGATTCGCGGCATGCAGCGGGCTGGATTCAAGCCGGACGAGTAGCTGTTGGCACACCATTGATTCGTGAATTTGCGTCAGCGACGGACCTTGTCTCGCGAGAGGAAAATTAATCGAAGTTCAATTGGTCCACGCGGGAAAAATCGCGGTGCCAGATTCTCAGGCTCCGAATCCACGCCAGCGATGCTTTCCAAGCGCGCCGCATGACGGAAAAACTCCCTTCCTCGACACCTTCTCCCACAGTTTCGACCCTGGAACGGGAAGGGGCTTCCTGCAGTACGCGCTCGGCAGCGGCCACAATTGAATTGTTGTGGAACCGCTTCTGCATCGCTGAGTTGCACAGAACATTTGCCGCCGCAACGAGGCTCATGCCCTGGTGGTGCGCCATCCAGTTGCCTACAATTTCGTGCTCGTGGCCTTCCCCAACGCGCCGGGGCGTGAAATCGCTCGCGTCGTAGAATCCATAGGCGCCAAACCAGCCGAGGGCTTCCATTTTTTCCAGATTGCGCACGGATGCTTCCTTTTCGACCAGCATAGCCAAAAAGGAAGAGTACGGAGCGACGACGATGTCATTCGAGAACTCATCTCGATGAACCGCGAGTCCCGGATGTCCGATGGCGCGATACGCATAGTGGCCGTCAACGCTTTGTTCGTTGCATGCGCATTCGGACATTCCCCATGGAGTACCTTTTTCGTCGGCGAGTTTCCGGTGCGCCGCGATCGCCGCTCGCGCTCCCTTTTCCAGGACCGAGCCTGCATTCGGCTTCATCCACAAGAAGGGCATCAGATACTCGAACATCGTGCCGGTCCACGAAAGCAGGACCCGCTCGCCTTTGTACCTGCCGTAGAACCTGCCAAGGTGAAACCACGTTTCCTGTGGTACGGCTCCTTGCGCCACGGCCACAAAGGTGGCTGCGCGAGCTTCGGAAGGCAGCAGGTCGTAATGCCACTTGCTCGCAACGCCCTCGCGGGCGTCATATCCAATGGTCAGTAATTTTCTTTCGGGGTCGTAGAGAAACCCGAAGTCCATCTCGTCCACCAACGACTGTGCTGCTTGCGCAAGACCCTTCAACCGTTCTCGGGTGCCGGCCGCATTCTCCGCGGATTTCGCGATGGCGCTCGCCAGCGCGGTCAATTGCGAAGATATTTCGGGCGAGACACCCTGCGTCCGCAGAGTGCGGGAAATCTCCTCCTGCGCTCTCGCGTAAACGCCTTCGATCGTTTCAAGGTTCAAGCTCTCAAGCACCTCTGTCGGCGCGACTCCCGGCGCTGTTAAAGCGCCGGCGAAATCGACGAGCAGCCAGGGAGCGAAATCCTCCACCATGTGAAAAAGTGAAGTTACTCGCTGCGACAACTCCTGCGCCCACCAGCGAACATCCTGGTGTGTCTCCTCCGATTGCGCCAAGGAGACGAGCATGGCCGCATCCAACTGCACGGCCCTGATTCCCTCGACACTCGGCCACACCTCTCCACCGAGGGCTTCCGCCCGTTGCTTCAGGCTCTGAATCGCAAAGCGGATATCTTGCCGCTCCGATTGCTTGCCGGAGAGCTCTCCAAGCATATGGATGTGGTCCAAAATGCCACGCCACAACGAAGGCCGGAAGAGCGGTTGGATCGCCGCCCCTTGAAGCCCTTCCTTCATGGTCCAAAGGCTGCATACCAAATTACCGTTATCCACAGTCGATATGAACAGCGGCTCGACGGGTTCGAGCGTGTCCGTCGTGTACCAGTTGTAGAGATGTCCATTGCATTTCGGCATTCGCGCGATGGTGCGAAACGTCTTCTCGGTATCCGCAATAAATTCGTCGAGACTGGCGAAACCGAAATCGTAGGCGGCCAACCTCGCGTTCAACAGCAGCCCGATATTCGTCGTTGAAATCCTGTGTGCTACCAACCGCGGGGACTCTCGCACGATGTCCGGAACCAGCCAGTTTTCTTCTGCGGTGCCGAACTCGCGGAAGAATCGCCACGTCCCCAATGCCCATCGCCGGACGTTCGTTTCGCCAGTCGGATCGAGGTCTTTTTCCGCGTGCTTCGGCGGCCTGTTGAGCCATTTGGAAACCTGCGGAGCCAGAAGCCACGTTAGCAAAAAGGGAAGCGCCGCGGGGAATGCCACCGGACGAAGCAGCGCGACTGCCGCTCCCAGCGCCAAGGAAATGACCGCACTCAGGCTCGTATAGGAATCGATCGCGTGACCGCGCCTTTTCTCAGATTCCGCATCGGCGGCGGTTTCCCATTCGAGCATTCCCTTGTGCGTCAGATTCATGCGCACGAGTGTGCGGGCAATTGCGTCCATCGAGAGCAAACTTTGGTGCAGGAGAAATGCCAGCCTGACGGCGATCAACGCGTTTGCCTGCGCCCACTCCGCCGCTCGATTTTTCCATGACTCCGCCTTGAAGAAGCCGAGGCCCGGGCTCAAGCACGGCGTGATCAGCCCCCAATAAACTGGTGCAAATGTAATCGCGAGAATTGTGACTGTCCATAGCAACGCGTCCTGCGGCAGGAAAAACCACCCGAACAACAGCGCCATCAGGATGCCCGTGTCCGCCAGCGACCTCCGCAAGTTGTCGAGAATCTTCCAGCGCGACACATGCCCGATCGGGTTGCGAAACAGGCGCCCGAAAGAGTCGCGAACTCGTGAAAGCAGCCAGGGAGTGATCTGCCAATCGCCCCGCACCCAGCGGTGCTTTCGCCGGTTAAACGAATTCATATCCGCTGGGTAGTCGTCGATCAGCGCTACATCGGTGACGAGTCCCGTTCGAGCGTACGCGCCTTCGATCAGGTCATGGCTCAGCACCGCGTTGACTGGAAATCGACCATCGAGCGTTTTCTGAAACGCTTCGACTTCGTAAATTCCTTTGCCGGTGAAGATTCCCTCGCCGAAGAGGTCTTGATACACATCGGAAACAGCCCGCGTATAGATATCGAATCCAGTGTCGCCAGAGAACAGCGACGAAAACCGCGAACGTTCCGCCGACGCCCGGCTGATCTCCAAACGCGGTTGCAAAATTCCATAGCCTTCCACAACTGTTCCCGTTGCCGGATCCACCACCGCCGCATTCAACGGATGTGCAATCGTTCCAATCAGCCGGTAAGCCGTTTCCGGAGGCAACTGCGTGTCGAGATCGAGCGTGATCACGTACCGGATGCTCGGGAGAATCCCAAGATCCCCTCGTTTTACGGGAAACGCGTCGTTCTCACCGAGCAGCAGTCGGTTGAACTCCAGAATCTTCCCGCGCTTTCTCTCCCATCCCATCCACACTTGTTCTCCGGCATTGAACGCCCGGTGCCGGTGAAAATGGAAGAACGTCCCGCGATTTTCTTTTGCGTAGCGCTCGTTCAATTCGTCGATCAGGTTCGAGCACAAACCAACCAGCTCATCCTTTTCGTCGAATTGTTTCTTGGAGTCCGGAGGGTCCGTTAGAAGCGCGAAGTGAAGATTGGCGTCGCGGTTTCCCAGAAATCGTATTTCGAGCGCCTTCACCGCTGCCCTCACCAGCCGTTCGTTGTTCAGCAGCATTGGCACGGCAACAATCGTTGCGCTGTCGTTCGGAATCCCTTTTGAAAAGTCGAGCTGCGGCAGTTTCTTTGGCGGAATCAGCGACGTCGTCGCCAGATTCACCACGCCGACCGCGCATTCGAGAGCGGGGAGTATGAGCAACGCCAGAGCGACGATTCCCGCTGCCTTCGAGTCCAGAAACACCATTGACAGGACGATAGCCGCAAGCGCCACCGTCTCGATTCCCAGCAGATAAAAATAGTCCGGCCACTTCAGGACAGCCCGGCGAATCCGCGCTCCCAGCGCGGCCTTGTAACCAATCTCGCGCTCCAGGATTTCACGGCCTGCTCCTGCCAGGTAGTAGCCTATGTGCGTCCTCCGCACCTTCTGCCGAGAACCGGTATCGCCCTTGCTCGCCGCATCCCGAGCGAGCGAAATCGCCTTGCGTGCCACTTCGTGTTCCGAACACGTCGATCGCTCCGCAAGTTCACCCACCGCCGAACGGTATTGCTCGCGGCTGCCCCGGTCCATCCGAGCATAGGATCGCTGCGGGTCCAGGCGCAGGATTCTCTCTGTCTCGTCGATCTCTTCGAAGCACTCCTCCCAGTGCAGAGCCAGGATCTGGCGCAGAGTCTTGGCGCACCGCCGCATCTGACCGGAAAGCGTCTGCGAAGTCAGGTTCGCTTCGAACTTCCTCTGTCGCAGGAACTGCCGTGCCGCATCGGCGATTCGCTCGAGCAGCGCGAACTCCAAAGCGCCCTTCAGGCTCCACGTCTCGGCCATCATCAGGGGGGATTCTTCCTGAACCGCCGCCATCCAGCTGAGAAATTCCGGTTTGTCGAAGCTGTACTCCGTCGATTTCAAATAGCAATCGGAAACGGCATAGACTCGCGGCACGGCATCGTTGAAGTCCTGGCTTTCCACATACGGAAGGTCGGCACTCCCCGTCAAAGCCTCTTCTGCCTCGCGCAGCGCGGAGCGCAAGAATCGTCCGTTGCCCAATATCACTTCCGCATCCGTTCCCGGCAATTCCTCCTGTGCTGCGGCGTCCCTCAAGTAGGGGAGGGCTTCGAGAATCTGTTCTTTCGCACCTTTCAGCTTCTGTCGAAATGCCTTCTGATGCCAGGAGGTTTCGACTAGCCGCCACGACCGTACGTCGTCCAGCGCGCGGGTCCACTGCGCTGCGCACGGTTCCTGCGAATCCGTTTCGGGCGTGGGAATCGTTTCGTCCGCCATGGCACACGGCAATCTTCCTCGCCCGGAGGAGGTCAGCGTCGGGTTCCAATCAATCGAAATGTCGTTCAATGCGCCCATTCCAGTCGGTCCCGGAGTTTTCAGCGGTAGCCCACAGCTTGCAGTTCAAACATCTCGGCGTAGCGTCCGCCTACCCGAATCAGTTCGTCATGCGGTCCCTGTTCCGCGATTCTCCCGTCCGCCAGCACCAGGACCCGGTCGGCCATTCGAACGGTCGAAAATCGGTGAGAGACAAACAGGGACGTCTTGCCCTCAGTGAGTTCTGCAAAATGCTTGAACACTTCATGTTCAGCCTGTGCATCGAGCGCGGCAGTGGGTTCATCGAGCACCAGGATCTGTGCGTCCCGCAGATGTGCACGAGCCAGCGCAATCTTCTGCCATTCGCCGCCGGAGAGATCGACGCCGCCTTCGAACCTGCATCCCAACACCTGGTCGTATCCTCTTGGCAGCCTCTCGATTACGTCACTGGCCAGACTCTTCCTTGCCGCTGCCCGGATCGCTTCCGCATCGTCCGGTTTCTCGATCCTTCCGACCGCGATGTTTTCGAATGCCTTCAGGTCGTAGCGCATGAAGTCCTGGAAAATCACGCCAATCGTCCGCCACAGATCTTCCAGGTCGTACTCGCGCAAATCGACTCCATCCAGCAGGATTCTTCCTGCGATCGGATCGTAGAGCCGCGTCAGCAGCTTCACGATAGTCGTCTTGCCTTCGCCGTTTTTTCCCACCAGAGCGATTCGTTCTCGCGGCTCGACCCTCAAATCGATGTTGCGCAGCACAAGCCGCTGCGTTCCCGGATAGGCGAACGACACATTCTCGAATTCGATGCCCGTGCGAATCGGGCGCGGAGCCGCCACCGCTCCGGGCTTCGAATAAATTCTCGGCTCCACGGAGAGAAATTCGAGCAGGTCGGTGAGGAAAAGGGCTTGATCGGCGATGCCGGAGAACGTTGAAAACAGAGCTTGAATGTTCGTACTGGCCCCGGCAATCGCTCCCGCCAGGAATGTCAGCTGGCCGATGGTCAGTTGGCCCTTCAGAGTGTCGTAAAGGACGTAGGCGAACGTTCCGTAATAGCCGAGCGTTCCGAGGAGCGTCAGCACCGCTCCGTAGAGCAGTTTCGTTTTGGCCAGACTTACCGTCTCCCGGTGCAGACGATCCGAAATCTGGCGGTAGCGCCCGACGAGGAACGGTCCGAGCCCAAATAACTTCAATTCCTTTGCGCTCTCCTTGCTCCCTCCGAGGATTCGCAGATAGTCCAACTCGCGCCGCGAGGTCGCTTGCTGGAAGTTCAGCGAATAACCGAGAAACGCGAAATGCGTTTCTCCCAAAAAGGCAGGCACCGCGCACACCACCAGGAAGAGCAGCAGCCAGGGAGAAAAAAAGAAAATACCGGCAGCCAATCCCATCGTGGTGATGGCTTCCTGGATGAACCGCCCGGTCATCTGAATCATCATCACGCGGTCAGTTCCCTGCACGCGCGCCCGCTCCATCTTGTCGTAGAAGAGCGGGTCTTCAAACCGTGTCAGGTCGAGCCGTGATGCATGCTCCATAATCCTCGTGCTGATATACCGTGTGAACTTGTCCGCGAGAACCGTGTCGCAAAAATCGATCAGCCGCGACAGGATCGTCGCAAGGCACGCAAGTCCGAACTCGAGGGCAACCAGCCACCAGAAAGTCCGCGGCAGCGCGGCGCTGTGCCAGATGTGCCGGTCCACGTCGTCGATGATCGTCTTCGTCACCCAGAGGATCAGGACAGGAATCGACGAAACGCCCAGGCGCAGTAGCAGACTCCACACCACTGCCGCAGGAGCCGATTCCCAAACCATCCGAAAAACCGGCGGGATATTGCCCAGGGCTTTCAGGCGCTCCCGCCATTTGGGTTTTGGCAATTCTGCAATCGCGCTCATCGTCTGCTTTCCAGCCCCTCTTTCACCAACCCTATCCGCACTTGTCCACTTGCCAACTTCCAGGGATTGTCCTTACTTGCTTCCTGAGGTCAGGGCCAATTCCGTCTGCAACGTCCACCAGTGCATATCAGAGGCCACGAAGAAAATGAGCTAACCCAATATGGGTCAGCTAGTTAAGCTATAGTACTCCGCCAAGGAATCTCACGTTTCTTCACTGCCCTTGTAATTTCTACGTGGAAGGAAACAGGGGAGATACGGTCTCTGCGCCGGGCGATCTTGCTCTCAGAAGGATCGATTCTCGACTCTTGTCACGCAGCTCAGCTTCGCCGATTGCCTTTCTAATGTGGCAAGATATCCAGTCTCGTACTTGGAGGCTCACTCGCAATGCGCATCGGAGTTTTCACGCCGTTGCTTTCTCAACTTTCCCTGCCCGCGGTCCTCAAGACGCTCAAATCGCTCGACATCACCACAGTCGAGTTGGGCACTGGCAATTACCCCGGGGATGCGCACTGCAAGCTTTCCATGCTCGAAGACACAGCCGCTCTTGCCGAATTCCAGCGCACGCTAGCCGATCATGGCGCCACGATCAGCGCGTTGAGCTGCCACGGCAACGCCCTGCATCCCGACGAGGCACGCGCGCGGCAGGACCGCCACGTCAGCCGCCGCACAGTTCTTCTCGCCGAGAAGCTTGGTATTCCTGTCGTGATCGATTTCTCCGGCTGTCCCGGCGATTCGCCGCGCGCCCAGTATCCCAACTGGGTCACCTGCCCTTGGCCCTCGGAGTATCTGAAGGTTCTGGAGTGGCAATGGAACGAAGTCGTCGCTCCTTATTGGATCGAACGCGCCAAATTCGCCGCCGATCATGGCGTGAAAATTGCCATTGAAATGCATCCAGGCTTCGTGGTCTACAGTCCGGAAACTCTGCTGAAGCTCCGCTCGCTTGCAGGCCCTAACGTAGGCTGCAACTTCGATCCGAGCCACCTTTTCTGGCAGAGCATCGACCCGCTCGCGGCCATTCGCGTTCTGGAAGGCACCATTTTTCACGTGCATGCCAAAGATACGCAAATCTACGCCGCCAATCTCCCGCGGGCCGGCGTTCTTGATACGAAGATCTATACCGATGAACGCCATCGCAGCTGGATTTTTCGCACTTGCGGCTACGGCCACGGCCCCGAATGGTGGACCGAGTTTGTCTCCACGCTGCGCATGTTCGGCTACGATTCTGTCCTCTCCATCGAACACGAGGACAGCCTGCTCTCTCCCGAGGAAGGCCTGACTAAAGCTGCCAATTTCCTGAATGAAATTGTGATTCGTGAAAAGCCTTCTGCGGCGTGGTGGGTCTGACGTTGCAAATAGAGGAACCCGCAATTACACCGTCAACGCCTTCATGTAATCTGCGTCCACCTTTAGCGCTTCAAAGGGAGGTAAGTCGAGGAATTCCTCCTGCTCCACAAATGCATGTTTGATGTTTGCCTTTTTGGCAGCTTCAAAAATGGGCCGGTAGTCGATACTCCCGCGCCCCATTTCCGCTGACGGCGGCCGCTCGTTCCCTGCCGCCGGACTGCCCTTCATTTTGAAGTCTTTCACATGCAACATCGATATGCGCGTTGGATAGCGCTTCAAGTAGTCAACCGGATTCGCACCACCCACGACCACCCAGCCGCAGTCCATCTCCATGGTTACCTTCTTTGGATCGGTCAGCCGCATTAGCTCGTCGTAGGGCACAGCGCCGTCGATTGCCTGAAATTCCCCAGTGTGATTGTGATATCCGAACCGGATGCCCTCCGCATTCACGCGCTCGCCGATACGGTTGAATTGTTCTGCGTTCCACCGCCAGTCGTCGAGCGTCATCAGATCTGCAATCGCCCGCGCTCCTTCCGGTTTTACTCGCGAAGGATCTTTCAGTGCGGGCGCCGCGCAGATGATGTATTGCAATCCAAGGTCTTTTCCGTATTGGATAATTTCGCCTTCTTCAGGCATCAGTTGGCTGAGCGGATAGTGCGCGCTCACGCAGCGCAATCCAGCCTCCTTCATTGCCGTCTTTACTTCCGTAGCAGTGTGGCCGAAAAATCCTGCTGCCTCTACCTCTTGGTATCCGATCGCCGCAAGCTTCTTCAGTGTCCCTTCATAATCCTTGGGCAGCATCTCGCGGACCGAATACAGTTGCACACCGAGAGGCAACCCAAGCGGATTTGCCTTCAATAGCTCCCCGCTTCCAAGGACCGTTGCCATTGCCCCAGCGGCCGATGCCGCCTTCAGAAAGTCCCTTCTTGTGACCGGGTTCATGATTTCGCCTCTCTATTACTGGATACCCTCAAGGGTCGGCAAAGTTCAGCCTCGGATTTCTCGCGCAGCTTCGTCCCATGTTGCGATCGTATCCTTAAAATATGAGTAATTCGCCATGTGGCACCCAATGGCCGCATGATTGCCAAACACTTCGTTTTCTACAGGTGTCTTGCGGGTTCTCACGGAGTTGAAAAAATTCGCCAGATGCGCGGAAACATCGCTGTATCCTTCCGGCGCGGCATAACTTTCGGATTCGGTCACGGAGTAGTCGAGCGGGCCGGGCTGCGGGTGCTGCTTGTCCCATTGTGCAAGGTATTCTGCGCGCAGGCGTTCCGGCCAACCTTTGATCGAATATGTCTCCGGTTCCGGCGTCGTGTTCTGCGGGGTAAAGGTGAGTGTCTGCCCGCTGATTAGTAACGTCCCTTTTGTGCCCTGAAACACAATCGATTCCGTCTCCGCGTTATTCAAGTTGCAGCGCAGCAGGATTCGTTGATCCGGGTAATCGTAGAGAGTCTCGATCACGTCCGGAAAATCACGCCCGTCCTTCCAACGGAAGAGCCCGCCCGCCGTGCGCGCCTTCTGGGGCGCGTCGTTGCGGCCCTGGACGAACAAAATTCCTGAGAGCAGATGGACGAACAGATCCCCTGCTAATCCTTCTCCGTAATCCGTAAAGCACCGCCAGCGGAAAAATCGCACTGGATCAAAAGGCCTCTGCGGCGCCCCTACCAGAAATTGCCGCCAATCGATCGTCTGTTCGCTCGCGTCCGGAGGAATCGGATATACCCACGCGCCGCTCGGCGAATTCCTGTCTGTTGCTCCTTCGATATAAAAAACGTCGCCGAGCGCTCCCGACATATAGATCTCATGCGCTTTTTCGTAGACGATGGAGCTTACCCGCTGGCTTCCTACTTGCAGGATACGATTTCCTTTCTGCACCGCTTCGACAATCGCAAAGCCCTCTTCCACTTTGTGCGACATCGGCTTTTCGCAATACACGTCCTTGCCTGCGGCGCACGCATCCACCACCACGCGCCTGTGTTGATGATCTGTCACCGCGATGATGACCGCATCGACGTCCTTTCGGTCGAGCACTTCCTTATAATTGCGTGTTGCCGGAACTTTTTTCTGCACGGCTTCCTGCGCTGCTTCATGGCGGCTATCGTATAGGTCGCTCACGGCGACGCACTCGACGCCTGGCACCGCAAGCGTTGCATGGAGCAGCTCACATCCGCGCGTCCCGGTCCCGATCGAAGCAAATCGAATCTGGTCGCTCGGCGCCACCACTCGTCCCGCACCCCAAAGAGGTGTTGGCTCCAGCAGAGTCTTCACGCCAGTTCCTGCCGCAATCGTGCCCGCTCCGATACGAATAAAATCCCGCCGCGTCAATGGATGCATAATTTGTGTCCTCCTTACGGGTGGAACTGTCTCATGTTCTTCGCGGATTCAGCAACAGTGCTGGCGCGCTTCGCCGGTTCCTGAACTTGTGGCGCAAGCTCGATCCCGCAATAATTTCTATTTGTTCCGCGTCATTCGCTGGACGCGATGCACGCGAAGCGGTGGATTCAACGAAACGAAATCGGCTCAGCCGCAGGAGGGAACTCTAGATGGGCCATGAACGTTGCCACGTCATCATTGGTGCCGGCGGGGGGAATCGAACCCACGGCCTAGGGATTATGAGACCCTCGCTCTACCACTGAGCTACGCCGGCACTCGAACGACTCTCGATGCTAAGGGTTGTCTCGCCAAAGTGTCAAGGCGCTCAAACGCATCCTGCATTCGCACTTTCCCTGCGCCAACTTTTCAAACAGGCCCATTTTTATTGGGCTTCTGCCCAAATCATTCGGCGGAGAATGGTAGTACCTTCGTAACATTGACCCCGTCGTATCCTCCTCCTACTCTTGCGTCGACAACTTGGAGAGGCTCTGGCCGGACCAGAAGAGGGAGGGGTGTGTACCGTTTAGACACACACGCCTAAAATTTCCCTCTTGACGGCACCAGACCGCCTATAGACTCCGCCGGGTAGTTTCCCTACTCGGAGGGTCCCATGTATAGGTGGTCTGTCGTCGTGGTTCTGGCGCTTCTTGTCCTCACCAGCGCCGTGGGTCTGCAAGCAATTTGCACCCACTCGCTGCGGGCAAGTACCAGCGCACCCGTTCCGCCGGACCGTTGGACCGCGAGCACGAGTGCTCCGGTTCCGCCGGATCGGTGGTTTGCAAGCACCAGTGCTCCCGTCCCACCAGACCGGTGGTTCGCCAGCACGAGTGCTCCGGTTCCCCCGGATCGCTGGTAAGTAGCTGTTAGGACGTCGCGTCGACGCAATCTACGAGGCGCGACGATCTGATAACAACTGCCAATCAGGCTGGGCCTCGGAAATGACGCTTTAGTGCTTGGTCCGGTCGACTACATGTTGTGGCTGGCAGGATTCCTGCTAGAGTTCTACGTGGTGGTGTCTTCGCTGGTTCGCGGTGAGTTCAAAAAGTACCTAACCCTCAATATCTATATGCTTTGCGCCGCGTTTGTGACCAGCGGCCTCTTTTTTGTTTATCACCACTTCGGTTTTGAATCGCGGTCTTATTTCTACTATTACTATTACACTGATGGTCTTCTGTACGTCCTCATGTACTTCGTCGTGATCCACTTTTACCAGCAGGTGTTCGCTGAAATGCACGTCAGCCGCTATATTCGTGGTGCGGCCGTAATCCTTCTTCTTGCCACCGCTTTCTTCTCCTATTTGGTTGTCCACCAAACGCCTGAGCACCTCACCTCGCGGTTTGTTGTCGAACTCGAGCAAAATCTCAATTTCGTCGGTGTCATCCTCACCTACTTGCTCTGGGCCTCGCTTTTGAAGCTTCATGAGACACGTGCGCGTCTCGTGCAGCTCGTATTGGCGCTCGGCGTCTATTTCAGCGCCACGGCCGGCGTTTACGCCCTCCACAACCTGTTTCCGGTTCTGGAGAACTATGGCCTGCGCTGGGTTCCACCGCTGCTGGGAACTTGGCTCCCGCTCGCGTGGGCCTACACATTCACGAGAGTTCCTGAGGAGTCGCGCTTGCTGACGGCGGCGTTTGCGATGAAGGCACGATGATTGCAGCTCTCATTTGCGTGATCTCGATCGCGGCATTCCTGCAATTCTTTGTCTCCCATTGCCGCTCAATCCTGGCCGCCAGCCGGAGCGTCGAGCTTTCCGATCGCGTCCGTGAAGTCACCGGCGTTGCCGGTTCCGACATTTCTGCAGACGATTTTCACCGCCTCGTGCAGCTTGTCCATCTCTGTCCGGAACAGAGCGACGATCAAGTCGATATCCGCGCCGTCGGCACCTATTACTCGATCCTTCGCGCGCTCAGCTCTTTTTGCTCCAAATTGATTCCGAGCGCTTCGGCATGGGCCGATCAGGAGCGACAAAAATGTTCTTACTTCGCCGCTGTCGCCCTCGACCGGCGGATCTCCTACAGCCGCGATCTTCTGGTTCAACAAACCGTCGAACGCCTCTAGTCTTTGACCCAGTTCGTTTAAGATGCCCGTGTTGAGCAGACTCGACCCGCGCTCTGCTGCCTGTTACCATGACTCGGTCGGGCACGCAGCCCGCGCTTTTCTCATGACTCGCTCCACCGAACCATCCCTGAAACAGCGATTCCTTTCGCATTTGCGCCGCTCTTCGCTGCTGGTTCCAGGCGACTCCGTTGGTGTGGCAGTTTCCGGCGGTGCCGATTCCGTCGCGCTGCTCCGCCTTCTTATCTCTTTGCAGGACGAACTCGGTATCGCCCTCCGCGTGGTGCATTTCCACCATTCTTTGCGCGCCGCCGAATCCGATGCCGATGCCGAATTTGTCGCTGCGCTCGCGCGCGCCCACCGCTTGGAGTTCCTTTCTGAACGCCGGGACGTCGGCGCAATCGCGAAAGAAAACCGTTGGAACCTTGAAGACACCGCGCGCCGCCTTCGATATTCGTTTTTCGAACAGCTTGCAGCGACAGGTCGTGTGACGCGCGCGGCCGTAGCGCACACAGCGGACGATCAGGCAGAGACGGTCCTCGCACACATCTTTCGCGGTACAGGACTGCGTGGACTTGCTGGCATCCATCCTGTCTCCGGCTGCGTTGTTCGCCCGCTCCTTGCATTCCGCCGCAGCGAGCTGCGTGTCTACCTCGAATCCATCAGGCAGGCTTGGCGCGAGGATTCTTCGAACCTTGATACCAGCCGCACGCGCGCCCGGATTCGCTCCCGATTGCTGCCGTTTCTCGAGTCGGATTTTTCGCCCGCCGTTGTTGAGCATCTCTGTAATCTCGCGCGCTTTTCGCGGGAAGAAGAGACTTTCTGGGACGCGATGGCGGAGGTTTGCTTTCGCGAATCCGTGCGTTCGGTGCCGGGAGGTTTTTCGATCCGCGCTGCAGATCTTCTCGCTCCGCCTCCTTACTCGATGCTCGCCAACATTCCCCACGAGAGGAACTTGCACTCTTCGCTTCCTCTCAGCCCGCTCACCGAACGCCTTATCCGTCGTCTTTACCAACAGGTGCGTGGAGACCGTCCAGGTTTGACCGCTTTGCATGTGGATCATGTCGTCAGTCTTGCCGAGGACAATTCCAGCGGCCATTTTCTCCAGTTGCCGCACGGCGTCGAAGTTGAAAGAAATTTTGACGATATTCTGTTTCGGTCTCCGCGCGCGTCCGCTGGCACCGAGCGAGAAGCTGCGGGGTCTAACCAGTTGGCGAGCGGCGCGCGGGAGTACGAGTATTCGGTAGAGCTCCCAGGCCGGGGCGAAGCCTCTGTTTCCGTTCCGGAAATTGGTACCTGCTTCAAATTGAAAGTCGTTGACTGGCCTTTGCCGCAGCGAGAAACTAAAGGAGATAACGCAGCCCTCGATGCCGACCTACTGCTTGCCCCACTCGTTCTGCGCAGCTGGCGTCCGGGCGACGCGTATCGGCCCTGCGGGCGCCGCCGGCCGAGGAAATTGAAGCAGCTTTTTCTGGCTCGACGCGTTCCTGTTGCAAAACGTGCGGGCTGGCCGGTTTTGGAGAGCGCCGGGCGCGTGGTTTGGGCGCGCGGGTTTCCGCCCGCTGCCGATTTCAGCACTCGACGGGAAACGCGTGCGGGAGTGCTGATTGTAGAGAGCCAGGCGTGAACGGCGGGCTGCTCTTCTGTGGCGAACTTGAATTCATAAGTAGCGCTTTTGCATCTAATGGTGTAGGCGGGAAGGGTGAGGTAAGACAGTGAATTCTACGGTTCGAACGATTCTTTTCTGGCTTTTGATGATCTGCCTGGCCGTCGTGCTGTGGGAAATGGCCTCGAAGAGCGGCCAAGGAGCGCGCGAAGAGGAGCCGAGCTACACGGCCTTCATGGCCAAGGTAGAAAGCGGGACGGTCAAGGATGTAACGATCTACCTCTCCCAGAACAGCGCGGAACTCGAAGGCGAGTATGCCGACGGTGGGAAATTCCGCAATGTCACCGTTGCCAACTCCACAATTCCTGAAGTGACGAAGGCGTTCGACGACAAGAACGTCCACTATAACTACAAAGAAGCAAACCGCAATGATTGGCTTTCGCTGCTTATAAACCTCGGTCCCATCCTCTTGCTTGTTCTCTTCTGGATTTTCATGATGCGCCAGATGCAGGCGGGGGGAAACAAAGCCCTCAGTTTCGGCAAATCGCGTGCGCGCCTTTTGACGGCGCAGCAGAAGAAGGCCACGTTCAAGGATGTCGCAGGCATCGACGAGGCCAAGGAAGAGCTGTACGAAATCATTGATTTCCTGAAAGACCCGCAGAAATTCCAGAAGCTTGGCGGCCGCATTCCCAAGGGCGTTCTGCTGGTCGGACCTCCGGGAACTGGCAAGACCCTCCTGGCCCGCGCCATCGCCGGCGAAGCGAACGTTCCGTTCTTCTCGATTTCTGGTTCTGATTTTGTGGAGATGTTCGTCGGCGTGGGCGCCAGCCGCGTCCGCGATCTTTTCGAACAGGGCAAGAAGAACGCGCCATGCATCATCTTCATCGATGAAATCGACGCGGTCGGCCGCCATCGCGGCGCCGGCCTCGGCGGCGGCCACGACGAGCGCGAGCAAACACTCAATGCTTTGCTCGTCGAAATGGACGGCTTCGAATCGAATGAGGGCGTCATCCTGATTGCTGCCACAAACCGTCCCGACGTTCTCGACCCTGCGCTTCTTCGCCCGGGCCGTTTCGACCGGCGCGTCGTCGTCCCGCGCCCGGATGTGAAGGGCCGCGAGGAAATTCTCCGCGTGCACACGCGCAAAGTTCCCCTGGCGGATGACGTTGACCTGTCCGTCATTGCCCGCGGCACACCGGGCTTTTCCGGTGCGGATGTTGCAAACCTGGTGAACGAAGCGGCTCTCTGGGCCGCGCGGCAGAATCGCAAGTTTGTCGCCATGGCCGATTTCGAAATGTCCAAGGACAAAGTCCTGATGGGCGCCGAACGCAAATCCATGATTCTCTCTGACGAGGAGAAGAAGAACACGGCGTACCACGAAGCCGGCCATGCGCTGGTCGCAGCCATGACTCCCGGCGCCGATCCGCTGCACAAAGTCACCATCATTCCGCGCGGCATGGCTCTGGGCGTCACCATGCAGCTTCCTATCGACGACAAGCACACCTACACGAAGGAATTCCTCGAATCGCAGCTTGCCGTCCTCATGGGTGGCCGCGCGGCCGAGGAGATTTTCCTGAAGCACATCACCACCGGGGCGGGCAACGACATCGAACGCGCCACGGAAATCGCGCGCCAGATGGTCTGCGAGTGGGGCATGAGCACGCTTGGCCCTCTCACCTTCGGCAAGAAGGAAGAGCAGATTTTCCTGGGCCGTGAGATCGCCCAGCACCGCGACTATTCCGAAGACACGGCGATCAAGATCGACGCCGAGGTCCGCAGCATCGTGAACCGCGGCTATACGAGCGCACGAGGCATCCTCGAAAACAATCGCGATGCTCTTGAGCGCATCGCGCAGGCATTGCTCGACCGTGAAGTGCTCGACGCTACGGAACTCAAGCTCCTGATGGAAGGTAAGCCGCTACCCGAAAAGCCGCCCTCGCCCCCGCCTTCTGCGCCCCCCGTCCCGGCCAAGGAACCGCAGCTCGCGCTGCGCCCCGAGCCGCGGCCGATTCCCGGATTGGCCAAGGGCGAGAAGCCCGCTCCGGCCTGAAGCAGCGCCGCTCCAATCGAAGAGTTTTTCTAGGGGCCTCGATTTTCGAGGCCCTTTGTTTTTGCGCACACAAAAAGAGCGTAAAATGCGGCTATGGCGAGCAAAGAAGACCAAATTATCGAAGTGGATTGCCCCTGCTGCAGCGCGAAACTGAAAATCGACCGCACGCTCGGGGTCGTCCTGTCTCACACCGCCCCAGTGCGGCCTCCGTCGGTTGATCTGGACGACACGGCCCGCCTTTTGCGCCAGCACGAAGACGCGGTAGAGGCGAAATTCCGCGCCTCCGTCGAAGCCGAGAAAGTGAAAGAGGACGTTCTCGCGCGGAAATTCGCCGAGAACTTGAAGAAGGCCAAGGACGAGCCGATCAAAAAGCCGGTTCGCGATTTGGATTTCGACTAGCTTCCGCGACGCACCCTTCGATGACTGCCGCCCGCAGCATCCATCGCCGTTCCGCCACCCGCCGAGTTTTTGTGCTTGCCGCAACGTTCCTCACTTTGCTTTTGGGGGCAGCGCCTTGTGCCCGCGCGCAAAACAAAAAGCGCCATCGGGTTGAAGTCCTCGATTCCGGCGTCACCTACCAGAGAGACCAGGTGACTGGCGAGCTGCGCATCGTGACCCGTTCCTCTCCCGGTGAAGCGGCGCCGTCGGCCGAAGCGGCTCCATCCCCCGCTCATGCAATTCAGGTTGTGTCGCAGACGGCGCGCGTCACGTGCTCGGTCTTTGCAGCGGACGGTACGCCAATTCGCGGCATCACGCGCGATCGCTTTCGTGTCTACGACGACGGCGCAGAGAGACCTATCACCAATTTCGATGATTCGAGCGAGCCAGCCAGCGTGGCCCTGGTCATCGACGCGAGTCCAAGTGTCCTGCCCGATTCGAGCGAGATGAAGGAGGCCGCAAATGCACTCATCGAGGGCCTGGCGCCTTCCGACGAAGTGGCTGTGGTCGATTTTTCCGCTCATGCCTACCTGCAGCAGGATTTCACCAGCGTTCACGAGCTGCTTCGCCGCGCCGTCGAGCGTATCGACGTCCGCGAACTTGCGGCAGACACAGGAGGGTCGAACATCTACCAATCCGTCTACTTGACGGCTACCAAGCTATTTGCCAATCGTCCGGGGCGGCGAGGAATCATTCTGCTCACCGATGGCCAGGACAGTGGCATGGGGCTTTCTCTGAATCCATCGAGCACAAGGCCACGGGGAGCCAGTGACAACCGTCTCACATTCGACGATCTTGCGCGTTTGCTCGCGGCGGAGGATATCCAAGTCTTCGCCGTCTCGACCGAAAACCGCCCGCAAATTCTGACCGCCGCTTGGCTTGCAGCACATCGCGACCAGACGTTCATCACTGAAAGTGACCGCGAAGAAGGCATCCCTGCCTACACGCTGTTTCTTGCGGAAATTGTGAGGCGGTCGGGAGGTGAGCTTTATTTTTTGAACGAAGCTTCGAGCATGGCCGAGACGTTTCGCCGCATCGCGCAGCGCATCGGCGTGGAGTACACGCTCGGGTTTGTCCCGTACGGAGCCGCGGAGGGACCTGCCAAGCCTGGCTGGCATTCGCTGCGCCTCGATGTGCCGGATTCGCCCGGCGTCTCGATTGATTACCGCGGATCGTATTACATTCCTGCCGCCCGCTAAGACGTTTCGACCGCTTACGCTTCGCCGCAAACCGTGTTTCAATACCTGTCCGATGTTCCGCCGAAAACGATTCCGGCTTTCGCTCTCTTCGAGCACCTTGGAGCTTGGCAAACGCACACTCGTGATGGGTGTGCTCAATGTGACGCCCGACAGTTTCTCCGATGGCGGACAGTTCCTTGATCCGAAAACAGCCGCCGAACACGCGCTCGAAATGGAGCGCGACGGAGCCGATATGATCGATATCGGCGGAGAGTCCACGCGGCCCGGCGCTTCGGGCGTAAGTGTGAAAGAAGAGCTCGATCGAGTCCTGCCTGTGCTCGAGGGACTGCGCGGGAGGCTGAAGATTCCCATCTCGATCGACACAAGCAAATATGAGGTGGCGGACGCAGCGGTTGCCGCGGGCGCGAAGATTCTCAACGACGTGACGGCGCTGCGCCACGATCCTCGGCTGGCAGAGCTCGCGCATAAAAAAAAGCTGCCGCTCGTCCTGATGCACATGCGCGGCTCGCCGCGAACGATGCAGAAGCTGCCGTTTGCGCGCGATGTGGTTCGAGATGTTGTTAAGGGTCTGCGAGCTTCGATCGCCATAGCGACAAAAGCGGGTGTGCCACGCTCGCAAATTGTGCTCGATCCGGGCATCGGATTTGGAAAGAGCGCGCAGCAAAACCTCGAATTGATTGCACGCCTGCCGGAACTAGCGCGACTCGGCTTCCCGATTCTCGTCGGCACGTCGCGGAAATCGTTTCTTGCGCGCGTGCTCGGCGAAGGAGCGGACCCAGGCAAAGTGGAAGACCGCACCTGGGGCACGGCGGCGACGGTGGCTACGGCGATCCTGCAAGGCGCACACATCGTGCGGGTGCACGACGTGGCAGAAATGGCGCGGGTAGCGCTCATGACCGACGCTCTCTTGGGAGTGCAATTTCGCGCACGGAGCAAGCGGAGGTGAACGTCCTCCAGCGTTTCCGCGGGCTTACTCCGCAGCAGCGCAATACGTTCGTCGCCTGTTATCTCGGCTGGTCGCTCGACGCATTCGATTTTTTCATTCTTGTTGTTTGCCTGCCTGCGATTGCCGGGGAATTCCACGCAAAAGTTTCAGACGTAAGCGAAGCAATCTTCTGGACGCTCGCGATGCGGCCTGTTGGTGCATTTTTGTTCGGCGGACTTGCGGATCGCTTCGGTCGTCGGCCCGTGCTGATGCTCGATATCGTCTCGTTTTCGTTTCTCGAGCTCGCTTCCGCGTTTGCTCCTTCGCTCAAAGCGTTCATATTTCTTCGCGCGCTGTTTGGCATTGCGATGGGCGGCGAATGGGGCGTGGGCGCGGCGCTCACGTTTGAAACTCTGCCATCGGAGGGGCGTGGAATTTTTTCGGGCCTTTTGCAGGTGGGGTACAACACAGGCTATCTGCTCGCAGGAGTGATCTTCGGTGGCCTGTTCACGCACCTGGGGTGGAGGATGCTCTTCGTCGTGGGCGCGCTGCCGGCGCTGCTCGTGCTCTACATTCGCAGCAGCGTGGAAGAGTCGCCGGCTTGGCGAACGGGGCGGGCGGCTGCGGACGCGCCCAAAATCGTACAGAAGAGCGTCTTCTCGCATTTGGGGATTCTCGTTTTTCTCGCCGTCCTGATGTTCACGTTCAATCTGTTCAGCCACGGCACGCAAGATCTGTATCCGACGTTCCTGATCAAAAACCACGGATTTTCGCCGCAAGTCGTGGGGCTTGTGACCGTCGTATTCAATATCGGCGCGCTGCTTGGAAGCATAGTGTTCGGAGCCTGGTCGGAAAAAGTGGGGCGGCGGCAGGCGATCATCGTGGCGGCGCTGCTGACGATACCCGTCATCCCCCTGTGGGCGTATTCGAAGCAAGCGTGGACGCTTGCGGCGGGGGCGTTCCTGCTGCAATTCCTGGTGCAAGGCGCGTGGGGCGTGATTCCCGCGCACCTGAACGAACTCTCTCCGCCGTCGGTGCGCGCGACGCTGCCGGGATTCGCCTATCAACTGGGAAACCTGCTCGCGTCGCGGAACGCTCCGGTGCAGGCGGAACTGGCGGAGCGGCGCTTCGGAGGAAATTACGCGCCGGTGCTGGCGTGGACCGTGCTGATCGTCGCGGCGCTGGTCTCGTGCGTCACGTATTTCGGAAAAGAAGCAACGGGCGCCGACCTGTCGTCCACGCGCGCGGCTGGAAGAACGAGGGCGGGCGATGGAGAGCATTGATCAACCCTTTGCCAGCTCCTTCGTTTGAAATGGCAGGCGGCGAAGGCGTTTTCCCGTGGCGGCGAAAATCGCGTTGGCGACGGCGGGCGCAGCTGAGGGAACTCCTGGCTCGCCGATGCCGCCGGGAGTTTCGTGGCTTGGCACGATGTGAACTTCCACGTGTGGCGCGTCGTTAATTCGCAAAACAGGAAACGAATCGAAGTTATCCTGCTGAACCTGGCCGTTTTCGACGGTGATTTCTTCGAACAGAGCCGCCGATAATCCGAAGACCACGCCTCCCTGCACCTGCGCCTTCACCATGTCCGGATTGATCACCTGACCGCAATCGAGAGCGCAAACAACACGGTCGACCTTGATGCTGCCGTCCTTTGAAACCGTCACTTCCGCAACGTGCGCGACGTAGGTGCCGAAGGCATAGAGCCCGGAGATGCCGCGGCCGCTTCCGGCCGGGAGCGGCCTGCCCCAATCACTTTTTTCTGCGGCGAGGTTCAAAACGCTGAGAAGTCGCTGGACGTTCACAGGACCTGTATTGTCGTCGTCCTGTTCAACCACCGGCTTTTGGCTGGTGCTGATAATTTCGCGGCGCAATTCGAGAGAGTCTTTCCCGGTTGCGGCGGCGACGTCGTCGATGAAACTTTGCACGGCAAAATGATTCCAGTTGGTGTCGACGGCGCGCCAGTAACCGCGCAACACGGCGGTATGGAGAAAGCTCTGCTCGAGTTTGTAATTTGGGACGGCACCATTGGGAAGGCCGACACCAGCGAGCTCGGTGCCGACGGCATCGGGGATGTCTCCGCCGAGATAGGTGCCATCGGTACTGGGCGCGGCGATGTGATGAGACCAACCGACGACTCGATTTTGCGCATCGAGAGCGGCGCGGAGGCGGTGCCGCGAAATGGGGCGGTAATAGTCGTGCTGGATATCGTCTTCGCGGGTCCAAATGATTTTTACAGGCGCGCC
>DATKPM010000045.1:0-11482 GCA_035524135.1 Candidatus Acidiferrum sp. | reverse complement strand
ATGGTTTTCAGTTTCGCCAGACGATCACCTCGTTTTCAAGCTCGATGCCGTAGGATTTCTGGACGAGGTCGCGCACGTCTGCAATCAATTTCAGCATATCGGCGCAACTGGCCGAACCGGTATTGACAAAAAAATTCGCGTGCCGGTCGCTGACCATCGCATCGCCGGAACGGAAACCTTTGAGGCCGAGTTCGTCGATCATGCGGCCAGCAGATGCACCCGGAGGATTTTTGAAGATGCAACCGGCGCTTTTCTGATTGAGCGGCTGGCTCGAACGACGCTTTTCATTGCAGACTTTGATGCCCGCGAGAATTTCCTTAAACGGCTTCGAGGGAAGCTCGAGGCGAACACGGAGCATGACGTCATCAGGACCGAAAGAAGTGTGGCGATAATCGAAGCGAATCGCATCGCCGCGCAGAGTTTCGATTTCGCGAGTGGCGGCGCGATAGACTTCGACTTCGCGGACGTAGGAGCCGATCTGCGTGCCGTAGGCGCCCGCGTTCATGCGCAAAGCGCCGCCCACGCTGCCGGGAACGCCGATGAGTCCTTCCATGCCGCCGAGATCGCGCTTCGCGCAATAGGTGACCATGCCGCCGAGGTCGGCGGAAGCGTCGGCCCAAACGGAATTGCCTTCGACCGTGACACCAGGCGTGACAGTGGGAAGATGAAGAACGACCCAGGACAACTCGCCATCGTCAATGAGGACGTTGGTGCCGCCGCCAAGAAAGCGGTGCGGAATGCCGGCATCGTCGAGCAGGCGCATGATTTCAGGAATCGTTTCATGGCGGCGGAGAAGAAGCATGTCCGTGGTGCCGCCAATACCGAGAGAGGTGTGGTCGGCAAGCGAAACGCCGGGGCGCAGCTCGCCGCCGAGAGCGGCGAGCTTTTCCTTCAGCGAATTGTCCGTAATGCGCATGCTAAGCCGTCACGTGCGTTCCCAAAAGCATCGCCAACTGGTCGAGCGAGCGATTGATGCTGCCGGCACCGATGGAAAGAATGGCGTCGCCGGGCCGCGCTTCGCGGAGGAGAAACTCGACTCCGGACTGCACGGTCGTGGTGAAGACAACGTTCTTGTGACCCGCGGCGCTGATAGCCTCCGACAATTTTTCCGCAGTGACGCCGGGAACCGGAGATTCCCCGGCGGCGTAGATATCGGTGATGACGAGAATATCCGCCTGATTGAACGAATGGCTAAAGTCGTCCCACAAAGCCTGCGTGCGCGTAAAGCGATGCGGCTGGAAGAAAACGAGCAGGCGCTTGTAATTGCAGAGGCGCGCGGCCTCGAGAGTGGCGCGAATTTCGGCGGGATGGTGGCCGTAGTCGTCGATGAGCGTGACGCCGGCAAAGAGACCCTTGATCTCAAAGCGGCGGCCGACACCCGCAAACTTATCAAGGCCCTGCCGGATTAAATCGGCAGGAACGTTGAGGGCAAGGCCGACGGCAGCGGCCGCAGCAGCGTTGCGAACGTTATGAATGCCGGGAGGAGAAGGAAGGTGGAAGATCCCCAGGTCATCGCCGTGATAGGTGAGGCGGAACTCGCTCGCGAGGCCCTGCAACTTGATTTCGCTGATGACGAGATCGGCTTGATTTGATGTGCCGTAAGTAATGATGGGCCGCTTGACATCGGGCAGAAGCGCCTGCACGTTTGGCTCGTCGAGGCAGAGAACGACGGAACCATAAAAGGGTACGCGATTGACGAATTCGAGAAAGACCTGCTGAATTTCCTCGAGCGAAGCGTACTGATCGAGATGCTCGCGATCGATGGTGGTGACGACGGCGATGACGGGAGCGAGAAGCAGGAAAGAGCGGTCGCTTTCATCGGCTTCGACCACCATGTAATTGCCCTGCCCGACGCGCGCGTTCGTGCCAACGTGATTGACGCGGCCGCCGACGACAAACGTGGGGTCGAGACCCGCGGCTGCGAGGACGGCTGCGACCATGGAAGTGGTGGTGGTCTTGCCGTGCGCACCGGCAATCGCGATGCCGTATTTCAAGCGCATGAGTTCGGCGAGCATTTCGGCGCGCGGAATGACGGGAATTTTCAGGCGATGCGCTTCGACGACCTCGACATTGTCCGGGCGGACAGCGGAAGAAACGACGACGACGTGCGCGCCATGGACGTTTTCCGCAGCGTGGCCTTCGTAAATTTTCGCGCCGAGATTTTTTAAATGGTCGGTGACGGACGTGTATTTCAAATCGGAGCCGGAGACGGCGTAGCCGCTCGATAGAAGAACCTCGGCAATGCCGCTCATGCCACTGCCACCGATGCCAATCAAGTGGATGCGTTGAAAATTGCGGAATGTGAGATTCATGGGCGCGCCTCCTTCGCGCCAGAGCAGGGCTCGTCGAGGAGCGAGACAAGATCAGCGACGGCGTGCGGACGCGCGAGCGAGCGGGCGCAGGATTCCATTTCCGTGATTCTCCGGGGCTGGTCCAGGAGAGACAAAACCTCCGACATAAGGCGCTGGGGTGTCAGCTCAGTCTGTGGCAGCAAACGAGCGGCCCCGGCCGACTGCATGGCTTGCGCGTTGAGGGACTGGTGGGCGTCGGTGGCAGCGCCGAAGGGGATGAGGATGGCGGCGCGTCCAGCGGCCGCAAGTTCCGCCACGGTGATCGCGCCCGAGCGGCAGACAATCAAGTCAGCCTGGGCAAACCGCTCCGCCATATTCTCGATGAAGGGCAGCACCTCGGCTTGGATTTCGCGGCGCGCATAGGCCACGCGAACAGCATTATAGTCGCGTTCGCCAGTCTGATGCACGACGAAAAGCTGGTCTTTCTTTGGAGCCAACAGGTCGACGGAGTCGATGACCGCCTGGTTGATGGGATGCGCGCCGCGGCTGCCGCCAGTGATGAGCAGGCGGAAGGGAGCCATGTGGTCGCGGCGAAGAATTTTGAAGAATTCGGAGCGAACGGGAATGCCCGTGACAACGGCGCGCGAGCCGAAGCGGCGAGAGGTTTCCTGGAAACCGCAGGCGATGCGCACCCCCGTGCGGGCGAGGATGCGATTGGCAAAACCGGGCTCGACATTCGGCTCGAAGATGACGCTCGGAATACCATGGAGACGCGCGAGAAGCATGACAGGACCGGAGGCATAGCCACCCACGCCAAAGGCAGCGGCAAAGCGGTGGCGATGGAGAATGCGTTCGGAGTCCAGAAGGGCGGCGGGAAGTTTTGCGAGGTTGCGAAAAAATTTCACGCCGCCGATACCTTTAAGACCAGCGACGCTAATTTTCTCGAGCGGAAAGCCGGCCTGCGGGACCAGCTTTGCTTCCAAACCGAGTCCAGTGCCAACAAACACGACGCCTCGTTCTCCTTCAAGACCCTGCGGCGCGGGCCGCGCCATCCATTCGCGAGCAACGGCAAGCGCCGGAAAAACATGGCCGCCGGTGCCGCCTCCGGCAATCAAAAGCGTCCGGCCCGATTCGCTCACGTCTCATCCGCGTGCTGACTGATATTGAGGAGCACGCCGGTGGCCAAAAGCATGGCGATCAAACTCGACCCGCCGTAGCTGATGAACGGCAGCGGGATTCCCTTGGTGGGCATCAGGCCCAGAACGACACTGAGGTTGATGAACGCCTGGCCGACGACCATCGTGGTGACGCCAAGAGCGAGGAAGCGGCCGAAATCGTCTGGGGCCCTCATAGCGGCGCAGAAACCGCGCCAGCCGTAAATGGCGAAGAGCGCAAGGACCACAACCGCACCGATGAAGCCGAGTTCTTCGCAGATGACGGAGAAAATAAAGTCCGTGTGCGCTTCGGGGAGGAAGAAAAGCTTCTGGCGACTTTCCATCAAGCCGACGCCGGAAAATCCACCCGAGCCGACAGCAATGAGAGATTGCAAAAGCTGGAAGCCGTGGCCCTGCGGGTCGACATCGGGATGAAGAAAGGCGTTCCAGCGCGCGAGGCGGTAAGGGACGCGGACGATGAGGAGATAAATCACCGGAAGCGCGGTGACAGCAGCTCCGGCGAGATATTCCCAGCGAAGCCCAGCGACAAACAGCATGACGATGGCGATGACGAGAATCATGAAGGCGGTGCCCATATCCGGCTCTTTGACGATGAGCGCGGCCATAAGGGAGACAACGCCGAGAGCGGGAGCGATGGTGCGGAAGAAATCGTTGACGCCGAAATTTTGCGGCGAGCGGCGCAGCTCGATGAACCAGGCAAGAAAAATGATGAGCGCGAGTTTGGCGAGTTCGGACGGCTGAAAGCTGAAGGCCCAGATGCGGAACCAGCGGTGCGTGTGGTGCGAGCGGTCGAGAAAAAAGACAGCGACAAGAAGGACGAACGATACGGCAAGGCCGGTGAAGATAACGCGCGGCTGGCGGAGGGAACGGTAGTCCGTGTTCGTCAGCCAGAACATTCCCGCGAGTCCGATGGCGGCGGCGAAAAGCTGGCGGATGAGAAAGATGTAGCCATTGTGAAAGAGCTCGCGCGCCGTGAGAGCGGAGGCGCTGAAAACCATTACTGCGCCGATGAAGCAGAGCGCGAGCGTAACACCGAGCAGTTGACGATCAGGTTGGAGCGGTCGAGGCATCAGGCCTTTCCTTGTGGCGCGGCGGCGCCGGCAATGCGCGATTCGAGAGCAGCCACGAGCTGCTTGAAGATGCGGCCGCGCTGCTCGTAGTTTTCAAACTGGTCGAAGCTGGAGCACGCGGGAGCAAGGAGAACGGTGTCGCCTGGACGCGCGTGCGAAGCGGCGATTTCGACGGCGCGGTCGAGAGTGCCCGCGCGATCGATGGGAACAGAGCCCTCGACATCGGCGGCGATCTTTTCGGCGGCGGCGCCAATGAGAATGGCGCGGCGGGCGCGCGAGGCGAGAA
Source organism: Candidatus Acidiferrum sp. (assembly GCA_035524135.1). GTDB lineage: Bacteria > Acidobacteriota > Terriglobia > Acidiferrales > UBA7541 > Palsa-295. The sequence goes on along the minus strand of DATKPM010000045.1, from coordinate 6,660 downwards.
GGTCGCGAAGAGGCGTGTACGGGCTGCCTTTGTCCTTGCCGCCGAGAATCACGAGAAGCTGGCCGGGAAAGGCTTCGAGAGCCTTTACGGCGGCGTCAACGTTTGTGGCTTTCGAGTCGTTGTAATAGCGGACGCCGGAAATTTCGGCGACAAATTCCAGGCGGTGCTCGACGCCCTGAAATGTTTTTACGCCAGCGACGATGGCGGCGGGCGCAGCGCCGGCGAGATAGGAAGCGGCGCAAGCGGCGAGGACGTTTTCAAGATTGTGATCGCCGCGGAGAGGAATCTCGTCGCGGCGCGCAACGGGAGTTTCCTCGCCGTCATGGCGGAAGATGATCTGGTCGCCTTGGAGGAAGGCACCGGCGGCGACGCGCTTCTGGCGGCTGAACCAGTAAACGTGCGGACGAGACGGCATACGGCGCGTGACTTCGGGATCGTCGGCATTGAGGATGGCGGCGTCGCGCTCGAGCTGATTTTCAAACATGCGGAGCTTCGCAGCGGCGTATTCCTCGAAAGTAGTGTGGCGGTCGAGATGGTCGGGCGTGAGATTGAGAAGGACGCCGATTTCGGGGCGGAAACTGTCGATGGTTTCGAGCTGAAAGCTGCTGACTTCCGCGACGGTGACGGTCGAGTCCGTGGAGCGTTCGACCAGAGCGAGAAGCGGCGTGCCGATATTGCCGCCGACGAGAGTGGGAATCCCGGCGGTCTTCAGAATGTGGGCGACGAGAGACGTGGCGGTGGTCTTACCGTTCGAGCCGGTGATGGCGACGAGTTTGCCACGAAGGAATCGCCAGGCGAGCTCAATTTCGCTCCAGACAGGGATGCCCTTGGCGCGGGCTTTCTCAAGAGGCGGAAGATTTGCGGGAACGCCAGGGCTGAGAACGATCAAGTCCTGCGCCAGAAAAATTTCCGGAGCGGGGCGGGCGAGGACGAGTTCGACACCGGCATTGCGAAGGCGGTCTGGGGCATCGCCAAGCGCGGATTCCGGTTTTTCGTCCATGGCCGTCACCACGGCGCCGTAGCCGGCGCTGAAGAGCGAGACTGCAACCCCGGTGCGCGCGAGCCCTACCACCAGAATTTTTTTGCCTGCCAGTTCGAACCCGGGTCGCAAGTGGCGTTACCTCAATTTCAAAGTCGTGAGAGAAAACAGCGCGAAGACGAGCGCCGTAATCCAGAATCGCACAATAATTTTCGATTCGCTCCAGCCGAGAAGCTCGAAATGGTGGTGGAGAGGCGCCATGCGGAAGACGCGCTTTCCGGTGAGCTTGAAAGAGCCGACCTGGATGATGACGGAGAGAGCTTCGAGCACGAAGACACCGCCGATCGAAAGAAGCAGGATTTCCTGCTTGATGGTGACGGCGACGGTGCCGATGGCGCCGCCAAGGGCGAGCGAGCCGACGTCGCCCATGAACATTTCGGCGGGATGCGCGTTGTACCAGAGAAATCCGAGCGAGGCTCCGACCACGGAGCCGCAGAAGATGACGAGTTCGCCAGCGTCGGGAATTTTCTGGATGTCGAGATATTCGGCAAAGCGGGCGTGGCTGGTGAGATAGGTGAGAACCGTCAAGGCAGCGGAAGAAACCAGCACGCAGCCGATGGCCAGGCCGTCGAGACCGTCGGTGAGATTGACGGCGTTCGAGCAGCCGACAATAACCAGAACGAGAAAAAGGATAAAGGGAACGAACGCGAGCGGCCAGATGAAGTGATGATTCAGCAGCGAGTCGATGACCAGGTCGGGATGGAGGCGCTTCAAGAAGGGCACACTCAATTGCGTCGAATAGACGCCGCGAGCCTGCAGATTGAGGAGACCGATGCCGATGAGGACGCAGGTGATGATTTGCAGGGAAAATTTGGCGGCAGGGCGGAGGCCGAGATTCCGTTTGCGAACGACTTTGTTGTAGTCATCGACAAAGCCGATGGCGCCGAAGGCAAGCGTGGAGCCGAGAGCCATGAGTACATAGGGATTGCGCAAATCAGCCCAGAGAAGCGTGGGAATCACGATGGCGGCGACGATGAGGACGCCGCCCATCGTGGGCGTGCCGGCCTTTTTCTTGTGGGCCTGCGGCCCTTCTTCACGAATGTACTGCTTGACCTGCATTTCGCGGAGCCGCTCGATCACCCACGGCCCCATGATGAGCGAGAGGAGGAGCGCCGTGATGCTGGCCATGGCCGTGCGGACGGTGATGTAACGAAAGACGTTCAGCGGGCTGAAATGCGGCTTGAGCAGGAAGAAGAAGAGGTAATAGAGCATGTCAGCTACGCTCCTTGGCGACCGTGGGAGACGTCTCCGCTGCTCCGGATGCGGGCACGCGGTGATAGCGAGCGTCGATGGCCTCGAGAATTCTCTCCATTTTCACGCCGCGCGAGCCCTTCAGAAGCAGCAGATCACCTGACTGGATAAAGGAGGCGATGAATTCTCCGGCTTCGGTCGAGGCGTCGAAATAGTGGGCGCGACCCTGCGGATGACCGGTGGCGACAGCAGCGTCGAGAAATTCGCGCGCATGTCCCTGCACAGCGACCAGCCAATCAATTTTTCGGAGCGAGGCCGCATGGCGACCCGATTCGCGATGGAGTTCCGCGGCCGATTCGCCGAGTTCGAGCATTTCACCGGCGGCGAGAATGCGGCGGCGATAACCGGGCGTGGCAGCGAGCATGTCCGCGACGGCATTCAGGGCGGTGGGAGAAGAATTGTAGGAATCGTTGATGACGGTAAATCCTTCGGCAAAGCGAACAACTTCGCCGCGCTTGTCGGCAGGGACGAGCGAAGGAAAGACGCGCGCTGCGTCCGCAGCGCCGATTCCCCAAACGCTGGCCGCCGCAAGGGCGGCGACGGCGTTCATCACATTGTGGCGGCCGACGAGAGGCAATTCCAGGCGCACCCGGCGCTCAGGCGAGACGAAATCGAAGGCGGAGCCTTCGATGCCGCGGTCTTCGATGTTTTCGGCGCGGAACTGCGCGCGGGGCGATTCTCCGAACCAGATGATGCGCCCGCGAACGACTTCTGAGAATTTTGCGACGCGCTCGTCGTCGGCGTTCAGGACAGCGGTGGCGCCGGGCCAGGCGAGATTTTCGATGAGTTCGCGTTCGGCGAGAGCGATTTCGTCAATCGAAGAGAAAAATTCCAGGTGTTCGACGGCGATGCGCGTGATCACACCCACGTCGGGCGGGGCGATGCGAGCCAGCCGCGCGAGTTCTCCGGGGTGGGACATTCCCATCTCGACGACGGCGGCGCCGTAGGAATCGTCCAGTTGTAGCAGCGTGAGCGGCAGCCCGTATTCGTTGTTCAAGTTCCCCTGCGTCTTCAATACGCGGAACCGCGCGGCCACAAGCGCCGCCAGGATTTCTTTCGTGGTCGTTTTTCCAATGGACCCCGCCACCGCGCCGATGAAACGGCCCGGCCGCGCTTTCCTCCACATGTCCGCGCAGCGGGCGGCCAGACGATGGAGCGCAACGAGCGTGTCGTCGACGGGAAAGAGCCGACCGCGGAACGCTTTCGGATATTCGGTGACGCGGGTCTTGTCGACAACGGCAGCGGCGGCTCCCACAGCCAAGGCGTCCGGGACGAAAGTGTGTCCGTCGTGACGCGGTCCGCGTATCGCAATGAACAAGCATCCGGATGGAAGAGCGCGAGAATCAATCGAGACGCTGGCCAGCCCGGCCAAGGGGTCGAGAGCCGAGGGAGGCGGGACACCCAGAGTTTCAGCAATCTGAACCACGGTCCACCGCATCGCGTCTCCAATGGGCTGGGCTTTTCGCTCAAGCTCCAACTCTCGGACCAAGAGACAGTTACCGTCAAACCAGAGCGGCGGCCTTGAGACCACCGCTACAAAGTTCAAGTCTCAACCGTCGCAAGGTGCAACGGAGCAAGCTATCCGCGCTTCGGAAAGCCCTTGCGGCGGAGGATCGAACGGGCGACCTCGCGGTCGTCAAACTCGAAGGTGCGATCCGCCAGTATCTGATAGTTCTCATGGCCTTTACCGGCGAGAAGCACGATATCGCCGGGCTGCGCTTCGTTGAGTGCCTTCGCGATGGCCACTTCGCGATCCGGCTCAATCTGGTATTTCGCATTCACTTTCTGCAATCCGACCACCACGTCGTTCATGATGCGCAAGGGGTCCTCTTTGCGCGGATTATCGTCGGTGAGTATGACGAGATCGCTGAGCGAGCCAGCGGCCTCGCCCATGAGAGGGCGGGTGGAGCGATCGCGTTCGCCCCCTGCGCCAAACAGGGTGATGATGCGGCCGTTGGGATTCAATTCACGCGCGGTGGTGATGAGGTTGCGAAGGGCATCGTCGGCGTGCGCGTAGTCAACGACAACGTGAAACGGCTGGCCCTCTTTGATTTGCTGGAAGCGGCCGGGAACAAGATCGAGGGCTGAGACGCCCTCTTCGATTTTCGCATGGGGGATTTCGAGAGCGATGGCGGCGCCAATGGCGGAGAGGATGTTGTAGACGTTGATGCGCCCGACAAGGCTCGAGCGGATTTCGAGTTTTCCCGCGGGAGTGTGGGCCGTGAATTCGAGGCCATCGAATGTGAGCGAAGATTTTTTCGTCGTGAGGTCCGGAGAATCTTTGAGGCCGTAGGTCAAGGTGCGCGATGCAAGACCTTCGAGACGCGAAGCGTAAGGGTCGTCCGAATTGATGATCGCGACATCGGGGGCGCCCGCGCCGGTGCCTTCAAACAAGCGGCGTTTGGCGGCGAAATAATCTTCAAGAGTCTTGTGAAAATTCAGATGGTCGTGCGTAAGATTCGTGAAGACAGCCGCGGAAAAATGGCAGCCCCAGACGCGGTCCATGGCCAGGGCGTGCGAGCTGACTTCCAGGACAGCGTGCGTGCCTCCGGCATCACGGATTTCGGCAAACATTTCCTGCAAGTCGAGAGACTCGGGAGTTGTATTTCCGGCGACGCGGCTGCCACGAGGAGTGCGATAACCAGTGGTGCCGACAAGTCCCGTCGTGAATCCGGCGGCTTGCAAGATCGAATCGATTAAAAATGTGGTGGTGGTTTTGCCGTTCGTTCCGGTAACACCGGCGAGTTTCAGAGCACTCGCCGGATGATCGAAGAAATTCGACGCCGCGCGTGCCAGCGCGCGGCGTTCCTGCCCCGTTCGCAACTGAACCCAGGAAACTTCAGCGGGAATTTCGGAAGGCCGCTGTGAAGGACTGGCGATAGAAGTTGCGCCAGCGGCTATCGCGTCACGGACGAAGCGATTGCCATCGACTTTTTCACCGGGCAAAGCAAAGAAAAGAGAGCCGGGAATCACTTTTCGGCTGTCGCATGCCACTGCAGAGACCTCGAGCGAAGAAGGGCCGGACACACTCACGGCGTCGATACCCTCAAGAAGAACGGCGAGAGATTTGGGGCCGTATGCCATTCGAAACTCTTTTCGCCGGGAGCGCGCGCGGCGAGCGGCCGGGCCGCGGCGGCGTTCCAGGACAACGGTCAATTTTGCGCTCCCTGATGCGCGCGGGATGCGGCCAAGGCATCCGCACTGCCGAAGCGGACCGTGACGTTGCCTCCGCGGACAAGCTCTGCTCCCGCCGCCGGATATTGTTCGAGAGCAACTCCATCACCAATCAGATCCGGGACGAGGCCCTCGCGCGAACAGGTTTCGATTACGTCGCGGAGCGTCTTCCCGGAAAAATCGGGAACGATGACGGATTGCGGATTGCCGAAGGCGACCGTTTGCACTGAGGTCGTGCGAGCATTCGAGCGCCGGGCGATGGCCGCTTGAAATTCGGCCTCGGTGGCATCATGCGCCACGGCTGGATGCGCAGGCTCTTCAGCATTCTTGGCCGTTTCTTCGGTCGAAGGCATCGGAACGTCACGCGGGACGTCGAGGTAAGCCAGGACCTGCTGAGCGACGCTCTTGAACACGGGACCGCCCACTTCGCCGCCGTGATGTTCGCCTTCGGGAGAATCGAGGACGACGAGAACCGTAATCGCCGGATTATTGACAGGCGCAAAACCGACAAACGAAGCAACGTATTTATTCGCGTAGTAGCGGCCCGTTTGCGGATCGATCTTCTGCGCGGTACCGGATTTTCCGGCGGCGGTGTAGCCGTCGAGCTGGGCGGCCTTGCCGGTACCATCCAGAATCACGTCTTCCATCATTTCGCGCACGGTGGCGGCGGTGCGCGGGTCGGTGACGGTATGCGTGTCGATGCCGGGTTTTACGGGGGGAGCGAGATCGCCGTTGGGATTGCGGATTTCGCGAATAATGCGCGGGGGATAGAGCGTGCCTCCGTTGGCGATGGCAGAGATTGCGGAAATAATCTGAATCGGAGTAACGCTGACTTCCTGGCCGATGGCGATGGAGCCGATGGAACTGGGCGTCCAATCCCTGAGCGGGCGGAGGATGCCGCGATTTTCGGCGGGCAGCACAATGCCCGTTGGCTGGCCGATGCCGAAATCGCGAATCACCTGGTAGAACTTCGGCGCGCCCAGGCTGAGGGCCACTTTGATGGAGCCGACGTCGCTTGAATGGGCAAGGATGTCGCGGACACTGAGAACCCCGAAGCGGTGCCAGTCGTGAATGATCCTGCCTGCGACATCAATCGAACCCATTTGGCAGTCGATCAATTCGTTGGGATTGACGACGCCATGCTCGATGGCCGCTGTCATCGTAATGGTTTTGAAGGTGGAGCCGGGCTCGTAGGC
>DATKPM010000044.1:0-6529 GCA_035524135.1 Candidatus Acidiferrum sp. | reverse complement strand
GCCGTGACAAAACGAATGACGGATTCCTCGCGCTCGCGAGGGCCGGGAAGATCGGCGAGCGGGAGACGCGTTTCGAGGGCGCCGAGCATGCGGTCTTCGACATTGCAGACGTGTTCGATGCACTCGAGAACCGACCACCGTTCGGGGGCGGGGCGAACGGCGGCGTCTGCTTCGGAGAGACCGCGAACGGAATCGAGCAAGGCGTCGCGGCCCTCGGCAAGGTAACGGAGATCGCGCTGGCGGTCGGATTCGTCCATATGGGTTTCAGCCTTTCAGAGCCTGGCGCAGTTTCTCGTAGGTCGTCGTCAGATCTTCGGGTTCGACGCGCGTTTCCGCAACGGTGGTCATGAAATTGGAATCTCCGGACCAACGCGGAAGCACGTGCAGATGAAAGTGGCCGACGACTCCGGCGCCGGCGGCGCGGCCGAGGTTCATGCCCAAATTATATCCCTGCGGATGGTACGTGGATTCCTGCGCGCGCTGGACACGCTGCGCGAGGAGAATCATTTCGGAGGCGGTGGCGGGCTCGGCAGCGGCAAAATCGGCGATGTGCAGGTAGGGAACGACCATCACGTGGCCGCTGGTGTAGGGATAGCGATTGAGAATGATGAAATTCAGGGAGCCGCGAAAGACGATAAGAGATTTTGCGTCGTCGTTCGCGGTCAGAGCATCACAGAAAACGCAGCCTTCATCTTTGGAAGCGTTGGCGATATAGCGGTACCGCCAGGGCGTCCAAAGATAATCCATTTGCCTCAGCCCTGGGAGGCCCCGTCCGGTGCGGGAGACGCTTCGGAACGCGGGTTGTTCACGTAATCCTTCAATTCCTTGCTGGGCTTGAAGAAAGGAATTTTCTTCGGAGGGACTTCGACCTTGGCGCCGGTCTTGGGATTGCGGCCGGTGCGCCCGCGGCGCTGGCGCGTGCGGAAGCTGCCGAATCCTCGAATTTCGATCTTATCGTCGGCTTGGAGGGCGCCAATGATGCTGTCGAAAATGGTCTCGACGACGGCTTCGGATTCCTTGCGCGGGAGTTCGGTGACGCGGGTGACCTCCTCCACAAGGTCTGCCTTGGTCATCGTGCGCTCTTTGGCCTCATGTTCGCCCGCAGCGTCTGGCATCAGTGCACAACCTCCTGTCGAAAATTCGTGGCCGGGGGACTGTGACGCTCCGGCGACGGACGCGGCACGCTCACTGCATATCATCAAAAGACGGCGGCGTAAACGGTTTTTACAGCGCAGGAAAGCGACCGCAGGACCGCCCCAGGCCCGTGGCGCGCAATGAGTTAAGACATCTGCCGCTTGGCCAGGATGGCGTCGCCAATCGTCGCATTCGGTGATGATTTGGAGGAGCGAAAGCTCTCGATTTCCTGGCGCTCGGCTTGTTTCTGAGCGGCGCGGTAGCTCAGGCTGATCTTGTGCTTGTCCGGCTCGAGGCGAATCACCTTAAACTCGTATTCCAGACCGGGCGCGAGCACCGCGGTGATGCGGGCCGCCCGTGGCCCCTTTTCGTCCTTCCGCTCACCCTTGGCGCGGCGCTCCTCGATTTCGGAGATGTGGCAGAGGCCTTCGATGCCATCGGCCAGCTCGACGAAAGCGCCGAAATCGGTGGTGCGGGCGACTTTGCCGCGAATGACGTCACCAATCTTCCGCGCAGAGAACCAGTTTTCCCAGATGTCGTTGACCTGTTTCACACCGAGAGAAAGGCGGCGGTTTTCGGCGTCAATTTTCAGGACTTTGGCCTCGACCGTCTCGCCCTTGCGGAACTTCTCGCTGGGATGCTTGACGCGCTCGGTCCAGCTCATGTCGCTGATATGAATCAAGCCTTCCATGCCCTCTTCGATTTCGACGAAAGCCCCAAAGTCGGCGAGGTTGCGAACACGCCCGGTGACGAGCGAACCGACCGGATATTTTTCGGCAGCGGCTTCCCAAGGATCCGGGAGAGTCTGCTTGAGACCGAGAGAAATGCGGCGATGCTCGGGCTTCACTTCGAGGACGGCCACGTCGACTTCATCGCCGACCTTGACGATCTTCGAGGGATGCTTGGTGCGCTTCGACCAGGTCATCTCGCTGACATGAACGAGACCCTCGACGCCTGGTTCGATCTGGACGAAGGCGCCGTAGTCGGTGACGCCGACGACTTTTCCATTGAGGCGCGTGCCGACGGGGAAGCGCTCGGGAACCGTGGCCCAGGGATCAGGCAAGAGCTGCTTGCGTCCAAGAGAAATGCGCTGCTTATCCTTGTCGAATTTCAGGATCTGGACCTGAATTTCTTCTCCGGACTGAACGACGGAGGACGGATGCGGAACGCGTCCCCAGACGAGGTCGCTTACGTGGAGCAGGCCGTCAATGCCACCAAGATCGACGAAAACGCCGTAATCCGTGATGTTTTTCACCTTGCCGGTGACAATCGAGCCCTCGGCGAGATGCTCAACCAACTCGTCGCGCTTGGCCTTCTGCTCGTCTTCAAGGATGGCGCGGCGGCTGACGACCACATTGCCGCGCTTGCGGTTGAGCTTGAGCACGCGGACTTCGATTTCGCGATCCTTCCAGGAATCGAGATCATGAACGGGCCGCAGTTCGATCTGCGAGGCGGGCAAAAAAGATCGGACGCCAATGTCGACGACCAAGCCGCCCTTGATGCGTTCCGTGATCTTGCCGGAAATGTTCGTTTTCTCGCGGTAAGCGGATTCGATTCGCTGCCAGACGCGGCGGCGGTGAGCGCGGAGATGCGAGAGAAGGACGTAGCCGTCCTTGCGCTCGTGGAGGCGCTCGACTTCAATCGTCTGGCCTTCGCCGAACTCGATGGGCGCGCCGGACTCGAGAAATTCGGACGCGGGAACGAGGCCTTCGAACTTACCGCCAACGTCAACAACGACACCCGCCTCGGTAACGGCGAGAACGCGTCCATCGAAAATCTCCCCCTCGGCAACGGTCGCTTCCGGCGTGGGGAATTGATCGAGGAGCTGATCCATGGTTTCGGCGCTCTCCGCATCTTCGGCGGGTGCGGCATCGACGGCAGGTGGGGAAGATTCCTCAGAATTCGTGGCATCTGCGGGAGATGCCGCCACAGTTTCGGCAGCTTCAGGCGACACGGACTCCGCCTCGGCATGCGCCGTGGATTCTTCAGAGTCTTTGATGAGAACGGGAGCAGGTGGCTCAACCGGCTCGTGGGCGCGCGCGACGGCTACGGCAGCGCCGGAAGATGAGGCAATGGCAGCTGAACGACTAGCGCCTCCTGAAGCAACTGGAGAATCACTGGGCTGTTCGGCCGCAGGCGCCTCCAAAGCAACGGACGGTTCATTCGGGTCGAATTCGCGTGACATGGGGAGCGGCCTCCAAACTGATGGGTACCCTGTGAGCCGACTCTACGGCCTCGGTTCCTCCAACCAGCAGGGGGTTAGAGCCGAAAGGGAGATTGGCGTCCGCGCTCAACGCCGAATCATAAAGATGATACGCGTGCAATTTGCGGATTGTCAATCAATCGAATACATAACCCGAAGCGTAGGAGAGCCATTTCACGGGCGTTTTTCAGTACGGTTGCGAAAATATTTCATTGGGGCGAGTTTTCCATGGAGTTGATCGCGGAACCGGGAAACCTCGGAGGTGTCGAACGAGCGCTTGGGAAAGAGGAGGAAGAGTTTTGGCGACAAAAAGAGGAGAAACACACCGGAAGACTCCGCGTACCCGGCAAAATTCTTCCAGGCTGAGAAGCTTTCCATGCCTGCCGAGAGGGCGCGGACTCCTTCCTCGGAAAATTCAACATTCATTTCGCGGCGGATTTTGCCATCAGTGCGGAATTTTCGGTGGGCCATGAAGTCCGGATAGAAGGCGTAGATGCCTATGAGAAGGGCCCCGCAGACACCTGTCGCAAGGATCGTGGGAACATCGCCGCGGGCTCGGCCGGAGGCGAGAAGAAAGATCGCGCCCGCGAAAAGAAATGCACCGAAGAACATCATCCCCTGGCGAGCGAGACGCCGGGATGGAGAAAGTATGGTGGCGCGGAACAAACGCTGTGCTTCGACAAAGTCCTTCTCGCTGACTGTGTAGACGATGCGCACGCCCGCGCTCTAGGAATGCGACCGACTGATATTACGAATTTCCTTGCGGTAGTCGGGCGCGGAAACTTCGACAGTGCGGCACATTTCGTAGAGGCGCGAGCGGATGCGGCGGCCGACGCGCTCGGTGAGCGAGTCGTCGAGAGACGCAGCGCGCAAAGGGGAAGTGCGTGGGGCAGAGGCGGGAGGGGCGGCGTCAGTATCCGTATCGAGATAATTCGTGGTGAGTAGGGTAACGCGATTGTCGTTGTAGCGCGAATTGAGGATGTGGCCGACGGTTTCGAGCGCCCAGAGAGACGGTTTGCTCGAACCAACGTCGTCGAGGACCAAAAGCTCCGATTGAAGGACGGGCTCGAGGACGCTCATCTCGGAAAACTGGCTTTCGGGATTGTAGCTTTCTTGAATTTCTTTCAGCAGCTCGCGGTAGTCATAGAAGATCCCGGCGTGGCCGCGGAGGACGATTTGCTTGAGAGCCGAAACAGCCAAATGGGTCTTGCCGACGCCGCAAGAGCCCATCAGAAGCAGGCCGCGTTCGGCACCGAGAGGAAACTCAGCGGCGAATCGTTCGACGACGAGCTTGGCCTGAGTGAGGCTGCGGGCCCACGTCTGTTGTTGTTCGCGCGTGTCGAAGTCAAATTCGTTGTCCGTCTCGTAATTTTCGAAATCACAGTGGCGGTAGCGCTCGGGGACGCGGGCGCGCTGCAGGAGGCGCGAAGAGCGGTCGCCCGCTATGCAATCGCAGGGGATAGCCCAAACCATTTTCGGCTCGCCCATCGCGGCACCGGGCCGGTCCGTCGAGAGCGCCTGCGCGCCGGACGTGCCGCGCTCGACCACTTTCCAACCGCATCCCTGGCAATGAGGACAATCGGGGCGAGCCATGAAGAAAGAATATGCGCGGTGGGTGCGGAGCGCAAGGCGTGGCGGAGATGTGAAAAGAAGCGCGTGTTGTGGAAAAGTGCGGAGGAGATGGGAAGAAGCGGGCCTGGCGTGCCGGGCTCCTACGGGATAGAAATTGGTCGTCGCAGAAAGACCATCGTGAGTGGATAGTCAACGAGCACACCAAAATCTGAGAGCAAATTGGGCGCAGAGGAGCCGCGGAGAGATCCCTCGCTCACGGTGTTCGCTCGGGATGACCATCCTGGTCGGATGGTCACTTATGGACGCGAATGGCGGGGCGGGGAACGGCGCGGACGATGGCGTTGCGCGATTTTCGCTCGTCGGGAACGTGGAAGCTGCGCGCCATTTCGCTGCGCACAAAATGGATGAATGATTCCATCTCGTTCTGCATCTGCGCCATTTTGTCGCGCATATTCAGAATGATTTCGATGCCGGCCAGATTGACGCCCAGCTCGCGCGTCAAATTCAGGATGATTTCGAGGCGCTCCAGGTCCTGATCCGTGTAAAGGCGCGTATTGCCCTGCGAGCGTGAAGGCGTCAGAAGACCCGCGCGCTCGTAGAGGCGCAGCGTTTGCGGATGCAAATGATAGAGCTCGGCCACGGCGCTGATCATGTATCCGGCCTTGGCCTTTTTTCGGGGACGCGGGGTCATGCCAATTCTCCTTACAACCTCTTTCCTACAAAGCCGCGCGGGAAAAAATCTCGTGGCGCGGATCTTTCGGATCGGCTTCGCTTAATTCACGCATCAGTTTGCGAACTTTTTCGTCTTCCGGGCGGGGGACGATGACCTGTACTTCGATGATCTGGTCGCCGCGCTTGCCGGGATGGCGCGCGGAGGGCGCTCCTTTTTCGCGCAGCCGAAGTTTTTTTCCACTGTCCGTGCCGGGAGGGATGCGCACCTGCGAGCGACCGTCGATGGTGGGCACTTCCACTTTTGCGCCTAAAGACGCCTCGCTTACCGTGACGGGAACGACCGTATAGAGATCGTCGCCGCGGCGATCGAAAAACGGGTGCGGTTCGACCTTCGTGATGATGTAGAGATCTCCGGGTGCGCCGCCATGAAGACCGGCATTGCCGCGGCCGGCGACGCGAACGCGCGAGCCGGTCTGCGCGCCGGGAGGAATGCGGACATCGAGAGTATCGACACGCGCGACGCGGCCTTCGCCGCCGCAATTGCGGCAGAGAGCGCGGAGGCGGCCCGTGCCGCCGCAGCGCGAGCAGGTGACCTGGAAACGCATCTTGCCGCTTACCTGCGTCACCTGTCCTTTGCCGTGGCAGACAGGGCAGACTCGGTCGTCACCCGGCTCGAATCCCTGGCCGTGGCAAACGTTGCAGACATCGAGTCGCGTGATGCTGATTTTTTTCACAGTACCGTGCATGGCTTCAGCGAACGTGATGTCGATCTGATATTCCAGATCGGTGCCGGGCTCGCGCTCGCCGCGCGTTTGGGCCGCAGAAGCGCCGCGGAAAAACTGGCTGAAAAGATCGCGGAAGCTGCCGCCGCCCGACGCGCCCGTACCGCCAAAATCGAAGCCGCCGAAGTCGAAGTGGATGTCTTCGGGCGTAGCGCCGCCATATTCG
>DATKPM010000043.1:0-47332 GCA_035524135.1 Candidatus Acidiferrum sp. | reverse complement strand
GACGCGGGCGAGACGCTCAAGTTCACCGGCGGAGACAATGTCGAAACCGCTGCCAAGTCGCGCAAAGAGCCGGAGGATGGAAAGGTTCGAGTTGGCTTTTACGGCGTAGCAAAGAGTGTGCGGAAAGCGGCGAAGTGCGCCGTCGAGAAGGCGATAGGCCGATTCCACGGAAGACTGGCTGTAAACGTAAGCAGGCGTTCCGGCGGTAGCCGCGATGCGGCTAAGAGGCACATTTTCACAGAAAAGTTGAGACGGGCCGGACACGCGCGCAGCTGGCGCGTGACGCTGGGAATAAAACGGCGCGGGCAGAGCGTTGTCGATGGAAGCATTGATACGTGAGCGTCGAGATTTTTTCGCGCGAAGCATGAGCAAGACATCTTACATGGTGCATAAGAAAATTCCATGTGACCGTGAGATTCCTTGACAGGGTGCGGGGGCAGTCGATACACTTGCGTTGTTCTTGATAGAGGAGCGGAGGCCATGAGTAGCCAGGTTTGTTGTCCCGAGCGGCTGCGGGGACCTGAGCGAAAGGGGCGAAAGAGGTCACTCCGCCGAAACTGTCCGGCAAGCTGAAGCCGGAACGGTTGGGAACCAGCTCCAAGGGCTGGTGACTGTCATCCGTATCAAGCGGATGGAGCGCTATCGGGAAGTGAAGAGAATCGAGTTTCTTCCTCGGGTTTCCTTCCTTCGCCGTTCGGCCCATCCAGAAAGAAATCATGACGGACGTTGTGTCTTTGACGCGCGCGCTGGTCGATATCGAGTCGATCAGCGGCAATGAATCGGCTGCGGCCGCGCACATCTTCGACCATCTATCGGAGCTGGCATCGCGAACGGGCGGGCTGGTGGAGCGCCGGCCGGTGGAGGGCGAGGGCGGACGCGCGAGCGAACGATTCAACGTTCTCGCGACGTGGGGGCATCCGGTGGTCACGCTGTCGTCGCACATCGACACCGTGCCGCCGTTTCTTCCGAGCCGTGAGGATAAGGAGTTTGTTTGGGGGCGCGGTGCGTGCGACGCGAAGGGCATCATCGCAGCGATGATGGCTGCTGGTGAAACGTTGCTGGGCGAAGGTGTGAGGAATTTTGCGCTGCTGTTCGTCGTGGGGGAGGAAAAAAACAGCGCGGGAGCCAAATCGGCGGCGGGCGACCCGCGTGGATCGCGCTACCTGGTGAACGGCGAGCCGACGGAAAACAAGCTGGCGCTGGGATCAAAGGGAGCGCTGCGATTTGAAATTACGGCGCGGGGAAAGATGGCGCATTCGGCATATCCAGAGCTGGGCGAGTCTGCGATCGAGAATTTGCTCGACGTGCTGGAGGGCGTGCGACGAATTCCGCTGCCAGAAGATCCGCTATTGGGGAAATCGACGGTGAATATCGGGACGATTCGCGGTGGGCGGGCACCAAACGTGATTCCCGATGAGGCGATGGCAGAGATTTTGGTGCGGCTGGTAGGCGATCCTTCCCCGGTGCGCGACGTATTTACAGCAACGGTGGGGACCAAAGCGGAGCTGAAGGAAGTGCTTTGCATTCCGGCAATACGGTTTGCCAGCGTGGATGGATTGCCGACGACCGTGGTTTCCTATACGAGCGACGCGCCGGTGCTCAGCCGCGCGTGGGGCAAGCCGCTGCTGATAGGGCCAGGCAGCATCCACGTGGCACACACGGAACAGGAACGGATTCCAAAGAAGGAACTACGAGACTCGGTGGGTTTGTACGCAGATATCGTGAGGAAGCTCTTGGCAGCAGAAAGCATAAGCACGACGCGGGGTGCGACATGAATCTCGCGATCGTGGGCTACGGAAAGATGGGGCGGTTGGTCGAGCAGCTTGCGCCGGAGTATGGCTTCGAGGTGAAGCAGAGGCTGAACCGCCAGAACAATGGCGCGTTTGAGGCTCTTACGCCGGAAAATTTTCGAGGTATCGATGTGGCCGTGGAATTTTCGACGCCGACGGTTGCGGCGGAAAATATCGTGAGGCTGGCACAGTTGGGCGTGAACGTGGTGACGGGGACGACGGGTTGGCTGGCGCAGATTGAGTGCGTGCGGAAGGCAGTGGAAGAGGCGGGCGTGGGGTGCGTCTGGAGCCCGAATTTTTCGGTAGGCGTACATGTGTTCACGCAAATTATCGTGCTGGCGGCGGAACTGCTCGAGACAGAATCGGACTACGGTGCATGGGCGTGGGAAATCCACCATGCAGCGAAGAAAGATGCGCCGTCGGGAACGCTGAAAGCATTGGTGGAAACGATGCGACGAAGCGGGTACACCCGGCGGATCGACGAGAGCAGCAGCCGCGCGGGTTCGCAGCCGGGAACGCATGAGATTGGGTGGGATTCACCGGGAGACACAATCACCATCCGGCACACGGCGCGGAGCCGCGAGGGATTTGCGCGGGGAGCGCTGAGGGCGGCTCGATGGGTCACTGGCAAAAAGGGACTCTTTGATTTTCGCGACGTCGTGGGCGAGTTGAGATGAAGAGCGACGCGGCGGCGTGAATCGCGGGTTCGAGGAGCAAAGCGGAACGAATCAAAAGGCAGGAGGCAGGCATGTTTCAAGGATGCGGAACAGCACTGGTTACGCCATTTCGGGACGATCAATCGTTCGATGAGGAAACGTTTCGCCGGTTGGTGAAGCGCCAGATCGACGGGGGCATCGACTTTCTGGTGCCGTGCGGAACGACGGCGGAAAGCCCGACGTTGACCGCGGCGGAGCGGCGGCGCGCCGTCGAGATCACTGTGGAAGAGGCGAGCGGACGCACGCCCGTGCTGGCGGGAGCGGGCGGCTACAACACAATCGAAGTGATCGAAGCGATCAAGGAATTCGAAGCGCTTGGCGCGGACGGGATTTTGTCCGTGACGCCGTATTACAACAAGCCGACTCAGGAAGGACTTTACCAGCACTATCGCGCGATTGCCGCGAGCACGAGGCTGCCGATTGTTCTCTACAACGTGCCGGGGCGCACGGGCGTGAATTTGGAGCCCCCGACGGTGAAGCGGCTCGCCGCGATTGAGAACATCGTGGGAATCAAGGAAGCGTCGGGAAATATCGGGCAAATGGCCGCCCTGGTGAACGCCGTGCCGGAAGATTTTTCCGTGCTTTCGGGCGATGATGCGGTGACGCTGCCGCTGATCGCGCTCGGCGGGCGAGGAGTGATTTCCGTGGCTTCCAATGAAATTCCGGCGGAGATGACCCACCTGGTGCATGCGTGCCTCGACAACGATTTCCGGACTGCGCGCGAGCTGCAGAGGAAATACCTCCCGCTGATGGAAATCAATTTTGTGGAATCCAATCCCATCCCCGTGAAGGCGGCGATGGCCCTGATGGGACTGCTCGAACCGGTGTGGCGGCTGCCGCTGGTGGCGCCCAAAGGAGAAAACCTTGCAAGGATCCGCAACGTCCTCGTGTCCCTCGAACTCCTCGAACACGCATGTGCTGCAGGCTGAGATCGAGGCGCTGTTCGACGCGCGGCCAGAGGAATACATGCGCGAGCATTTCCGGATTTTTCAGCGCTTCAAGGACGCGCTGAATGCCGGAGAGGTGCGCGCGGCGGAGCCGGATGCATCGGCTGCGACCGGCTGGCGCGTGAATGCGTGGGTGAAGAAGGGAATTCTGCTGGGATTTCGAATGGGCACAATTGTCGATATGTCTGTCGATGAATCGCGACAGCCGTTTTACGACAAGTCGACGTATCCAGTGAAAGCGATCACGGAAGATTCGGGGATACGGCTGGTACCGGGAGGATCGAGCATTCGCGATGGCTGCTTCGTCGGACGTGGCGTGACGTGTATGCCGCCGATGTTCATCAACGTGGGCGCGTACGTTGGGGACGGGACGATGGTGGACTCGCACGCGCTGGTGGGAAGCTGCGCGCAGATCGGGCGGAAATGCCATATTTCGGCAGGAGCGCAAATCGGAGGAGTGCTCGAGCCGGTGGGCGCGCTGCCGGTGATCATCGAAGACGAAGTGCTGGTGGGCGGAAATTCGGGCGTTTACGAAGGAACAATCGTGCGGCGAAGAGCCGTGCTCGGCAGCGGAACGATTTTGAACCGCTCGACGCCAGTCTATGACGTTGTGAATGGGCGCGTGATTGCGGCTGCGGGCGAGGAGGCGCTGGTGATTCCCGAAAACGCCGTGGTGGTTCCAGGGGCGCGGGCGATATCGACGGGCTACGGGAAAGAATCGAATTTGTCTCTCTACACGCCGGTGATCGTGAAGTATCGAGACAGCGCAACGGACGCGCGCGTGCAGCTTGAAGATCTCCTGCGGTAATTTCCTCAAAAAAGAGAAGAGTTTCGGGCGGCCCGGCTTCGCCGAGGTGTGGCGCGTCGAATCCGCCGCTCAGAGCACAACGACAATGCGGCCGGGGCGCACAGGGCGTTCGGCAAGCTCGTGAGCACGAGCGATGTCCGCGAGCGGGATCCGTTCGCCAATTTCGAAGCCCGGCCACCCGGCCTGAAGCGCAGAATTCAAATCGCGAGCAGCCTGAACTTTCGCCCCTTTTGGAAAATCGTCGCTGCCGAGGAAAAACGCGCGAATGTTCTTAAACACCATTTGCCAGAAGGGAATTTTGGGAGAGGCATCGTCCGTAGCATAGCTCGCGATCGATCCATCCTGCTTCAGGAGTTCGATGTCGGCCTCGATATTCGCGGCGAACGCGACCTCAACAATGTGGTCGACACCCTCGGGAGCGAGTTCGCGCACGGCGGAAATCAAACCCTTGTTGCTCAGAACAACATGCTGAGCGCCGGCCTTTGAGGCTATGGGTTCATCGGAGGCCGAACGCACAGTGGCGATCACGCGTGCGCCAGCGTGCCGGGCGAGCGCAACGGCGCAGAGTCCGACAGAACCTGCGCCGCCCTGCACCATAACGGTGCGCCCGTTTACGTCGCCACCGATGTGAACGGCGCGATGTGCAGTTATGCCGGGAATGCCCAGGCACGCACCCTGCTCCATCGAAACTTTATCAGGCAAGGGAACAACCTGCTCGATGGGGAGCACGGTGAATTCTGCAGCCGTGCCGAAGGGACGATAGGATTGCGCACCATAACACCAGACAGAACGGCCCAGCCATTCCGAGGGTATGCCCGCACCAAGCCGATCCACGCGCCCAGCACCATCGCTGTGCGGAATCACGCGGGGATATGCCATACCCAGACCGAACGCGTCCTGGCGTTTCTTCGTGTCGCCAGGATTGATGCCGGAAGCAGCGATGGAAATGCGAATCTCTCCCGCTGCGGGAATTGGATCCGGCATTTCGCCAACGACGAGCACGTCCCGAGGGGGCCCCTGCTTTTCGTACCATGCCGCTCTCATTTATATTTCCAGAACCTCCAAGACTTATCGGACCCTGGCGTCGGACATTTCACTCTCTACACCGTTGAACTATACACAATGTGCGGCAGGAGCAGCACTCAGTACTTGTCGTCCCAACGGACATATTGCAAGGCGGTCCAAACGTGGCTATCCATCCAGACGTCCACGCCAGCCAAACGATTGATCCAGCGCGGTTGCAATTCGGCAACGGAATCCCTCGTAACCTTGTCCAAGACGACTTTGAACAGCAAGAATTCGTTGTCGTATCCGATTATCTTCGCCGCCTCGGCAACGACAGCGCGCTGATCCATATTGTTGTGGATTCGTTTGACGGTGTTGTAGACGTCCATCGTAAATTCTTTTGTGATTACGACATCCTGTTTTGATCCCGTGGCCGTCAGATGGCCTCCCGTGAAGGTGTCAAAGTCGTACGCCAGGAGTTCATCAAACACCTTCATGTATTTCCCGAAATTCTCGGTAATGTCGAAACCATGGAATGGAGCATAGCCTGGCGTCACGCAATCAACGGCCATCATGAATTTCGCATGAGGAACGTAAATAAACAGGTCTCCTTCCGGAGAGTGGTAGAAATGGCGCGTCAGTTCGACCGTTTTGCCTCCCAGCCGGACTGTTTTGGTGTCGCCAAAGACTTCGTTCGGCAACAAGCGGTTGGGATCACTTTGGTTAATCAGGTACGCGCTGACACTTTCCGCGGCAATGATCTTCAGGTCCTTGACATCTTTGAATGCTGCCGAACCGCCGATGTGGTCTTTGTGCTCGTGGGAATACACGAGAATCTTCACAGGCTTATCGGTCACACTAGCGATTGCTGAAGGGATGCCCTTGCCATAGCTTTCCGGCGCGTCGAACACGATAACGCCTTCATCGGTGACCAAAAAAGCAGACTGCCAGCCATTATCTGAGACGACGTAGACGCCGCCACCCATATCTTTGACCGCGTAACCAAGCTTCGGATCCACATTGAAAAACTGCGCGCGGACGGATGGCAAGACAGGCACATAGGATTTCAGGTTCTCTTCCGAAAGAGTCCAGGGCGGCGGAGAGGCTTGTGCACCGGCGGGCTCTCTGGAGAGCAAGGGAGGCGCCACGGCCAGTGCACCAGTTGAAACAGTGATTTCGCTTGCAGCGCGAAGAAACTTACGACGGTCTAGCATTCGAGCATCCTCCTTGATCGAGAAGTAATCACGCATACAAGTCCAGGGGGCCCGGAGTCATCGTGGTTTGACCAACCTCAATGAGATATCCATCCGGGTCGCGCATGTAGCATCGCAGTTCCGTGGCATGGACCTTTGGTTCGGTGATGAACTTCGCGCCGCGCGAAGACCAAAGATCAAAGCAGCGCTTAATGTCCGTCACGCGGAGATTTAGAAAAATGCTTAGGACGTTTGGATCGCGGGGCGGCGACGCAACAACTTCCGGCTTATCGTCTGTCGGTCCCCCGCCGCGGTTGATCGTGAGCCAAATGTTGCCGAGCCGCAAAAACGTAGGCTCACCTTCGCGAAGAACTGCTGCGCCGAGGACGTCGCGGTAAAACGCCACCGAGCGCCTGATGTCTCCAACGATTAGCGTATTGGTTACCACAAACTCCAATTCGGGACTCTGATTCGGTTGGGCCATCGGGACCGCCTGTTCGAGAGCGTGAACCTTTCCGAGATTCAGGCATCACGCGCAGGAACTATGACGTGACTCGGCCGGGACGACTACCCGGACAAACTGCAATTGTATTTTCCGAATTTGGAAAACTGGGCAAGGCCACGGTTGCTTAGGCTTCGATATGACATATTCAGTCTGTGATTTGTGGCATCATCTGCCTACCCCGGCGTGGGGGCGGACGGGCAATGACCGATCTAAATTCGCTGATGATCTTTGCAAAAGTGGTGGAAGTTAAGAGCTTTTCGGAGGCAGCGCGCCTTTTGAAAATGCCCGGATCGACCGTCAGCCGGCGTGTAGCTGACTTAGAAGAAGAACTCGGGGTCCGTTTGATTGAAAGGTCGACCCGGAGTTTGAGGTTAACGGATGTCGGGTCCGAAGTGTTCGAACAAGCCAAGCACAGCTCGGAAATCAGCGAAGCAGTAGACAACATCGCTTCGAATCATCTGTCCACGGTGTCGGGCGAACTCCGGCTGGCGTCGCCGCCAAGCATTTCTGATTCCTTTCTCGCGCCGCTGATTGGCGCATTTCAGACGGCCCATCCGAACATTCGCATTCAGGTTTTCATCACCGATCGCATTGTCGATCAAATCGCCGAGGGAGTTGACCTGGCATTCCGGGTCGATCCGAAACTCAAGGATTCATCGCTTGTCGCGCGCAAGATCCTCACGTATCGCCACCAACTTGTCGCCAGCCCTGCTTATCTAGCGCGCTGCAAGCCGCCGCAAAATCCGCAGGACTTGTTGCAGCACCGGCTGCTGGCGTTTTCGTTCTGGAAGCCCGTGAACGTCTGGACCTTCGTCAACGGAAATAAAAGGCAGACACTTACATTTCACCCGCACCTCTCGATGAACGACTACGCAGGTCTGGCCGCCGCTTTGCTTTCAGGCACTGGAATCGGAGATCTTCCTCCTCTGGTACAGCCCGAGTTGCTGCGTGAAGGGAAATTGACCGAAGTGATGCCGAAGTGGCATTTCAGCATCTTTCATCTCTGGATTGTTCATCTCCAGAACCGTTATCTGACGCGGGCCGTGCGCGTGTTCAAGGAGTTCGCCGCCAAAATGGCGCCGACGATGTTCCCAGCACTTCCGACATGAGGAGTGCGGTGGAATAGGCAAAAGAGGGTTCCGGGGAGTCTTGCCCGTGGCTTGCGCTGCGCCTGTCGGACACGCCGCTCGAAGAGCTTCGGCGCTAGCATGTTCAAATTACCCTAGGGTCTACAAGCGGTCCTATTCCATATATATCGCATTGTGATATAATATTGACTCGATGACGAGCGGCCAAAAACTGCTCGCGGGCAGAGTCCAAAAGTCTGGGAGAATCCGGCAGCTCGCGCGGTTTCGTTACCAACTTCGAAAATTTCTACGATTCAGCGAGCGCGCCGCACGGAAGGCCGGAGTCACGCCGCAACAGCATCAACTGATGCTCGGCATCGCCGGGTTTACGGGGAACGGCTGGGCGACGATTTCCGACCTGGCAGAATTCTTGCAGGAAAGGCACAACGCCGTCGTTGGGCTGGTGGAGCGCGCTCGCCGCGCGGGCTTGGTGAGCAAACAAGCGAATGCAAGCGACCGTCGCGTCGTGCGTGTGGAACTGACGCCGCGGGGTCGACGCATTCTGGAAGGGTTGTCGACGCTGCACGCGGCGGAGATTCGGCGCTTTCAAAAGCGCGCACTTGGCACTTGACAAGAGCAGCGCGCCCTTCAGGCGCGGCAAGAGAGCGGGAAAAAATCGGCAGGAATGATGGCAGCAGACAAGCTAAGTGGACGCAATTTGCGCTGGAAAAAATATGCGGGGCTGGCGCGCGGGGAGGTTCGGGAGATTTACTCGCGGGATTTGCACAAATGGCTGGCGATCGCGCCACTGACAGGGCTTCTTGCGGGACTGCTGATCACATTTCTGGTTGAGGTGATTCTGAGATGGATGTGGCCGCCCATTCTGGGTTTTTGCCTGCGGCATCCTGTCTGGATCGTGCCGATTGTCACGAGCGGATTTCTTGTGGCAGGGCTGATCATGCAGTATTTCACGGCCGATCCAAACGAACATTCGACCGAAGAGATCATTCGCGCCTACCACGAACGGAAAGGGCGCATCGCCATGCGGCCGTTCGTGCCGAAGCTGCTGGCGGCGATTGCAACGGTCGGCCTAGGCGGCAGCGCGGCTCTGGAGGGTCCGAGCATTTATGGCGGTGGTGCGATCGGGTCGTGGATGTGGACGAAACTTGAGCGATTCGGGATCGAGGCGCGCGACAGGCGAATTCTGTTGATCAGCGGAGCGGCGGCGGGGATGGCCGCGGTTTTTCGTGCGCCTTTGACCGGAATTGTCTTTGCGCTGGAGATGCCTTACAAAGACGACCTCGCGCATGAAGCATTGCTGCCGTCGCTGATTGCCGCTGTCGTTTCATATGTCACGATGACGTTTTTTCTGGGAGCGCGGCCGTTGTTTCACTTCCCGGCGGGAAGTTCATTTTCCGGAAGAGATCTGCTGTGGGCGTCGCTGCTCGGCCTGATTATCGGGATTGTGGCGCTATTTTTCGACATTGCGTTTCGCAAGACGCGCACCGCCATGGTTCGGCTGTCCATTCCTCATTGGACGAAGATGACTGCGGGCGGCCTGGCGACGGGCCTGTGCGGATGGGTGTTCCTGAAGATTTTCAGAGGGCCGCTCGTGCCGATCGGGCCGAATTATGAGGCTGTGCCGGAGATTTTGAACCACGCGCACGGGGCAGCGGAGCTGATTCTATTTGGCGGCTTCAAGCTGGCTGCGACACTGTTTTCATTGGGAGCAGGCGGAGTAAGCGCGATGTTCGTGCCGCTTTTTCTGACCGGCGAGAGTCTTGGCGCAGCTTTTGCGCAGTCGATTGCGCACACGCCTGCGGTTGGTTTGTACGCAGCCGTGGGTATGGCAGCTTTCATTGCGGCAGGGTACAAGACACCGTTAACGGCAGTAGTTTTCGTCGCCGAAGCGACGGGAGGACACGCCTACATCATTCCTTCACTGATTGGAGCAGCGGTGGCGTACGCGGCGTCGGGAGAAGCATCGGTGAGCGGCGACCAGAGGGTCCACGAAGCAGAAAACACCACAGGATTTTCCCGGAGTGAATAAACAAAGAGCGAAGCGTCCAACTTGTTGGAGCGGCGGGAGAGTCCTCCGTCGCCCAGTGCTGTGGCAGCAACCGCGCAAGCCGGACCGGGTGCCGCAACTGTTAGCTTGCTTTCCTCAGCACTTCGGGAACGACAGCAGAACCGGCTGCCGCCGCGGGTACGCCGTGAGCCCCGCGTTCGAGGGCCTTCGCCAGATAGGCGCATAGAAAAGCTCCGACGAACGAGCCGACCAACGCTGGTATTACATAGACATTTTGGATTCGAAACCACCAATGACCGAGCACCGGGCCGCCAAGCCAACCACCGACCCAGCCGGCAACCCATTTGGCTGCAAATCCATCGAGGCCCTCCATCATTCGATAGCGAATGAGGGAGTGAATCACAATCGCCGCAATGAAGCCTAGAACAACGAGCGTCAGAAACGCTCCAAAACCCATTCCAATCATCTTCCGCCTCCTTCCGCAGGCATGCGGCACCCGCTCCGGAAGCGATGCGCGGCAAACTACATATATTTAGATGTGAATCGCTCGGGGCGTCGTTGCTTTGCAGGGAAAAATTCGGAGCGATTCAGTTCAATGGAGGAATGCAAGGCGGCAGCAAAAAATTGGGGTGAGCGATGGGATTTGAACCCACGACCCTCGGTTCCACAGACCGATGCTCTACCGGCTGAGCTACGCTCACCACAGGCGGTCCACGGATAGCGCAACTGCGCTACTTTGTTTCCCAAAGTGTTTGGGACAGCGGACCGTCGCGGCCAAACGGCCACGCATGCACAAGCGCACAACACGGCGGGCGTCAAAAAGGAACGCCCAAGCTCACGAACACTCCATTGCCCAAGAGCAGCGAAATGCGCGCGAACCATTCAATTTTACAACAAGCTCAGCTTGCTTGGGAACAAGCAAGGAGGAACAGAAGACTCGCAACAATTCTGCGGGCGATTCTGCTTCTGTCGCTACAGATTTGCGAATTTTATGCAGGAGCAAGAATGCGGACAAAAAATATAAGTACGCGCGCGATCGTGTGCGCAAGGAATTACGCAAGCGCGCACATTGGTTCAATTTGGAACCGATAAAACTGTTGACAACGAAGGGCCGTCGTATAGCATAGGGCCACCTTTCGATCCGAGGTCAACAGGGGTGCGCGTCCGTTACGTGAATGCGTTTGTCTCCCTGTTTCTGCTCTGTGCTTTGGAGCCGGGTTGCGGCACGCAGGTACAGAGCACAGACAACCCGCCTGACGTTCAATTCAAACCCCAGCAGTTCCAGCGGCCCGAGAATTGTCTTCCCTGCCATCAGCGACAATATGATGAGCTGCATGGCGCGGTAAAGTCCGGATACCGAAACGTGAGTCCGCTGTTCAATGGGCTTGAATCGGCAGGCAATCTGGTAAGCGGGGGGTTGCTGCGGCCGGTCTATCACGACAGCACAATTGTTTTGCCGGACGGGACCGTATTGAACACAAATATGTACTCATCGCCGATCCTGACCGAGACTCGCCAGGTGCAGGCGGGCTTTTGCTTCACGTGTCACAACGCGGATGTAGAGATTCTGGGAGAAAACCCAGCGCTTCGAGAAGTTCCGCAACTCGCGGGGCTAGGAACGTGCAATCCGGCTCCTCCGGCGGGCCAACAGTGTTTTCAACCCCAACAATTCCGGCCGTTGCGCGACTACATCATGGTGGACAGCAACGGGAACCAAGTGCTTCCAACTGCTCCGGGAGGGGCGCCTCCCAATGGAGCGCAACCATCTTTGGCCGCCGCTGGAATTACCTGCGATTTCTGCCACGACGAAAACGGTCCCGACCTGAAGCGTAGCTTTCAAATGGACGGATTCGGAAACGCAAGCCTTCTGTTTAACCAAAGCGATGTGAAGGTGGGGCCGTTCCAGTTTCCCGTCGCGGTCAAAGGTGGCTTCCATGTGGCGAGCAATAATCAGAGTCTGGTTGCCTTCCTGACAGCGGGTGCCTTCTGCAATACGTGCCACGACGTGCGAGTTCCAAATCGCAATCTGACCGCTGAGGAACACAACATAAATCAGGGCGGTCAAAACGTGAGTTACTTCCGGCTCGAGAACCTGAGCACGGAGTGGCAGATCGGCCCCTATAACAGCACCAGCAATCCGTTCAGCCAAGTGGTTCGCTGCCAAGATTGCCACATGTCGCTGTTTCCGTATGCGGGCACGAGCACTTATCAAGTGGGGGATATGACGGTGACCAGCCCGACTCCCGGCGTTTTCGCCACCGACTACGCAGCGGTGCCGGGAGTGGCGACGGACCAAGATGCGCCACTGCCGTTGCGGAAGGTGGTGGAGCATTACTTCACGGGCGTAGACGTCCCGCTGATGTCGCCAGCCGAATTGAGCTCGCGGCTCGGCCCCAACTATCCGGACCCATATGCGACGGGGGCGGATACGCACGGCGTTCCGAACGGCTTGGCAACCAGGCGAGAGGATTTGATGAAGGCGGCTGTGCGGATCAGCTTGAAGAAGAGCGACACCTCCGCGCAACTGGGGCAGAAATTCACAGTGCGGCTCGAAGCCGTGGCTTTGACGGGGCACCGCTTTCCAGCAGGATTTTCACAAGAGCGCACGGCGTACGTTCAACTGACGGTGAAGGATAACAATGGCTTCCTTCTTTACCAGTCGGGATATGTCATCGACAAACCGCACCCAAACACAGGAGAAATGACTCCGGATGGAAATCTGAACGATGAGGACCTCGAGCACCTGCACGCCATCGTTGACCCGGGAGTGCACACCGCCACATACACGAGCGGCACGGGAACGAACGGAGGCAACAACCTGGTGTTCGAAGTGGGGCCGGACGACGGGCCGGATGCGCGCGTGTACGTCGGGGCGCCCGAGGGCCTCGTTTTGTTCCGCAATGAGCTAACGCATATTTTTCTTCCAGGACAGCCGATCGGCCGAACGGATCCTTCCACCGGCGCCGCTGTGACGGCCCAAGGAGTTCATTTCGAAGAAACCTTTCAGGCTGCACTGGCAAATTCGGTAGACAACTTCCGTTCGCTCCAGCCGCTGCAGCCGCGGACGTTCGATTACGAGATTGAACTGCCGACGACGCAGCAGATGCAGGCGATCGGCGTAACGGTCCAAGGACCGCTCCATGTGCACGCGCAAGTAAACTTCGAACACTTTCCGCCACTCTTTCTCCGGTTCATTGCTTCGGTGACAAGCGCCAGCGGCCCTTCGGGAAACAACCTGAACCTGATGGACGAGCAGCGGATCGACACATACCTGAAGAATGTCGAAAGCATCGCTTCCGACGATGCGACGGTGGCATTGACGCCATGAAAATCAGATACCGATATCCAGCGATGATTTTGGTTGCGCTCGTGGTGATGCTGGCGGCCGTCTTCGCACAGAATCAGACGTACACGCCGGGCGAATTCCAGAGCACCAATCCGAATTACCCGAAGCCGGATCCCTTCTATTTCGAGGGGCGGATCGATTGGAATTTGCTGGGAATCAGCCAGCCGCAGAACGCCTGGGACTACATGGAGCGCGGAATTCACTACCAGGACGACATGGACGATATTCCCGATGCGATTGCCGACTACCAGACGGCGCTTTCCATGAACAGCCTGCAAAACAACACGTGCCAAATCGTGACGGCTGCAACGGTGAACAAGTACGGGGGAACCTTGCCAGCACAGCTCACGCCGGCCCCGTGCATCTTTACGCTGCGCTTAAGGCTTGGCTACCTGCTCGAACAGACGAATCCGGCGACAGCCATCGAGCTGTTCCAGGAAGTATTGCAGATTGACCCGCAAAGGCTGGGAGTGAATACGCTTATCGCGGAAACGTACGTGTCTGAAGCGCAGCAATCGACCGATCCGACGACGCAGCAACAGGATTACGCGAATGCAGTGACTGCATATCAAGCGGAACTGGCGCTATCTCCCATAACGCCGCAAAGCGTCGCGCTGACCGGGGATATGGCGAACAACTCGAAAGTGCACTGGGAGCTGGCGCAGGTGTATGAAGCGACAGGGCAAAACAGCCTGGCAGAAAGCGAATTGGAGTCCTACATGCAGGCCACCCAGTGGCACAGTGACGACTACCCGTGGCGCGTCGCATTAGCTAAGAGCCAAATTCAGACGTTGCAGATGGCTGTGAAATAGGTCTTCTTGACGGCCTTGCGGCCGCGAGGGGTGGAATTGCCGAACCTTCGTCGATTGCCGGTGCAGGCATTTGCAGCGTTGGTCTCGGGTCTCTGCCTGCTCGTGGCTGCGAGCTCTGCGGCTCCCATTGCGTTTGCGGATTCGCAGCCCGACGAGAAATCACCTGAAAACATCGGTGACGCATGGGACAGCTTGCTGACTAATACCATCCCACAGACGACCCCAGATGCGGCGCTGGCCTCGATGCAAACGACGTACGAAGCGAGTCCCGTCGGTGATTTTCTCGACCACTTCTACATGGACAACCGGACGGAGTACATGCGCACGCAGACGTATTTCACCGGCCTTCCAACGGCGACGGGTGTGATCAACGAGCCCGCTGGTCCGGTGGCGAATCCCAACGGAATTCCATACCCGCCGGCGTTTCAATCGAGCACCAACGAGATGTATAGCTTTTTGAATTGGGGGACTCGCGGGTGGGTGTCTGACCGTGTGAATTCCAATTTTTCGCTGGCCTATTCACAGGATATAACGCACGTCAGCGAGGCCTCTCCGCAACTCAGCATCATCGACACGTTCAACTCCAACCGACGGCTGGAATTGATAACCGGCTATATTGACATTGACGGGCGGCCGTCAGATGGAATGTTCTCCGGCACAAGCCTGCGGCTGGGACGGCAGGACGTCTACGGAGCGGAGCTGGCGGAGATGGACGGCGCGTCATTTACAGTCAACCGTCCGCGCTATTCGTGGATGATTTATGGCGGACGCAGGTTCACGTACTTTTCCGACCCGGCACAGAGAGCAATGGGTGGCGGAAATTTTCTGTTCCGCTTGAGTGCAAATTCGACGTTCGAGTACGACACTTTTTACTATATCCGCGGGACGAATGCTTTTCACTACCGGCAGACCTTTGCGAACGGCTGGTTTTTCAGCACCGGATTCCGGATGGTCGGGAGTTCGCCGACGGATTTCAATGCCGACGCGATATGGAGCCCCGAGAATGGCAAGACTTCGCTGCGCCTAAGTTTCGCGCAGAAAATCAGCAGCAAGGATTATTTCTACGACTATACGGAAGACGCTCGCGATTTCGACCCGCGCAATCCGCTCTTTCGCTTGAACCTGGAAGCGCTGCATCCGCATTCGCAGTTCATCATTGATGCTTCGCGCGCAATCAACGACAGGCTCCGACTGGGCGGAACTGTTTGGGTCCGCCGGCTGAACGACATTCAAGACACCGGGCCGTTCGACACATCATTTCAGGACTATCGCGCCTACGGGCAACTGACACCGTGGAACGGACTTGACCTGCTCTTCACGTATCACCTGAGAGATTCCGACAACCGCTCAAAAAATATTCCCCCCACGGAGTTCGACGATCTCAGCAACACGGGCGAAACGAAAGTGCAGGACCTTACCGCCGAAATCGGCCGGACTTTTATGGGCGGACGTTTGCTTTTGAGGGCCGGCGGTTTCTTTCGAACGCTGAATTTTGTCGACCAGTTCACGGTGATTTCGAACGCGCACGACAAAGGTGTCTTGGGAGATGCAGCGTTCAAACTCGACAGCCGCTCGCGGCTCTATTTCGACTACGGTCTGGACTCGGACTACTCAGTCTTCAGGCCGGAAATACAGAACAGCCAGACGTTCCGCTTCGGCCTGGCGTGGAGCTATTAGGGTGAATTTGCGGAAAAGCGCTATCGGTGGAATTTGCCTTGTGGTTCTCGGCCTCTTTGCAGCGACTGCCCATGGGCAGGAGAATGCAGGAACGCCGCCCGCGAGTTCCCCGGATTCACAGGCGCAGAAGCCGTTTTTCCTTCACGATTACCACTTGAAGCAGGTCGGACTGGATTGTGATGCCTGCCACGTTCCGGTGAAAGAAGGGTCGGTGGTCCTTCAAAGGCCCGGCCACGATCAGTGCACCGTCTGCCATGACGACGATTTCAACAAGAATATCAATCAAAAGATATGCGTGCAGTGCCATTCTGTGTTTCCGCCCACGAGCAGCGACGATCTGCTGCCGTTCCCTCGCTATAAGGGCGTACGGCCGATCGTCTACGACTTTTCCCACGCCAAGCACGTGGATCCGCATTCGCGAGTCGACGCGCGCACTGGGTTTCGCGCTGACTGCACCTATTGCCACCACTTTCCCGGAGATGGGGCGTACGCGACGTTTGGCAATCACGTAGTCTGCTCTGGGTGCCATTCCAAGCCGGGCATGAAACCGCTTCTGAGCGATAAATCGACGACGGCGGATTGCCGCGGATGCCATCACCCCGAGGAGATTGAGAATCCCGCCGCCGCAACGGTTCACCGTGAGCTGGCATCATTCGTCGTTTCAGGGAAATACCAGCAGATTCGCTTCTCACACGCCGACCATTTCCAAGAGAGAAATTCCTATCACTTCGACTGCACGACTTGTCATTACGAAGTGGCGTCGAGCACAAGCCTCGCAAGCCTGAGCCTGCCGAAGATGGTCGATTGCGTGAACTGCCATAGCGTGTCCAAGAGAATTGAAGCCGACTATCGCATGTCCAACTGCCAGACCTG
Organism: Candidatus Acidiferrum sp.; assembly: GCA_035524135.1. Taxonomy (GTDB): domain Bacteria; phylum Acidobacteriota; class Terriglobia; order Acidiferrales; family UBA7541; genus Palsa-295. Next base: position 30,564 of record DATKPM010000043.1, on the reverse strand, counting down.
CCACGTGGATGTTCCCACCGGGCCCGTGCCGGAATTTCACTCCGGCATCGTGAAGCCGCCCTCGCACACGGAGACTTTTCGCTTCCACCATGCTGACGATGCTTCGAAGCCGGGGGCGCCCTGTTTTGTGTGCCACATCAATGTGGAGCCGACGGCGATCGGCCAGCAGCAATGCGCCAGTTGCCATGCGGTGATGATGCCCGTTTCGCACTCGGCCCGATGGAAAGATGATGTGCACGGAAAATATGCCGCTTTGGACCGGACGAGCTGTTCGATTTGCCATATGACCGATTTTTGCGACCGTTGCCACAACCAAACACCCAGGAGCCATTTGCCACTCGCGCAATGGAAGGCGGGGGCTCATGCGCAACTGGCTATGTTGAACGAAAGGAGCTGCTTCACTTGCCATACTTTCGCAAACACTTGCAGCGAATGTCATTCCGAAAGCTTCAAATGAGGGGCTGGCTGGGACGAGCGGGGAGTTTTCTGGCCGCTTCGCTCGTGCTGATGCCTCTAATCGCCCAAGCCCAGGATCAGGCCTCGCGCTACCAGCAGGATCCTGTGGAACAAGCCGCCGCGCGCGTCGTGACGGTGCTGGCTGTTCTTGGAATCGTCGTCCTGATTATCAGCATTGTGAAATTCAAGGGAGCCGCCGTCGGGCCCGTTTCCTGGGGGCTGTTGATTGCGGGCGCGGTGGCTTTGCCGCTTTTGATGACAGGGGTGGGAACCATCCTGGTCTTCGAAAGGGCGGAGCGAGTCGAGTTCTGCGCTTCGTGCCATTTGACGATGAAGGCTTTCGTCGACGACATGAAAAATCCGCAGAGCAACAGCCTTGCGGCCTTGCACTACAAGAACCGCTACATTCCGGACAATCAGTGCTATGCCTGCCACACGTCGTACGGCCTGTTCGGCACAGTCCAGGCAAAAAGGGAAGGCTTGAGCGACGTCTATCACTACTACACAAGAACGTTCCACCTGCCGATCAAGTTGATGCACCCGTATCCGAACAACGACTGCCTGAAATGTCATGCGGGTTCTGCAAAATGGAACGACGCTCATGCCGACTACAAAGACGCGCTCTTTTCCGGCGAGGCAACCTGTATGCAGTGCCACGCCGATTCAAATCCCGCGCACAACGTCGCGCAGAATGTGACCCCATGACTACCAATACAGACGCGAAACATTTACAACTAAATCCGACTTCCACCCGGGTCCTGTTGATCGGTGCACAACTGCTGGCCCTGATTGCCTTCTTGCTCGCGCTACAGTTTTTGTGGCGAACGACCGGCGGCACGCTGTTTCTCTTCTCGATGATCGCCCCTGTCTCGGCCCTTCTGGCGGCGCTGGCGGTGCTGGGCCTTGCCGTGTACCGGTTCTTGAGGCGGCACAGTCTGTTTGAAGTGGAAAACGTCGAAGTGGGACAGGTGATTTTCCGGCAGGGCGAAGAGGGTGATTGCGCCTACTTCATTCAGAGCGGGAAAGTCGACGTCGTGAGAGAGGAAGGAGGCGCCGAGCGCGTGGTGGCGACGCTGTCGAAAGGCCAGTACTTCGGCGAGATGGCGCTGATCAGCGATGTTCCCCGAAACGCTACAGTCCGCGCGGTAACGGCAGCGCGGCTGGCTGTCCTGGGCAAGGAGAACTTCCTCACCATGCTGAGGGTGATGCCCCGGACGGAGGAGGACATCATGAAGACTGTAAACGAACGGGCTATGCAGACATCGGAGAAGTGAGTACACCCCAATCAGAAAAGGAGAATCCGGACCATGCGACTCAAACATCTTGCATTTGCAGCAATGTTGGCTGGCGCACTTCTTTTTGCCTCGGCTTCCTTGGCAGCCTCTCCCGCCGGAGACGCGACGGCCGGGAAGGACGTATTCATGAAGAAATGCAAGACTTGCCACGGCGAAGATGGCCATGGCAACCAAGGGATGGCCAAGCTGCTGAAAGTGACGATTCCCTCGCTCGATTCCGCCGATGTACAAAGCAAGTCGGACGCGGACCTGAAAAAAATCATCACCGAGGGCACGGGCAAGATGAAACCGGTGAAGGACGTCAGCGACACCGACGTGGACAACGTGATCGCTTACGTCAGGACATTTAAGAAATAGCGGAGTTTACCAAGCACGGCTGCGGGTTGTCCTCTCTATTTTCGCCGCTGGTTCGTAAGAACGTCGACGAATGACAAGGCACACGCGGACCAGCGGCGCCGGTTTGGGGACAGTCCGGCCGTGAGGCAGACATGGCGACGAAGAAGCGAATTCTCGTCCTTGGTGGCGGGTTCGGCGGGGTCTATGCGGCAAGGGACCTCGAGCGGATTTTGCGTCCCGCCGAGGCCTCCATTTCCCTCATCAATCAGGAAAACTACTGGGTCTATCAGCCACTTCTGCCGGAGGTAATCTCCGGCTTGATCGGGCTCACGGATGTTGTCTGCCCGATTCGGCAGCTCTGCCCTCGCACGGAACTCGTAATGCGCGAAGTGCAGAAAATCAATCTCGAGCAAAAGTTCGTCACGGTGAGCCCGGGTTTCCGTGCGCGCCAGCTGGATATTCCCTTCGACTACTTGGTGATTGCGCTCGGAAGCATCAGCAATTTTTGCGGAACTCCGGGAATGGTAGAACACGTGAGATCTTTCCGGACTCTGGCCGACGCGATCAGCCTGCGCAATCACCTGATCCACGCCTTGGAGGAAGCAGAAATCGAAGCGGATCCCGATCTTCGGCGGAAACTGATGACGTTTGTTGTTGCGGGCGGAGGATTTTCGGGCGTCGAGGTGATCGCGGAGGTGAGCGATTTCATCAACAAAGCCAAGGACAATTTCCCTTGCCTTCGCCGGGAAGAGCCGCGTTTCGTGCTCGTCCATGCCGGAGAGAGAATTCTGCCGGAAATGTCCGATAACCTCGCGTTGTTTGCGCAGAAGCTGCTGGCCAAGCGAGGCGTCGAACTGCGGTTGAAAGACCGCTTGGTCGGAGCCACTTCGGAAAAGGCGCAATTCAAATCCGGCCTGGAGATTCCCACCAAAACGATTGTTTCGAGCGTTCCCTCTTCTATCCCACCCGTCCTCCAGGGGCTTTCATGCGAAAAGGAAAACGGGCGCCTGAAGGTGAGCGCAAACCTCGAACTGGTGGGCTTCGAGGGAACAGTGTGGGCTCTGGGAGATTGTGCGTCGATCAAGACGCTCTCCGGAAGGTCCACTCCGCCGACGGCGCAACACGCCACGCGGGAGGCAAGAACGGTTGCGAAGAATATTGCCGCGGCGATTCGGAAGCAGCCCGCTACGCCCTTTACGTTTGAGGGGCTCGGAAAGCTCGGCTCTCTTGGTCATTATTCGGCCGTGGCGGAGATACTCGGTGTGCGAATCTCCGGATTTCTTGCGTGGCTTCTCTGGCGGGCGATTTATCTCCTGAAGGTTCCGAGCCTGCGCCAAAGGGCCCGCATCGCGCTCGACTGGTTCTTTGTTCTGCTGTTCCCTCCAGATTTCGTTCAGATGAGAGTCGTGAGGGAGACAGGCATCGCCAGGCAGCATTTCGAAGCCGGGGAAGTCGTCTTCTTCGAGGGAGATTTGGGCGACAACGTTTACATCATCGAAAGCGGCGAATGCGATGTGCTGCGGCAATCAGGTGGGCAGGAAACGCATATTGCCACGCTCGGGCCGGGCGATTTCTTCGGGGAAATGGCTTTGATTAACGATATGAGCAGAAACGCAACGATCCGCGCAAAGACGACGATGAACGTGCTGCTTGTTTCGAAGTGCGATTTCGACACATTGAAGAGCTGCGTCCCGGCGTTTGGCGACGTCTTCCGCAAGCTGACAAAAGAGCGCTCCGCTGCCAACCAGAAATCGGAGAATTCCGCCGCCGCAAATTAGATTGGAAGAAATCCAGGGAAGCTGCGCAGCGGAGCTATTCGGCGCGAGAGCGCCGGGGGAAGGGAATTGGCGCCGGCGGGCGGTGAGGCGCCATGTAAGTTCTCACACGGGCGCGCGCCTGTTCCGCCCAGGGTCCGTTCGGCGCATAGCGGAGGTACATCTGCCACTCTTCGAGCGCCTGCCGCCTCTCGTTTTTCTTCTCAAGAGCAAGCGCGAGATTGAAGTGCACATCGGCGTGCGCCGGCATGATGCTGGCGGCTCGGCGCAGATGATCGATCGCCTGGTCGATGTCGCCTTTTTCTTCGAGAACGCAGCCGAGATTGTAGCGGGAAATGCCGCTGCCGGGGTCAATCTTTACCGCGGAAAGGAAGGCGTCCATGGCATTGTCGATCTGGCCAAGCTGATAATAGGCGACGCCCAGATTGATATGCGCTTCGATCCAGTGCGGAGCCAGATCGATCACACGCCGGTAACATGCGACCGCGTTCGGCAGCAAGTCCGCGGATTCCTCGCAACGCAAAGCGGCTTCGAAAAGATCACCAGGCGATTGCGTGGACATGGGGTGCAGTTTCACTCCGGCTGGAAGGGGCTCGAACGGTAGGAGCCATTGGCGGCGGAAAGGGTCAAACGGCTGTGCGGAGCCCGGAGGAACAATCGCGATTTCGCCGCCCAACTGTACAAGGCGAAGCTGGTGCAGCGGCAGCGGCGCTTCGCCAAATTGGCTTTCGATGAGCGAGACTGCTTGTTTCACGCGCCGAGCCGGGACGCGACTTTCCGTCACTTGCTTCAACGAGCGCAGAGCTACCAGATCGCTGAAACTGTAGAAGCGCCGCCCCCACCGCGCCCGTGGACGCACGAGCCGCAAACGTTCCCAGTAGAGAAGACGGCCCTCCCGCACACCTAGAATCCGGCCGACTTCCCGTTGCGTATAGCGCTGATTCAATCCTTTGCGCCCCCACAGCGAAGAATGCCTGACTAAGATTATGCACCCAATGTCAAACGAGAGCCGCCTGTGTGGACTTCTCGCCGGGGCACTTTGCACGCGGCATCTCCCTTCCACCCGAAAGACCGGTTTGCGGCCGGTCGAGTGGCACGCGAAAGGTCATAACCAAAAGAGGACACGCGATTGCGACCTTTGGTTGGCTTGCTAGACTTTTTCTGCGTACGATTTTCTGTTCTATGCCCCTCGACAACACTGAACGACTGTATCTCGATCGTCAAATCACGCTCGCGCGCGTGATTCTGGTCTCGCTCGCGCTCGTCACCTCGCTGGAGTCGATGACGCAGCGGGAGCACAACGCTCCGGCCTTGTACCTCGCGGTCTACCTCGCCACGTCAATGGCGTTGGTGTTGGCGGGCAGGAGATGGGGGCCTTTTCAGTTACGGATTCCTCTTCCGGCAGACTTCCTGGCTGTGGCTGTGTTTTTCTTTCTTCGTCCCGAAGTTACGGCAGCCTGGTTTCTTCTGCTTTTCTTAGCGTTTGCCATTGGCGCGGGTGGCAACACACGCGCGATGGTGGCATTCGTTGCTGCCGCCACGGCAGGCGTAATGTTCAAGGACGCGATATCAAGCGGCCGGGGCCATGGCACGGTCCCCCACCTTCTCGAAGTGGGCCTCGGAACGCTAATTTCCGGTCTCGGCGCCGGATATTTGGGAGCACGGGAAAGAGAGCATCTCGTCCGGCAGCAGTTTCTCGACAAGTTGGTCCGCCTGCTCCAGTTTGATCGTGGGTTGACGGAGTGCATTCGCCAGATGCTCGGCGAATTGGCGCTCGAATTCGAATGCGAATCCGCTTGCCTGGCGATTCGCGACGATGACATGGAAAGACTGTTCGTCTGGCGGGTTCGGCCGGGCGAGACTGGGCCGAGCGCTCCCGAGACGCTTTCGCTGGTGAAGTCGGAGATATTCCTATGCGACGAATTCGAAACGTCGCTCTGCTGGGATTTTGAAGACAAACAGGGGTTCGGATGGGACCGGCGCACCGAGACGGCGGCGCGGGTCAACAATCCTCCATCTTTGATGCAGAAGGAACTGGGCGCGCGCGCAATTCTGGGCGTCTCGATCGAGGCGAACGGCAGGCCCTCCGGCCGGGTCCTCCTGGTCAATCCGCGGCGGCGCTTCCAGCCAAAGGACCTCCGCTGGCTTGACCAAATCGTCCGGCAGGCGGGGCCGCCGCTCGACAATGTGTTCCTGATGCGTCATCTGCGAGCGCGCGCCGTGGAGGCGGAGCGCAGCCGCATTTCTCGCGATTTACATGACGGCATCTTGCAGACACTGTTGAGCCTGATCATTCAGCTCGGCGTTTTAAGCCAGAAATCCGCAGCTTTGTCCGGCCCGATCTCGGAGGACTTGACGCGGCTGCAGAGAACGGTGCAGAGGGAAAGCGAGGAACTTCGCAAATTCGTCACCGACCTTCGCCCGTTGCGTGTGGCGAGCGCGGATCTGCGCGAGCTGATGCTCGGCTTTGCTGAGCGATTCCGCAATGATTCAGGCATGGCGCTTGACCTATTCATCGAGGACCGCAGCCTGCGCATTCCAGACCGCATTTGCCGCGAGGTTTTCCAGATTTACCGTGAAGCACTCAACAACGTAAAAAAGCATGCGAATGCTGGGCACGTCGTGGTAAAACTAGGCCAAGACGAGGCGAAAGTCAGTCTCGTCGTGGACGACAACGGGCGGGGATTCAGCTTCTCTGGGCGATACACAAGCGAAGAACTGGATCGGCTGCGTCTGGGGCCGATTTCGATCAAAGAGCGCACTCGAGGCGTAGGGGGTACGCTGACGCTGGAATCGAATCCCGGCCACGGCGCGCGTCTAACCATTGAAATTCCATTGAGTTGAGATGAGCAAAGGGAAACAGGCGATTCGGATCCTGGTTGCGGACGACCATGCCATTTTCCGGGATGGCTTGCGCAGGCTTTTGGAGGCGGCCGACGAGATTCAAATTGTCGGCGAAGCCTCCAACGGCGTCGAGTGCATTAAAATGCTCGGCAAGCTCAAGCCCGACATTCTGCTTCTGGATTTGCGCATGCCCGAAAAGGATGGGCTGGGCGTCCTGGAAGAAGTGAATTTCGATTCGTTGCCCACGCGGGTGATCGTGCTGACGGCGGCCGAAGACGACCGCGACGTGGTGCGCGCGATGCGGCTCGGCGCGCGCGGCGTGGTGCTGAAGCAATCCGCCAGCGACCTGCTCGTGAAGAGCATCCGCAAGGTGCAGGATGGCGAGATCTGGCTCGACAACCGGATGACCGCCGAAGTGATCGACGCGTTCAAGAAATCCGCCGAATCCGGACAGCGCCGCGAAAAGCCTCTGTTGAGCGACCGCGAAAAAGAGATCGTCCAACTGGTCGCGCAGGGGTTTCGCAATCGCGAAATTGGTGAGAAACTATTCATCAGCGAACAGACGGTAAAAAATCATTTGCATAATATCTTCGACAAGCTCGGAGTATCCGACAGGCTGGAACTGGCGCTGTACGCAATTCATCACCGGTTGATTGATCAGACGTAGTCCGCCTTCGATCCGCCATTCGCTGACCAGAAAAATCTTTCCCCGACTGCATCCAGTCGCAAGGTATCCTTTTCTTTTGGGACAAACGTGATAGGAGAGCCAAGGAGGAACACCGGGAGCTCGCGAGACGCGCGCGGATTTTCGCGCGAGTTCGTCCTCGTCGTGTGCTTTTTCTGCCTGATCGCCCTATTGGGTGTGACGGCTCTCGTGTCGCGAATGTATCACAAGCGCGTGCACTCGCTTGCTGATCAGTGGTTTTCCTATGGTGAGGCGGATTTCAGGGCCGGAAACACGAAGAAAGCGCTGATCGAATACCGGAACGCGCTGGCCTTCTCGCCTGCGAACGTCATGTTTCAATTCCATCTCGCGCTCGCGCTGGCGGCGGATGGGCAGCTTCCCGAAGCGCGCGCCTATCTGCTGCCGCTGCTTTCGGAATCGCCAGGAAGCGGCGAAATCAATCTGGCGCTGGCGCGCATTGCGGCCCAGCAGTCGCGCGTGCAGGATGCCATGCTCTACTACAACAGCGCGATCTACGGCGAATGGAGCGATGACCCGATCGAGATGCGCTGGAACGTGCGGAAGGAACTGTGCGAGTTCCTGCTGGACCATGGCGCCGCGAGCCAGGCGGAGCCGGCTTTGGTCGCGCTCGACGACAATACTCCTTCTGGAGACGTGGCAAAGCAGAAGGCGGCCGCGCAATTGTTACTGCGCGGGCAGATGTGGAGTCGCGCGCTGGATGAGTTCCACTCCGTGCTGGAGTCCGAACGAAACGATCCCGATGCCCTGGAGGGCGCAGGAACGGCGGCGTTCCAACTCCACAACTACTCGCAGGCGGTCGGCTATCTCTCGCGACTCCCGAAAGATCGGGCCAGCGATCCGGGAGTTCCCACGATGCTCGAAACAGCGCGGCAGATCCAGGCTCTCGACCCATTCCTGCCGGGTTTGGGCATGGGCGAAAAGGCGCGGCGGACGTCGCACGCCCTGGACGTTGCCACAGCGCGCGCCCAGCAGTGTGGCGGCACAAATGGATCGACGACAAGCGCTAATACTGCTGCTCCACATTCTGAGTTGGCAAGCCTTTTGGCCACGATACAACAAAACAAAAGGACCTGGAGCGAGCGCAACCTCGAGCGGGATCCGGACACCGTCAGCCAGGCGATGGGACTTGTCTTCCAGATCGAAAACGCTGCAGCGAAGACTTGCGGGGCGCCGTCGGGCGAAAACCTGGCGCTTTGGACGATCGGCCAAAATCTGGGGAATAATCTGCCATGACGGAGACGCCCACCATCCCCGTCGCGTCGCCGCGTGATCCTGGCCAAGCGAACGCTCGCGAGCGGCTTCTCTCGCTCTGGGAAGCCTGGACAGGGAGGATCTTCTCGCTCCGGGAAGACCAGTTCTTCCTGCTGCTCGCGGTACTCATCGGAATTTTTTCCGGGCTCGCCGTAGTTTGCTTTCGCGTTGCGATCGAATGGACGCAATTGGAAGTGCTCGGGCCGTCGCTTTCGCCCTCCGTTCTGCGTGTTCTGCTCGCGCCCACAATCGGCGGACTCGTAGTCGCGTTCCTCGTCCTCCGGATTTTCCCGAGTTCGCAGGGAAGCGGTGTCAATCGGACGAAGGCTGCGGTTTACGTCTGGAATGGTTACGTCCCGTTTGAGACGGTGATAGGAAAGTTCGTCACATGCGCCCTGGCCATCGGCAGCGGGCAGTCCTTGGGACCTGAAGACCCTTCGCTGCAGATGGGAGCGGGCATCGCTTCGAAGATCGGGCGCAGCCTGAATCTCTCACAGGAGAAAATCCGGCTGATCGCCCCGGTGGGTGCGGCCGCGGGCCTCGCTGCGGCGTTCAACGCGCCGATTTCCGCCGTCCTGTTCGTCATCGAAGAGGTGATCGGCGTGTGGAGCGGCGGCGTGCTCGGCGCGATCGTGCTTGCCGCGGTCTCGAGCGTGGTCACCATGCGCAGTTTTCTCGGGGCCGATTCGCTTTTCCGCGTGCCGGAGTTTCGCGTCGTGCGCGCCGAAGACCTTCTCGGGTACGCTGTTCTCGGTCTCGTCGGCGGCGGTGCTGCCATCGCATTCCTGAAGTGGCTTGCATATGCCAGGCCGCGCATCGAAAAGCTTCCTTACTGGACGAAATATCTTCAACCTGCAGGCGCAGGCCTCCTGATCGGCGTCATCGGCATTCGCTTTCCGCAAGTGATGGGCGCAGGGTACTCGATCATCGATCAGGCCTTGCACGGTCAGTTTACGTGGAAGTTGCTGCTGGTCCTCGCTGTGCTGAAAATCGTTGCAACGGGAATCTCCTTCCTGAGTGGGACTCCAGGCGGGATGTTTGCTCCTGTCCTGTTTATTGGAGCGATGTTCGGCGGAGCGATTGGAGCCGTCGAGCAGCATTTCATTCCGACTCTTTCGGGCTCGGTCGGAACCTTCGCCCTGGTCGGCATGGGAACGTTTTTCGCCGGCTTTTTGAGAATTCCGATCACTTCGGTCTTTATGGTCATTGAGCTCTCGGGCAATTACACGGCGATTCTCCCCGTGATGATTTCGACGATGGTTGCCTATTTCATTTCGCGGCGTTTCCATAAGGTGCCCCTGTTCGATATGTTGGCGCGCCAGGACGGTCTCGTGCTGCCGTCGATTGAAGAACAGCGCGAGCAGATTGCTCCGGTCGTCGAAAAAGCCATGCAGCGAGACGCTGCTTTGATTTTCAACGCCTCAGATCCGGTGGTCACGATTCTGAGCCGCGCGGAAGGGAAGCCAGAATTGCCCCTCCTGCTGCAGTCGCGGCGGGAATGGCGGCTTCTCGACCGGGACCGGTTAAAGAATCTTGCAGAAGACAAGTCCCGCACGTACACCGCTGCGGATGCCGACGGCAAAGGTCCGCTTCCGATTCTGTTTCCGGATCTCACGCTCGAAGATGCCCTGCAAGTGGTGGGAGATTGGCCGGTCTTGCCGGTTGTGAACCGCGCCGACCTGAGCAAACTCGAAGGAGTCATTACGCTTGCAGACATTCTGCGAACGTTCCGCAATGCGCCCGCTGAATAGCGATTCACATTGTGTTCATCGGCGAGTCGCTTTGCCTGCTCATGCTGGTGGTCAGCGGGGAAGTCCGACCTACTAGTACTCGTGTACCAAATTGGCCCATTAAAATTGGCTCTCTTGCTCTATTGGTTGCTTTTTCCGTCAAAAGTATCCTTTCCCGGAATCTGGGAGGTAGTGTCCTGTGGCCCTTAACGAGCGACGTGCGACGCGTCGATTCCTGATGCGTTTGCCATTGACCGTCCGTTGGACGGACGAAAGCGTGGTTGGAGAAGCATCGACAGAATCGCGGGAAGTCAGCTCGCGTGGTCTCTATTTTCATCTCCCCAAGGGCCTCAAGAGCGGCTCTCCCGTGGAGATCGTCATGACGCTGCCGCATGAGTTGACCCAGGCGGGTCCTGTTCGTGTGCGCTGTCTGGGGCGTGTCCTGCGCACCAGCCCCGAAAACGCAGGCGAAATCGGCGTAGCCGCCGCCATCGAGCGCTACGAATTCATGCGCAACGGCGAAAACGCCGCCTGAAAAGTTCTTACCCAGACCCTGCGGAGATGGGTGAGAGAGGCCGGGAGGCCCGGGTCCCTCAGCCTGGCCCCCCGGCTATTATGATATCGTCTTTCCGGTGGCTCTCGCGTTTGTAAGCGCGCCGCTGCGAGCGCTCAAGCGCGCGTCTACGCCCTGCCGTCCGTCACGCAACACTGGAAAAGTATCGGCTTGTGTCCTACACTGTGCTTTGGACCTCTGCGCAAGTCGTAACGGGTGTGGCAGCGAAGTCGCCGGTCCTGCAAAGGTATACCCGCTTCCAACACGAAGGGGCTTCTGTATGGGAGAAATTCCCCGGCGGGGCGGAGCCCGGCTGAAAGCCTGGAGGAGCAGTTAGATGGCAGAGTCTGCAGCGGAGGATGCGAAAAGGATTGGGGAAGCCAAGGCTTCCCGCGCTGTTCCCTCGGTTTTTTCCGCAAATCCTCTCTGGACGTTCTGGAATACGGTCATCGGCAAGAAAATCGTCATGGCCGTCACGGGTGGCGTGCTGATCCTTTTCGTGATCGCGCACGTCTTGGGCAACCTCAAGATTTTCATTGGTCCCGACGCGATCAACGCCTACGCACGCTTCCTGCGCGAGGTGGGCCAGCCCGAGCTTGAGTACGGACAGCTTCTCTGGGGGGTGCGCATCGTTCTTCTGCTCTGCGTGATTTTGCACGTCACGGCCGCTGTCCAACTCACGCGCATGAGCTGGCAGGCGCGGCCCGAAGGCTATCGCGAAAAGAAAAATCTCGAATCGACTATCGCTTCGCGGACGATGCGCTGGGGTGGCCTGCTGCTGCTCGTCTTCATTGTCTTCCATATCCTCCATTTCACGTTGGGTGTGGTCGGGTTTGCGCCGGGCCAGTACATTCCGCTCGATGTCTATCACAACGTGCTCGCCGCCTTCGCCCTCTGGCCTGTTTCTCTTTTCTACATCGTCTCGATGGCGGCGCTGTGCCTGCACCTCGACCACGGCATCTGGAGTGCGATCCAGACGCTCGGCTGGAGCACCTCGCGCAACGAGCGGTCGCTGAAAATTTTCTCGCGCGTGTTTGCGATCGCGATTTTCCTCGGATTCATTTCCGTACCGGTTGCCGTGATGGCCGGCTGGGTGCGCTAAAGGGGACTCGCTTGCTCGATTCGAATATTCCGTCCGGACCGATCGAAACGAAATGGGAGCAGTGCCGCTTTGAGATGAAGCTGGTGAACCCGGCCAATCGACGCAAACATTCGGTGATTATCGTCGGTTCAGGCTTGGCTGGCGCTTCGGCGGCGGCGACACTGGGCCAGCAGGGCTATGAAGTTCATTGCTTTTCCTATCACGATTCGCCGCGCCGCGCGCATTCCATCGCCGCGCAGGGCGGAATCAACGCCGCGAAAAACTACCGCAACGATGGCGACAGCATCTATCGCCTGTTTTACGACACGGTGAAAGGCGGCGATTTTCGCTCGCGCGAAGCCAACGTCTACCGCCTGGCGGAAATCAGCGTGAACATCATCGACCAGTGCGTCGCGCAGGGGGTGCCGTTTGCGCGTGAATACGGCGGCTTGCTCGATACGCGCTCGTTCGGCGGCGTGCAGGTGCAGCGCACATTCTACTCGCGCGGGCAGACCGGGCAGCAGCTTTTGCTGGGTGCCTACCAGGCTCTCGAAGAGCAAATTGCCGCTGGCACCGTGACGATGCATACGCGCACGGAAATGCTGGACGTGGTGCTCGTCAATGGCCGCGTGCGCGGTATTGTTGCTCGCGATTTGCTGACGGGCGCCATCGAAGCCCATGCCGCCGACGTCGTTGTCCTCGCCACAGGCGGTTATTCCAACGTCTTCTTTCTCTCGACGAACGCAAAGGCCTCGAATTGCACGGCTATCTGGCGCGCCCATCGCCGCGGCGCCCTTTTTGCAAACCCCTGCTTCACACAAATCCATCCCACTTGCATCCCGCAGAGCAGCGATCATCAGTCCAAGCTGACGCTAATGTCCGAATCGCTCCGCAACGACGGGCGCGTTTGGGTGCCGAAAAACGCAGGCGATAAACGCGCCCCCAACACCATTCCCGATGACGAACGCGATTACTACCTCGAGCGCCGCTATCCGAGCTTCGGCAACCTTGCCCCGCGTGACATTGCCTCCCGCGCCGCCAAGGAAGTCTGCGACGATGGCCGCGGCGTCGGCCCCAACGGCCGCGGCGTCTATCTCGATTTTGCGGACGCCATCCGCCGCATGGGCGCCGAACAGGTCCGCGACAAGTACGGCAATCTTTTCCACATCTATGAAGAGATCACCGGCGAGGACGCCTATAAAGTACCGATGCGCATCTATCCCGCGCCGCACTATACGATGGGCGGCCTCTGGGTCGACTACCATCTGATGTCGACGCTTCCCGGCCTATTTGTTGCCGGCGAAGCGAACTTCTCTGACCACGGTGCGAATCGGCTGGGTGCCAGCGCCTTAATGCAGGGTCTCGCCGATGGTTATTTCGTCATTCCGGCGACGGTTCCAAATTATCTTGCCAGCGCGGGGCTCGAGCGAGTCGATGTCTCTCACACCGCCTTTTCCGAAGGGAAGGCCGAGGCCGGAGAGCGCATTAACAAGCTCCTGAAAGTCAAAGGCAAACGCACGCCGGATTCCTTCCATCGCGAACTCGGCGCCTTGATGTGGAACAACTGCGGCATGAGCCGCTCGGAAGCCAGCCTCCGCGAGACCCTTGTGAAGGTCCCCGTCCTCCGCGAAGAATTCTGGAGCAATCTATGTCTGGTCGGAACGGGCGAAGAGTTGAATCAGTGCCTCGAAAAGGCCAATCGCGTCTCGGATTTTCTCGAACTGGCAGAATTGATGTGCGTCGACGCCCTCGAAAGAAGGGAATCCTGCGGCGGGCATTTCCGCGTCGAAAGCCAGACTCCCGAGGGCGAAGCAAAGAGAGACGACGCGAATTTTTCTTTTGTCTCAGCCTGGGAGTGGAGAGGGCCGGGCAATGCGCCTCTGTTGCGCAAGGAGCCGCTTGAGTTCGAGCATGTCCACTTGGCCCAGAGGAGCTACAAGTAGCCATGAAACTCAACTTGAACGTCTGGCGTCAGGCGAACGCAAAGGCTCCCGGCGGATTTGTATCCTACCAAGTTGTCGGCATCACGCCCGACATGTCGTTTCTCGAAATGCTCGACGTGCTCAATGAAAACCTGCTCTCCAACAGTGAGCCGCCGGTCGCCTTCGAGCACGATTGCCGTGAAGGCATCTGCGGTTCCTGTGGTTTCCTGATCAATGGGCTCGCGCACGGCGGCCGTCGCGGCACCACGGTCTGCCAGCTCTCGATGCGATTCTTCAAGGATGGCGACACGTTGACGCTCGAGCCTTGGCGCGCCCGCGCTTTTCCGGTGATTCGCGACCTTGTCGTCGATCGCTCCGCTTTCGACCGCATCATTCAGGCCGGAGGATTCATCACTGCCGCCACAGGAAGCGCGCCGGACGCGAATTCGATCCTTGTTCCCAGGGACTCGGCGGAGACGGCTTTTGACGCGGCTGCCTGCATTGGCTGTGGAGCTTGCGTTGCCGCCTGCCCCAATGCTTCAGCGATGCTTTTCACTTCCGCGAAGGTCACGCATCTCGGCGTGCTCCCGCAAGGCCAGCCGCAGCGCGACCAGCGCGCTCTCAACATGGTGGTCGCCATGAAGGAAGAGTTGTTCGGCAGTTGCACCAACCACGGCGAATGCGAAGCCGCCTGCCCGAAAGAAATTCCTCTCGAATTCATCGGGCGCATGAACCGTGATCTCCTCCACGCCACGTTTCATCGCCGCCGCGAGCCGCTGGCGGTGAGCCCTGCCGTTCAGCAGTCCATGCGGAAAAATCGCGACCACAGCGGCAGCTGAGCCGATTGAATTAGCCCAGATAGGGTCTCTCGTTAATCAGGGGAGAAACATAATACTTGCTCCGTGTGCCACTTTGCCGCAGTGAACGCGGGTGCATAGACGCGGGCATTAAGGCTGCCAGCCGCCGTCAAGCGCCGCGGCAAGCGAGCAAACTCGGCGTTCGCCGCAGCAGCAATTCATCAAGACGAACTCCGGATCCCGTTCATGTCCTTTCCTTGTCCGCCGCGCAAGGATGCTCAGCTCACAACCTGGTGCCTCTCGTAGAAGCTTACGATTACTGAGTCACGAACACTTCGAATCTCGACGAAGAAATTCGTCGGATTAGATTAGGCGAACTCCCGGCGGACAGAACGAGCTGCTTCGACCATTTCCACAAGAGCAGGACGAACCTCTTCCCAACGGCGCGTCTTGAGGCCGCAATCGGGATTCACCCAAATTTGCGAGGGCGAAAGAACCCGAGCGGCTTTGCGAAGCAACTCGATCATCTCGGCGCGCGTGGGGATGCGCGGCGAGTGAATGTCGTAAACGCCGGGTCCAATGTCGTTGGGGTAGTGGAACTCGGCGAAGGTCTGGAGCAGTTCCATCTGCGAGCGGGACGTTTCGATGGAGATGACGTCGGCATCCATGGCGGCGACGGCGTCGATGATGTCCTGAAACTCGGAATAGCACATGTGGGTGTGAATTTGCGTGGCGTCGCGAACGCCGGAAGAGGAGATGCGGAAAGATTCGACCGCCCAGGCGAGATACGCGGGCCAGTCGGCACGAATCAAGGGCAAGCCTTCGCGAATCGCGGGCTCGTCGATCTGAATGGCGGCGATGCCGGCTGCTTCGAGGTCCACGACTTCGTCACGAATGGCGAGAGCGATCTGGCGGCAGGTTTCCGAGCGCGGCTGGTCATCGCGAACAAAGGACCACTGAAGGATGGTGACCGGCCCGGTGAGCATTCCCTTCATTGGTAGCTTGGTAAGGGATTGCGCGTATTGAGCCCAGGCGACGGTCATGGGACGCTTGCGAAAAACGTCGCCGAAGATGAAGGGAGGTTTGACGCAGCGCGAGCCGTAACTCTGCACCCAGCCATTTTCGGTGGCGGCAAAACCAGAGAGCTGTTCGCCGAAGTATTCGACCATGTCGTTGCGCTCGAATTCGCCGTGAACGAGGACGTCGAGGCCGATTTCTTCCTGAAAGCGGACAGCATCAGCAGTCTGGGAGCGGAGGAAAGATTCATAGGATTCGGCTGTAATTTTTCCGGACTTGTGAGAGGCGCGCGCTTCGCGGACTTCCTTGGTTTGCGGGAAGGAGCCGATGGTGGTCGTGGGGAATTCGGGCAGGTGGAGGCGCTCCTGCTGAATTTTTTTGCGCGTGGCGTAAGGAGAAGTGCGGACGGACATCGCCTTAGAGATGGAGACGATCCTTTGCTTCACAGCAGAATCATGGACTCTCGAAGAATGCCTCTTCGCTTGCAGGGCACGGGCGTTGGCGTCGAGGAAATCCTTGACCGCATTGCGGCCCTGGGAGAGGGCGCATTCGACGGCGACCACCTCTTCGAGCTTCTGTCTGGAAAAGGCCAGCCAGCTACGCAGCTCGCGGTCCATGGCTCTTTCCTCTTCGAGGTCGACAGGGCAGTGTAGGAGCGAGCACGAAGGCGCGATGAGAAGGCGGTCGTGGCCGAGTGCGTTAGCGGCCGAATCGACCAAGCGGAAAGCGCGTTCGAGATCGGTCTTCCAAATGTTCCGCCCGTCGACGACACCCAAAGACAACAATAGGCCCGCTGGAAGGACTTTAAGCGCCTGGTCCAGCTGTTCGGGAGAACGCACAAGGTCCAGGTGGAAGGCTGCAACAGGCAGCTTGAGAGCCCACTCCATGTTAGTACCGAGACCCGCAAAGTATGTCGCGATGAGGATCTGTAACTCGGAAGAAATCTGCGAGAGTTTTTCGTAGGTGGAAAAAAACACCTGACGCGTCTCGTTCCGTGCGTCCAGGGCGAGCATGGGTTCGTCGATTTGAATCCAGGTAGCCCCGGCTTCTGCGAGCCTGTGAAGAATTTCCTCGTAGACGGGAAGAATGCGACCGATAAGCAGGAGCGGATCAAACTTTGCGTTTTTAGCTTTGCCGAGGAGGAGGAACGAAACAGGACCGAGGAGGACCGGCCGCGTGTGGATTCCCAGTGATTTGGCTTCCAGAAACTCGGCGGCGGGCTTGAGAGAGGCGAGCGAGAATTTCTGGTCCCTTACAAACTCCGGAACAATATAATGATAGTTTGTGTCGAACCATTTCGTCATTTCCATGGCGGAAACACTTTTTCCCCCGGCGGGGGCACTGACACCGCGGGCCATGGCGAAGTATGTGTCCGGGCCTACGAGAGAATTCCCCCACTGATAACGCGCAGGGACAGCTCCTACCATTGCGATCGTGTCGAGGACATGGTCGTAGAATGAGAAATCGTTAGAGGGAATGTGGCGAATTCCCGACCGCTTTTGAAGAGTCCAATGATTCATGCGGAGGACCCTCCCCATAGAGGTCAGATCGCTGACGCTGCTCTTTCCTGCCCAGTAGTTCTCGAGCGCTTTCTTCAGCTCTCGATGAATACCCATTCGGGGGAATCCAAGATTCGAAGCAATCGCCATAGGGCCCTCGATTCGGAACGGATTTACAAGGTTGGCGCAGTAGCGATCGCGACGGGACGTCCGTTTGCGTCCACGGCGACAGGGACGAAACTGCCCTTGGTGTAGAGTTCGCGAGAGCCCGTGAGAAGTTCCTCAGCCCAAAGCTCGACTTCGACGGTCAATGAAGTTCGGCCGGTCCTGGTGACGCGGCCGATGACTTCGGCCAACTGGCCCTGCCGGACCGGGAGATTAATATCGATTCGCTCCGAGCTCGCCGTGACAACGGTCCTGCGCTCGTGGCGTGAGGCGGCGACGAAAGCGACCATGTCCATTAGGCGGAGCGCGTCGCCGCCGAAAAGTGTGCCGTAGTGGTTCGCCTGGTGTGGGAAAACCATTTCGACGATGCGCGTTTACTGATTGGCAGGCGCCTCAGAAGTCGTCATGAAAGGCTACTTCTCCCTTCACAGCCACCTGGTAAGCGGAAACGCGCCGCTCGAAAAAGTTGGTGAGCTCCTGAACGTCTTGAAGCTCCATGAAGCCGAAAGGATTTTTCGAGCCGAAGACGGGAGCTATAGCGAGAGACTCGAGGCGGCGGTCGGCGACGTAGCGAAGATATTCGAGCATGTCGTTCGCGGAGAGGCCGCCGACGCCGAGGCTCAAAACATCCTCGGCAAAAGCCATTTCACAATTCACAGCCTCTTTGAGCATTTCGACGACGCATGATTCCATTTCCTTGTCGAAAAGGTGCGGCTCCTGGCGGCGTACGGTGCGGATGACCTCGAAGGCAAACTGGATATGGGCGCTCTCATCGCGAAAAACCCAGTTCGTCCCGGTGGCAAGCCCGTGAAGCAAGCCGCGGGAGCGGAGGAAATAGACGTAAGCAAAGGCGGCAAAGAAGAACAGGCCTTCGATGCAGCAGGCGAAGCAAATCAGGTTCAGGAGAAAAGAGCGGTGCTCCTCGGCGGTGTGAATCGCATCGAGCGATTGGATCGAGTCGATCCATTTGAAGCAGAACTCGGCTTTGTTTTTGATGGAGGGAATATTCTCCACAGCATCGAAGGCCTGCCTGCGGGCTTCGGGATCGGCAATGTAAGTGTCGAGGAGCGTGAGGTAGAACTCAACGTGCTGAGCCTCTTCGAATAACTGGCGCGAGAGGTACATGCGCGCCTCAGGTGAATTGATGTGCTTGTAGAGATTCAGGACGAGGTTGTTGCCGACAATCGAGTCGCCAGTGGCGAAGAAGGCGACGAGGCGATTGATCAGATGCTGTTCGGCGGGAGTCATGCGCTGGCGAAGGTCGCTCACGTCGGTTGAGAAGTCGACTTCAGCGACAGTCCACGTATTCTTGATCGCCGCTTTGTACTGTTCGTAAAAAATGGGGTACTTCATGGGGCGCAGAGTCAAATCGAAACCTGGATCGAGAATCATTCCCGCTCCTTTTTCTTCGAAGTCGTTATTGGCAAGCGTCGCAGGAGCCTGGGTTCTCGAGCGAGCAGGTAATGGATTGCGCCGGTGAAACCGGCACGGTTGTCTTGGCGATCTCCGTCGCCGGCCGCGAGCGAAGATAGTAAGTCGTCTTCAGACCCTTCTTCCAGGCATACATGTACATGGAGGAAAGCTTTCCGATGTTCGGACTCAGCACAAAGAGGTTCAAAGACTGGCTCTGGTCGATGAATGGGCCGCGATCTGCCGCCATGTCAATCAGGGAGCGCATGGGAATTTCCCAGGCCGTGCGGTATACGGCGCGGATTTCCTCCGGAATCTCCCGGATGCCCTGGACGGATCCATCAGAAAGCTTCAGCTGGTTGCGCATATCTTCATTCCACAGGTTGAGCTGTTTGAGTTCTGCCACGAGATAGCGATTGATTTGCAGAAAATCGCCGGAGAGAGTCTCACGTTTGAAGAGATTCGAGACCTGCGGTTCGATGCATTCGTAGCAGCCGACAATCGAAGCGATAGTTGCCGTAGGAGCTATGGCGATCAGCAGAGAATTTCTGAGACCGGCCGATTGAATCCTGCCGCGCAAGTCCTCCCAGCGGAGGGCATTCTCCGGACGCATGCCCCATGCGTCGAATTGCAATTCGCCACGGGCCGCGCGGGTTTCTGGAAAGGAAGGATGCGCGCCGAACTCCTTGGCCAGCGCACACGACGTGCTGAGTGCGTGGAAATAGATTTCTTCCTGAATACGCCGCGAAAGAGATCTGGCTTCGGGTGCGTCAAAAGCCAGCCGCAAGGTGAAAAAAACGTCCTGCAAACCCATCACGCCGAGGCCCACCGGTCGCCAGCGACGGTTCGAATCCCCCGCGGGACCGATGGGATAAAAATTAATGTCAATGACGCGGTCGAGAAAGCGGACGGCCGTTCGAACTGTCTGCGCAAGCTTCTCGAAATCGAACCCTTCGGGCGTGACATGCTTCGCGAGATTGATCGATCCGAGATTGCAGACCGCAGTCTCGCTGCGCGAACTCACCTCGACAATTTCCGTGCAGAGGTTCGAGAGGTGGACAACATTCGCGGGATTCGCAGTCTGATTCGACTTCATGTTGCAAGAATCCTTAAAGGTCATCCATCCATTGCCCGTTTCCGCCAGGACTTTCATCATGCGTGCGTACAGATCGCGTGCTTTGAGCTGGCGAGTGAAAAGCTTCTCCTGTTCAGCCTTCATGTAGGCTTTCTCGAAAGCTTCGCCAACAAGATCCGGGAGGTGCGGAACAACTTTGGGATCGAAAAGAGACCAGAGCTCGTCGGCTTCGACGCGCTTCATGAAGAGGTCGGGGATCCAATTTGAAAGGTTGAGGTTGTACGTGCGCTGCGCGGTGTCGCCGGTATTATCGCGAAGCTCCAGAAACTCCTCGACGTCGGCATGCCATGTCTCGAGATAGGCGCAGCAGGCGCCTTTGCGCTTTCCTCCCTGGTTAACGGCGGCGACGGATGAATCGAGTGTCTTGAGCCAGGGGACGATGCCCTTACTGTGACCGTTCGTGGCACGAATGAGCGAGCCGCGGGAGCGGACACGGTGATAGGCGAGCCCGATTCCTCCGGCGAATTTCGAAAGCAGGGCGACGTCTTTGTATTTTTCGTAGATCGCTTCGAGATTATCGGCTGGAGAATCGAGCAGATAGCACGATGACATCTGCGAGTGCTTCGTTCCCGAATTGAAGAGCGTAGGAGAGCTCGGCAGGTAGTCGTGCGCGGAAATCATGCGATAGAAATCGACCGCTTCCTGAACAGTGCGAGAGAGACCACAGCTGACTCGAAGAAAAAACTGCTGAGGTGTTTCGATGGCTTCGCGGGTCTCCGGGTGGCGCAGCAGGTAGCGGTCATAGACCGTTCGCAAACCGAAATACTCGAACAACTCCGAGCGTTTGTCATCAATCGCATCGTTCAGTTTTCTTGCATGCTCGATGACAAACAACGAGAGTTCCTTCGAAACGAGGCCGAATTGCTTGCCAGCCGCCACAGACTGCGAGAAGGAATGGATGTTCTGGTTCGCGACTTCTTTCGCGATGAATCCGTCCAGAAGCCGCGCGGCGAGGCGCGAATATTCGGGCTCCTCTGCGATCAAGGAGGCCGCCGTCTGGATGGAAAGCAAGTCAAGCTCCTTCGTCGTCGCGCCGTTGTACAAGCCTCCAATCGTTTTGCTGGCGATACGAATGGGATCCACAGAGGAAAGCCCGTCGCAGCATCGCTCAACAGCGCGGACGATCTTGTTTACGTCGGCGGGCTCAAAATTTCCATTGCGCTTGCGAACCTGCATTTGAGAAGAATTCGCCGACGAGGGAAATGACGCAATCTTGGCGTCGCCGTGAACATGGGCCGGTGTTGCCATACACACTCTTTCCAGCCAGCACGCGAGGACGAGCGAATGAACGGGGTTTGGAGTAGAGACACCCACTCATCGCAAACCTCCCCTCGGAGGCCTGGTCGATATTCACGCCGGGTTTGGCGTGGCTGCTGGCAGGTCTTCGGACTCGCAGGCAAGGCCGCTCAAAAAGAACGGCGACTCTACTAACCCATCTTCCCGGTTTCGGAGAAAACCAGTGGTGTTTGGGCGTTCGTTCCTGCTTACCGCTGCGGGGCAGTCCCGGAATTGCACCGGCTTCCCTCAAGACGCTTCGAAAGGGAAGCGTCGCCAGCAAGCGCACCACAAAGTAATGTAGGGTTAACCTTGTGTCAATCTAAATGTTGGGGTTTTTCCAGGAAAACCGCTTCAAGCGTTGTCCTCTCACGTGGCGCCTTCTTTCACCCTTTGCCGCTGCGCGCCCAATTGGGGGCAGAAAAAGACAATGCAGCGAAAAATAGCGGCGCCCTTTGAGGAATCGTTCAATTCAAGTGGAATGTGTTGGCGAGCGCATGGTATACAAAATTTGTGGAGACTGTTTTTCATTGCGACGGCGTCCTGGTCTATAGCTCACCCCACACGATGTTCCGCTCTTTGTTCCAGGCTGGGAGGACTCGACGCTCGGCAATATGTTTGCTGCGCAGGTGATCAATGGAAAAGTGAAGAACGCGACGACGATCCGCGGCGGCGTGGAGTATATGATCGAGCTGGCGCGATGGTACACGGAGCTGACCGCGAATAGTTCGCCTATGGTGCCGATGCCAGGAATAAGTTGTTCGGCTTCTTCTGCTCGGATCTCCAGAGCTCAAACGGTGACTATGATCTTGCCGATCTGGTCGTTCTGCTCCATGTAGCGATGGGCGTCCACGATACGGGACAACGGAAACACCTTGTCGATCTTCGGAGAAAAGGCTCCCGATTCAACACGCTCGTATATGTATGCTGTCGCTTTCCGCAGCAGTTTTTCATTCGTGGTAAGTTCGAACAGGGTATAGCCCTGAAATCTCAGCGACTTCCCGAGCGCAAGAAAGAGCGGGTAGGGTGACGGTTCCGGAGAAAGTGCCCCATACACAAAAATCGTTCCAAATTGCGCCGAGGCCTCGGCGAGCTTCACCAGACCAGGCCCGCCGATGGGATCGAAGGTGATGCGGGCACCTTTGCCGCCGGTGATTTCGCTTACGCGCGTCACAAGATTTTCTTCGTCCGTGACGATGACATGATCCGCGCCCGCCGACAAAAGCTGGGCTTTCTTTTTCACGCTGCGGGTCGTCGCGATCGACACCGCTCCCTCGGCCTTTGCGATCTCAATTGCGGCAACGCCCACGGAACTTGACGCCGCGGTGACGAGAACGAAATCGCCGCGCTGGATATTGCTGTGATGGATGAGGGCGCCGTACGCGGTGACGTACTGCATCCACAGGCATGTGCCCTGCTCAAAGGAAAGCTTGGGAGGATATGCCGCCAGGGCTGACGCGGGTACGATCGCCACTTCTCCGTAGACGCCGTATGCATCCGCGGGAAATGCGGGAACCGAGGACATCGTCTTGCCCATCAGCCCTGCGTCCACGCCCTCACCCACCGCCTCGACGATTCCGGACGCCTCATAGCCAAGCTTGGAAGGAAAGATGGGCGTGTAAAGGTACTGATTGTTCCGGAACATCACCTCGGCCCGGTTCAGGCCAATGGCCTTGACCCGCAGACGAGCCTCGCCCGGACCTGGTTCAGGTATCGGTAGATCCTCTATCCGCAGAACCTCCGGCCCGCCAGCTGCGTGAAACCTGACGACCTTGGCTGTTTTCTCCATGACGCGCTCCCATACGAAGTTTTCGTTACAAAATGACAATCACTCAAACAATGGCGGCCGTACCTGATTCGTGCTGGCGCCGGTTTCCCTCGAATTCGTTTTCCCTGAACCATTTGGTCACGAAAGGCGCCAGCTGCACGGCAATCCTCACACCCCTCCGGCATAGGCTGATACCGAAGGGGATGTAACGCGAGCAATCAGGCGGTTGCGTTGCGGCTCTTGATGACCGGAAAATCCACGTCGGTCTTGAGGACTTCGTTGAAATAATTCGTCCAGACATTCAGGGCCACGTGCTGAATGATCTCGATAATCTGGGCGTCGTTGTAACCCGCGGCTTTCACGGCACGCAGATCGTCTTCGCTGACCTGTCCGCGTTCGCGGGAGATTTTAGCCGCGAACCGCACGGCGGCGTCGGCCTTGGGGTCGTTCGAACCGCCGTGGCGGTTGGCCGCGATTTCGGCGTCGTCCGGCTTGGCGACGTGCTTGCCGAGATAGGTATGTGCCGACAGGCAGTAGGTGCAGCCATTGATTTCCGCAACCGCCAGTGCGATGCGCTCGCGGGTCGGGGCCGGAAGTTCGCCTTTGCTCAATGCGCCGAACACGCCCAGATAACCTTCCAGGGCGGCGGGGCTTACGGCAATGAGACGGAACATGTTGGGAACCGACCCCAGCATTTTCTTGACTCCTTCCAGCGAAGGTCGCGAAGCGGCCGGAGCGTCTTCGATCGAAGCGGGAGTTGGAATTCGTGACATGGTGTTTTCCTTTCTGGGTTAACGATTCGTCCGCGTTGATACCGAACGTTCGGTTGTGACGCATCAGTTTACCGATTGTTCGGTATCATGTAAAGATCGACCCATGGCGATGGCGACGATCACCGACGCGGAGCTGCTGGAGCGCTGTACCGACGTGTTCCGCACCTATGGTTTTGAAGGGGCGACGATGACCCGCCTTTCGGCGGCAACTGGGTTGGAGAAAGCGAGCCTCTATCACCGGTTTCCGGGCGGCAAGAAAGAGGTCGCGCTTGCGGTGGCAGCGGGCGTCATGAAGTGGTTCACGGCCAACGTCTTCGACGTGCTGAAGCAGCCCGGGCCGCCGCAAAAGCGCCTGCGCGCGGCGGCTGATCAGCTCCGGATCTTTTACGCGGACGGCAGCAAGTCCTGCATTCTCGACCTGCTCTCGATCCCCGCCGGCGGACCCGAGCTGGCCGCCGGACTCAAAGGCGCCTTGCAGGCCTGGCAGAAGGCCTTTGCCGAAGTCTCGCGGGAATCGGGATACAGCGCGAAAGAGGCGACGCGCAGAGCCGAAGACGCCATCATTCGGATTGAAGGCTCCCTCGTCCTGAGCCGGGTTCTGGGCGATTCGAAGCCATTTGATCGGGCGCTAGATGAACTCAGTGCTACCTTGATTCGATCCGCGTAGCAGCCTGCTCGCGGTCGAAGGAGTCGCCACACCGTGAACGGCGACTTCGCAAAACCCTACGCGCTTGCATGAGGCCCTTCACGGTCTAACCGGAGACTCAGATATGTATTTACTCGATAATCTAACGGGGAATGACACGCTTGATTTTGCGCGTTCTTAGCTTCAGGTCGTTCCATTGCAACAATGAGTAGCCGCGCCGATCCGGCTGCGTCCCGTAACTTTTAATGAACTGCAAATGAAGTCGCAGTCTGAAAAATGAGTGTTTCAAATCGGGGGTAGTCTCATCGGGTCTTAGACCGATGGCTTCCGATCACCACGTTTCAGAGTGCGAGAGGAGGCTTCTCCTTCAGAAACACGGTTGACTAGCTCATCAGAGCGAAGCAAAAAACTCTTGAGCAATGGAGAGGTGCTCGACTTGCTATAACCCAACATCAAATCGATGGTCGGAACCTCGCGCCGCAAGGGGCGGGCGACAACCGATGGGATCAGGGCGTTTCGCACATAGAATGGAAGCAGGGTGAAACCACCGGTGGATGCTACCAATGACATTCCACCGGATAGAGTCTCAGCGTCGTAGTTCTGCTTCAATGTGATCCCAGCCTTCTCCGCATAGTCATCGATCACTCTTCTGAGGACGGGCGCGACGCGTGCTGTGCTGACGAAGCTCTCGCGTGCGAGATCCTGTGGCCCCACGTCTCTGTGCCTTGCCAGACGGTGCCTAGCAGGCAGTATCGCAATCAAAGGCTCCTTAATCAGGAATTTAAAGGCGAGGCCTGCTGTCGGCGTCTCGTGTCGCAGCAGGGCCACGTCGATCTTGCCTTGCATTAGCCCATCCGCGAGCTCAGGGGAAGACTTCGTCATGAGTGTAATCTCGACGTCGGGCGCTTCGTCGCGCAAAATCCGCAGCGACTCTGACAGCCAGATTGCTTCTTGGCCCAGCAAAAATCCAATGACAAACCCTGACTTCTCGGGCTTTTCTGTTCCGCGTGCAGCTTCACAGGCCACTTCGATCTGCATCAAGGCCAGTCGGGCATGATCGAGGAATACGCGCCCGGCCGCAGTGAGCGCTATGCCTCGGGCCTTGCGCTCCAGCAGTTTTACGCCGATCTCCAATTCTAGATCGCGAATCTGTCGGCTTAGCGATGGCTGGGAGGTGTGCAGTCGCCGCTCGGCGGCATTCGTGAGGCTGCCCTCCTCAGCGACCGCAATGAAATAACGCAAATGGCGAAGTTCCACGGTAGCCCACCCATACTTTCAAGGCATACGTCTATCACACAAAGTATTTGTTAACCAGCGCGAAACAGACTCATCGTATAAACGACAAGGGACGGCGCTTCTAGTTGTCCCAACTACACTCAGGAGGTGTTCAATGTCGCTTCAGCGCAAACCCAGCATCGTTTTCGTTCATGGTCTCTGGGCCGACGGCTCCTGCTTCAGCAAACTGATCCCGACTCTCCAGAACGAAGGATTTGAAGTGATCGCTTCTCAGCACGGACTCGATTCACACGCCGGCGATGTAGGTTGCGTGAAGAGAACCTTGGGCCGTGTAAGCAACCCCGCGATCTTGGTCGGTCATTCCTATGGTGGCTCGGTTATCACGGCGGCCGGCACAGACCCTCGGGTTGCAGCGCTTGTCTACGTCGCGGCCTTTGGCCCGGATGCGGACGAGACAACACAAAGTCTGCAAGAAAAGTTTCCGGCAACCGATATTTTTTCTCATATCGAGGTTGCAGACGGACGCGTTTGGCTAAAGCGGGACGGCGTCTCGTCTTTTGCCGGCGATCTCTCCCAGGAAGAGCAGGAGCTGATTTGGGCCACTCAAGGCGCACCCGTAGCAGATTTGTTCAATCAGAAGGTCGAAGGTACGGCTTGGAGGTCGAAGCCGAGTTGGTACATCGTTGCAACGAAAGACCATACTATTCAGCCCGAGTTGGAGCGTTTCCTCGCGAAGCGTATGGGAGCTACGACCTTCGAGACCGATAGCAGCCACGTGCCGATGTTGTCCCAACCTGACTTCGTGCTGGATGTGATCCGAAAGGCCGCGACTGCCGTTCAAAAGAATAAGGCCGCATCCGCGTAGTGAAGATTGCGAACATCGCTTATCTGGACAGGCCGTCGCGCGGCGGTCTGTCCCTTATAAATCGACACACCGTTCCATTCGTCGTCAAAATGCAAAGAGCGTCTACCTGGGACGCAGGCGACCCGCTCTCCCTCTCAATGTTTCCAATTGTTTGCGCGAAGTTCCCGCACGATTTTTCGAGCGAACTTTTCTTATTGTTCCCAAGTTGCGCCACTATGCAGCAGAGCAACATTTGCTCACCTATAAATCATTGAACTGAAGAGATTTGGTCGGGGCGTGGAGATTTGAACTCCAGACCTCCTGCGCCCAAGGCAAGAGCAGAAACGCTAAGTAGTTGGTTCGTCTAGCATTTTCCTATGTCTTGCATCACGGTTTTGCACGGTATTCGTCAATGTTTGTTCCCAAGTTGTTCCCAAGTTCTGGAGTGACCCCTTGAATTGGCACACTCGCGATGGGCACACTTTCCGGGAGAGGAAAAAGCGAGTGGAACGAAAGCGATATTCCCGGAAATTCCAGCGTATGGCCGTCGAGCGTATGGACACGTGTGAGAGTGTCGACAAATTGGCGAGGGAACTCGGGGTAACCCGACGATGCCTTTACAAGTGGCGTAGAAGACTCGAGCTTGCCGAAGCTGGTGAAGACGCCTCCCGAACAGACACTAGGGCCGCAGCCCACCGTAAGGAAATCTTCCAACTCAAGCGCCTGCTGGCGGAGAAAACGCTTGAGGTGGATTTTTTAAAGGGTGCCTTGCAAAGAGTCGAGGCTCGACGTCGGCGCAATACCAACTCTGGCGGGACGGGATCTACGAGCACATCCGAGAGCTGATGCCCATGCAAGGCAGACTGAGTGTCGAGCACATGTGTCAGTTGGTGATGGTGAGTCGCAGAGGGTTCTATCGGTCGCTGCGCCAGCGGGAGCCTGCAGAGGAAGAAACCGAGGTGCGATCGCTGATTCAACAGATCGCTTTGGAGCACCGTCGAAGGTACGGCTATCGGCGGATCACGGCAGAGCTGCAACGCCGAGGCGTGCTGGTTGGTCGCAAGAAGGTGACAAGGATGATGCGGGACGATAATCTGCTAGCCATTCAGCCCAGACGCTTCGTCGTTACGACAAATTCGAACCACAAGCTGGAGGTTTACTTGAACCTAGCCAGCCGTATGAAGCTGACGGGAATCAACCAGCTGTGGGTGGCCGACATCACCTACGTTCGCTTGAAAGGCGAGTTCGTCTACCTAGCCGTCATCCTGGACGGATACTCGCGCAAAGTAGTGGGCTGAGCATTGGATCACATGATGACGAGTCGGCATTTGACTATCCCGGCGCTGGAACGCGCAGTGGCGGAACGAAGGCCTCCTGCGGGTCTGGTGCACCACTCCGACCGCGGATTTCAATATGCAAGCCCGGACTATACCGCGGCGTTGGATAAGTACGGGATGGTTGCCAGCATGAGTCGGCCGGCGAACCCGTACGACAATGCAAGCTGTGAGAGCTTCATGAAGACGCTCAAGCGAGAGGAGATTTACGCGAACAGGTACCGTGACCTTGAGAATTTGCATGCAAACATCGAAGAGTTCATCGAGGGCTACTACAATCAGCAACGGTTACACTCGGCCTTGGGCTACCAATCTCCGGCCGAATTCGAGCAACGAAGCGCAAGTCAACGAGCCGAGTTACAAAGCGCAGCGATGATGTACTTTGAGAACGATGTGAACGAGGAGAGGGGTTCTCATGAGCGCAAGGGGGAAGGGGACTCAGTTGCCGTCCCCTTCCCCAGGCCCCTACCCCTGCTAGGAGATACAAAGGCGTAAAAACAAAAGCGGAAACTGTGCCCAAAGTTTTTGTGACATCTGAAGGGGTCACCTCAGAATCGACTGCACCCCTCTGATGAGACAGTTTTCAATGGGCACACTTGCTGTCGTTCGAATGGGGTTGCCAGAGTAATTAAAATAAAGTGCCGAGAGTATTCGATTGAAAACTGTCTTGCGCATATTTAACCCTGGGTCAGTGGACTAGGTATTCCAAACGTGGTAGTAGAATGTCAGATACTTATTGAGGGAACTACCTTTGGCCAACCAGCCGGTCATTCTGGCTGATCGCTATGCTCTACAGCTTGCACCCCGCATTGGAGGGATGGCAAAGGTCTATCCCGCGAGTGATATTTCAGAAGCCGGTAAAAAGGTTGCCATCAAAATATTTGAGAGAGGCACCCTGGATGAAGAAATAATCAATGAGGCGTTCAGTCGAGAACTCCGAGCTCTGAAGGAATTGCAGCATCCCTCGATCGTTCAACTGCTGGACTGGGGCAAAGATCAGCATTCAGGGCAACCCTTCCTCGTGCTCGAGTGGTGTGAGCACGACCTGTCAACTTATGCAGAGATCGTGGAAGGCTGGGATGGCTTCTACCAGGATCTAGGTCGTCCAATTCTGGATGCTCTCGCTTTCGCTCACTCTCGTCAGCTGGCCCACAGAGATGTAAAGCCAGCAAATATACTCGTCACTTCGACGGGGCTGCCCAAGCTCTCAGATTTCAGTATTTCGAAACTAAAGACTTGGCTGCAGCCCGGTCTGACCCTCGGCGAATTCAAGACCGTGCCCTTTTCTCCGCCCGAGAGCGACGACGATTCCAATTCCTTTACACGCGATGTCTTTGGCTTTGCGGTGCTTGCGCTTGATTCTCTTTCAGATGTTCGATTAGCCCATTATGAAGACATAGAAAAGGCCCTGGATACATTAGACGTCTTGGATGATGTGCATGAACTACTGCTCCAGTGCCTGTCAAAGAACCCCGACAAACGTCCTCGAGATGCAAGGATACTGCTGGCAAAGCTTGACGCGATCCAGGACACACGCAGAGTCGAGTGGGAACAGCGCGAATACATCTATCTTGACTTAACTCAGAAAGCTTTGAGTGGTCTACGATCAGACTTCGCGTCGGCTTCGAAGGACGAAATTCAATCACAATTGGTGGACGATTTAAATAGCGTGTGCGGGATCAGGCCATACACTAGCGAAGGTCGTGAGGTCGTGGAGGGGCACTACGTTCTTCTCGGTGCCAGTTTTTCCTGCCACGTTGCGACAGGCCAACAGTCTCCTATTTTTATTGTTCATGGCGTTCGGAAATTGTCGCCGAGCCTCTTGGAGAGACAAAGAGAGGATGTTCTATTAACAAACCACCGATTCGTTTTCGGCAAGCCACCCAACGAAATAAGCTCAAAACGCATATTATTGCAGCTCCAGGAACAGATTGAGATATTTCAACAAAATCTAGTCAAAAAAATAGCAGACAGAAGAGAGCAACAGCTTTTCAGCGGGTGGTCGGCATTGTTGAGGGCAAAGACTGACCTGGAGCGCCGGAGGGAACAACCCATCAAGTATAAAGGGTTCAGTATCAAGGGGAATCGGATCGTCTTCAGGCTTCTCAAAGCAGTGGAAGATCCCATCATCGGGCAACAGAGACAAGTTAAGGAAGGGAAGACAACATTTGTGAGTGGCGAGGTCGAGGATGTAACAGGCGATTCGCTGACTCTCTACGTCCCCCATCGGCTCACAATCCAGCTGCCGCAGCATGGCCAACTGCTTGTGGACACCTTTGCTTCAAGGGCCGCGATTGAGCGTCAACAAGCCGCTCTCGATTCTGTCCGATACGACCGCGCCCTGCGGTCAGACCTCCGCGAATTATTAGTCCACCCAGAAACGAACGCACCCCCATCTGGAGTCGATGGCCTTGCTTACTTTCATGACGAATTGGACGATGCGAAGAGGTCAGCAGTCGAGCAGGCTCTTGGCTCGGAGAGTTTTTTGATTGTCGAGGGGCCGCCTGGAACCGGCAAAACCACGTTTATTGCGGAGCTTGTTCTGCAAACACTGAAGCGCGACCCGAGAGCGCGCTGTAGTGCTCCCCTCTAAAACTGGACAGCCTACCTTAGGTAGAATCAGGGCCTCCCAAACAGGAGGCAGCATGGGCAGAAGACCACGTATCGATCGAACCCCGGAAGAAAAATGGCAGATCGTGCAGGAAGCAATGAAGAG
>DATKPM010000042.1:0-24389 GCA_035524135.1 Candidatus Acidiferrum sp. | reverse complement strand
ATCGCGCGAGTTGGCGAGCGAGATGAGCTATCTGGAGCAGGAAGCGGCGTCGGTGCTGGTGGACGGCGTGATCGAAGAGCTGAAAGAGAAATATCACACGGCGGCCGTGGGCGAATATCTGGAAGAGGTGCGGCACCACATCCTCGACAATCTCGATCCGTTCAAGGAGCGCGAAGGGGAAGAGGATCAGCCGCCGTCGGAAGGCGGCGGGCAGCGGCCGGAACGGCAGGAGCGGGATCCGTTTCGAGTGTACGGCGTGAACGTGATTTTGGCGCACAGCGAAGGCGAAAAGGTGCCGGTGATTTTCGAGACCGTTCCGACGTACGCGAACCTGTTCGGGACGATTCACCGCAGCTACGACACGCGTGGAGGCTGGAATTCGGACTTCATGGATTTGCGGGGCGGATCGCTGCTGCGCGCGGATGGCGGCTACCTGGTGATGTACGCGCTGGACGCGATCACAGAGACGGGCGTGTGGCGCACGCTGAAACGGACGCTGAATCACGGAAAGCTGGAAATCCAACCCGTGGACGTGTTTTTCCCGTTCAGTTCGGCGGCGCTGAAGCCCGAGCCGATCGACGTGCACGTGAAAATCATCCTGATCGGCGACCGCGAGATGTACGAGCTGTTTTACGACTACGAGGACGATTTCAAGAAAATTTTCAAAGTTCGCGTGGAATTCGATGAGGAGATGAGCTGGAGCGAGGCCGTGATGCGGCAATATGCCGGGCGGCTGCGCAAGCTTTCGGACGACGAAAAGCTGTCGCCGTTTCACCGGACGGCGGTGGCGTCGATTCTGGAGTATGGCGTGAGGCAGGCGGGGCGTCGGGGGAAGATTACATCGAGATTTTTCGAGCTGGCCGACCTGGCGCGTGAAGCGGATTACATCGCGCGGCAAGAGCAGAAGAGCGTGGTGACCGGCGAGCACGTTCAGAAGGCGTTGCAGGCGAAAATCGAGCGGCACAACCTGACGGAAACGAAAATCCGGGAAATGGTGGAGCAGAACGTCGTGTTCATTGACACGACGGGAGCGCGGGTGGGGCAGGTGAACGGATTGAGCGTGCTCGAAATCGGCGGATATTCGTTCGGCAAGCCGGTGCGGATCACGGCGTCGGTGGCGCTGGGCAAGACGGGAATTATCAATATCGAGCGGGAATCCAATTTGAGCGGGCGATTTCACGACAAGGGCGTGCAGATTATTGCCGGTTATCTGCGGGGAGTTTTTGCGCAGGACAAGCCAATGTCGCTCGCGGCGAGCGTATGCTTCGAGCAATCGTATTCGGGCGTCGACGGCGACAGCGCGAGCTCGACCGAAGTGTACGCGCTGCTTTCCGCGCTTTCGGAATTGCCGATCCGGCAGGATCTGGCCGTCACAGGGTCGGCGAATCAGCAAGGCGACGTGCAGCCGATCGGCGGAGTGAATGAAAAAATTGAAGGGTTCTACGACGTCTGCAAAATCAAAGGCCTGACGGGAAAGCAGGGAGTGCTGATTCCGGCGGAAAACGTCGAAGACCTGATGCTAAAGAGCGAAGTGATCGAGGCCGTGGCTAGCGGGCGATTCCACATCTTTCCCGTGAAATCGATCGCTCAAGGGATTGAAATTTTGACCGGCGTCCCGGCGGGAGCGCGGGGCGCAAGCGGGAGGTTCGAGCCTGACAGCGTGTTTGGGCGGGCCGACGCGCGGCTGAAAGGGATGGCGCAAACGCTGCATAAGTTCGATTCGTGAGCTATTGTTCCTTCGTCTTTTACTTCCAACCAGGACTTGTCTGCTAGGTTTCCTCTTCCCGAGATTACTATAAGTTGCTATAAGGATTACACTTAGTTTCCATACCAATTTCCATTGACAAATGAAATCATAATGATATCATAGTGATATTGAAGCAGGAGGAGGTTATGAAAGAAAAGCCAGCATTTTCCTTGTCGGGTGGACCGATGCTCGTGTTCCTGTTGGCGGCGATGGTGGCGACGATCTACCTGTTGGTCCAGGCGGCGGGAGCGCAGGTGTTCGCAGGAGTGGTGCTGTGCGGCGTCGTGTTTGTGGTGGAACTGATTTCGTTCGGCGGATTGATCGTCGTGAATCCGAATGAAGCGCAGGTGCTGCAACTGTTCGGAAGCTACAGCGGGACGGTGCGGCAGGCAGGGTTCCGTTGGGTGAATCCGCTGACGACGAAGAGAAAGCTTTCATTGCGCGTGCGGAACTTCGAGACGGAAAAGCTGAAGGTGAACGATCTGGACGGAAATCCGATCGAGATCGCATGCGTCGTGGTATGGCAGGTGGTGGATACGGCGGAAGCGATGTTCCAGGTGGACAGCTACGAGAACTTCGTGCAGGTGCAGAGCGAGTCGGCGCTGCGGAACATGGCGACATCGTATGCCTACGATTCACACACGGACGGGCAGATGAGCCTGCGGAGCCATACGGCGGAAACCGCGGCGCATCTGAAGGACGAGATTCAGGAACGGTTGGCGCGCGCAGGCGTGGATGTGATCGAGGCGCGAATCACGCACCTGGCATATGCGCCAGAAATTGCGGGAGCGATGTTGCAGAGGCAACAGGCGTCGGCGATCGTGGCGGCGCGGCAGACGATCGTGGAGGGCGCGGTGGGAATGGTGCAGATGGCGCTGGAGGAACTGGCGAAGAACAAGGTGGTGGACCTGGACCCGGAGCGGCGCGCGGCGATGGTGAGCAATCTGCTGGTGGTATTGTGCGGGGAGCGAAGCCCGCAGCCAGTGGTGAACGCCGGGACGCTGTATTCTGGCTAGGCGAGAATGATGGCGCAGCGAAAGCCATTTCTGTTGCGGCTCGACGCGGGAACGTACGCGGCGCTCGAAAAGTGGGCCGCGAATGAACTGCGCAGCTTGAACGCACAGATCGAATATCTGCTGAGAGAGAATTTGCGAAAGGCCGGGCGGCTGTCCCGCCCGCCCGAACCTGCGACGAGCGCGAACGAAACCGAATCCCGGCAGGAATAAACATAAGTTCCGAAAGCTCCGCAAGCCCCCAAGCAATCAGATCAAGCGGCGCATTTCAAGGGCCACGTTTACGGTTTTCCCCCCGCGCGAGAGAAGGACTTTGTACTTCTCACCGAGCTGGCGAAAGAGATTCTGCACCTGTTCAAGAGACAAGTCTGCTGCGGGCTCGCCATTGACCGCTTCGATGACATCTCCCACGTGTACGCCTGCCTGTGCGGCAGGCGAGCCGGGACTGACGAAGGCAACTTCGAAAGTCTTGAAATTCGAGCCGCGCGCAAGGATGGTGAGGCCGCTCATGGCGATGTCGTCGCGGTCTACGAATTCGATGTTGGGGACGAAGATGATTTGCTGGCTGGGAGCGTCAAAGGTCAGGATGAATCGGCGGAGAAAACCGCCGCCGATGAGTCCTGCGGAAGAAGAATCGGCTCCGGCCTCGATGGCCGAGCGCGGGAGCACGGCGAGCAAATTGGGGAGAGGGGCCTTTTCAAGGCCGAAGGCGTTGAGCCGGCCAATCGTCGCGGGATCTTCGCCGGATTCGCCCGCATACGTAGTTTGAATTGTTTTGAGATGCTCGAATTCGCGCTGGTGCGAGGATACGTATTGATTGCGAAAGACGATGCCGGCGGGCTGCACCGAATCGAGAAGAAATGAGGCCGTGGAATCGTGCTCCCCGTGCACGCTGAATTTGCAGGGTATATAGGGAGCGCCGCCGTTCCACGGGAAGGATTGAATCAAGCCCTTTTTGGGGGGAGGCGTGTAGGATTTCGGATCGAAAATCTGGACCGTGCGGCGAGCATAGTCGATCTGAACGACGACGCGGCTGAGGAAGTCGAGGCCGAGCGTGCCCTGGTAGGCCTTGCCAATTTGCGAACCGAGTGCGTCGCGCGAGGCAACGTTGAGTGCAGGCGGCTGCCAGACGATTCCCGGAAGCGTGAGGACGGCACCGCGGAGCGGGCCCGCGGCGGGAGCGTCAGCGAGACCTAATTGGGCGGCACGATTGGGATCGATCGAAGAGGCCGGAGCAGTGGAATCGAGAACAAAGAGCGACGGCTCACCCTGATTGATGGAGACAGGGAGAAGGACGAGACCAGAGACGAATTGGGCAGGTATCTGGGCGACATCGCCGCCATAGGCGAAGCGAACAGGGGAATTTTCCTGCGAACCAGCTTGCGCCTGCGGGGCAAGGAGGGAGGGTGCGGAAGTTTCCTGGGGGCTCGCGGCAGCCGCGAGAAGAAAAATTGCTGTGAGGGTAACGAACAGTTGTCGCTTCACAAATCCT
This sequence comes from Candidatus Acidiferrum sp., assembly GCA_035524135.1. Taxonomy (GTDB): domain Bacteria; phylum Acidobacteriota; class Terriglobia; order Acidiferrales; family UBA7541; genus Palsa-295. Next base: position 20,137 of record DATKPM010000042.1, on the reverse strand, counting down.
CCAGATGGCTTCCGGCGCGCAGATTAAAAGGGCCTGGACTTGGATGCAAGAGAAAGGTGCCTCGGAATTTTACGAGAGCGCGCCGTTCATTGCGAAGGGGCCTGATAGCCGGAACGGGCATAGATTCTGAACGCCGGAGGCGCGTGTTTGGATTTCTTTTCCAGCATGGGAGCTGGCTGAGCGAGTTCGACCGAGATGACATGAAACTTTCCATCGTGAAGCGGAGCGATGCCAAGAAGGTATTCGTGGCGCAAGGCGGAGGCAATTTCCCGATAGTCGGGAACGAAATCGGCGGCGGAAGCCGGAAAATAAGCGCGGCCGCCTGTGGCGGAGGCGATATTCTGGAGGGCGGTGTTTGCCTTCGCAAAGCTGAGAGGATTGTCAGGGTTTGAAGGCGCAGGTTCGCCGGAATTATCCGCCGCATTTTTCTTCTTCCGCGATTTTTTCTTTCCTTTGTAATTGCGAAACGAGCCTCCGAGGGCGACCGGATAGATCACGACGTCGGTGGCGCGCAATTTCCGCGCGAGTGAATCCCAGAACGAAGGATCGGATGAATCGAGCCCCGTGGTCAGCAGAACAGCGGCCTTCTTGCCCTGGAGAGAGGAGAGCCAGTCGAGAACCTCCGCGAGAGATGCGTAAAAATTCAATTGACCGGAGCCGAGGACGTATTGGATGCGGGCCAATGATTCGGCAAGGGCCGTTTTATCGGAGGTGAACGAGAGAATTCCGTGAGCAGCGGAATCGTAGGTGAAGAGAGCGACTTCGTCTTGCGGAGATAAACCTTCAAGGAGCGCATAGGCGGCAGCGAGATGGTCGTTCTGAATCAGGTAGACGGCGGGACTGGTCTCGACGAGGACGAGGATCCGCGCGGGCTCTTCCGTCGGCGTAAAAAAGAGAATCGGAGACTCCACGCCATCCACGAGGACGCGAAAATCCTTTTGGCCGAGCCCGCCGACGTAGTTGCCGTTCGCATCGGCAATACTGGCGTTGATCTTGACGAGTTCGGAGGAAACGCGCAAAGGAGCCTGAGCCTGTGGCTGCTGCGCCGGATTTTCCCCGGCGGAAGCAGTTCTCGCGAAAGCGGATGGAATCGACAAAGAGGACAAAATCAGGACGGCGAAAGAGAAGGAAAAAAACACTGCGGGTTTCAACGAACGGAGGGAAATTCCGGGCGAGAGGGCGGCAGCCGGTCTCGCCCGGAAAATCAATTGCTCGGAGCCGAAGCGGCCGGTGCCGCAGCGGACGAAGACGGAGCGGGAGAAGAAGTCTGCTTCGGAGTACTCAGATAGCCCTTGGCGCTATCCTTGCCGACATCGAAGACGACGATTTCATACGGCACACGCGCGCCGCGAACGTAAAACTGGACAGGCTCGCCGACCGTCTTATCCTTCTTCTCGATTGTACGGTCGTCGGCGACGACGTTCATCGTGTAGCGATAGTGTTTGGTATCGACCTTGCGCAGCTGGACGAGGATGGGACCCAAACGCTGTGGTTTTTTCGATTTTGTCAGCGAAAATTCGTAGATGTCGCGCTCGCCCAGGCGCTTAAGCTCTTCAACCTCTTCGTGATTGTGGGCGATCAAACCGCTCTGAACGCCAAGATCGCCGATGGTGCTCTGGAGCTTGGTCTTGGTGGCTTCGAGATCCGCTTTTGTGGCGGCCACATCGCTCTTCGTTCCGTTCAAATCGGAAGCGATCTGGCCGAATTTCTGCGTCGTATCGGTTTGCACGTCGCCAATCTGCTGGCGCAACTGCGCGTCGCTCTTCTCCTGGTCCTTCTTAATTTGCTGTGCGAGGCTGCGCGCGTGGGCAAGTTCGTCTTCCGTGAGGCCGAGTTTTTGGGAAGTGACGTCGAGCTGGCCTTTCAGATCCGCGAGCCTTGCGTTGGTCTTATCGAGTTCCATGCCGAGGGCCTGCTCGCGCTTCGCGCCGTCGTCGAGGCTCTTGCGAAACGCCTGGCGGTCGGAATAGCTGGCGTAAAGAAGATAAGCGACCAGAGCAAATGCCACGACGAAGAGAAGGACGACCCAGCGAGGCGTGGACGCAATCTCCGGCGCCTCATGATCCGCTGGCAAATTGGGTGACGAACTCATGGAACCCTCCTAGGAAGCACAAGAGAGGCTTCGGCTGAGGAAAATTATGGACGAGGCCGAGTAGGAAGTCTAGGCGGCACGGGGAAAAGTGTGTCGCGTGATATGTGAAGGGATGAGAGGCGGGATAAGGACCTTTCTGGGGGGCGTGGAGCGCGGACGAAGGAGTGAGGGAGGGGGCACGGGAATGTGAGAGGGAGGTTTCGGGGAGTTGCCGGACGGGTTAAACTTGAGTATTGTTCGCTGGCTAACTACACCAGGTGGGCTCACGGGATGATTTGTCCGCAGTGCCGGAGCAACGACTGCTATCGTTCGCACCGGCGGGGCGTTTTCGATCTGCTGTTTGGGGCAGTGGCAATCCTTCCGTGGCGCTGCCAGACATGTGACAAGCGCTTCTATGCCCGACGCGTGGCTCTGCTTTTCGTGCGCTACGCTCATTGCCCCCGATGCGGGAACTTCGATTTGGAGCGGATTTCACGCGACCGCGTCGAGGAAGGAATGCTTATCGGAGTATGGCGAAGGCTGGGAGCCCCGGCCTATCGTTGCGACCCGTGCCGGGCGCGGTTCTTCAGTTTCCGGCGTTCCCGCAGAATCTTGCCGTCGATGACCTACGTACCCAAAGAACAGCGTGTAGCGAATTAAACCGCTTCTGCAACCTTCCCTATTTCGCAGGGCTCGATGCGGGCACGGCGTTCGCGGGCCCGCTCGGGTTTCCACTGGCGGCAAAGAGCCGCTGCATGGCGGGGGCGACCATCAGAAGCAAATCGGCCTGGGGTTTTGCGGCTTGCATGGCAAGCGCGGACCATTGCTGGATCTGCCCGTCGGAGATGGGGATGCCATGATCGACGGCATCAAGAGCGGCGAGGCCGGCGGCGCCCAACTGAGCAAGCCCCGTTGAAAGAGGCGAAAGTTCTTTCAATAGAGAAGTGCCGGCGAGCAAAGGCTGTAGGCGAGCGTCATTGTCCTGCCAGGATTCGAGCAGTGCGCGGATGCGCGATTCGGCATGTGCGTCTTTGAATTTGGCGGCGACGAGGCTATCGACATCGACTCCGAATTCTCTAGCTGTTTCGCTTTCCGGCGGAACGGCGTCCACGAGACGGTTGAGAGGATCGAAGCTCGTTTGCTGGACGCCCGCTTTGGCCGCGATTTCCTCGCGTGCATAACCCTTCACGGGTTCAACCACGTTGGCAAGAATTTGGAGCAAGGGCAGGCCCTTCGGTCCCGCCAGGCGCTCGAGCATAAGTCGGCTTTCCGAGCGCTGCTCGATTCCAAAGAGCGCAAGGCGCCAATTCTCGACTTTCAGGCGCTCGTACATTGAAGATACGTCCTGGATGGATTGGGGCGACCACAGCCGCTCGGCAATAGCAGCGGTACGCGGCCAGATGCGCATGTCGACATTTTCAGGAGAGACGAATTCGGTCCAAAGACACGCTTCCCCGCCGAGAATGCGCGCGGAATCTTCCGGCGAAAGATTTGCAGCGCCATCGGCGAGGGGGTCGACGGCGTAGTGCTGCGCGGCGGGCCACATCAGGTCAAGGTAATAGCCGTAGGAGAGAATTCCGCGGTATCCATGGCGTGCCGCATCGGCAAGCGACGCCTGGCCGCGCCAGGATTGGATGACAGTATTTTTAGAGAGCCCCGGCGCAAGGATTTCGTCCCAGCCGACTGTGATTTTGTGGTTCTTCTCGACAATTTTCTCCACGCGCGAATTGAAATAATGCTGGATATCGAGCGTGTCCTTCATACCGTGTGCCTTCATGAAGGCCTGGATTTCTGGATTTGCCGCCCACTGCTTGCCGTTCACTTCATCACCGCCGATGTGGAAGTAGGGGTCGGGAAAAAGGCGCGCCATTTCGGCGATAAATTTTTCGAGGAATTTGTAGGTGGATTCGCGCGTGGGGTCCATCGCCGGATCGAAGATGCCCCAATGGCGCTCGATTGAATATGGACCGGGAGCGCCGGCGAGTTCCGGATAGCCAACGAACCAGGAAGTGGCGTGGCCTGGCATGTCGAATTCCGGGATGACGCGAATGCCGCGATCGCGCGCGTAGGCGATCACTTCTCGTACTTGGTCCTGCGTGTAATAGAGACCGTCGGAGCCGAGTTCCTGGAGTTTCGGGAAGGCTTTGCTTTCGATGCGAAAGCCTTGGTTGTCGGAAAGATGCCAATGGAAGACATTCAGGTTCAGCATTTCCATCGCGTCGAGGTTTCGCTCGATGGCGTCGAGAGGAATGAAGTGGCGCGAAGAATCGATCATCAGGCCGCGCCAGGGAAAGCGCGGGCGGTCTTCGATATGAACTGCGGGCACTGAATATCCGTCGGGCGTGATCTCTACGAGTTGGAGAAAGGTTTGGAGGCCACGGAGAATTCCGAGCGGTGTAGGAGCCGTCATGCGCGCCTGCGAGGAATCGATGTCGAGGACGTACGACTCGTCGTCGCCGAGTTCAGGATATGGCTTGCTGGTTTCACGTGATTGCAGAATCAGCGTGGACCTTGACGGATCGGCGGCAGTCGCGAAGGAAGGAATTCCGGTGAGTTGAGAGAGATGCCGGAGAAAGCGCTGCGACGCGCGGTCGAGGAGCGGGTCGCGGGGGCCAACGACGGCAACAGTGAAGGCCTCCGTAACAACAAGGCGTCCGGGACGAAGTTGCAGTGTCGCAGGAACGGGCATGAGATTGAGATTTGGGGCAGAGGGAAACGAAGTTTGCGCTCGAGAGGACACGGCAGCAGCTCCCATGAGAAAAGCAGCGAGGGCCAAACATAGAACGAGGCTGGTGGACCAGTGGGAGCTTACGGCTGCGTCTTGCCGGAAAGTGCGAGTTTGCCGGGCCGGTTCGATTTCCAAGCGTCCTGCCTTCCAAGACATCGCGAGATATCTTTGGCAGAAGTAGGCGATATCTGCTATATAGCTGTACCACATCGGCAGGCGAATGAAAACACGTCACATCGCGAGCCGCCGCATTGCCTTCCCGAGACAATGAAAACTGACCCGAGCACATATAACCGTCTTCTATTGCTGGTTGCCGGCTTGGGAGGCCTGCTTTACGGCATAGATGTAGGAATTATTGCCGGGGCGCTGCCGTATTTGGAGGCAACGTCGGGGCTGAACGCGGGGCAATTATCATTCGTTGTGGCTGCTGTACTGATGGGCACAGTGATCTCGACATTATTTGCCGGCATGCTGGCGGACCGGTTGGGGCGCAAGCCAGTGATGATTTTGAGCGGGCTGCTGTTTGCCGCAAGCATCCCCATCATTGCGCTATCGCACGGATATGAGCCGCTCATCCTGGGAAGACTGTGCCAGGGAGTGAGCGCTGGATTGATCGGAGTGGTGGTGCCGCTCTATCTTGCCGAGTGCCTGACGCCGGAGCAGCGCGGCCAAGGAACTGCGATGTTCCAATGGCTGCTGACGATTGGGATCGTCGCGGCGGCTTTTGTGGGGATGTATTTCAGCCTGCGCGTGGATGAAGTCGCGAAGACTGGGAACAGCCAATTACTGTTTGCGTTCAAGGACCACGCGTGGCGGGGGATTTTCTGGGTATCGTTGCCGCCGGGTGCGCTGTTTGTGCTCGGCAGCGTTTGGGTGGCGGAATCGCCCCGATGGTTTTTCCGGCGGGGAAAGAAGGAAGAGGCTCTGGAAGCGCTGCGGCGATCGCGACGTGAAGAGCATGCGCGCCTAGAACTAGAGGAAATGGAACGCACCCGCGAGGCGGAGACCGGTGGTGCGGGCGGGCGAATCGCAGAAGAGTCGCTCTTCAAACGCAAGTACGTGATTCCGTTTCTGTTGGCTTGCCTGATTCTGGGGCTCAACCAAACGACGGGGATCAACTCGATCATCGGATACAACACGGCAATTTTGATTCAGAGCGGCTTGACAGATTTGCAGGCGCACTGGGGATACATTCTCTTCACGCTGGTAAACGCGCTGGCGACAGTGATTGGCGTGTTGCTGGTGGATCGCAAAGGAAGAAAGTTTTTGTTGTCGGTAGGCACGGCGGGCGTGGTGGCGTCGATGGTGTTGACGGCGCTGCTCTTTGGGCGCAGCGAGAGGCGCCGCGTGGACGTGGCACAAGCAATGCAAGCGATGGTGAACGGGCAATCGAGCTTGCAGCTTAGCTTCACGCCCGAGCAGGAGCGGGAATGGGTGAGCGCGGCGGGACACGGTGACCTGGCAGGAGAGCCCGCGGCTCTGACCGTAATTTATTCCTACGGCGATTTCAGCGCATCAACGCCGGTCGTGCGTTCGAACCAATCGCAAGCGACGGTGAATATCGAACGATCGAATTGCGTGCCGGCAAATCGTGTGCTGGCGTTTTTCTCCAAACCGTTCGGCGACCTGGAACGAGCGCGCAGGGCCCCCTTGCGTATCCAGCACGCGTTGATCACACCGCTGCCGGACGAGGCGAACGGGTGGTTCGTGGCGGGGTGCCTATTTTTGTTCGTCGCGTTTTATGCGTTGGGACCGGGGATCTGCGTGTGGCTGGCGCTGTCGGAACTGATGCCGACGCGGATCCGTTCGAACGGGATGAGTATCGCACTGTTGATCAATGAAGCGATCGCAAGTTTTATTGCGGCGATCTTTCTGCCAGCAGTCGGCCACTACGGCTACGCTCTTATGTTTTTAGGATTTGCGGGATGCACCGTGGTGTATTTCGTCATCGTGACGTTTTTCCTGCCGGAGACGAAAGGCAAGACGCTCGAAGAGATTGAGAATTACTTCTCAGGCGCTGCCGGCCAAGCGTGAACTCCGAGGTGAAACGCTCTTCTCCACAAGTCTTGAAGAAAAATCCATTGCACCTCGCCAGATTGAGTGGAAAATCCCTACGACAGAAGATCGCATGAAAACACCCAGAAAACCGGTTGTGCTCGCCATCGACATCGGCGGGACAAAAGCTGCGGCGGGATATGTCGATTCGGCGGGACACATTCTTGCGGAGAACCGAGCGCCGATGATGGTGCAAGGGCGGGCGAGGGCTGGCGCGCAATCCGTGTTCGCAGCGATCGACGGATTGCGCAGGAAGATGCCGGGCATCACGCCTGCTTGTACGGGAATCGGAGTAGCGGGTTGGGTGGACCCCGCGCGCGGAGTACTGATTGGCGCAACGAACATTCCTTGCTGGAAGAATTTTCCGCTCGTACGGACGGTCGAGAAGCGCTATGGCACCAAGGCGCTGCTTGCGAACGATGCGAACGCAGCGGCACTGGCGGAAGCAACCTGGGGCGCGGGGAAGGGCTATCGCAATATTTTTTACGTCACGCTCGGGACGGGAGTTGGGACCGGAATCGTGCTGGACGGAAAGGTCCTCGCGGGAGCGACGGGGGGCGCGGGCGAAGGTGGGCATATAACTATCAATTTCAAAGGGCCGCTATGCTCATGCGGAAAGCGGGGATGCATTGAAGCGTATTCATCCGGGACAGGGATTGCCAGGAGTGCACGAGAAAAGCTCGAATCCGAGCCGCACAGGCATTCTCTCCTGCACGAACTCTCCGGCGATCATGCAGAGCGCGTGACCGCCGAGATGGTGGCCAAAGCCGCACAACAAAAGGACTCTCTAGCGAAAGAAGTGATCGGCGAGGCTGCGGACCACCTCGCAATCTGGATGGGAACCGTGGTGGATTTGTTCGAGCCAGAGATTTTCATTTTCGGCGGCGGCGTTGGACACTTGATGATGAACTACCGCCCGAGAATTCGCGAGCAGTGGGAAAAATGGGCGATTGCGCCGGAGAAGAGAAAGATTGCCATTGTCGAAGCGAAGTTCGGCGCCGAGGCCGGCTTGGCAGGTGCTGCCGCTCTTTGCTTTGCGAAGGAAAAACCTGCGCCAGCCCGAAAAGTCATGAATTGAATTGCGCCAAGGAGCGCGCAACTGTTTTTGAGGCGGAGAGATGAGATTCTAGCGGAACCTGCGAATCATCAACGTGTGCCTTCCAGAGCGATATAAACCCACCACGTAAATTACGGCTTTTCCTTTCGCGGAGAAAATCAACTGGCGGATCCGAAGGAGAGGAGAGCCGCGCGGGACGGCGAGATTTTCAGCCATCCTGATGTCCGCGGCAATCGAGTCAATTTCCTCGTCCGCGTAGGCGAGCTCGATGCCGTATTCATTTTCGAGGGTAGAGAAAAGAGAGGTGCGCTCGAGGAGCCCGGCAGTCAGGTCCGGAAACTCATCGGCGGAGAGGTAGCAAGTCTCAAGAGCGAAAGGCTCGTTGCTGGCCAGACGGATGCGGACGATTTCGAACAGCCGTGCGGAAGCTGGCAGAGAGAGGCGCGCGGCAATTTCGGATTCGTCGCTGACGACGGCGCTCATGACCACTTTGGACGTTGCGGCAAGGCCGCGGCTGGCCATCTGCTCGGTGTAGCTCATCAACTTATTGAAATGAATTTTGGGGGGTGCGACGAAGGTGCCAGCGCCGTGGCGGCGTTCGACAAGACCTTCACGAGCGAGGTCGGCAAGCGCGTGGCGCGCGGTCATCAGGCTGACTTTATGAATGCGGGCCAGTTCGCGCTCGGACTCCACAATATCGCCGGGCTTGAGTTCGGTGGACTCGATGCGGCGGCGAATAGCCGTCTGGATGCGCCTGTAAGCAGGTTCGCCGTTGCGGCTATTGCGGTGAAGGGCTTTCATTTAGGCTCCAGGCGCATATTTGCGGAGAATTAGACGCACGGAGAAAGCATACGAGTCAAGTTCCCGGAAGGTTCCCGCAGCCTCCGAAGTGCTCCCTGCTATAGAGCAGTCCATTCAAAAAATCTCTTGAACATATAAGCCTAATTTTTTTCGCTTGACAAGAGGAAGTTTGAGCTATATAGCTCTTCACCGTGCTATATAGCTGTACGGACCGCTCAGGGGTGGGTGCCGGCAGCTTTTCCTTTTGGTCCATTCAGGAGGTACTTGTGAAAGCGAAGCGATGGGGTTTTTTCATGGGGATCGTTCTCGCACTTTGTACGGCGGCAGCCTTCCTGCTAGCGGGAATTCCCGCATGGGGGCAGGAAACAACCGCGTCCATCACCGGAACGGTGACTGACGCATCGGGCGCGGCTGTCACGGGCGCGACCGTAACGGCAGCCGACGTTGATCGAGGCACCGTATTCACGGGGAAGACAAACACATTGGGTTACTACCTGATCACGCGGATTCCTGTAGGCAACTACCGATTGACGGTTGAGGCTCCGGGCTTTGAGAAGTTCGTTCAATCCGCGTTTCCTCTCGTCTTGAATCAGGTCGCAAAAATTGATGTGCAGCTGAAGGTCGGGCAAGTTTCGCAGACAGTGGAGGTAACATCTGCCCCGCCCGTACTGCAAACGCAAACGACTGAACTTGGAACGGTCATCGATGCCAGGACAAACGTGGCTCTGCCGCTGGCTTCGCGGAACTATATCCAGCTCACCTTACTAGCCCCGGGCAGCGTGAATCCTAACCCGCAGACTCTGACCACGGCGCAACGAATTGACAATTCCGGCAGGCCCTATATCAACGGGAACCGCGAGCAATCCAACAACTTTCTTTTGGATGGAATGGACAACAACCAGGTGTCGGACAACCTGGTGGGATATCAGCCGAGTCCCGATGCGATTCAGGAGTTCAACCTGATCACGCAGAACGCGCCGGCAGAATTCGGAAATTTTTCAGGAGGCATCGTCAGCGTTTCGCTGAAATCTGGAACCAATCAGTTCCACGGCGACGCCTTCGAGTTTTTCCGCAACGACGTTCTCAACGCAAACAGTTGGCAGAACGGCCTTGTAGCGGCAGGAAGTCCACCGATTGCAAAGGCGGCTCTTCGTTGGAACCAGTTTGGTGCGACGCTCGGCGGACCAATCAAGAAGGACAAGCTCTTCTTCTTTGTCGATTACCAAGGACAGCGCTTCGACCATCCAGCGACGACTACATTGGCGACCGTGTTCACCGACGCGGAACGTAGCGGAGATTTTGGCGGCCTTTGCACCGGTGTCGGCGGCACGTGGAACGCGGGTGGAACTTCCTGTACGATCCCACAGCCGGGAGGGGCGGCAAAAACTCAGTCTGCGTTGAAGAATCCATCAACGCAGGCGCTGATCCCTTTCAACAATCTGGCAACCGCAGGCTTGGCGCCCAATGTGGTAGCCGCCAACCTTTTCGCAAACTCCTTCTACCCGAAACCCATGAATGACAGCTTCCTGAACAACTCCGAATACACGACGAGCAGCGCTCTGAACGTCGATCAAGGTGATGCAAAGGTCGACTGGAACATTTCGGAGAAGGACCATTTGATGGGACGCTATTCGGAAGAGCACATGGACAATCCAGAAACGATTTCCGTGCCCATCTTCCCCGTGGATACCGGCACTGCAAAGATACGGAGCGGCGTCTTCAATTGGGATCACATCATCAGCCCCTCAGTCGTCAACGAGGCGCGCGCGGGCGCGAATTATGTCGACCTCGATACCGTCAACTCAGGCACATCGCCGACGCTCGGAAACCTGGGTGTGACTCTCGGCATAGCGAACGCCAACCAAAATGGCCCTGGTCTTCTCGGTATCTCCACGTCGGATCAAAATGCTGCGGATAGTCTCGGCAATTTGACGGCTTTTGGGGGCGCAGGGGTAACGCAGAAGTTTGCTGACACGGTATTTCAATACGAAGACAACCTCACCATTAACCACGGGCGGCACACGTTCCGTGTGGGTTTCCAGTATTTCCGCCAGCGAATCAATACCTACTACTCAGGAAACAACGGGGTGCTGGGATTCTTTGATTTCAGCGGCCAGTATAGCGGTTCGTCCGAGTCGGATTTCTACCTCGGCATGGCGGACCACAACGGCCGCGGAATCGTGGGTGGCACTTGGGGGCAGAGGTCCAGCATCTTTGGCGCTTATGGCCAAGACGATTGGAGGATCACGAACACCCTCACGTTGAATCTCGGGTTGCGTTACCAAGCGCATACTCCCTGGTATGAAGTTCACAATCAGCAGGACAACTACAATCTGACGACAGGCACGGTCGAATATCCGTCCGGACTCGCAATCCCGGCAGTGAACTGTCCCGGTTGTAATCCTGGCGTCAATGCAAGCAGCCGGTCGCTTTACAACGGCTACTACGGGATTGACGATTTCGAGCCTCGGATCGGAATCGCTTGGTCGCCGGCGCGTCTGGGAGGGAAGACAGTTTTCCGCGCCGCCTTCACAACTTCCGATTATCTGGAAGGCACGGGAACAAACCTTCGGTTGCCTCTCAATCCGCCGTTCGCTTCAGAAGACTATACAAACTACGATCCGCTCAACGCGAATGTTCCTCCAACTCTCATCAGCGACGGTCTGACGCTTTCGCCGCCAACGGATCCGTGGGCGGGAGCAACCCTGCGCGTCTGGAGTCCGAACGTGCGTCCAGCGATTGCGGAGGAATGGAACGCCACAATTCAGCAGCAGATTAACCATTCGACAACTTTCCAGCTTGGCTATGTGGGACAAAAGGGGACTCACCTGATGGTGCCCACGTGGCTTCTGCAAGGGGACCTTCAGCCGAACGGCACGGTTACGCCCAGCCCGTACTTGGCCGGCAATCCAAATCTCCTGGCGGACGGTGTCTCGGCAAAAGGAACCTTTTCCGACGGCTCAATGCGCTATGACGCATTGCAGGCAGTGTTGCAGCAGCATTATGCCAACGGCTTGCAATATCAGGTGTCATATACGTATTCGCATTGTCTGACAAACTCGAGCGGCTATTACGGGTCGTGGGGTGGGCAGACCACGCCAACGTCTCCATACTTCCAAAATCTCTACGACCCGAAGGCCGAGTACGGCAATTGCTACTACGATTTGACCCACGACCTGACGGCGTACGCCGTTTATGACTTGCCATTTGGGAACGGCAAGAAGTACGGCAACAACGTGAACAAGGGGGTCAATGCTGTTGTCGGCGGGTGGTCTATCAGTCCGATTTGGACATGGCACGGCGGTTTCCCAATCGATATCTCGTCCGGAGACTTTTCGGGTACGGGAAGCCAGGGACCCCGCGCAGATTGCAACGGTCAACCACATTACATCAAGAAATACGATCCGAGCCTCTTGGGCATTCAGTGGTTCGATCCAAGTGTGTACTCAAACCCGGCGGATGGGACGTTCGGCAGCTGCGGTGTTGCGCCTGTTCGCGGTCCAGGTTTGAACACACTCGACTTCAGCTTGCAGAAGAGTTTCGGCTTTGGCGAAGTAAGACGGCTCGAATTCCGAACCGATTTCATCAACGCGTTCAACCACCCGATCCTCAACAGCCCCGCGAATAGTTGCAGCGGTGATGCGGGAACGCCCTGCACGTCCGGCCTTGGGGTCGTCAATACGTCACAAGGAGAACGCAATATCCAGTTCGCGTTGAAGTTCTACTTCTAATTCTCCCACCCACGGTAAGATGGGGCAGGCAGCCGTTCTCCTGCCCCATCTTTCATATGCGGAAACGTCACATTTCGGCCCTCGCCTCTTTGGCCCTGGCGTTTTTTCTCTCCTCGTCAAATGGATTTGCGCAACAGACGAAAGCCGCGCCCGCCTCTGGCGCAGCATCGGAACTGCAGCGAGGCATCGATCTCGCGGAGAAGGGCAATTGCGTGCAGGCTCTCCCGCTCTTGAAGAAAGGCGGCCGTCCTGCGGACAAGGATGTCGAGCGTAGAGCCGGGCTTGCCACCGTCCGCTGCGCCATGATGCTGGACCAGACGGAAACGGCGGTCGATGCGTTGCTGATGCTCAACCGCGATTTCCCTCGTGACCCGGAAGTCCTTTACGTCACCACGCATGCCTATTCTGATCTCTCGACGCGCGCCTCGCTGCGTCTCGCGCAGGAAGCGCCCGGCAGCTACCAGGCGCTCGAATTGAACGCCGAAGCCCTCGAGCTGCAGGGGAAGTGGGATCAGGCCGAGGAACAGTACAAGAAAATCCTCGCGAAGAATCCCAACCTGCCCGGCATTCATTTTCGTTTGGCGCGGCTGATCCTCTCACGGTCTCCCACGCCGACGACTCCCGACGACGCACGCAAAGAGCTGGAGGCCGAGCTGAAGATTGATCCCAACAACGCCGACGCCGAATACATTCTTGGAGAACTGGCGCGGGAGCAACAACAGTACGATGAGGCAATCGTGCATTTCGAACGGGCCGCGAAACTAATGCCGAATTTTGCCGCGGCCCTTCGCGGTTTGGGAATGTCGCTAAACTCGACCGGCAAGTACGCAGAGGCCGTTGCGCCACTCGAGCGGTATGTGAAGATGGCGCCCGGCGACCCGGCAGGGCATTACCAACTTGCGATTGCGTATGCGCGCTCGGGCCGCAAAGATGAAGCAGAACGCCAAATGGAACTTCAACGGGAAGCGGACGATGCCGTACGAAGAGCTCAAGGACAAGGCGAGGATCCCGCCAGGCAGTCGGCGCCTCAACCGTGAGACTAGCCAAATTCTCTCTTTCGGCAAGCAGCCACTGAGATCAGGACAGGGATCGTTGCTGTCAAGAAGACGCTTGCTGCAAATTCTCGGTTATGCGGGCCTGGCAGTTCCATCAAGAAGAGCTGTGGAAACCTCGGTTGCGAAAAGATTTGTCGCAGGGGCAAATTTGCCGGCCTTCGAAGAAATTCCGCCGGCAGCGAGCGGAATTCACTGGCGGCATTACAACGGGCGGTCGGCGCAGATGTATTTGCCGGAGACCGTGGGCGCAGGCTGCGCGTTTTTTGATTACGACAACGACGGCTGGATGGACATTTATCTGGTGAACAGCGGGCCGTGCGATTTCTACACCCCCGATCGGCCGATGCGCAATGCGCTTTACCACAACAATCGCGACGGCACGTTCACAGACGTCACCGAAAAGGCGGGCGTGCTCGGAAATGCCTACGGCATGGGCGTGGCGGCGGGCGATTATGATGGCGACGGATTTCAGGACCTCTATGTCACGCAATACGCGCGCAGCATTCTCTATCACAACAACGGGGACGGCACGTTTACCGATGTGACCGCAAAGGCAGGAGTCGAAGCGCCGGGCTGGGGAACAAGCGCCGTGTGGTTCGATTACGATGCCGATGGAAAGTTGGACCTCTTTGTCTGTCGCTTCGTCAATTTTGACAAATCGAAGAACAAGTTTTGCGGAAATCTTCAGACTGGCGAGCGTTGGTATTGTATTCCCAGCGTCTACGAGCCGATGCCCTGCTGGCTCTTTCGCAATAACGGTGACGGAACCTTCACCGACGTCAGCAAAGAGTCAGGAATCGCCGAGTCGCTCGCCAAAGCCTGGGGCGTGGTCGCAACCGATGTAAACAATGACGGGCGGATGGATCTCTTCATCGGCAACGACACGGTGCCGAATTTTCTCTTCATCAATCAAGGCAACGGAAAGTTCGAAGAGGACGGATTGCTGGCTGGCGTCGGCTACAGCGCGTTTGGACGTTCTCGATCCGGCATGGGTGTGGATTCCGCCGACTACGACCAGGACGGATGGATGGACCTGTTTGTGGCGAACGTAGACCACGAAATGTATTCGCTCTATCACAACAATAAGGACGGATCGTTTACCGACATGGCGCAGGCGACGGGTATCGCTTCCACCACGCGCCTGATGAGTGGCTGGGGGCTGAAGTTCTTTGACTACGATAACGACGGCGACATCGACCTTCTGTTATGCGATGGCCATCCGGACGACCGGATCGAGGGGCGGATTTTCGGAGTGAAGTATCTGGAACCGATGCTGCTGTTTCGCAACACAGGAAGCGGATTTGCAAACGTGAGCTCGCAGAGCGGGCCGATCTTTTCGCGGCCGATTGCCGGTCGCGGCCTGGCGCTGGGAGATTTTGATAACGACGGGTCAGTGGACGTGCTGGTGTCCGTGAACGACGACGCGCCGATCCTGCTGCGCAACAATGCCGGGCGGCAGAATCACTGGCTCGGTCTCAAGCTCGTGGGCAAGAAGGCAAATCGGGACGCCGTCGGCGCGCGCGTTGCCTACCAGTCGGGAGATCTAAAACGGGAGCGCATGAAGGTGGGTGGGGGAAGCTATTTGGCATCGCACGATCCCCGGATGGTGCTCGGGCTCGGCCCGCGGACAAAGGTGGACTGGATCGAAATTCATTGGCCTCTGCCGAGCACCCGCGTTGAAAGGATTGAGAACCCTCCTATTGATCGCTATCTAACGATAGTTGAGGGTGCGGGAATCGCGAAAGAATGATCAGTCCTCCTGGATGCGAAAGAGAGTCTTGGCGAGATGCTTTTGCTACTACTTGTCTGCGTGCTGGTGCGATGCGGAGCGGGGACTGGGAGAAATTGTTGCGCGGAATTCTGGTAGCGATACCGGGATTCGAACCCGGATTTTGGCCTTGAGAGGGCCACGTCCTAACCCTTAGACGATATCGCCGTCGGACCAAAAGTGAGCGGACATAGACCAACTACTCCCCAAATTTTCGCACGGCTCTCCAGAGTTCGCAAGACGAGGCGGCCCAAAAATCTGGTTGCAAACCTGTTTTGATGCAGTGGATTTGTGCTACTTTCACAGGAATTCGTTCATCGGACGAAACGGAGGAAGCAGGACTTATGAGGGGCCATCAGTCGAGGATTCTTGCCTTGGTGTTCAGCACGCTGGCGCTGGTTTTTCTTGCTTCCGCGTCGGGGACGAGAGGCGCGGACGATCAGACCGTGAAGCTTTTCCGCACGAAATGCGCCGTGTGCCACGGGGACGACGGTCGTGGTTCAGATATCGGGAAGTCGCTCGACGTTGTAGATCTTCACTCTCCCGAAGTACAGGAACAGACGGACGCACAACTGATCGACGCAGTGACCAACGGCAAAGGCAAAATGCCGCCGAATAAGGGGCGAGTCACCGCGGCGCAGATCAAGAGCCTCGTCGCCTACGTGCGTGAGCTTGGGAAGGAAAAATAGGAACCTCGGGTAACTATCGCAATTCTTGTTAGAAGCGGAATTGGCGCGTAGTCGGCGCCGCTACCGCTGTGGCCAGTCGAAGCGGAAGCCGAAACGCGCGGTGATCGGCAACCCCAGCTGTGGAATTGGCGTTGCCGCCGTCGCATATTTTTCGTTCAGCAAATTTTCTGCCGCCGCAAACAAAGAGACACCCTTGCCGATGTCTCGTGAAGCGGACGCGTCTAGCACGAAGAATCTCCCAAGCGGAAACTGGTTCTGGTCGTCGTCAAACTGTTTGCCCACCATGCGGCCGCCTACGGTAAAGCTGATGCGCGCGGGGTTCGTGTAGCGCGCCTGAAATGTCAGCACGTTTCTTGGCACCTGCGCCACCCATAGGCCGACGAGCCCCGGATTCGCGGGCGCGCTGATCACCTCGGTCGCCACAAACTGGTATCCTCCCGTCAGCTCGAACCGCGGGAAAATTCTCCAATCCCCGTCAATTTCGAAGCCCGGCGCCTGTGTGCGGCCCAGGTTTTGCCGTTGGCGGACGATCAAAGTAGAGGTCGAAAGCGGGGTGCAGGGTGGCGGATTGGGAGGCTCGCTGCACGTGACGTTCGCGACAGGGTCCACAATTTCATTGAAGAAGAAGGTTCCGCGCAACTGCACGCGTTCGTCCCAGCCGTTCACTGCAACACTCGCCTCTGTTCCCGTCAACCGTTCGGCACGCAGGAGAGCATTGGCCTGCGTCAGGGTGTTTCCTTGGCGGAATTGCCGGTAAAGCTCGTTGAGCGTCGGAGCGCGGAAGGCACGATAGGCCGACGCGGAAAAGCGTACGTGCGGGTTCAGCGAATAGAGCAATCCGAGCCGTGGATCAAACGCGTTTTCGGTGCGGTTGGCGAATGGCGTCACGATGGGCGGGCCGGGAGGTGCGAGAGGCGTGCGAACCGATTCCGCGTCGAAATTGCTCCAGTGGTCGAATCGCGCACTCGCCGTAATCACGAACTTCTGCGTCACCTGGATCAGGTCCTCGCCGAAGATCCCCGTGTTTCGTTGCCGTCCACCGGCGTCTTGATATGCAGAGGGCAAGCTCATCGAAAAGATCCGCTCGTTGCTGCCGCCGATTTCCTGATGCATGTCAAACCCGGCGACGAGTGTCTGCCGCCTCCCCGCCTGCCGCGTCCACACGGCTGAGCCGCCCACGCCCTGCGACGGCACAGCCTGAATATCCGTGAGCGATTCGCTGTCGCGGTTGGTAGCGACCGAGGAAAAATTCTGGTGATAGGTCTGCACTTCGCCATAAAACCGTAGCTGCAGCGAGCCGGCATTTGCGAGCTGCAAATTGGCACCCAGCGCCCCTTCTCCAAGCTGCGTCCGGTTCGTTTGCAAGGGCGTTCCGTTGTCGCGCTGCTCCTGCAAGAACCACCCGCGTGCGAAGACTTCGCTTGTCGAGCCAATCCGGCGACCAATCAGCAAATCGGCGGTTCCATCGCTGACTCCCGCCTTCGTATCCACCGTCCCGCGTTCGTCTTCGGGCGTCAGGATGTAGCCGTCGGTGTGAAAGACGTCGCCGCCAAAGGCTGCTTCCCAAGGCCCTTTCGCCCCGCCTGCCCAAAGAGAGAGGTCGGGCGAATTTTGATTGCCGTAGGAAGTTTCGAGCGAAATCCCCCCTTGTGATGGCGGCCGCGTGATGAATTGCACCACGCCGCCAAGTGCGTCGCTGCCGTAGAGGCTCGACGCGCCTTCCTGCACTACTTCGACGTTTTCAATCGACTCTTCGGGGACGCGATCCCAATAAACCCACGCCCCAAAGGGATCGTTGAGTGGAAACCCGTCTTCCAGCACCAGCGCGCGGCTTGAACCACTGGCCCCCAGGCCGCGCAATGAAACACCCTGCGTTGTTGGATTGGCGGTGCGGCTGCTTGAGCGACGAAACAGGCTGAAGCCGGGAACTTGGCGGAGCTGGTCGTCCACACGCAAGGCAGGGGTGGCGTCGAGATCGCTTCTGTCGAGTTGCATGATCGAAACCGGTGTATCGCCTATCTGCGTTTGTGTCCTCGCTGCGGATACAACCACCTGTTGTGACGCAGACGACGGTGAAAGTTGAATTTCAAGCGACGCCAGAGAACCGGGGGCTGCAGTCCAGGGTTTCTCAGTGCGCGCGAAGCCGTTCGCCGTGACGACGATGGTTCCCGCGACCTGCGCCGAGCCACCGGACGCAGACGACCCAGCGGCAACCGAGAAGGAGAAGCGCCCGTCCTGCCCTGTAAGAGCGGTGGCAGAGTAAGAGCCACAGCAGTGAAGCTCCACGCGAGCGCCGGGGATGGACGCGCCACTCGAATCGGTGATTGTTCCCTCGACCCGGACTTGCTGAGGCGTCTGAGCGCCGGTCGTCGGCGCCAAGCTGGATAGCGCAGGCATTAGCACTGTAAGAAGAGTCGCGAGTCGTGTGAGTCCCGATGTTCTCCAAACCATGTCGCGTCTTAAGCCCTTTTCCGAGTCGAAAATAATGCTAGAGCTTCTCACAGTCCATGAGTCTTTCCATCCGGCAACTCTTAGGGTTCATTGAGCAAGAAGGAACAGGAACGCATGGCCGCTGCCTAACCCGGCAATCGTGTATGTTATCTTGGCACGCAGGGCCATTCACCCCTCAAGGAGGGCCGGGATGTCGTCGCCATCGCTTCGACGAACCGATCGAGTTTCCCTTACGCTCTTACTGGAAGTGACTGGAAAAGACGCCGCCGGACGCGACTTCAAGGAGCCGGCAAAGACGCTTCTGATCAACGCCTCAGGTGGAGTCATCATTCTGAATCGGGACCTGCGCAACGACCAGGTGGTCCGCATTCGGCGGCAATCGCCGGCAGAAGCGCACCGCGAAACCGACGCCCGTATCGTCGGCCAGTTTGGACAACAGAAAGACGGCTATCTCTACGGCATCGAGTTTCTCGACTCGAAGAGCGACGTGTGGGCCGTCGAATTTCCTCCGGTTGCCGAGTCCGAGGAAGCCGTAGCGCGCATGTTGCTGGAATGCACCTATTGCCGCAGTAGGGAAGTGGCCTATCTGAATGAGCTGGAATTGCGAGGGTTTGAAACCAACCGTGGCATCGCCCGCCACTGTAAATCCTGCGGAGTGCCCAGCATTTGGGTGCAGGCTCCGCATGAAGACGAAAAGAAGATCTCCGCACGCAGTACGCGCCGCCGCGCCGAGCCTCCCACGCCCTTTCTGGCGGAAGTCGAGCAGCGCGAACGGGAGCGACTACGCATTCAAACGCGGCTTACGGCATGCATACGCCAGGCGGGGACAGACGACGAACTGGCTGTCTGCGAGGACATCTCGCCGATTGGCATGTGCTTCCGCAGCAAACGGCGCTACGATCCGAACACTCAGATTCAGGTGGCGGTTCCATACGCTCCGAATGCGGCGAATATCTTTTTACCTGCACGCGTAGTCTATTCCGAGGAGATTCCAAAGGCAGGATTGTTTCGTCATGGCACGGAATACCGGCGTGTCGGTCCCCGAGCCCACTAGAGATTATCGTAACAGCCCGATTGGGTGCTTTTAGGAAACGGAGACCGTTGAATTCTCTCGCACGCGCCGGCTGTGATATTCCATCGAAATATTCAGATGGACGGTCCCTTTCGGTGTCTCGAAGCTCAAGATCGTCGCCTCGGAATCGAAACCTGCTTTTTCCACCTGCTCGGCGGTCAGGACTTCCGGCGGCAGCACTTTGAATTGAAAACCACGGTCGTTTAGCTGGGTGACGGCGTTGCCGATCACCATGTTGGCCAGTTCGCAGACGGTCTCGGGAACAATCGATTCTGCCGGGCTCAATTCCTCGCCGGAAAGATAGCTTGCTACATGCGCCGCTGCCGCAGGGTCCATATCGAGAATCACACGCCCTTCGATCTGTCCGCGAAAGCCCACCGAGGCGGCCAATCCCTTCCGCCGGTAGCCTTCCTCTTCCATCGTCAAATCCACAATTTTTGCGGGTTCCTTCATCATTTCTGCCAACACTGCGTCGAGCGAGCCGATGAAAGGCTGGATCAGTTCCATTCTCATCGAGTCTTCTCCTCGGCCGCAACGGTTGCCGTCACGCCGTCGTCTTGCAGAACGTAGCGGATGATCTCGTAGAGCGCGTCGGGCTTTACAGGCTTTTGAACGAAATGCCGCGCGCCCTTTTGGAGCGCCGCCAGGATGTTGTCCTG
>DATKPM010000041.1:0-8601 GCA_035524135.1 Candidatus Acidiferrum sp. | reverse complement strand
GGCATGAAGGAAGCGAAGACGCGGCTGCAGCAGCTTGAAAAAACTTCGAATTGAGCGAGGACGCTCCTCTTAGAGATATTGGAACCGGAGGAATGGCTTGTCGAACGAGCGATTTCCACGGCACGGAGGAGCTAGACTCGTTGGCGGACACAAGAAGGAGATTCTGATGAACTTTTGCAGGGGGACCTTCAAGAACGTTGGCCTGCTCGCTCTGCTTGCGTTGCTGTGGGCGCCAACCGCGTGCGCGCAACAGAAGCAAACGATGCCCGACATGCCGGGCATGGATATGAACGGCGCGCCGAACAGCGGCGCGGCGGCCCAACAGGAAACTCCCGCGCAAAGGGCGGCGGAAATACAAAGCACCAAGGAAAGCGAGTTCAACCATCACCTGTCCGGGCTCCTCGTTTTCATCGCGGGCCTTGCGATTCTGCTGCAGGACCGGATTCGTCCGTATTGGCCGGGAGTTCGATACGTGCTTTCGGTCTGTTTTCTGCTGGGCGGAATCTACCTGCTTGTATTCAGCGATACTGAAATATGGCCATTCGGACCTCAAACATTCTGGTATGCCATCACGCACAACCCGGAGGATCTGCAGCACAAAACGTTTTCCATAATCCTGTTATTCCTTGGAGCTGTGGAGTTTTCGCGAGTCAAGGGATGGCTGACCGCGGAGTGGGCCAAGTGGGCCTTCCCCGTGATGGCCTTCGCCGGCTCCGTGATGCTGCTCTTCCACAAGCATTCGCCCGGGATGCACGGAGCACACTCCATGGCCGTTATGATGCAGGTCAAGGCGGAGCATCGCGGTTTTGCCGCTGCCGGGTTTGGAATTGCAATCGGCAAAGGCCTAAGCGAGGGATTCAGATCCTGGCGGCCCGTCATGGAGAAGGTTTGGCCTCTAATGCTGATGGTTCTCGGCGTTCTTTTGATGATTTATACGGAGTAGCGAGAGAAAAGAGCCCCCTTGGCGGTTGGTCGCTAAACGGCGGCAGTAGCTATGGGCCTAGAATTTTAGGCTTGAATGCTCAGAAAATTCCCGATGAAAAGCCTTCGTGACACTCCCGCATTTTGGGTCGAGACCTGGGCGCTGGCGCTGCAGGCCCTGCGGGCGAACAAAGTCCGCGCGGCGCTGACCATGCTCGGGGTGATCATCGGCAGCGCGTGCATTGTATTGGTGGTGACGGTCGGCCTGGCGGGCCGGCGTTACATCATCCGTCAGATCGAAGGTGTTGGAGCGAACATCGTGTATGCGTATTTGATCCGCTCCAGCAATTCGGAACACGTCACTCTGGCGGATCAGATCTCAGTTGATGACATGGAAGCGATGCGGACAGGAATCCCGGATGTTCGCCAGGTCGCGGGAACCAACAACATCCCGATGACCCTGGTCGTAGGGGGCGTGGAACGCCCGGTGAACCTGATCGGGGTTACGAACGGTTTCCAGGAAATTCGGAATCTGGTCATCGTCAGCGGCCGTTACTTCGATCCGGACGATATGGCCACCCGAAGCAAGGTTTGCCTGCTGACGAAGGACTTGGCAGAAGAGGTCTTCCCGGGCCAAGATCCTGTGAATCAGGTGATCCGCGTGGGCGAGATGTACTTCACCGTGATCGGGGTCTTCCGCGAGCGAGTCTCGACATTCGGGCAGTCTGAAATCACGCGCGGGTCGCTCCTCATCCCTTTCCCGTTGGTTAAGGATTTTACGGGTGAGAGCTACATCGAGACGCTCTACATTCAGGCGGACCGCCCGGACGAAGTTCCGGACGTCACGCACGCCGTGGCAGACATGCTGCAGAGCCGCCACCGTACCGGCGCTCAGTATTTTGTACAAAATCTCACGAGCCTGTTGGAAACAGCCCGAAGGATTTCCATGGCGTTGACGCTTACGCTGATTCTCATCGCCCTCATCGCCTTGATCATCAGCGGAATCGGCATCATGAACATTATGCTGGTGACCGTGACGGAGCGGACGCGCGAAATCGGAATCCGCAAGGCCATCGGTGCGCCTCGGGATGCAATCCGCTACCAGTTCTTAATGGAGGCGTTTGTGATCAGCGCCACCGGCGCGCTGGCAGGCATCGGAATTGCGACATTCATTCCCGTGCTGATCGATTATGTGGTCAGCTATTTTCCGGAGGTCGGCAACGTGGACATTCCGATTTCCTGGCTCTCGGTCGTCGTGGCGTTTGTGGTTTCCAGTTCGACAGGGCTGATCTTCGGGTATCTGCCGGCGAATCGCGCGGCCAAACTGAATCCCACCGAGGCGCTGCACTATGAATAACTGGACGCGCCCATGGTTTGCTGTGGCCGCTCTCGGCGCCGCGTTATTGACGCCACGCGCGGCATGCGCGCAGGATGCGAAACCGCTCACCCTTCGGGAGGCTGTGACGCTCGCCTTGCAAAACAGCCGCGATCTGGCTTTGGCAAAGGTTCAGTACAGCATCGCCCAAGGCGAAGTTGCGGTGGACAAGGGCGCTTTCCATCCGAATCTCTACACAGGCGCAGGGGCCGCCTATACGAGCGGCTTCCCCGCCACTCCGGGAGGAAACGGGCCATCCGTCTTCAGCCTTTCCTACACGCAATCTGTCTTCAACCTTCCGCTTTCCGGACAGGTGAAAGCCGCCGAAGACCGAGCAAGCAACGCGAAGCTCGAAGTGGATCGTGTCCGCGACGATGTGATTGTCCGCACCGCTTCGGAGTATCTCGATCTCGCCAACGTGCGCCATGCGCTTGAACTGCTGCGATCCGAACAAGCGAGCGCCGAAAAGATTCTGCAGGTGACGCAGGACCGCGCCAATGCCGGACAGGAGCTGCCCATCGAGGTGACGCGCAGCCAATTGACCGCCGCACAAGTGCAGGAGCGCATCCTGAAACTCGAAGGCCGGGAAGAGAATCTGACCGAAGAGCTTCGCAGCCTGACGGGCATTCCCGAAGAACGCGAGATTGTGACGGACTCCGAAGAGCCGTCGTTTTCGACTGATCAGCAGGAAGCCGATTTGATGGCGATGGCCCTGAAGAGCAGCGCGGACATTCAGGAGGCGGAAAACGAGCGCTCGGCGCGCGAGCATATCTTCAAGGGTGCCAAGGGAGCCTATTGGCCGAGCGTCAGCATCATTGGACAGTATGAAGTGCTGGCCAAATACAACAATTATCAGGAATTCTACAATCACTTCCAAAGGAACAACGTCACTCTCGGCTTCACCGTGCAGATTCCGCTGTTCAGCTCGCAAACGCGCGCGAATGTAGCGCTGGCGCGCAGCCAACTGAATGAAGCACAGTTACTGGTGGGCAGCAAGAGGGACGCGGTGCGGCAGGACGTGCAGCAGAAGCTCCGCAACGTGCGCGAACTGGATGCGTCCCGCGAAGTAGCACGGTTGGAATTGAAGCTCGCGCAGCAGACGCTCGATATCGTCGAGGCAAAATTCGCAGACGGCCGCGCGACCCTGCGCGATATCGAGCAGGCGCGCCTGGATGAAAACGACAAGTGGGTGGCGTTCCTCGACGCAAATCTGGCACGGCAGGAAGGGCAGCTTTCGCTTCTCGAGGCAACCGGACAGCTGGCGAAAGTGTTCCAATAATGGCGCCATGCGCAAAAACCCAGCTTTGGGCCACAAGGCAATTCAGGTAGACTAGATAGATTGGAAACAAGGGCCACTGATACCGCTTCGAATTCTGAGGGGGAATGATAGATGCAGTCTGTGATGAAGACTTTATTTTTGAATCCGCCGAGCTTTGAGAATTTCGACGGAGGCGCCAGCTCCCGCTGGCCCGCGACGCGCGAGATCGAATCCTACTGGTATCCAGTGTGGATCGCTTATCCCGCTGGAATGCTGCCGGGCAGCCGGCTGCTGGATGCTCCGCCGCATAAGGTGTCTCCCGAAGAGACTGTGCGGATCGCGCAAGATTACGACTTTGTCGTGCTTTTCACTTCAACCGTAGGCTTCTTCAGCGACTTGCGCATGGCGCGGGCGATGAAAGAGAAGAAGCCGGACATCAAGATCGCCTTCGTCGGGCCGCACGTGCAGATCAAGCCGGCGGAAAGCCTTCTGGCGAGCCCGGACATCGATTTCGTGGTGCGCGGTGAATTCGACCACCCGGTGGTGGAATTGGCGCAAGGCAAGCCGGTGTCGGAAATCGCGAACGTCAGCTACCGCAAGAACGGCGAAGTCGTTCACAACTCCTCGCGGCCGCTGATGCAAACGGCGGAACTGGACGAATTGCCGTTCGCAACCGATGTCTACCAGCGGGACCTGACGATTGAAAAGTACAACGTGCCATTCCTGCTGAATCCCTTCGTTTCCTTCTATACGGCGCGCGGATGCCCGGCCCTGTGCACGTTCTGCCTATGGCCGCAGACGCTTTCGGGCCATGCGTGGCGCACGCGCTCGGTGGAAAACGTTGCCCGCGAATTCCGCCAGGCGCACAAGATGTTTCCGCAGGCGAAGGAATTTTTCTTCGACGATGACACGTTCAACATCCGCAAGGACCGCGTTCTGGCTCTCTGCAAGGAATTCAAGCCCGTGGGCTTCCGCTGGTCCTGCACGGCACGCGTGCACGGCGACTACGAAACGCTGAAAGCTATGGCCGACGCGGGATGCCGTCTGCTCATCGTCGGCTTCGAATCGGGCGACGACCAGATCCTGAAGAATATCAAGAAGGGTTCGAACGTCGAGATGGGCCGCAAGTTCGTGAAGAACTGCAAGAAGGTCGGCATCCACGTCCACGGCGACTTCATCGTCGGCCTGCCCGGGGAAACGAAAGAAACGATCGAAAAGACGATCCAGTTCGCCAAAGAGCTCGACTGCGAGACGATTCAGGTCTCGATGGCCCATGCCTATCCCGGCACGGAGCTTTATAACCAGGGCATGCGTGAAGGATTTCTGGCCGGCGAAGCGATTACCGATAATCTGGGACACCAGCTTCCGCACCTCGAATATCCCGGCCTGAGCCGTGAATACATGGTCGAGGCGGTCAACCGTTTTTACGACAGCTATTATTTCCGCCCGCGCGTCGCATGGCGCATCGTGCGCGACGCGCTGTGGGACTCTCACGAGCGGAAGCGCCTTTACCATGAAGCCGTCGATTTCCTGAGACTGCGCCGCGACCGCTGGAAAGTGGCCCAGAAGGGCGTTGACAAGAAGGCGCTGGTCACAGTTCCAGCAGAAACGCCGTCGCCGGCCGGAATCGTCAGCGAATCGCACGGCGCATGAGCCCGCACCGCAATCTTCACCTGAAGACGTTCGCCCTGATCTTCTTTATGGTGATCTTTGGGCCGGTGGGTGACGTCCTGCTCAGCAAGGGGATGCGCGAGGTTGGGGCGCTCTCGAGCTGGGCGCCCGCCGCCATGTTCGATTTCTTCTTCCGCGCATTTACCACCGGGATGGTGTGGGCGGGCATCCTATCCCTCCTCGCGTTTTTCCTGTGTTACACGCTCGTGCTTTCCTGGGCCGACTACAGCTTCGTGCAGCCCGCGTCGTCGTTCGCCTATGCGGTGGTTGCGCTACTGGGCCATTTCGCCCTGCACGAGACGGTGAGCCCGCTGCGCTGGTTCGGGATCGCCATTATCTGCGTGGGCGTTTTGATCGTTGGCCACACGCCACCGCGAACCACCGAAGTTCATTCTCTCCAGACGTCCGACTTGCTCGCGGCGGGCGGCCGTTCGTCCGCGACGGTGGTGGCGAATTCCGGTGTCCCAGCCCAGAACATGGAGCAAGCCTGATGCTCCGGGAAATCATTTTGCTGTTTTTCATCGTCATTGCGGGAACGGGCGGTGAACTTTGCCTTTCGCGCGCGATGAAGCAGATTGGCGAGGTGCACGATTTCCGCCCGTCGTCGATCCTCCGCGTGATGGGCCGCGCCATGATGGTTGGCTGGATGTGGCTGGCGTTGCTGTTGATGGCCACCGGCTTCTTCGCCCTGCTCGGAATGCTCTCGCTCGAAAACGTCAGCTTCGTCATCCCTGTCTCGGCGCTCAGCTATGTCGCGGGAGCGTATGGCGGCTCGCTGCTGCTCGGAGAGAAAGTGACCGCGCAGCGATGGCTCGGCGTCCTTCTGGTTTGCCTCGGCGTTACGCTGGTTTGGGCGGGCAAGGGATGATGTAGTGTCGCCGTTGGCGGCTTTTCGTTTCGCCCTTCTTCTCGTCGCACTCTCTCCGTTTGCCTTCTACGCGCTTTCTCTTGTGGCCGCCCGGCGCTTTTTCCGAAATGAGCCTTCTTCCGATGCAGCAACCAGCTTCACTCCGCCCATCAGCATTCTGAAGCCGATCCACGGTCTCGACCGCGAAGCGTACGAAAATTTCGCGAGCTTCTGCCGACAGGATTATCCGGATTTTGAAATTCTCTTTTGTGTTTCCGATTCGTCCGACCCGGCCGTCCCTGTCATTGAAAAAATCATCGGCGATTTTCCCAGGCGCTCGATTCGCTTGCTGGCCGGCTCGGAGCCCGTCGGCGTGAGCGATAAAGTGAACAAGCTCTGCCGCATGGCGCGAGAGGCGCGCCACGGCATCATCCTCGTGAGCGATAGCGACGTCCGCATCGCTCCGGATTTTCTGCGGAAGCTCGCGGCGCCATTTGCGGACCCAAAAACAGGCGGCGTCACGTGCCTCTATCGCGGCCTGACGGACGGCTCGCTCGCCGCGAATCTTGAAGCTCTCGGAAATTCCACGGACTTTGCGCCGGGCGTGCTCGTGGCCGGGATGCTCGGAGAAATCAACTTCATGCTCGGCGCGGTCATGGCCGTCACACGCGCGCAGCTCGAAGAAATCGGCGGGTTCGAATCGATGGCCGATTATTTCAGTGACGACTATGAGCTTGGCAATCGCATTGCGGCGCGCGGAGCCCGCATCGTGCTGTCGTGCGAAGCCGTTTCCATCGTTTACCCGCATCAAACATTCGCTGAGGCATTCCGTCATCAGCTCCGGTGGAACCTGAGCATCCGGTTTTCGCGGCCCCTCGGTCACGCGGGGCTGCTTTTTTCGATGGGATTGCCGTGGACGATCCTTGCGGCGATTTCCGCGCCGAATGCTCCCGTTGCAGCAGGTTATCTCGCGGCCTACCTGATTCTGCGGGCCGCTGTCGCGTGGCAGATTGGCGCGGTGGGAATGGAGGACGCGCTCGTCCGCAGCCGTCTCTGGATGCTGCCCGTCCGCGATGCTTTCTCTTTCGCCGTTTGGCTGGCGAGCTTCTTTCCGCAGCGCATTCACTGGCGCGGGCGGGAATTTTTCGTCCGCGAAAAGCGCCTCGTTGCCGCGCCTCCGCGTGGTTGACGAATTCCGGGCCGCCAAGTAAAGTAATGAGAGGTCGCGCCCGCGGCCTTTTTTCTTGTCCGGACCTCTGCTGGGAGGTCGTTCAATTGGTAGGACAGCAGACTCTGGATCTGCTTATCCTGGTTCGAGTCCAGGCCTCCCAGCCAATTCGTTTCGCACCGCGGCCGATCTGAGGTTTTTCGCGCTGAGCGCCCATGTCTTCGTCCGTTGAAGTCGCTCCTACTGAAATTGTTCCCCTCGACTGGGCGCACCCCGTCGTGCGCGACTGGTTCGTGCGCAAATTCGGCACGCCCACCGAGCCGCAGGAGCAAGGCTGGCCCTCGATTCTTTCCGGCAAGACGACGCTGATTTCCGCGCCGACCGGATCGGGAAAAACTCTCGCTGCGTTTCTCGCCTGCATCGACCGGTTGGTCCGCAAGGCGCTCACGGGCGGGCTGGCCGACCGTACTGAAGTGCTCTACGTCTCGCCGCTCAAAGCGCTCGGCAACGACATTCAGAAGAACCTCGAAACTCCCCTGCGCGAAATCCTCGAACTTGCCGGCGAGCGCGGCCTGCTGATGCCTGAAATTCGCACCGCTGTGCGCACGGGCGACACGCTGATGCACGAGCGGCGCAAAATGCTCGACCGCCCGCCGCACATCCTGGTCACCACGCCGGAATCGCTCTATATCCTGCTGACGGCCGAAAAGAGCCGCGAAATCCTCCGGACGGTCGAGACCGTTATCGTCGACGAAATTCACGCGGTCGCGGACGACAAGCGCGGGGCGCATCTGGCGCTCTCGCTCGAACGGCTCGCGGCGCTCACGGCCCGGCCTTTCGTGCGCATTGGGTTGTCCGCCACGCAAAGGCCGATTGAGATCATTGCCCGCTTTCTGACCGGCAACGGCAGGCCCGACCCGGTGATCGTTCAAATCGGCCACCGGCGCGCGATGGACATTGCGATCGAAGTTCCCGCAAGCGAGCTCGGGCCTGTGACTTCGCATGAAATGTGGGACGAAATTTACGACCGGATCGCGGCGCTCGTGAGGGAGCACCGCTCGACTCTCATCTTTGTGAACACGCGGCGGCTCGCGGAGCGCCTGGCGCACAATCTCGAGGAACGGCTGGGCGAGGATGCGGTGGCGACGCACCACGGAAGCCTGGCGCGCCGGCTGAGGCTCGCGGCTGAAAACAAGCTGAAAGCCGGGGAAATTCGCGCGCTCGTTGCCACGGCTTCGCTCGAGCTCGGCATCGACATCGGCACGGTCGAGCTGGTCTGCCAGATCGGTTCTACGCGCTCGATTGCCGTGGCATTGCAGCGCATTGGACGCGCGGGGCATTGGCGCGGCGCCATTCCCAAA
>DATKPM010000040.1:0-8949 GCA_035524135.1 Candidatus Acidiferrum sp. | reverse complement strand
AGCAGGTGGCAGTGATAGACAAACGTCCCCACGATGTTCGGATCGCGAAAATCCATCCTCAATTTCACGCTCGGATATTTCGCGCTCTTCCCATCCCAATAGTCCACGTTCACCGTGTCCCGCAAAAACGGCTCGTCCACCGGCGTTCCGTCCCACTCCATTAGCAGAAAATGAATCTGGTGGATGTGAAACGCGTGCACTTCCCGCGTCCGATTTTCGACAATCCAGTCCTCCACGTCTCCCTGCCGCACCGTGATATTCGGCGTCGTTGAAAGTGGATTGAACGGCTCCGGCTTCTGCCCCTCCACCGTAATCATGAACACAGTCGGGCTCTTCGGGTCCCTCGGGTCTTTTGGTTCTTCAGAAAAATAAAGCGTCCGCGTCCGCACCGGCTTCACGTCGCCCAGCCACACGGTCCGCGCCGCCGGTAGAGGCGCCGGCGATGCCGCAAGCCGCTCCGCGGGCTCCGCCGCGTTCTCCAACGCTACGATTGTCGCCAGCGGCCGCGTCGGATCGTTCTCTCCCGCGGGACCCGTATCCACCGACCGCGTCACGAAGCTTCCCGTTTGTCCCTCAGCCAATCCTTTGAAAATAAATTCCACGCGTCCCGCCGGCGGCAGCATTACGCGACTCGTCCACAAAATCCTGTTTCTTGCCATGCCGTTCTCATTGATCGGCACGCCGTCCAGCGACACAACACCCACCGGCTGCGACTGATTCGCCACCAGCACTTGCAGGTCGACATACGTAATCGCCGACGCATTCAGCACCCGCCACAACTGCCTTTCCCCGGGCTTCACCAGAATTTTCGCCGGCGGATAATCCGGAAATGGCACAGGCACAAAGTTGATCGAAAGATCCTTCGCCGGTTTTCCTCCGCCTGTTCCTGTGTTCAGGATGTCTCCTTCTGAGTCCCGCACCACGATCGGCGGCGGCACGTTTCCGGATTTTACCGGCTCGGCGTCCGCATGAATCAGTTCCTGGTCGCGGATCACAAAAACTCGCTCCGGAAGCCCGGCCAGCAGCGTGTTTGCCCTCTCGATCCCCTCGACAATCAGCGCCCCCGACGCTCCTCCTTCCACTTGCGCGTTCGTGTATCCGTGCACGTGCGGGTGATACCAGTACAATCCCGGCGGCTCGTCCTCGGGAATCCGGAACCGGTATTCAAACGCCGGGCCGCCCGGCTCTACCATCGTCCTCAACACATCGTCCTTGTGGCATGTCGGTGGAACGGTCAGTCCATGAAAATGCAGGTTCGTCGAAAGCGCGGTCATCCATTCTCCCGCGCAGGGATTTTTCACTTTCCCCTTCATCCCGCTCATGCCTGTCGAAGAGCTTCCACCGCCCAAGGCTCCCTTCGACGGCGCGGTGCTCTCCAGCTCGTTCTTCAATCGCAGGATCACCAAATCTCCCGGTTTCACGCGCAGCGTAGGCGCTTCCCCACCCTCGGAAGATGTATAGCAATAATCCTCATACCCGTTCGCATCCCGGTAGTCGTGATACGTCAGCTCTCCCCGCAGCACTCCCTTCACGCTGCGCATCTCCGCCGGTTCTTCCACCACGCTCCCCGCCGCAGGCCGCGCGCAAGCCGCAGGCATTCCATCGCGAGGCCCTTGCCTTCCGAATGCCGGCAACGCAATCGCCGCCATCGTCCCTATCGTGAAAATTGCGATTTTCATGAAGCCGTGCCGTGCTCTCGGCCCGTCCAGCTTGACGAAGAGCTCTGAAGTGGATGCCGCAGGGTGGCGCATCACAATCCGCCGCGAAGAAACAACCCTTCCATCATTCAATTTTCTTTCCGAATTGTTTCAGTCATGTAAATTGGCCCGGGCCGCGTTGCGCCATCACTCGTGGCGCTCAGCTTTCCCCTTCCCCTCCAGCGCACGCCTCCTTCACTCCCAGTTCATTCCGCAGAAACATCCGCTCGTTACATTCCGCCACACGCCGATCGATTCCTGCTCAAAATCTCCGCACGCAACGTCGGCGACCCATGGAGGTCTGAGGATGAAAGCTTTTCTCGCGCTCGTCGCAACCGTCTTGATTGCCCTGCTCTTGAGTCCTTCCGCCGCCCTCGCACAATTCGGCAAATCGAATGGTTCCTCGCCGGAATCTTTTGCCACCACAACTCCGGTGAAGCACATTGTCGTCATCTTCGACGAAAACATCTCGTTCGATCACTACTTCGGCACCTACCCGAACGCGCTCAACCCTCCGGGCGAGCCCTCGTTTTATGCGCGTCCCGGCACTCCTGCCATCAACGGCCTCACGCCGGAGCTCCAGCAGCACAGTCCCGACCTCGCTTCCGGCCCGTTCCGCCTCGACCGCTCCGAAGCCGTCACCTGCGATAATGACAATCACTATAAGGACGAGCAGCGCGCCTACAACGGCGGCTTGCTCAACGAATTCGCGGAAATCCTCAGCGGCACTGGCGATGGCTGCACCCCGAATCTTTCGATGGGCTATTACGACGGCAACACCGTCACCGCTCTTTGGAATTACGCCCAGAATTTCGCCATGAGCGACGAATTTTTCGCCACCGAATTTGGCACCACCGTTATGGGCCACCTGAACCTTATTTCCGGCCAGACGCACGGCGCCGTTCCTGCATCCGTCTCCGGCAAGGTCGTCAACGGCACCGTCATCGCCAATATCGACCCGACCGGCGACGACTGCTCCACCGGAACAACCATTCAAATGTCCGGGCAAAACATCGGCGACCTCTTGAACGCGAAGGGAATTACTTGGGGTTGGTTCTACGGGGATTTCGACCCGGCCAGCACCTCCGGCGGCGTCGCCACTTGTATCAGCCAGTACGACGGCCACTACGATCCCTTCCTCTACTACGCGTCAACGACGAATCCGCATCACCTGCCGCCTTCATCGGTTCGCGCCATCGGCTTCACGGATCAGGCGAACCATCAGTATTCCGTCACCGATCTCTGGAACGCCGTGCAGGCTGGCAATCTTCCTGCCGTCACGTTCATCAAGCCGCCCGCCAATCAGACCGGCCATCCCTCCACCTCGAGCCCTCTCGAAGAGCAGGAATTCCTCGTCGACACAATCAACCGTCTCGAGGAATCGCCCGCGTGGAAAGATATGGCCATTATCATCACCTACGACGACTCCGACGGCTGGTACGACCACGTCATGCCGCCCATCATCAATCAATCGAACGACTCTGCCAACGATGCGCTCCTCGGATCGACCGGCCTCTGCGGAACAGCCGCCGCCACCGCGTACCAGGATCGCTGCGGCTACGGCCCCAGACTTCCATTCATCGTGATTTCGCCGTTCGCGAAGGCGAACTACGTCAGCCACTCTCTCTCTGATCAAACATCCATCACGCGCTTCATCGAAAACAATTGGCAGCTCGGACAGATTGGCGATCAATCTTTCGACGCTCTGGCCGGTTCCATTCTCGATCTTTTCGATTTCCACAACGCGCCGTTCGCCAGCGCGGAAGCGTATGGACGCCTCTTGATTCTCGATCCCAACAGCGGCGAGCCGGTCAACCCGCACGCTTGGTAGCAGCTTCATTCAAGCGCGCCCGCCGTTCGCGCATCTGAAAAAGGGGGCCGGTTCATCCGGCCCCTTTTTTATTTGTCCCGCACTCCTCAAAATCCCCGCCTCGCCGTCTGGTCCGTCACTCTCCCTCCGCGGATACCCCGGCGACACAAATTCCCCTGCCTGCATCTAAATCTTTCTGCAAATTAATTTGAGCGCTGTCGTAGCTTCGGCACAAAATTGTGGTTGGAGCTCTTATAAGTTCTCAGGATCGCTGAAATGCATTCATTTTTCTTGGAGAGGTCTCGCCGCCATGGATGAGGGCGAAATTCGATTCGCGCTCTCGCGTGCTCGTTATCTGTTGGTTTTTATCGCTTGTCTCGCCACCGCTCTTTTTTCCGTCGCCGCTCGCGCCGACTCTTCCAGTTTCGATCTGATCGGGCCGCGCATTGAAATGACGGTCACGCGCGCGGGAAAAACGCAGCCCATTTCCAGCGTCCCCAATTTTCAACCCGGCGACCGCCTCTGGATTCAGACCGATTTCCCGGAAAATCAATCTGTCCATTACCTTCTCATCGTCGCTTTCCTGCAGGGCCCCACGAACCCGCCTCCTGAGGATTGGTTCACCCGCGTTGACACCTGGACCAAGCACGCGCAGCAGGAAGGCACGGTCGTGACCGTTCCAAAAAACGCCCAGCAAGTTCTTCTCTTCCTCGCTCCAGAGACAGGAGGCGATTTCACCACGCTCCGCTCCACAGTGCGCGGGCGTCCCGGCGTCTTTGTCCGCGCTTCGCAGGACCTGAACCAGGCGGCACTCGATCGCACACGCGTCGATAAGTACCTCGAAGAAGTTCGCGACACGTCTAACAGCGATCCTACCGAATTGCACGCGCGCACTCTTCTGCTCGCGAAGACTCTTCGCCTGAAAATCAACGAAGACTGTTTCGATAAGCCCGCCGAGCAGCAAGCCTCCTGCCTGACGCAGAACACCGACGACCTCGTCATGGACGACGCGCACAGCCAATCCCTCGTCGCCGCTCTCACTTCCGGCCCCTCTTCCGACTTGGTGGGAGCCGTCAGTTCCACGCCTCTTTTGGACGGCGGCTTTTACAGCGCCTATGTTGGCACCGTGATGGATTTGGGGCGCCTGATGAGCTCGCTTCACACCGCCGAATATCAATACATTCCCGCACTCGCCTTGCCTAAGAAAGATCAGTTGAATCTCCGCCTCAATTCTCCGCCCTCTTTCCACAATCCGAAATCCGTCCTCGTGATCGGCTTGCCTGCCGTCGAGGCAGCCCAGCTCCCGCCGCTTCGCACATCAGATCCGAAGCAGGTTTTTTGCCTGCAGAAGAGCCCTCTCGTTCTTCCCATCGAAGGCGCGCCGCTGGTCTACTCCACCCCCATCGCGCACGATTTCGATCTCCGCCTTCAGGGCAAATCCGGCGCGAGCGTCAATGTTCCCGCTACGCCGGACGCCGCTCGCGGCGGCTTCGTCGTGGATGCACATACTCTGCAAGTAGCCAGCCTCGGTCCGGACATCACCGGCACTCTCCACGGCTTCTGGGGATTCGATTCCTTCACCGGTCCCGCATTCCAACTCCGCAATTCCCTGCCGGACAAATGGGCCGTCGTTCCTGCTGATGCGGATGTTCTCGTCGTCGGTCGTGAAGACACGATCCATCTGAAACCCGGCTGCGCCGCTTGCGTCGAGAAGGTCACCGTCGTCAATGCCAAGGGAAAGGATCTGAAAGCCACGTGGAAGGCGCACGAGTCCGATGAACTCGAAATCTCCATCCCTCTAAAAGACGAGCCCGCGGGTGAAATGAAGATGACCGTGCAGCAGTTCGGCCTCGCCGCGCCGGACGTTGTCACGCTCCACGCCTACGCCGAAGCCGCGCACCTCGATCGCTTCTCGATCAACGCCGGCGACCGCGACGGCCTTCTCACTGGCTCGCGTCTCGACGAAGTCGGGAGCTTTGAGCTCCAGGGCGTCCGTTTCACGCCGGAAAAGCTCTCGCGCCAGAAAGAAGAGGACCAGCTCGCGCTCGCCGCGCCGCCCGCAGCCTCGCTCGCGGCGTTTCAACCTGGCGACACGCTCACCGCCCACGTCTCGCTGAAAGACGGCCGCGTGCTCGACCTGCAAACAACGGTCGATCCGCCGCGCCCGAAATTGTCCCTCGTCAGCAAGAACGTCCAGCCGGGCGCCGATCCTTCGGCCGTTCGCTTCGCCAGTTCCGACGAGCTGCCGCAGGACGCGCGCCTTTCCTTCTTCCTCAAATCCGACGTGCCCGCGAAATTCCCGCACGCCGAGAAGATCGAAGTCGCGACCGTCGACGGCTCTTACGACGTTCTGCTCAGCCTAGCCGACGGCAATCTCGTCCTCGAAGACTCGCAAAGCGTTCTTGCCGTTCTCGACCCGCTCAAGAACTTCGGCCCATCGGCTTTCGGGCCGCTGCAATTTCGCGCCATCGGCGAGGATGGCGCGAAGGGCGATTGGCAGCCGCTTGCAAATCTCGTCCGCGTTCCCGCGCTCAAGGACATTCACTGCCCCGACGCACCCGATCAGCAGTGCACGCTCCGCGGCACAAATCTTTTCCTCCTCGATTCGGTTGCATCCGATTCGCAGTTCAAGAACATGGTCGAAGTTCCTCCGGGTTACGTGAACTCGACCATCAGCGTTCCTCGCCCCAACGGAACGCTGCTCTACATCAAGCTGCGCGACGATCCCGCAATCGTCGATACGGTCGCGCTGCCTGTTTTTCCGGACGTGCAATAGCGGCCGCGCGATTGCGCGCGTGAAAACTGTTGTGCAGAAATTGTTCGTGAAAATGTTTGTGACAACTTCTTGCGGAGAAAAATCTAAATCTTCGACCGGCCCAGCTTCATCTTTTTCTTGCGCGGTTTTTCAAGCGGGCCCGCCACCGTCGCATTGACCGCTTCGTCGAGCGCCGCGCGGATTTTCGCGTCCAGCTCCTCGGCCAGCGCTTCGCTGTTTTGCCGCACTTCTTCGATCACCGCCATCGCCCGTTCGGCCGTTTCGCGCGCGAAATCGCGCACGGCCTGCGTTGCCGCCCGCTCGATCATCGTCCGCAGCGTCGATTGCAGCGCGTCTTCGAGCCCCGCGTCCAGATGCTCGCGCGTGTAGACAATCTCTTCCACCAGCTCGGCCTTTTCGATCTCTTCCTCGATCTCGCGCTCCACAACGGCGGCCACCGCCGCGTCCGCCACCACCAGCGTTTCCGCCTCATCGGCAGTTGTTTCGCTCTCCGCGGGCTTCTCTTCCACGGCAGGCTCGGGCGATGGTTCAGCCACCGCTGCCGCGCGCACCACATCTTCGGGATGCGGGAACCAGTCTTCAGGCGGCGCGTCGATGCCCCACACGTTCCCTGGCACGTCGAGCGCCACGGCAATCTGATACTGCTCGCGCAGCTTCTGCGGCCGCTGCACCCACACGACTTTCGCCGTCACTTTTCGCGGCGCCAGCCAGGAATGCCCGCGCGAAATTTCCAGCGTCACCTCGGATTTTTTCGGCGCATACATGCGCGACGGAAACGCGCAGCCGTAGCAGCTCACCACCAGCGTTTTCGTCACGTCGCGAAACGGTTTTCCCAGCGCGTCCGTGCCGTTCACGGTGATCGGCGTCATGTGGACCAGGCGCGTGCTGCGGCGCTTGTTGGCGCCGTTCTCCGCCGTGGTCTCCGCGCTGGTCATTGTCCCGGACGTCGTCTCGGTCACAACCACTTCTCCCAAGCCGCTTGCGAAGCTGTCCTTCCACGGTAGCACCGCCGCGGGGCTCCCGGAGCGTACATCTCGCTTCGCGTGCGATAACGGTAAATCCGCGCTCATTCCATCCGCACCGTTTCCCGTGCTTTCGCCGCCTCTTCGCCCGCCCGTATGGCGCTCCTCTTTACATCCTTCGCGCCCGGATGTAATTTGGACACGTCCGCGGCACTCTCGTCCCCGCGCGCCGCGCCCAACCATCAGGAGGCCTCCGCCATGGCCAAAGGCATCATCAGCGACGCCGACGTCGCCCGCTACCGCGAAGACGGCTTTGTCCTCGTCAAATCCATGCTCGACGCCGAGGAAACCTCTCTTCTCTCGCGCTCCGCTCGCGCCGACCGCGCTCTCGACGAGCACTCTTTCGGCCGCGCCGACGGCGAAGGCGGCACGGTCCGCCTCGCTCTCTGGAACCATCCCACCGACACGATTTACGGCATGGTCGCGCGCTCGGAATCCATCGTCGGCTCGGCGGAAAAAATTCTCGGCGGCGAGGTCTATCACTACCACTCAAAGATGATCATGAAGGACGCCAAGATCGGCGGCGCCTGGGCCTGGCATCAGGATTACGGTTACTGGTATCAGAACGCCGTGCTCGCTCCGCTTCTCTGCAGCGCCTATATCGCCATCGACCGCGCCACGCGCGTCAACGGCTGCATGCAGGTCATCCGCGGCTCGCACGCGCTCGGCCGCATCGACCACATCCTCACCGGCGAGCAGGCCGGCGCCGACCTCGAACGCGTCAACGAAATTCTCAAGCGCTTCGAACTCGTCTACGTTGAAATGGACCCTGGCGACGCGCTGATTTTCGACTGCAACCTTCTCCATCGGTCCGATCAGAACCGCTCCGACCACGCCCGCTGGTCCATGATTTGCTGCTACAACGCCGCACGCAACAATCCCTACAAGGAATCGCACCACCCGTGCTATACGCCGCTCGTCAAAGTGCCCGACTCCGCCATTCGGGAGGCCGGCGAGCGCCGCTTCGCCGAAGGCTCCGAAGACGCCGCGGCTGCCTTTCTAGATCCTTCGCGCGACCTGAGCGCATCTTCTGCCGCTCAGTCCGTCGCCGCCTTCAAGCAGCCTTAGCCTCGCCCTTTTTGGAGCCTGCCTTCCGCGAGGGGTGAGAAGGCTCTCCCTCCTCTTTGTCATTCCGAGTAACGCGTAGTGCGCGCTCCGAGGAATCTGCTGTATCGCTTTTGCTCCTTTTGGAGTGCGACGAGTGATCGTCGCTTTGCCTTGCGCGCGGAGCGCGTGCATTCCGCACTCGATCTTCCCGCCGTCTTGCCCTGAGCGAAGCGAAGGGAGCCTTGCGGTTTGGCGAAGGCGGACCCGCCCTTTTGGAGTGCGACGAGTAATCGTCGCTTTGCCTTGCGCGCGGAGCGCGTGCATTTCGCATTCGATCTGCCCGCCGTTGACTTGGCGAAGGAAGAACCCGCGCGGGGCTTGGCAGGGGAAAAATCCGCGTGCGGGGCGAAAGTCGCAACCCCCGATTTTGTTGCGAACCGGAAGAGGCCCGATCGTTTGTTTTCTGTGAGTTACGGCGAATCCGGTTTTTCGCTGTGTTGCGAACCGGAAGGCAGTGGCGAGTGAGGAGTGACGAGTGGCTAGACCAGATCGACCGAAGCAATGGGCTGATGCGCGGCGAGAGTGGAGGACACGAGA